>NZ_JBIVKZ010000014.1:82131-152697 GCF_044751025.1 Streptomyces sp. NPDC088747
GATGCACAGGGCCAGCCGCAGGCCGTAGCGCCAGGAGGCCTCGGACAGCAGGACCGCGCCCCCCCCCGGGCCCGCGCCCCCCCCCCCCCCCCGCTCCCGTTGTTTGCCGGGGCCAGACGCCATACACGACAGCAACGCGGTCGGCCCCGTGGCGGGCACCGTTTCACCGAAATGCGGGGCGCCACCCCGCCTGAAAGGATCGCCGCATGATCATTCGGTTCCGGTCACTCGTGACGCGATGGACGTCCCTCGTGCCCGTGATCGCACTGATCCTGTTGGCCCTCACCTGGGGGCGTGATCTGCCAGGGGTGGTCGTCGCGCTGGTGACGGCGGTTCTCGCCGGGGCGGTGCTGGCCGCCGTGCACCACGCCGAAGTGATCGCGCACCGGGTCGGGGAACCCTTCGGTTCACTCGTCCTCGCCGTCGCCGTCACGATCATCGAGGTCGCCCTGATCGTCACCTTGATGGCGGACGGCGGTGATAAGAGCTCGACGCTGGCCCGCGACACGGTGTTCGCGGCCGTGATGATCACCTGCAACGGCATCGTCGGCGTGTGCCTGCTCGTCGCGTCCCTGCGCCACGGACTGGCGGTCTTCAACGCCGAGGGCACCGGCGCCGCGCTGGCCACCGTCGCGACGCTGGCCACGCTCAGCCTGGTGCTCCCGACCTTCACCACCAGCAAGCCGGGCCCGGAGTTCTCCTCGGCCCAGCTCACCTTCGCCGCACTGGCCTCGCTGGTCCTGTACGGCCTGTTCGTGACGACCCAGACCGTGCGTCACCGGGACTACTTCCTGCCGGTCACCCGGCAGGGCAAGGTCATCGACGCGGACGACCACGCCGACGCCCCGTCCGCCCGTACGGCCGGAATCAGCCTGGCCCTGCTCGGCGTGGCCCTCGTCGGCGTGGTCGGCCTCGCCAAGGGCGTGTCGCCCACCATCGAGTCCGGCGTCGAGGCGGCAGGGATGCCGGCCGCGGTGGTCGGTGTGATCATCGCGCTGCTCGTGCTGCTCCCCGAGACGATCGCCGCACTGCGCTCGGCCCGCCGCGACCGGGTGCAGACCAGCCTGAACCTGGCCCTCGGTTCGGCGATGGCCAGCATCGGTCTCACGATCCCCGCCGTCGCGCTCGCCTCCGTCTGGCTCTCCGGGCCGCTCGTGCTCGGCCTCGGTTCCACCCACATGGTGCTGCTCGCGCTGACGGTGGTGGTCAGCTCCCTGACGGTGATCCCCGGACGCGCCACACCGCTCCAGGGCGGCGTCCACCTGGTCCTGTTCGCCGCGTACCTGGAACTGGCCGTCAATCCATAGCCCGGCGTCAATCCCCAGCCCGGCCGTCAGTCCGTGGCCTGTGCGACGGCCAGCCGGGGCACCGGTCGGGTCTCCGGCAGCAGCGCGAAGCAGCCCAGGCTGAGCAGCGCGATCGCCGTCAGATAGGCGGCCACGCCCCAGGGGGTCCCCTCGCCCTGGGACATCGCCGTCGCCACGATCGGGGTGAGCGCGCCGCCGAGGACCCCGCCCAGGTTGTAGCCCACCGCCGCGCCGGTGCAGCGCACCCTGGGTTCGTACAGCTCCGGCAGGTACGCGGCGATCACGGCGAACATCGTGATGAACGCGGTCAGCGCCACCAGGAAGCCGAGGAACATCAGCAGGGGTTCGCCGGTCGAGAGCAGCGCGATCATCGGGAACATCCACAGCGCGGCGCTCGCGCAGCCCACCAGACACAGGGGCCGTCTTCCGTACCGGTCGCCGAGCAGAGCCATCAGAGGCGTCAGCGAACCCTTGACCACCACGGCCGCCATGATGCAGGCCAGCATGACGGTCCGGCTCACCCCGAGCCGTTCGACGCCGTACGCGAGCGCCCAGGTCGTCACCGCGTAGAACACCGCGTACCCGACCGCGAGTCCGCCGGCCGTCAGCAGCACCAGCCGCCAGTGGTCGCGCACCACTTCGGCGAGCGGCACGCGCGCGTAGTCGTCCCCCATTTCCAGGAACTGCGGGCTCTCCACGAGCGAACGGCGCAGCCACAGCCCGGCCGCCGCGAGTACCCCCGCCGCCCAGAACGGCACCCGCCAGCCCCAGGCCGCGAACTGGGCGTCGGAGAGCGTCGCCGACAGCACCAGCATCACGCCGTTGGCCAGCACGAATCCGAGCGAGGGGCCGATCTGCGGGAAGCTCGACCACAGCCCGCGCCGCTCGGCCGGCGCGTGCTCGGCGGTCAGCAGCACCGCCCCGCCCCACTCCCCGCCCAGGCCGAGCCCCTGGAGGAAACGCAGCACCAGGAGGAGCACGGGGGCGGCCACCCCGATCGTGCCGTACGTCGGTACGCAGCCGACGGCGACGGTCGCCGCCCCGGTCAGCAGCAGTGAGGCGATGAGGACGGGCCGCCTCCCGCGCCGGTCGCCGAGGTGCCCGAAGAGCACCGAGCCCAGCGGCCGGGCGACGAAGCCGACACCGAACGTGGCGAAGGCCGCCAGCGTCCCCGCCAGCGGTGAGAACGTCGGGAAGAACAGCGGTCCGAGGACCAGTGCGGCGGCCGTCCCGTAGACGAAGAAGTCGTAGAACTCGATGGCCGTCCCCGCCAGCGAGGCGGTCGCGAGCCGGAGCATGGAGGGTTTCTTGACTGTGTGTACGTCGTGCATGCCGCGTCAACTACCCAGAGTGACCGGCGGTTACGGGGGCGTGCGGTGGCTCGTGCCGTGTCAGTAGGTGACCTTGATGCGCCGGGCGGGGCCGTCCACGCTGATGGTGCCCCCGTAGGGAACGACCACCTGGGGGTCGGTGTGTCCGAGGTCCACGTCGAAGACGGTGAGCAGGCCGGGGGCGTACGCCTTCAGCGCGCGCAGCACGCTCTCGCGCTGCTCGGACGCGTAACGCGCGCTCTCCTCGGGGCTGTTGGGGTGTTCGAACGACCAGGTCTTGGGGCGGCCCATGAGCAGGGCGGAGAAGCGCTGGAGGAGCCCGCGCTCGCCCATGTTCCGCAGGACGCGGAAGACCTCCTCGCCGCTCGGCATCTCCTCGGACGTCTCAAGGAAGAGCACTCCGCCGTCGTACACCGTGAGGTCGTGCGAGATCTCGCGGTCCGCCATGAGCAGTCCGGCGACGATCTCGACACACCCGCCCCAACTGCGGCCCCTGACCACCTGGTCGGCGTTCACCCAGGACCAGCCGGAGCCGGGCCGGGTCTTCGGCTCCGACGCGAACGTCACCGGGTCCGCCCAGTCGCGGTCGACGTCACGCCAACGGCCGGCCGGCCTCAGTTCGTACTCGCCGGAGGTGAACAGCGCGGCCCGCAGCGACTCGGCGGTCAGCGGGTCCATGGCGCCGGGGCGGCCGAGTTCACACATCACCGATCCGCCGTGGTAGCCGACGATCCCGGTGTTCCACAGGTACGCGAGGAGGTTCGTGTTGTCGCTGTACCCGAAGAACGGCTTCGGGTTGGCGCGGATCAACTCCCGGTCCAGCAGCGGCAGGACGGTGATCTGGTCGTCGCCGCCGATGGAGGCGATGACCACCCTGACCGTCGGATCGGCGAACGCGGCGTGGAGGTCGTCGGCGCGTTCCCGCGGTGTCGAGCCCATCTTGCGGGTCGCCGGATACTCGACCGGTTCGAGGCCGTACTCCTCGCGCAGCCTCCGCAGGCCCAGTTCGTACGGCAGCGGGAGGAGCCCGGGGAGTCCGGAGGAGGGCGAGATCACCGCCGCCCGGTCGCCCGGCGCGGGTTTGAGAGGGTAGGAGGGCGTCGTCATGGCGGGAGCCTAAGGGTTGTCGGGGGCGGTGCCGTCCGAGCGCACCGTGATAGACCGGGTCCGAGCAGCGGTCCTCGACGGGCCGGCATACCTGGAAGGACCGGAGGAACTGTGCCCCGCACACTCGCCAACGCCCCGATCATGATCCTCAACGGGCCCAACCTGAACCTCCTCGGACAGCGTCAGCCGGAGATCTACGGTTCGGACACGCTCGCCGACGTCGAGGCCCTGTGTGCCAAGGCGGCGGCCGGGCACGGCGGCACGGTCGACTTCCGCCAGTCCAACCACGAGGGTGAGTTGGTGGACTGGATCCACGAAGCGCGCCTCGGCCACGCCGGGATCGTGATCAACCCGGCCGCCTACTCGCACACCTCGGTCGCGATCCTGGACGCGCTCAACACCTGCGACGGCCTCCCCGTGGTGGAGGTCCACATCTCCAACATCCACCAGCGCGAGGAGTTCCGGCACCACTCCTACGTCTCGCTCCGCGCCGACGGAGTGATCGCCGGGTGCGGTGTGCAGGGGTACGCCTTCGCGGTGGTGCGGGTCGCAACCCTCGCGGGGACGGGGCACGCGGAGGCCTGACGGTGCGGGGCACGCGGAGGCCGGAGGGTGCGGGGCCGTGCGGCCAGGTCAGAGCCGGCCCGCCTCCACGACGCGGCGCAGGAAGCGCTGGGTCCGTTCCTGCCGGGGGTTCCCGAAGACCTCCTCGGCCGTGCCGTGTTCGAGGACCACGCCACCGTCCAGAAAGCAGACCTGGTCCGCGACCTCGCGCGCGAAGCCCATCTCGTGGGTGGCGAGGACCATGGTCATGCCGTCGCCCTTCAGGTCCCGCACGACGGAGAGGACCTCGCCGACGAGTTCCGGGTCGAGGGCGGCGGTGATCTCGTCCAGGAGCAGCAGCCGGGGACGTACGGCCAACGCGCGGACGATCGCGGCCCGTTGCTGCTGGCCGCCGCTCAACCGGTCCGGATACTCGCCCGCCTTGGCGCCGAGTCCGAGCCGGTCGAGCAGCTCACGTGCGTGCGCCTCCGCTTCCGCGCGGCTCGCGCCGTGTACCCGGCGCGGAGCGAGGGTGATGTTCTCCAGGACGGTCATGTGCGGAAAGAGGTTGTACGACTGGAAGACCACGCCGATCCGGCGGCGTACCGCGTCCTGGTCGGCCCGTGGGTCGGTGATCTCCTCCTCGTCCAGCCAGATCGCGCCGTCGTCGATCTCCTCCAGGAGGTTCGCGCAGCGGAGCAGGGTGGACTTGCCGGAACCGGAGGCGCCGATCAGCGCGGTCACCGTGTGCGGGGCCACTTCGAGGTCCACGTCCCGCAGCACGACCGACTCGCCGAAGGTCTTGCGGACGGCTTCCATACGCAGTACGGGAGCGGCGTTCATATGGTTCCTCCCTGTGCCCGCCTGCGGTCCATCCGGGCCGTGACCCAGTCGGTGAGGCGGGTCATCGGGATGGTCAGCGCCACGAAGACCAGTCCCGCGACGATGTAGGGCGTGTAGTTGAGGCTGCGGCCCACGATGATGTCCGCCGCGCGCACCGCGTCGACCGCGCCGCCGATCGAGACGAGCCCGGTGTCCTTCTGGAGGGACACCAGGTCGTTGAGGAGGGGCGGCACCTGGCGGCGTACGGCCTGGGGGAGGACGACGAACCGCAGGGCCTGCCGGTTGGTGAGGCCGAGCGAGCGGGCGGCGGCGCGTTGCGAGGGGTGCACGGACTCGATGCCGGCGCGGAACACCTCGGCGACGTAGGCCGAGTACGTGAGCGTCAGCGCCGTGCCTCCGAGGAGGATCGGGTCCACCGTGACGCCCTGGAGCCGCAGCGCGGGGACACCCAGAACCACGATCATCAGGTTGATGATCAGCGGGAGCCCGCGGAAGAAGTCGGTGTACGCGGCGGCCAGTGCCCGGACGGGGAAGAAGACCGGACCGCGCAGGGTGCGGGCGATCGCGATCAGCGGACCGAGGACGAGCACCGCGACACCGCAGACCAGCAGCAGCCGGACGTTGAGCCACAGCCCTTCGAGGACCTTGGGGAACGCCTCTCGCGCGTACTCGGCGCTGAAGAACGTCTCCTTGGTGCGCGGCCAGCCGGGCGCGTTGACGACGACGAGGTACAGCACGACGCCGGTGACCAGGGTGGAGAGCGCGGCGATCGCCGTCGCGCGGCGGGAGCGGGAGCGCTTGTGACGCTCCCGCTCGATCCGCCGCGGCGAGGGAACGTACGCCTCGCGCGTGTTCCCCTCACCGGAGCCGGAGCCGGAGCCGGAGCCGGAGCCGGAGCCCGAGCCCGAGCCGTCGCTGGAGCCGTCGCCGGACTCGTCCTTCACGACCGTCACTTGAGGACCGGGGCGTCGACCGCGTCGGACAGCCACTGCTTCTCGATCGCGGCCAGCGTGCCGTCCTCGCGCAGGGCATCCACCGCGCCGGTCACGCACGAGGTCAGCGCGCTGCCCTTGTCGAGGACGAGCCCGAACTGCTCGGGCGTTCCGGTGCCGTTCTCGAACTGCCCGACGATTTTCGCGTCCGTCACCTCGGCCGCGGTGATGTAGAAGGCGGTCGGCAGGTCGACCACGATGGCGTCGACCTGGCCGTTCTTCAGCGCCGACTTGGCCTGGTCGTTCTTCGCGTACGCGGCCGGCGCCTCGGCGGGCTTCACCACGTCGTTGATGTAGTCGAGGCTGGTGGTGCCGACCTGGGCGCCCAGCTTCACGTCCTTGAGGTCCGCGACGCTCGTCGCCTTCGCGGCCTCGGAGTCCTTCAGCGCGATGACGGCCTGGCGTACGTCGTAGTAGCCGGACGAGAAGTCCACGGCCTTCTTGCGCTCGTCGCTGATCGACACCTGGTTGATGTCGAAGTCGAAGGTCTTCTCGCCGGGCGCGAAGGCCTTGTTGAAGGGCACGCTCTGCCAGAGCACGTCACCCTCGGCGTACCCGAGCCGCTTCGCCACGGCGTACGCGACCGCCGACTCGAAGCCCTCGCCGTTCGCGGGCTTGTCGTCCTTGAACCAGGGTTCGTACGCGGGCTCGTCGGTCGCGATCGTCAGCTTGCCGGACGTCTTGGTGGCCAACTCGCCCTGCTCGCAGGCGTTCGCGGAGGGGGAGGCGGCCGCGTCGTCCTCGGGCTGCGGGGCGCAGCCCACGGCGACAACGGCGAACAGGGCGACGGTGGCGGCGGACGCGGCGCGGCGCGGGGCGCGTTGGGCGAGAGGCATGGCGGGAGAGTGGCAGTGCGGCGTCCCGTTTGTCGAGGTCACGAGGACAACTGTCCGCATACTGGGAACGGGTGTTGCATTCCCGTGAACACGCGCCCGAAGCCCTCGCGGAACGTGTCTCCGGGACACTTGCCGGGCCGTCGACGGAGGGCGGGAATCGACAGGCCGGCGGCCCGTCCTCCGAGCACGAGCCGTCATCCCGCGCGGGCTGCTCCCAGCGGGGGGTGTGTCTCAACGCTTCGAGCCCTCAGAAACTCAACGCTTCGCCCCCCCGGAAAGGGGGTTCACCACCCCCGGGCACGCCACTCCGGCAGATGCGGTCGCTCCGCGCCCAGCGTCGTGTCGTTGCCGTGGCCCGGGTACACCCACGTCTCGTCAGGCAGTGTCGCGAAGATCTTCGTCTCGACGTCGTGGATGAGGCTGGCGAACGCCGCCGGGTCCTTGCGCGTGTTGCCCACGCCGCCGGGGAAGAGGCAGTCCCCGGTGAACACGTGAGGGTGCCCGTGCGGATCGTCGTAGACGAGCGCGATCGAGCCCGGCGTGTGGCCCACGAGGTGGCGTGCGGTGAGTTCCACGCGCCCCACCCGGATCGTGTCGCCGTCCTGGACCGCGACGTCGGTCGGTACGGGGATGCCGTCGGCGTCGTCCCGGCCCGCGTAGGTGCGGGCGCTGGTCGCCGCCACGACCTCGGCGAGCGCCTGCCAGTGGTCGCCGTGCTGGTGGGTGGTGACCACGGACGCGATGCCGTCGTCACCGATCAGCGTGAGCAGGGTCGCGGCGTCGTTGGCCGCGTCGATCAGGAGCTGCTCGTCGGTGGCCCGGCAGCGCAGCAGATAGGCGTTGTTGTGCATCGGGCCCACCGCGACCTTGGAGATCATCAGGTCCCGCAACTCGTGCACGTCGGCAGGGCCGCCGACCTTCACCGCTCCGCTGTACGTCATGGCGGCAGCCTATAGCGGGGGGAGCGCGGGCAGCGGGCCGCCGTCGGTGGTCAGCGCCGTACCGTCGCGGCGCCCGGCGAGCCAGCCGAGCAGGTCGGCCCGGCGGCCGGCGACGGCGATGGGCGCACCCTCCGTCCGGCCGGAGGCGGTCACGCGGCCGTCTTCCTCCTTGAGCAGGATCGCGGGCACGGCGGAGTGCCCCCGGAAACGCTCCGCGAGGAAGTCGATCTCGCGCCGGGTGAACTCCTCGGGGAGGTCCTCCAGCTCGTACCCGATCCCCAGGTCCACGTGGTGCAGCTCGACCTCGGCCCATCGCCGGAAGGGCACCCGGGACGCGGCGTCGGTGACCCCGTTGCGCAGCTCCACCGTGCGGGACCAGTCCGCGGGCACGGCACCGGCCTCCTGGAAGCGGGCCGAGCTCTCGCGCACGTCGGTGACCTGCGTGTCCAGAGGACGGGCGGCGTCCCGCTCGATGTCGGCGTCGCGGCTCTCCGCGGAGGCGTACATCGGACGTCCGTCGAGGACGTTCGCGAGAGCGTCCGCGTTGCGGGCGATGTGGGCGAGCAGATGACCGCGGCTCCAGCCCGGAAGCCGTGTCGGCTCGGCCACAGAAGCGTTGTCCAGTCGGGCCGCTGCGGTGAGCAGCCGTTCGGTCGCTTCCCGTACAGACGCCAGGTCACGCACGTGATCATCCATGCGCACGACGATAGCTCCGCCACACGTTCGGGTGAAGACGGTCGACCACACCCGTTAATCGAATGCACGTGCTATAGGCTCGGGCGCGGCGTCGGGCATGCTGGATGGCCCGGGATTGTTGTGAACCAGGGAAACCGACCCGGCGTTGTCAGTGGCTCCCCCTAGTCTGAAAAAGACGGGGCCCTGCCCCTGTCACTTCTCTCAAGAAAGGTGCGGACCGGCGTGGCCGACCGTCTCATCGTCCGTGGAGCGCGCGAGCACAATCTGAAGAATGTCTCGCTCGACCTCCCGCGCGACTCGCTCATCGTCTTCACGGGCCTGTCGGGGTCGGGCAAGTCCTCCCTCGCCTTCGACACGATCTTCGCCGAGGGGCAGCGCCGGTACGTGGAGTCGCTGTCCTCGTACGCCCGGCAGTTCCTCGGGCAGATGGACAAGCCCGATGTGGACTTCATCGAGGGCCTCTCCCCGGCGGTATCCATCGACCAGAAGTCGACCTCGCGCAACCCGCGCTCGACGGTCGGCACCATCACCGAGGTCTACGACTACCTGCGCCTGCTCTTCGCGCGCATCGGCAAGCCGCACTGTCCCGAGTGCGGCCGGCCCATCACGCGCCAGTCGCCGCAGGCCATCGTCGACAAGGTCCTGGAGCTGCCGGAAGGCAGCCGTTTCCAGGTCCTGTCCCCGCTGGTGCGTGAGCGCAAGGGCGAGTTCGTCGACCTCTTCGCCGACCTCCAGACCAAGGGATACAGCAGGGCCCGGGTCGACGGCGAGACGATCCAGCTCACCGAGCCGCCCACGCTGAAGAAGCAGGAGAAGCACACCATCGAGGTGGTCATCGACCGCCTCACGGTGAAGGACGGTGCCAAGCGCCGCCTGACCGACTCCGTGGAGACCGCCCTCGGCCTGGCCGGCGGCATGGTCGTGCTCGACTTCGTCGACCTCCCGGCCGACGACCCCGAGCGCGAGCGCATGTACTCGGAGCACCTCTACTGCCCGTACGACGACCTGTCCTTCGAGGAGCTGGAGCCGCGCTCCTTCTCCTTCAACTCGCCGTTCGGCGCCTGCCCCGAGTGCACCGGTATCGGTACGCGCATGGAGGTCGACCCCGAGCTGATCGTCCCGGACGAGGACAAGTCCCTCGACGAGGGCGCCATCCACCCGTGGTCGCACGGCCACACCAAGGACTACTTCGGCCGTCTCGTCGGCGCCCTCGCCGACGCGCTGGGGTTCCGGACCGACATCCCCTTCGCCGGTCTGCCGCAGCGCGCCAGGAAGGCCCTGCTCTACGGCCACAAGACCCAGATCGAGGTCCGCTACCGCAACCGGTACGGCCGCGAGCGGGTCTACACGACGGCGTTCGAGGGCGCCGTCCCCTTCGTGAAGCGGCGGCACAGCGAGGCGGAGAGCGACGCGAGCCGTGAGCGCTTCGAGGGCTATATGCGCGAGGTGCCCTGTCCCACCTGTGAGGGCACGCGTCTCAAGCCGCTCGTGCTCGCGGTCACGGTCATGGAGAGGTCCATCGCCGAGGTCTCCGCGATGTCCATCAGCGACTGCGCGGACTTCCTGGGCAAGCTGAAGCTCAACGCGCGCGACAAGAAGATCGCCGAGCGCGTCCTGAAGGAGGTCAACGAACGGCTGCGCTTCCTGGTCGACGTCGGCCTCGACTACCTCTCGCTGAACCGCGCGGCAGGCACGCTCTCCGGCGGCGAGGCCCAGCGCATCCGGCTGGCCACCCAGATCGGCTCCGGACTCGTCGGTGTCCTGTACGTCCTCGACGAGCCCTCCATCGGCCTGCACCAGCGCGACAACCACCGGCTGATCGAGACCCTGGTCCGGCTGCGCGACATGGGCAACACGCTCATCGTCGTCGAGCACGACGAGGACACCATCAAGGTCGCCGACTGGGTCGTCGACATCGGCCCCGGCGCGGGAGAGCACGGCGGCAAGGTCGTGCACAGCGGTTCCCTGAAGGAGCTGCTGAGCAACACCGAGTCGATCACCGGGCAGTACCTGTCGGGCAAGAGGCAGATCCCCCTCCCGGACGTACGCCGTCCCGTCGACCCCGGCCGCAGGCTCACCGTGCACGGCGCCAGGGAGAACAACCTCCAGGACATCGACGTCTCCTTCCCGCTCGGTGTCCTGACGGCCGTCACCGGCGTGTCGGGCTCGGGCAAGTCGACTCTCGTCAACGACATCCTGTACACGCACCTGGCCCGCGAGCTCAACGGTGCGCGGAGCGTCCCCGGGCGGCACACGCGCGTGGACGGCGACGACCTCGTCGACAAGGTCGTCCACGTCGACCAGTCGCCCATCGGCCGTACGCCCCGGTCCAACCCGGCGACGTACACCGGAGTCTTCGACCACGTCCGCAGGCTGTTCGCCGAGACCACCGAGGCGAAGGTGCGGGGCTATCTGCCCGGCCGCTTCTCCTTCAACGTCAAGGGCGGCCGCTGCGAGAACTGCTCGGGCGACGGCACCATCAAGATCGAGATGAACTTCCTGCCGGACGTGTACGTCCCCTGCGAGGTCTGCCACGGGGCGCGCTACAACCGGGAGACCCTGGAGGTCCACTACAAGGGCAAGTCCATCTCCGAGGTCCTCGACATGCCCATCGAGGAGGCGCTCGGCTTCTTCGAGGCCGTCCCCGCGATCGCCCGCCACCTCAGGACGCTCAACGACGTCGGCCTCGGCTACGTCCGGCTCGGCCAGTCGGCGCCGACCCTTTCCGGCGGTGAGGCACAGCGCGTGAAGCTGGCCTCCGAACTCCAGAAGCGGTCGACGGGACGCACGGTGTACGTCCTCGACGAGCCGACCACCGGTCTGCACTTCGAGGACATCAGCAAACTCATCACGGTGCTGTCCGGCCTGGTCGACAAGGGCAACACGGTCATCGTCATCGAGCACAACCTCGACGTCGTCAAGACCGCGGACTGGGTCGTCGACATGGGCCCCGAGGGCGGCAACGGCGGCGGTCTCGTGATCGCCGAGGGCACACCGGAGGAGGTCGCCGGGGTTCCCGCCAGCCACACCGGCAAGTTCCTGCGCGAGATCCTCGGCGCCGACCGGATCAGCGACGGGACGTCGGTCAAGGCTCCGCGCAAGGCGGCGGCCAAGAAGACGGTGGCGGCCAAGTCCACCCCGAAGAAGACGGCCACCAGGGCGGTCAACGGCGCGGCGGTCAAGAAGGCGGCCCCGACCGCGAAGACGACGACCGCGAAGACGACAGCCACGAAGAAGGCAGCCCCCGCGAAGAAGACCACGCGGGCCCGCAAGGCCTGACCAGCAGGCGGAAGACGGCGCCCCACGGGAACTACCCGTGGGGCGCCGTCCGTTCGCGCGGCCGGCCGGACCGCGCCTTTCCAGGTCTCAGGGCGCGTCGAGTTCGGAGGCGTACGGCGGTTCCGCCCCCGCTCGTGAGCAGGTGATCGCCGCCGCGCGGGCCGCGAAACGCAGCAGCTCGGTCCAGCCCTCGGGGCCCAGGTCCGCCACGGCCGACGCGGACAGGGCGTCGCGGGCGGCCAGGCCGTGCAGCAGGGCCGCGTTCACCGTGTCGCCGGCGCCGATGGTGTCCACGACCTCGACCTTCTCGCCGGGTACGGAGTGCACCGCGCCGTCGCGGGTGAACGCCGTCAGACCGTCGCCGCCCCGCGTGATCACCACGGCCGCGGGACCGGACGCCAGCCACTCACGCGGGGTGCCCCCGAGCCACAGGGCGTCCTCCTCGGAGAGCTTGAGCAGCGACACCGACGGCAGCCAGCTCTTGAACCGGGCCCGGTAGGCGTCCGCGTCCGGAATCAGCCCGGCCCGGATGTTCGGGTCCAGGGCGGTGAACACACCCCGCGCGGCCACGGTCCGCATCAGCTCCTCGTACGCGCTCGCGCCCGGCTCCAGGACGAGCGAACAGGTGCCGAAGGACACCGCCCTGGTCGCGTCCGGGAGCTGGGCCGGTGCCGTGAAGAGGCGGTCCGCCGTGCCCTCGACGTAGAAGGAGTACGAGGCCGAGCCGCCCGCGCCGATCGAGGCGACGGCGAGGGTCGTCGGCTCCGCTCCACGCTGGACCGAGGACACGTCGACACCGGCCCCGCGAAGCCCGTCGAGGAGCGCCTCACCGAAGGCGTCGGCCGACACCCGGGAGCAGAAGGCCGTCGGAGAGCCGAGGCGGCCCAGCGCGACCGCGGTGTTGTAGGGCCCGCCGCCGAGCGCCGGTTGCAGCCCGATGAGCGCGCCCACGCCCTGCGGCACCAGATCGATCAGGGCCTCACCTGCGACGACGATCACGACACGGGTCCTCTCTGGTGACTGTGGGGGCCCATGGGGCCGTTGGCGTCGGCAGGCGGGCCGGGAGCCGTGGAACCCTCGGGCCTCCCGTCTCTCCCGGGCATCCCGGCTCTCCCGTCACTCCCGGGGCTTCCGGGTCTCCCGGACTTCTCGGGGTCCTCGGGCTCCTCCCTCTTCTCCGGGCAGCCGCACGAGCTGCGGTGGACGAGGGTGCAGGGCAACCGGACGGTACGGCCCGGAAGGCCGGGCGACGCCAGCCGTTCCAGGAGCAGTCCGAGGGCCCGGGCGCCGATCTCCTTGCTGGGCTGGGAGATCGCGGTCAGCCGGGGGGTGAACAGGTCCGCCCAGGAGAAGTCGTCGAAGCAGCACAGGGCCATGTCGTCCGGCACGGACAGGCCCCGTTCGCGCAGCGCCCGCAGCGCGCCGATCGTCATGGCGTTGTTGCCGGTGACCAGCGCGGTGGGCGGCGCCGCGAGGGACAGCAGCGCGCCGGTCGCGTGCTCGGCGGCACCGGACCGGGAGTCGCCCTGCGCCACGAGCCGCTCGTCGTAGGGGAGCCCGGCGTGCGCCAGGCCGTGGCGGTAGCCGGTGATCCGCTCGGTCGTGGTGCTGAGACCGGGCAGGCCGGCGACCAGCCCGACGCGTCTGTGGCCCAGCTCGGCAAGGTGCGTGACCAGCCGCGCCATGGGCTCGGCGTTCTCGGCGCAGACCTGGTCGTAGCTGAAGGAGGATCGGGGAGTGGCGCCGGGGGAGTTGCCGAAGGGAGAGCTGTCCAACGGGGAGCTGTCCAAGCGGGCGGGAGCCGCGGCCCCTGAGGGAGCCCTGGTGGGCACGTCGATCAGCCGGTCCAGGAACACGGTCGGCACGTCGTGCCTCCCGAGGTAGTCCAGCAGCGCGCCCGGGTCCGCGGAGGGCGCGATGATCATGCCGTCGACGCGGCGCTCATGCAGCAGCTGGGCGACTTTCCGCTCGTGCACGGGATCGTCGTGCGGATCGGCGAGGAGCAGTCCGTAGCCGTGCTCCAGGGCTCCGGCCTCGACGCCCTGGAGGATCTCCGTGAAGTACGGGTTGCTGATCGCCGACACGGCGAGGCCGATGGAGTGCGTGCGGGAGGTGACCAGTGAACGGGCGAGGGTGTTGGTGGTGTAACCGAGCGCGTTCATCGCGTCGAGCACCGCCTGACGGGTGACCGGCCGCACGGGGCGCGTGTCGTTGAGTACGTGCGAGACGGTCGCGATGGACACGCCCGCCCGCCGGGCCACGTCGGTCATCGTCGCCATGGCGCTCCCGTCCCCGGAACCTGTGAACCGGTGAACCTGTGAATCCGTGCCTCAGCCGCTCGGCCGAGCCGTTCTTCGCACGGGACCGTATCCCATCGGGTTCCCGGCGTAAACGCTTGCGTAAGCGTTTACGCCTCCGGGTTCCCCGAGGTGAGCGGCTGTCCCCAGTCCCACTCGATCCCCAGGATCCCCGACCGAACCCGCGGCTCGACCAGGTGTACCGAGCGGTGGTGAGGGCTCAGCGCCAGTTCCTGGCGGCCGGCGCGCGGGGCCGCCGTCGACTGCTGGGTGAACCGGTGGCAGCGCACGGGCAGCGTCTTCCCGGTGAACCGCACCTGGAGGGCGTACTGTCCGCCGGCGAAGCTGAATCCGCGCGCGTACTCGCCGGACGCCCCGGCGGTGCCGTCGTCGAAGGCGTAGCGAAAGAGGTGGGTGTCGCCCGCGCGCAGCCTGGTGTCGAAGAGCAGCTCGGCGACGAGGACTCCGGTCTCCTGGTGCCAACGCACCCGTCCCGTGCGGCAGTTCTCCAGAGCGCGCACCGCCATCCGTTCCGGAGCGCATCCCGGGTCGCCGTGGTGGACGGCCATGTAGCGGTCCACGCCCTCCTGGTGTGCGCGCACTATGTGGTGCGACTCGCGGCCCACCAGTTCGCGCTGTGCGCCGATGCGCACGCACTCGTGATGACCGAGGGTGTGCAGGCCGCTGTCGAGGGGTGACTCCAGCTCGCCCAGGAGCCGCTCCAGGACGCCGGAGGCCTCCACGAGGGAGCGGTACGAACGGCCCGCTGTCCGATCCGCGGGGGAGGGCTCGTCGGCCTTGACGAGCAGCCGGATCAGCGACTCGTCCGGGAGCTGCAGGATCTCCTCCAGGGCCCGGACGGCACGCAGGGACTCGGGGCGCTGCGGGCGCCGGGCGCCCTGCTGCCAGTAACTCAGGCTGGTCACCCCGACCTTGACCCCGTACCGCGACAGGTGGTGCTGTACGCGCTGGAGGGGCAGCCCGCGGGCGGCGATCGCGGCGCGCAGCGCGATGTGGAAGGGCCCGCCCCGCAGGGCCGTCTCCAGTTCCGCCGTGGCGAGGTCCGCGTGCTGTGTGCCGTGCCGCATACAGGGGCCTTTCTGTGAATGCTCACAACGGCTGGTCAGGCCGCTCGTGCGGTAAGGCCGCCGGCTCGGCGCGCGGGGTCCGCCCACCCGCGCGTGCGGCCGTTCGCGGCCTCAAGTTCCACCGCATTGAAGCGTGTTGACCAAGCCGCGACAACACTTGACGCGCAACTCAAACCTCGGCGGCCCATGAAATCTCGCTGACTTTCCCGCCCCGCCAGTCGCATGAACCTCGCACGCCCCTTACGTCTCGCCGCCCTCGCTCGCTCGGCCGGATCGGCCGGGGACGGCTCCGAGGCCGACGTCACGGGGCGCGAGGCCATCGAGAGGCCCGATCGCGCAAGCGTGGACAGAACGCGCTTTTCGTGGATCGCCGACGATCACCGGGCCCTCGGCTCGATCCGTCCACAGGCGGGGCCGGGACGCCGCCGCGCTGTCAGCCCTCGCCAGTAGGGTGTGAGACATGGCCGACCCCTCCAGCTACCGCCCCAAGCCGGGACAGATCCCGGACTCTCCCGGGGTGTACAAATTCCGCGACGAGCACCGCCGGGTGATCTACGTCGGGAAGGCGAAAAGCCTGCGTCAGCGCCTGGCCAACTACTTCCAGGACCTGGCGAGCCTCCACCCGCGCACCCGCACCATGGTCACCACCGCCGCGTCGGTGGAGTGGACGGTGGTGTCCACGGAGGTCGAGGCACTTCAGCTGGAGTACTCCTGGATCAAGGAGTTCGACCCCAGGTTCAACGTCAAGTACCGCGACGACAAGAGCTATCCCTACCTCGCGGTGACCATGAACGAGGAGTTCCCGCGCGTCCAGGTGATGCGCGGCCACAAACGCAAGGGCGTTCGCTACTTCGGCCCCTACGGACACGCCTGGGCGATCCGCGACACCGTGGACCTGCTGCTGCGCGTCTTCCCCGTGCGCACCTGCTCCGCCGGCGTCTTCAAGAACGCCGTCCGCACCGGCCGCCCCTGCCTCCTCGGCTACATCGGCAAGTGCTCCGCCCCCTGCGTCGGGCGGGTCTCCGAGGACGAGCACCGGGACCTGGCCGAGGAGTTCTGCGACTTCATGGCAGGACGTACGGGGACGTACATCCGCCGTCTCGAAACGCAGATGGCGGAAGCCTCCGAAGCGATGGAGTACGAGCGGGCGGGCCGCCTGCGCGACGACATCGGGGCGCTGAGAAAGGCCATGGAGAAGAGCGCGGTCGTGCTCGCCGACGCGACCGACGCCGACCTGATCGCCGTCGCCGAGGACGAGCTGGAGGCGGCCGTCCAGATCTTCCACGTACGCGGCGGACGCGTGCGCGGCCAGCGTGGCTGGGTCACGGACAAGGTGGAGGCCGTCACCACCGGTGACCTCGTCGAACACGCGATCCAGCAGCTCTACGGCGAGGAGACGGGCGACTCCGTCCCCAAGGAGGTGCTCGTCCCGGCCCTCCCGGAGCCGACGGAGCCCGTCCAGGAATGGCTCACCGAGCGCCGCGGAGCCAACGTCTCGCTGCGCATCCCGCAGCGCGGCGACAAGAAGGCGCTCATGGAGACGGTGCGGCGCAACGCCCAGCAGTCCCTCGTCCTGCACAAGACCAAGCGCGCCTCCGACCTGACCACCCGCTCGCGCGCCCTGGAGGAGATCGCCGAGGCCCTCGACCTGGACAGCGCGCCCCTGCGCATCGAGTGCTACGACATCTCGCACCTCCAGGGCGACGACGTGGTGGCCTCGATGGTCGTCTTCGAGGACGGGCTCGCGCGCAAGAGCGAGTACCGGCGCTTCCAGATCAAGGGCTTCGAGGGCCAGGACGACGTCCGGTCCATGCACGAGGTGATCACCCGCCGCTTCAGGCGCTACATCGCCGAGAAGGAGAAGACGGGGGAGTGGGCGGACGGCGAGACCGCGCTCACCGAGGACGACGGGCGCCCCAAGCGCTTCGCCTACCCCCCGCAGCTCGTCGTCGTCGACGGCGGCCAGCCGCAGGTCGCGGCGGCCAAGAAGGCGCTCGACGAGCTCGGCATCGACGACATCGCGGTGTGCGGCCTCGCCAAGCGGCTGGAGGAGGTGTGGCTGCCGGACGACGACAACCCGGTGGTCCTGCCCCGCACCAGCGAGGGGCTGTACCTGCTCCAGCGGGTGCGCGACGAGGCGCACCGCTTCGCGATCACCTACCAGCGCGCCAAGCGGGCCAAGCGCTTCCGGGCGGGCCCGCTGGACGACGTGCCGGGGCTGGGCGAGTCACGCAAACAGGCGCTGATCAAGCACTTCGGTTCGGTGAAGAGGCTGCGATCCGCGACAATCGAGCAGATCTGCGAGGTTCCCGGCATAGGCCGTAAAACGGCCGAGACGATCGCCGTGGCCCTCGCCCAGGCGGCCCCGGCCGCTCCCGCCGTGAACACGGCGACTGGAGAGATCATGGAAGACGAGGAAGACGGGGTGCCCGAAACGACGGCGGACTCCCCGGAGGAGCCCGTGACCGCGGGCGCCTCGGACAAGCGACGGGGGCAGGAGACATGACCGAGAACGAAAGCCAGGAACACGAACCGCGGACCGGCGACGGTCAGGAGAACGAACCGCAGACCGGCGACGGTCAGGAGAACGGGCCGCGGCCCGACGGCGGGGCGGACACCGCCGACAGCGCACAGGAGAGCACGACGATGGACACGGCCGCGGTGCCCGAGACCGCCATCCCCGAGCTGGTGATCATCTCGGGGATGTCCGGCGCCGGACGGTCGACGGCCGCCAAGTGTCTGGAGGACCTCGGCTGGTTCGTCGTCGACAACCTGCCGCCCGCGCTGATCCCCACCATGGTGGAGCTCGGCGCCCGCTCCCAGGGCAACGTGGCCAGGATCGCGGTCGTCGTCGACGTACGGGGCCGCCGCTTCTTCGACAACCTCCGCGAGTCGCTCGCCGACCTGGCGTCCAAGCACGTCACCCGGCGGATCGTCTTCCTGGAGTCCTCCGACGAGGCCCTGGTGCGCCGCTTCGAGTCGGTCCGCCGCCCGCACCCCCTCCAGGGCGACGGCCGCATCGTCGACGGCATCGACGCCGAGCGCGAACTGCTGCGCGAGCTGCGCGGCGACGCCGACCTGGTGATCGACACCTCCAGCCTGAACGTGCACGAGCTGCGCGCCAAGATGGACGCCCAGTTCGCCGGCGAGGAGGAGCCCGAGCTGCGGGCCACCGTGATGTCCTTCGGCTTCAAGTACGGCCTCCCGGTCGACGCCGACCTGGTGGTGGACATGCGCTTCCTGCCCAACCCGCACTGGGTTCCGGAGCTGCGGCCCTTCACCGGCCTCAACGAGGAGGTGTCGGCGTACGTCTTCAACCAGCCGGGTGCCAAGGAGTTCCTCGACCGCTACGCCGAGCTGCTCCAGCTCATCGCGGCCGGCTACCGCCGCGAGGGCAAGCGGTACGTGACCATCGCCGTCGGCTGCACCGGCGGCAAGCACCGCTCGGTCGCCACCTCCGAGAAGCTCGCCGCCCGCCTCGTCTCCCAGGGCGTGGAGACGGTGGTCGTGCACAGGGACATGGGCCGCGAGTGACCGGACGTGCCGCTCTGCGGCTGAGCAGGCTGCGCCGCGTGCCGCCCGAGGGCCAAAGCGGCAAGCCCGTCGTGGCGCGTGGTGCCAAGCCACGCCGTCGCGGCACCCAGCCCAAGGTCGTCGCCCTCGGCGGCGGCATGGGCCTGTCCGCCTCGCTCACCGCGCTGCGCCGGATCACCGGCGACCTCACCGCCGTGGTCACGGTGGCCGACGACGGCGGCTCCAGCGGGCGCCTCCGCGACGAGCTGGGTGTACTCCCACCGGGTGACCTGCGCAAGGCCCTGGCCGCGCTCTGCGGCGACGACGACTGGGGCCAGACCTGGGCCCGGGTCATCCAGCACCGCTTCCAGTCCAAGGGCGATCTGCACGAGCACGCGGTGGGCAATCTGCTGATCGTCGCGCTGTGGGAGCAGCTCGGGGACCATGTCCAGGCCCTGGACCTGGTCGGCAGGCTGCTGGGCGCGCACGGCCGCGTGCTGCCCATGTCCGCCGTGCCCCTGGAGCTCCAGGCCCTGGTCAAGGGGCACGACCCGGACCGGCCCGAGGACGTGGACACCGTCCGGGGG
Organism: Streptomyces sp. NPDC088747; assembly: GCF_044751025.1. Lineage (NCBI taxonomy): Bacteria > Bacillati > Actinomycetota > Actinomycetes > Kitasatosporales > Streptomycetaceae > Streptomyces > Streptomyces sp. NPDC088747. The sequence continues at coordinate 101,492 of NZ_JBIVKZ010000014.1, forward strand.
CAGGCCACCGTGGCGCTCACGCCCGGCGAGGTGCAGTCCGTGCACGTCGTGCCGCACGACCCGCCCGCCGTCCCCGAGGCCGTCGCCGCGGTCCTCGACGCGGACTGGGTGGTGCTCGGCCCCGGCTCCTGGTTCTCCTCGGTGATCCCGCACCTGCTCGTGCCCGAACTGCTCGACGCGCTCATCCAGACCAAGGCCCGCCGGGTACTCTCCCTGAACCTCGTGCCGCAGCCCGGAGAAACCGATGGCTTCTCCCCGCAGCGTCATTTGGAGGTTTTGGGACGACACGCCCCTAAACTCGCCCTGGACGTGGTGCTTGCCGACGAGGCCGCCGTGCCCGACCGTGACTTGCTCACCGATGCCGCCAAGCGGCTCGGCGCCGCGGTCGAGCTGGCGCCGGTGGCCCGGACCGACGGTAGCCCGAGGCACGACCCGGAGCTGTTGGCCGCCGCGTACGACCGTATTTTTCGGATGCATGGAAGGATCGGCCCATGGCGATGACGGCAGCGGTGAAGGACGAGATTTCCCGGCTTCCCGTCACCCGGACCTGCTGCAGAAAGGCGGAGGTCTCCGCCATTCTGCGGTTCGCCGGCGGCCTCCACCTGGTGAGCGGCCGGATTGTGATCGAGGCGGAGCTGGACACCGCGATGGCGGCGCGCCGGCTCAAGCGCGACATTCTGGAGATCTTCGGCCACAGTTCCGAACTGATCGTGATGGCACCCGGCGGTCTGCGCCGCGGCTCCCGCTACGTGGTGCGGGTCGTCGCGGGCGGCGACCAGCTGGCCCGTCAGACGGGGCTCGTCGACGGGCGAGGCCGGCCCATCCGCGGGCTGCCCCCGCAGGTGGTCTCGGGGGCCACCTGCGACGCCGAGGCGGCCTGGCGCGGCGCCTTCCTGGCGCACGGCTCGCTCACCGAGCCGGGCCGCTCCTCCTCCCTGGAGGTGACCTGCCCCGGCCCCGAGGCGGCGCTCGCCCTGGTCGGCGCGGCGCGCCGGCTCCAGATCGCGAGCAAGGCCCGCGAGGTCCGCGGCGTGGACCGCGTGGTCGTACGGGACGGCGACGCGATCGGCGCGCTGCTCACCCGGCTCGGCGCCCATGAGTCGGTGCTGGCCTGGGAGGAGCGGCGGATGCGTCGCGAGGTCCGTGCCACGGCCAACCGGCTCGCCAACTTCGACGACGCCAACCTGCGGCGCTCGGCACGCGCGGCGGTCGCCGCGGGGGCCCGGGTGCAGCGGGCCCTGGAGATCCTCGCCGACGAGGTGCCGGAGCATCTCGCGGCGGCCGGCCGGCTGCGGATGGACCACAAGCAGGCCTCCCTGGAGGAGCTGGGCGCGCTCGCCGACCCGCCGCTGACCAAGGACGCCGTGGCGGGCCGTATCCGCCGGCTGCTGGCGATGGCCGACAAGCGGGCCCAGGACCTCGGCATCCCCGGCACGGAGTCGAACCTCACCGAGGAGATGGCGGACAACATGGCCGTCTGACCCGCACGGGCGGGGTGATGGTCGGACCTGGGCTGCCAACTACGTGGTACAGGACGGTAGTTCATGCGGAGAGCCGTCGGCGCCGAGTTCGGCGCCGGCGGCTTTTTGCCCGCACTTGATGCCGTCTTGACATGATCATGGAGCGTGACCAGCCTGGCGTCTGCGCACAGATGTGCCGGACAAACGCAAGGGGGGCTCATGAGACGAAGAGCGAGATCGATCCTCGCTGTAGCTGCACTCATGCTGGGCGGGGCGAGCCTGGCGCCCATCGCTCAGGCGGAGGGCGGCCGTTCGGCCGACCCGGGTGCGGACGCCGTCAAGGTGTTCCACGCCGATGTCACCCAGCAGCAGGTACCCCTGCTGCTGGCGGCCGGCCAGGACGCCCACGAACTGAGCGAGCAGGTTCCGCGTAAGGGCACCGCCGAGGTCGAGGTCTACCTCACCGACAAGCAGGCGGGGCAGCTGGAGGACAAGGGCGTCGACCTCACCGAGTACAAGACCTCGGCGAAGGCGCAGGCCCGGGTGGCCGCCGCGGGGGACGGTGTGTACCGCCCGTACAGCGGAGCGGGCAATCTCCAGGAGGAGATCGTCCGGACCGGCCAGGCCCACCCCGGCCTCACCAAGGTCGTCTCCATCGGAAAGACCCTCAAGGGGCAGGACATCCTGGCGCTCAAGCTCACCAAGGGCGCCAAGAAGACCAAGGACGGCGCCAAGCCCTCCGTGCTGTACATGTCCAACCAGCACGCCCGCGAGTGGATCACGCCCGAGATGACGCGGCGTCTGATGCACTACTACCTGGACAACTACTCCACGGACAAGCGCGTCAAGAAGATCGTCGACTCCACCGAGCTGTGGTTCGTCATCTCGGCGAACCCCGACGGCTACGACTGGACGTTCGACCCCGCCGGTGAGCGCCAGTGGCGCAAGAACATGCGTGACGTGAACGGCGACGGCGCCATCACCACCGGCGACGGCGTCGACCTCAACCGCAACTTCGCCTACAAGTGGGGTTACGACAACGAGGGTTCGTCCCCCAACCCCACCAGTGAGACCTACCGCGGCGCGAGCCCCGGCTCCGAGCCCGAGACCAAGGCGATCGACGCCTTCGAGAAGCGCATCGGCTTCACGTACGGCATCAACTACCACTCCGCGGCCGAGCTGATCCTCTACGGAGTCGGCTGGCAGGTGGCGACCCCGAGCCCCGACGACGTGCTCTACGAGGCCCTCGCCGGTACGCCCGAGAACCCCGCCATCCCCGGCTACCGCCCGCAGGTCTCCTCCGAGCTCTACACGACGAACGGTGAGGCCGACGGTCACGCCTCCAACGTCAACGGCCTGGCGATGTACACCCCCGAGATGTCGACCTGCCAGACCGCGTCGAACCTCGACCCGAACGACGCCTGGAACGCGGCGGACTGCGCCTCGGTCTTCACCTTCCCGGACGACGAGAAGCTGATCCAGCAGGAGTTCGCGAAGAACGTCCCGTTCGCGCTCTCCGTCGCCGAGACCGCCGTACACCCCGACAAGCCGTCGTCCTCGCTCGGCCTCGAAGCGGCCGACTTCACGCCCGCCGCCTTCCCGACCTCGTACTCGCGCGGAGCCGACCAGGAGATCTCGGTCGTCGTACGGAAGTCCGTGCGCGACAAGGAGCTCAAGTACCGCGTCAACGGCGGCCGTACGTGGGACCAGGCGCTCAAGCCGTGGAAGGGCGGCGAGACCTTCGGAGGCGAGGACAACCTCTACTTCGACGAGTACCGCGCACCCGTCCAGGACGGCGTCCCGGGCGACGAGGTGGAGGTCTGGTTCACCGGAGAGACGAAGAGCGGAAAGCCCACCTCCAGCGAGCACTTCACGTACACCATCGCCGAACGGCCCCGCGCCGACACCCTCGTGGTCGCCGAGGAGACCACCGCGGCCGCCCAGACGCAGACGTACGTCGACGCGCTCAAGGCCAACGGGCGCAAGCCCCTGGTCTGGGACGTCGCCACGCAGGGAGCGCCCGACGCGCTCGGTGTGCTCAGCCACTTCGGGACGGTCGTCCACTACACCGGCGCCGACCGCCCCGGCTACACCACCCAGCTCGAACTGCGCGCCTACCTCAACGAGGGCGGCAAGCTGATCGAGGCGGGCGAGCAGGCGGGCGGCAGCGTCGCCCTGCCCGGCGCCCTGACGAACGACTTCAGCCAGTACTACCTGGGCGCCTACTCCCGTACGACCACGCCCGGCGCCACCGCCTTCACCGGATCGGGCGAGCTCGCCGGCGCCGGCGGAGCGCTCAGCGGCGCGCCCGGCAACCCGCTCAACGCGGCGGGGGCGTACAGCGTCACCTCGGACAACCTGCCCGTCGCCACGTTCCCGCAGTTCGCGAGCGCGGGCGCGGGCCAGTACCCGGGGACCGTCAATCCGTACGGCCCCTACGAGGGCACCTCCATGGCGGCCGTCACCCACTCCGACTACGCCTGGAACCGGCTCACCCGCACCATCGACCTCACCGGGGTGAGCGCGGCCGACGCGCCCACGCTGCGCACGCAACTGCTGTGGGACACCGAGGAGGCCTACGACCACGCCGTGCTGGAGGCTCACACGGCCGGGGCCGACGACTGGACGACACTGCCCGACAAGGGCGGCGCCACCAGCACCGCCGTCCCCGTCGAGTGCGAGGCCGGGTACTTCATCAAGGCCCACCCCGCTCTCACCCGGTACCTCACCCGCGGCGACACGGCCTGCACGCCCACCGGTACCACCGGCTCCTGGAACAGCTTCACCGGAGCCTCCGACGGATGGCAGGAGGTCAGCTTCGACCTCTCCGCCTACGCCGGAAAGACGGTGGAGGTGTCGCTGAGCTACATCACCGACCCGGGCTCGGGCGGCCACGGCGTCCTCGCCGACAACGCCACCGTCGTCATCGGCGGCACGGCGGGCGCGGTGGAGGGCTTCGAGACCTCGCTCGGTGCCTGGAGCGTCGCCGGACCGCCCGCGGGCAGCCCCGCGGTCATCAAGGACTGGGCGCTCTCCGGTGAGCTCTTCAAGACGTACGGAGCGGTCACCACGGACGACACCGTGCTGCTGGGCTTCGGCCTGGAGCACGTCACCGCGGCGGCCGACCGGACGGCCCTCGTCGGAAAGGCGCTGGCCGCACTGCGCGGCTGAATCGGTCTGACGATCAGGTGAACACGGCGGGCGGTCCGTACCCCTACTGGCGGGTACGGACCGCCCTGCCGTGTATGGGGCATCTCGATGTCACCCCGGGAGCCTCAGGGAGGTAGGGTCGTAACCGGTCGGGGACATCCCATACAACTCGCCGGCATCTGAGCCGGCGTACCAACGAGGAGATCGGTTCGTGACGATCCGCGTAGGCATCAACGGCTTTGGCCGCATCGGTCGTAACTACTTCCGCGCGCTGCTGGAGCAGGGTGCTGACATCGAGATCGTGGCTGTCAACGACCTGGGTGACACCGCGACCACAGCTCATCTTCTGAAGTACGACACCATCCTGGGCCGGCTCAAGGCCGAGGTGTCGCACACCGCCGACACGATCACCGTGGACGGCCACACCATCAAGGTGCTCTCCGAGCGCAACCCCGCCGACATCCCGTGGGGCGACCTCGGCGTCGACATCGTCATCGAGTCGACCGGCATCTTCACCAAGAAGGCCGACGCCGAGAAGCACATCGCGGGCGGCGCCAAGAAGGTCCTCATCTCGGCTCCGGCCAAGGACGAGGACATCACGATCGTGATGGGCGTCAACCAGGACAAGTACGAGGCGGCCAACCACCACGTCATCTCCAACGCCTCCTGCACCACCAACTGTGTGGCGCCGATGGCGAAGGTCCTCGACGAGAACTTCGGCATCGTCAAGGGCCTGATGACGACGGTCCACGCGTACACGAACGACCAGCGCATCCTGGACTTCCCGCACTCGGACCTGCGCCGCGCCCGCGCCGCCGCCGAGAACATCATCCCGACCACGACGGGTGCCGCCAAGGCCACCGCCCTGGTCCTCCCGCAGCTCAAGGGCAAGCTCGACGGCATCGCGATGCGCGTCCCGGTCCCGACCGGTTCCGCCACCGACCTCGTCGTGACCCTCCAGCGCGAGGTCACCAAGGACGAGGTCAACGCCGCGTTCAAGAAGGCCTCCGACGACGGCGACCTCAAGGGCTACCTGACGTACACCGAGGACCCGATCGTCTCCTCGGACATCGTCGGCGACCCGTCGTCCTGCACCTTCGACTCCTCCCTGACCATGGTCCAGGAGGGCAACACGGTGAAGATCCTCGGCTGGTACGACAACGAGTGGGGCTACTCCAACCGCCTCGTCGACCTCACGGTCTTCGTCGGCGGCCAGCTCTGAGTCCCAGAGCAGGCACCTCGATGTGAGGACAGGGCCCGGGCAGCGCACAGCAACGCTGCCCGGGCCCTGTCCCACGTCGTGATCGATCAGCCCTCTCCGGATTGCAAGAGCCCCCAAGGAGTCCATCTATGAAGACGATCGACGAACTTCTCGCCGAAGGCGTGGACGGCAAGCGGGTCTTCGTCCGCGCCGACCTGAACGTGCCGCTGGCCGACGGCCTCATCACCGACGACGGCCGCATCCGCGCCGTCCTGCCGACCGTCAAGGCGCTGGCCGAGGCGGGCGCCAAGGTGATCGTCGCCTCGCACCTGGGCCGCCCCAAGGGCGCCCCGGACCCGGCGTTCTCCCTCCTCCAGCCCGCCGAGCGGCTCGCCGAACTCCTGGGTGCCCCGGTCGCGTTCGCCCAGGACACGGTCGGCCCCGCCGCCCACGACGCGGTGAACGGCCTCCAGCCCGGCCAGGTCGCGGTCATCGAGAACCTGCGCTTCAACGCCGGCGAGACGTCCAAGGACGACACCGAGCGCGGCGAGTTCGCCGACCGGCTCGCGGCCATGGCCGACATCTACGTGGGCGACGGTTTCGGCGCGGTGCACCGCAAGCACGCCTCCGTGTACGACCTTCCGGCGCGCCTCCCGCACTACGCGGGCTACCTCATCGCCACCGAGGTCGGCGTCCTGAAGAAGCTCACCGAGGACGTCAAGCGCCCCTACGTGGTCGCGCTCGGCGGCTCCAAGGTCTCCGACAAGCTGGCCGTCATCGACCAGCTCCTCGGCAAGGCCGACAAGCTGCTCGTCGGCGGCGGCATGGTCTTCACCTTCCTCAAGGCCAAGGGGTACGAGGTCGGCACCTCCCTCCTTCAGGAGGACCAGATCCCGGTCGTCAAGGAGTACATCGAGCGCGCCGAGAAGAACGGCGTCGAGCTGATCCTCCCGGTCGACGTGGTCGTGGCCCCGCAGTTCCCGGACCTGAAGACGAAGGCCCCCTCCAACCCCACCACCGTCGCCGCGGACGCCATCCCGGCCGACCAGCTCGGTCTCGACATCGGTCCCGAGTCCCGCAAGCTCTACGCCTCGAAGCTCGCCGACGCGGCCACCGTCTTCTGGAACGGTCCGATGGGCGTCTTCGAGCACCCCGACTACGCCGAGGGCACCAAGGCGGTCGCCCAGGCCCTTCTCGACTCCCCGGCCTTCACGGTCGTCGGCGGTGGCGACTCCGCCGCGGCCGTCCGCATCCTGGGCTTCGACGAGACGGCATTCGGCCACATTTCGACCGGTGGCGGCGCCTCCCTCGAATACCTCGAGGGCAAGACGCTCCCCGGCCTCGCCGCACTGGAGGACTGACCTACATGAGCACGCGCACGCCGCTGATGGCGGGCAACTGGAAGATGAACCTCAACCACCTCGAGGCCATCGCGCACGTCCAGAAGCTCGCTTTCGCCCTGGCCGACAAGGACTACGAGGCCTGTGAGGTCGCCGTCCTGCCGCCCTTCACCGACCTGCGCTCCGTACAGACCCTGGTCGACGGCGACAAACTCAAGATCAAGTACGGCGCCCAGGACGTCTCGGCGCAGGACTCCGGTGCCTACACCGGCGAGATCTCCGGCCCGATGCTGGCCAAGCTCAAGTGCACGTACGTGGCGGTCGGCCACTCCGAGCGCCGCCAGTACCACCACGAGACCGACGAGCTCGTCAACGCCAAGGTGAAGGCCGCGTACAAGCACGGTCTGACCCCGATCCTGTGTGTCGGCGAGGAGCTCGACGTCCGTGAGGCGGGCAACCACGTCACGCACACGCTGACCCAGGTCGAGGGCGGTCTCAAGGACGTCCCCGCCGAGCAGGCCGGGTCGATCGTGATCGCGTACGAGCCCGTCTGGGCCATCGGCACCGGCAAGGTCTGCGGCGCCGACGACGCGCAGGAGGTCTGCGCGGCGATCCGCGGCAAGCTCGCCGAGCTGTACTCGCAGGAAGTGGCCGACGCCGTGCGCATCCAGTACGGCGGCTCGGTGAAGTCCGGGAACGTCGCGGAGATCATGGCGAAGCCCGACATCGACGGCGCTCTGGTCGGCGGTGCCTCCCTGGACGCCGAGGAGTTCGTCAAGATCGTCCGGTTCCGCGACCAGTGATCCGAAGGCTCGCGGCCGCGAGTATGCGGTAGCGGCGATCCGTCGTACCCTAGCGGGGGCCAGGTGGGCAGCCACCCGGCCCCCGTCGTCCGTCCAGTTCCGAGGAAGTTGGTCCAGCCGTGGTTATGGGGTTCTCGATCGCCCTGATCGTCTTCAGCGGCCTGTTGATGCTGCTGGTGCTGATGCACAAGGGCAAGGGCGGCGGCCTCTCCGACATGTTCGGTGGCGGCATGCAGTCGTCCGTCGGTGGCTCCTCGGTCGCCGAGCGCAACCTCGACCGCATCACCGTGGTCGTCGGTCTGCTCTGGTTCGCGTGCATCGTCACGCTCGGCATCCTGATGAAGGTCAACAACTGACCATCGGCCCACATCGGCCGGTACACATCGGTACAACTGCACATTACGCACGCGCTTTGCGCACGTAAGGCCCCATGTTCGGTACGCGACGGAAACCGCGGCCTATCATGGGGCTTGCGTCTAGGGGCGGGGGTGTAACTCCAATCACTGGACGCGCGTTGGGCCTTACGTAGACTGAGGCGCTCGCGGCGAAGCGTCACGCCGACTCGCTTCGCGGCACCATTACGCAGGGAGTTACGACCGTGGCAAGTGGCAACGCGATCCGAGGAAGCCGGGTCGGGGCGGGGCCGATGGGCGAGGCCGAGCGTGGCGAGTCCGCGCCGCGGCTGCGCATCTCCTTCTGGTGCTCCAACGGGCACGAGACGGTGCCCAGCTTCGCCAGCGACGCGCAGGTTCCCGACACCTGGGACTGCCCGCGCTGCGGCTTTCCCGCCGGACAGGACCAGGAGAACCCGCCGGACCCGCCGCGCACCGAGCCGTACAAGACGCACCTCGCGTACGTACGGGAGCGGCGCAGCGACGCGGACGGGGAGGCGATCCTCGCCGAGGCGCTCGCCAAACTGCGGGGCGAGATCTAGGGGTTGTAACCGGCCGGGTGCCTTCGGGTGTCCGGCCGGAGCTGTATCGCGGGCCCGACGTGTGCCACGTGCGGCCCGCTTCCTCCCTGTGCCGGGAACGATCGTGAGGTGCCGGGGCCGTCCTGCGGTTCGTGGCCGGGCGCCGTTCACGGCCGTGTCGTCCGTGCCCACCGTCATCCCGGTGATACCTGTGTGCCTGCCGGACGTATCTGTTGTTGAGCCGGACGACGGTGCCACGGCAGCTCACGTCGAGCCCTGATCAATTAGGTTGGGACCGGCAGCGGGGCAAGGTACGCAGCAGCACAGGCAGGAAGAAGGCGGAAGTCCGAGATGAACGCAGAAAGCCGTACCAGGCTCAATGAGACGCCTGAGTGGACCGCACTGGCAGGGCACCGCGACGAGCTCGCGGGGACCCACCTGCGGGACCTGTTCGCGGCCGACCCCGGGCGCGGCGGCGGATACACCCTGGAGGTCGGCGATCTGCACGTCGACTACTCCAAGCACCTGGTGAACGACGAGACGCTGAGGCTGCTGCGCCAACTGGCCGCGGCGACCGACGTGTTCGGGCTGCGGGACGCCATGTTCCGGGGCGAGAAGATCAACGTCACCGAGGACCGCGCGGTACTGCACACCGCGCTGCGCGCCCCGCGGGACGCGGTCGTCGAGGTCGACGGGGAGAACGTCGTCCCCGCCGTGCACGAGGTCCTCGACAAGATGGCCGGCTTCGCCGAGCGCATCCGCTCCGGCAAGTGGACCGGGCACACCGGCGAGCGCATCAGGAACGTCGTCAACATCGGCATCGGCGGTTCCGACCTCGGTCCGGCGATGGCGTACGAGGCGCTGCGCTCCTTCACCGATCGCGGCCTCACCGTCCGCTTCGTGTCGAACGTGGACGGCGCCGACCTGCACGAGGCCGTGCGGGACCTGGACGCCGCCGAGACGCTGTTCATCATCGCCTCGAAGACGTTCACCACGATCGAGACGATCACCAACGCGACCTCCGCCAGGAACTGGCTGCTGACCGAGCTGAAGGCCGATCAGGAGGCCGTCGCCAAGCACTTCGTGGCGCTGTCGACCAACTCCGAGAAGGTCGCGGACTTCGGTATCGACACCGCGAACATGTTCGGGTTCTGGGACTGGGTCGGCGGGCGGTACTCGTTCGACTCCGCGATCGGCCTGTCCCTGATGATCGCGATCGGCCCGGACCGGTTCCGTGAACTGCTCGACGGGTTCCACCTGGTCGACGAGCACTTCCGCACCGCGCCCGCCGAGTCCAACGTGCCTTTGCTGCTGGGCCTGTTGGGCATCTGGTACGGCAACTTCCACGATGCCCAGTCGCACGCGGTGCTGCCGTACTCGCACTACCTGTCCAGGTTCACCGCCTACTTGCAGCAGCTCGACATGGAGTCCAACGGCAAGTCCGTGGACCGCGACGGACATCCGGTGGAGTGGCAGACCGGTCCGGTGGTGTGGGGCACGCCCGGCACCAACGGGCAGCACGCCTACTACCAGCTCATCCACCAGGGCACCAAGCTGATCCCGGCGGACTTCATCGGCTTCGCCGAGCCGGTCGCCGAGCTGAGTGACGAACTCAAGGCCCAGCACGACCTGTTGATGGCGAACTTCTTCGCGCAGACGCAGGCGCTGGCCTTCGGCAAGACGCCGGACGAGGTGCGGGCGGAGGGGGTGCCCGAGGAGTTGGTGGCGCACAAGACGTTCAAGGGTGACCATCCCACGACGACGATCCTCGCGCGTGAGCTGACGCCGTCGGTTCTGGGGCAGTTGATCGCCCTCTACGAGCACAGGGTGTTCGTCCAGGGCGCGGTCTGGAACATCGACTCGTTCGACCAGTGGGGGGTCGAGCTCGGGAAGGTGCTGGCCAAGCGGGTCGAGCCGGCGTTGACGGAGGGGGCGGATGTGCCGGGGCTGGATGCGTCCACGATCGCGCTCGTGGCCAAGTACCGGGAGCTGCGTGGGCGTTAGGGGTGGGGTTTCTCGCCCCCTCCGCTCCTTCCCGTCCCGTTCCTGGGGGCTCTGCCCCCAGACCCCCGTATCGCGCTGAACGCGCTTGTCCTCAAACGCCGGACGGGCTGGCATGCCCGTCCGGCGTTTGAGGACTCTGTTTCTTATGCCGAGGCCGCCGGGTACAGCTCCCGCGGCAGTTGTGATGCCGCTGCCGCGTCCAGGAGCCACAGGGTGCGGGAGCGGCCCTGGGCGCCGGCGGCCGGGGCCTGTACCTCGCCCGCGCCGGAGAGGGCGATCGCCGCGGCCTCCGCCTTGTCCTCGCCCGCCGCGAGCAGCCACACCTCGCGGGCGGAGCGGATCGCGGGGAGGGTGAGGGAGATCCGGGTGGGCGGCGGCTTGGGGGCGCCGTGGACGCCGACCACCGTGCGTTCGGTCTCCCGTACCGCGGGCAGCTCGGGGAAGAGCGAGGCCACGTGGGTATCGGGGCCGACGCCCAGCATCAGGACGTCGAAGGCGGGAACGGCGGCGTGGTTCTCGGGGGCCGACGCCTTCGCGAGCTCCACCGCGTACGCCTCCGCGGCGGCATCCACGTCGGAGCCGTAGGGGCCGTCCGAGGCGGGCATCGGGTGCACACGGGCCGGATCGAGGGGCACGGAGTCCAGGAGTGCCGCGCGGGCCTGTGTGTCGTTGCGGTCCGGGTCGCCCTCGGGCAGGAACCGCTCGTCGCCCCACCACAGGTCGAGACGCGCCCAGTCGACGGCGTCCCGGGCGGGGGCCGAACTCAGCGCCGCCAGAAGGCCGTTGCCGTTGCGGCCGCCCGTGAGCACGATGGAGGCGTTGCCGCGCGAGGCCTGCGCGTCCACGATCTTCGTGATCAGCCGGGCCGCGGCGGCCTGGGCCATCAGTTCCTTGTCGCGGTGGACGACCAGTTGCGGAGTGCTCACTTGGCGGCCGTCCCCTTCGCCGGGGGCATCTGCGCCGGGGTCGGCCGGTTGCGGGCCGCCGCGGACGGCGTCCTCGAAGCCGAGTCGGCCACGGCGGAGGCCGGAGTCCGGGTGGGCAGCGGATCCCTGTCCGCCGTCGAGTGGGCGCCGCCCAGCCGGTCCACCCCGAACCGCAGCGCGGACGCGTACGTGTCGTCCGGGTCGAGGCGTCGCAGTTCCTCGGCCATCAGCTCGGACGTCTCGCGGCGCTTGAGCGCCACCGCGCGGTCCGGCTGGCCGTCCAGCGTCAGGGTGGCCATCGTGCCGTCCGGCCGCTGGAGCGCGACGGGACCGCCGGTGGTCTCCATGCGGACCTGGGTCAGGCCGGGGCCGGCGGAGACCCCGCGCCGGACGTGCACGTGCAGCCGGTCGGCGAGCCACATGGCCAGCAGTTCGACGCTCGGGTTGAACTCCTCGCCGGTCACCTCCGCGGAGATGACCTCGCAGTCCACCTGGTCGAGGGCGGCGGCCAGCATGGAACGCCAGGGGGTGATCCGGGCCCACGCCAGGTCGGTGTCGCCCGGCTCGTAGTTCTCGGCACGGGCGCGCAGTTCCTCGACGGGCTTGACCGCCGAGTAGCTGTCGGTGACCCGGCGCTGGCCGAGCGCACCCAGCGGGTCCTTGGCCGGGTCGCGCGGGGAGGCCACCGGCCACCAGACCACGACCGGGGCGTCCGGCAGCAGCAGGGGGAGCGCGACGGACTGGGCGTGGTCCGCGACCTCGCCGTAGAGCCGCAGGACCACCGTCTCGCCGGTACCCGCGTCCGCGCCGACGCGTACCTCGGCGTCGAGGCGGGACTTCGTGCGGTCGCGGGGTGAGCGGGAGACGCGCCTGACGACCACGAGGGTCCGTGAGGGGTGCTCGCGGGAGGCGTCGTTGGCGGCGCGCAGGGCGTCGTACGCGTTCTCCTCGTCGGTGACGATGACGAGGGTGAGCACCATGCCGACGGCGGGGGTGCCGATGGCCCGGCGGGCCTGCACGAGCGACTTGTTGATCTTGCTGGCCGTGGTGTCCGTGAGGTCTATTTTCATGGGCGCCGCCAGCTCCGTCCGTCTCGCTCGAGCATTTCGTCCGCCTCGACGGGGCCCCAGGTGCCCGAGGGGTACTGGGCGGGCTTGCCGTGCTTGTCCCAGTACTGCTCGATCGGGTCGAGGATCTTCCAGGACAGCTCGACCTCCTCCGTGCGCGGGAAGAGGTTGGAGTCGCCCAGGAGGACGTCCAGGATCAGCCGCTCGTACGCCTCGGGGCTCGACTCCGTGAAGGACTCGCCGTACGCGAAGTCCATCGAGACGTCCCGGATCTCCATGGAGGTGCCGGGGACCTTGGAGCCGAAGCGGACCGTGATGCCCTCGTCGGGCTGGACGCGGATGACGATCGCGTTCTGGCCCAGTTCCTCCGTCGCCGTGTGGTCGAAGGGGGAGTGCGGGGCGCGCTGGAAGACGACGGCGATCTCGGTGACGCGGCGGCCCAGACGCTTGCCGGTGCGGAGGTAGAAGGGGACCCCGGCCCAGCGGCGGTTGTCCACCTCGACCTTCACGGCGGCGTAGGTGTCGGTCTTCGACTTGGGGTCGATGCCGTCTTCCTGGAGGTAGCCGACGGCCTTCTCGCCGCCCTGCCAGCCTTCCGCGTACTGGCCGCGGACCGTGTTCCTGCCCAGGTCCTTCGGCAGTTTCACGGCGCCGAGCACCTTGGTCTTCTCGGCGGCGAGCGCGTCCGCGTCGAAGGCGGCGGGCTCCTCCATGGCGGTCAGCGCCAGCAGCTGGAGGAGGTGGTTCTGGATGACGTCACGGGCGGCGCCGATGCCGTCGTAGTAGCCGGCGCGGCCACCGATGCCGATGTCCTCGGCCATCGTGATCTGCACGTGGTCGACGTACGACCGGTTCCAGATCGGCTCGAACATCTGGTTGGCGAAGCGGAGCGCCAGGATGTTCTGGACGGTCTCCTTGCCGAGGTAGTGGTCGATCCGGAAGACCTGGTCCGGGGCGAAGACATCCTCGACGGTCGAGTTGAGCTCCTCGGCCGACTTGAGGTCGTGCCCGAAGGGCTTCTCGATCACCGCGCGGCGCCAGGAGCCCTTGGGCTGGTCGGCGAGGCGGTGCTTCTTCAGCTGCTTGATGACCACCGGGAAGGCGCCAGGCGGCACGGACAGGTAGAAGGCGAAGTTGCCGCCCGTGCCCTGTGCCTTGTCCAGCTCCTCGATGGTGGTGCGCAGCCGCTCGAAGGAGTCGTCGTCGTCGAAGGTGCCCTGGACGAAGCGCATGCCCTGGACGAGCTGCTGCCAGACCTCCTCGCGGAAGGGCGTACGGGCGTGCTCCTTGACCGCGTCGTGGACCTCCTGCGCGAAGTCCTCGTCGGCCCATTCGCGCCGGGCGAAGCCGACGAGCGAGAAGCCCGGCGGCAGCAGGCCCCGGTTGGCGAGATCGTATACGGCGGGCATCAGCTTTTTACGTGACAAATCGCCCGTGACACCGAAGATGACCAGGCCCGACGGCCCCGCGATACGCGGGAGCCGTCGGTCTGCGGGGTCACGCAGCGGGTTGCTGCTTGACAAGGTTTCAGCCCTCCGAGGGGGCGAGGCGCTGGAGCTCTGCCTCTGTCGACTTGAGCAGGTCGTTCCAGGACGTCGCGAACTTCTCGACGCCCTCGTCCTCCAGGAGCTGGACCACGTCGTCGTAGGCGATTCCGAGCTTCTCGACGGCTTCGAGTTCGGCGCGGGACTGCTCGTACGTGCCGGCGACGGTGTTGCCGGTGATCTGTCCGTGGTCCTCGGTGGCCTCGAGAGTGGCTTCCGGCATGGTGTTCACCGTGTTCGGCGCGACCAGGTCGTCGACGTACAGGGTGTCCTTGTAGGCCTTGTCCTTGACGCCGGTCGAGGCCCACAGCGGACGCTGCTTGTTGGCCTGCGCCTTGTCGAGGGCGGCCCAGCGGTCGGAGGAGAAGACCTCCTCGTACGCCTCGTAGGCGAGCCGCGCGTTGGCCAGCCCCGCCTTGCCGCGGGCGGCCTTGGCGGCGTCGGTGCCCAGGGCGTCGAGCCGCTTGTCGATCTCGGTGTCCACGCGGGACACGAAGAAGGAGGCGACCGAGTGGATCTTGGAGAGGTCGAGGCCGGCGGCCTTGGCCTTCTCCAGGCCCGCGAGGTAGGCGTCCATGACCTCGCGGTAGCGCTGCAGCGAGAAGATCAGCGTGACGTTGACGCTGATGCCCTTGCCGATGACCTCGGTGATCGCGGGCAGGCCCGCGGGGGTCGCCGGGATCTTGATGAGGGTGTTGGGGCGGTCCACCAGCCAGGCCAGCTGCTTGGCCTCGGCGACGGTCGCCAGCGTGTTGTTGGCCAGCCGCGGGTCGACCTCGATCGAGACCCGGCCGTCCTGGCCCTCCGTCGCGTCGAAGACCGGGCGCAGGATGTCGGCGGCGTCACGGACGTCCGCCGTCGTGATCATGCGGACGGCCTCTTCGACGGTGACCCTGCGGGCGGCGAGCTCGGTGAGCTGCTGGTCGTAACCGTCGCCCTGTGAGATGGCCTTCTGGAAGATCGACGGGTTGGTGGTGACGCCCACGACGTGCTGCTGGTCGATCAGTTCGGCGAGGTTGCCGGACGTGATCCGCTTGCGCGACAGGTCGTCCAGCCAGATCGCGACGCCTTCTTCGGAGAGGCGCTTGAGTGCGTCTGTCATGGAAATTGCATCTCCTACGTGTCGTGTACCAGCGTCAGCGCTGGGCTGCGGCGATCGATTCCCGGGCGGCGGAGGCGACGTTCTCGGCAGTGAAACCGAATTCGCGGAAGAGGACCTTGCCATCGGCCGAAGCACCGAAGTGCTCCAGCGAAACAATGCGTCCGGCATCCCCGACGAACCGGTGCCAGGTGAGCCCGATGCCGGCCTCCACCGAGACCCGCGCCTTCACGGAAGGCGGCAGGACGCTGTCCCGGTACCCCTGGTCCTGCTCGTCGAACCACTCGACGGACGGCATCGACACGACCCGCGTCGGAATCCCGTCGGCCTGGAGCCGCTCGCGCGCCTCGACGGCGACGTGCACCTCGGAGCCGGTGCCGATGAGGATGACCTCGGGCGAGCCGCCCTCGGCCTCGAACAGTACGTAACCGCCCTTGGCGGCGTCCTCGTTGGCCTCGTACGTCGGTACGCCCTGACGGGTCAGCGCGAGGCCGTGCGGGGCGCCCTTGCCGAACACCTTGGTGTAGCGCTTGAGGATCTCGCGCCAGGCGATCACGGTCTCGTTGGCGTCCGCGGGACGGACGACGTTCAGACCGGGGATCGCGCGCAGCGAGGCCAGGTGCTCCACCGGCTGGTGGGTCGGGCCGTCCTCGCCGAGGCCGATGGAGTCGTGCGTCCAGACGTACGTCACCGGCGCGTGCATGAGAGCGGACAGCCGGACGGCGTTGCGCATGTAGTCGGAGAACACCAGGAAGGTGCCGCCGTAGATGCGGGTGTTGCCGTGCAGCGCGATGCCGTTCATCTCGGCGGCCATCGAGTGCTCGCGGATGCCGAAGTGGACCGTTCGGCCGTACGGGTCCGCCTCCGGCAGCGGGTTGTCCGCAGGCAGGAAGGAACTCGTCTTGTCGATGGTCGTGTTGTTCGAGCCCGCGAGGTCGGCGGAGCCGCCCCACAGCTCGGGGATGACGGGGCCGAGGGCCTGGAGGACCTTGCCGGACGCGGCGCGGGTGGCGACGGCTTTGCCCGTCTCGAACGCTGGGAGCTTCGACTCCCAGTCCGTGGGCAGTTCGCCCGCGGCGATGCGGTCGAACTCGGCGGCGCGCTCGGGGTTGGAGGTGCGCCAGGCGGCGAAGCCCTTCTCCCACTCGGCCCTGGCCTCGCGGCCGCGGTCCTGGGCCTGCCGGGTGCGCGCGAGGACCTCGTCGGCGACCTCGAAGGTCTTCTCCGGGTCGAAGCCCAGCACGCGCTTGGTGGCCGCGACCTCGTCGTCGCCGAGCGCCGAGCCGTGCGCGGCCTCGGTGTTCTGGGCGTTCGGGGCGGGCCAGGCGATGATCGAGCGCATCGCGATGAACGACGGCTTGTCGGTGACCGCCTTGGCGGCCTCGATCGCGTCGTAGATGGCGTGCACGTCGAGGTCGCCGTCCGGCTTCGGGGCGACCCGCTGCACGTGCCAGCCGTACGCCTCGTACCTCTTGACGGTGTCCTCGGAGACCGCGGTCTCCGTGTCGCCCTCGATCGAGATGTGGTTGTCGTCCCACAGCAGGACCAGGTTGCCGAGTCGCTGGTGGCCCGCCATCGACGACGCCTCGGCGGAGATGCCCTCCTGGAGGCAGCCGTCACCGGCGATCGCGAAGATGAAGTGGTCGAACGGGGACTCGCCCGGCGCGGCGTCCGGGTCGAACAGGCCGCGCTCGTAGCGGGTGGCCATCGCCATGCCCACCGCGTTGGCGACACCCTGGCCCAGCGGTCCCGTCGTCGTCTCGACGCCGGGGGTGTGCCCGTACTCGGGGTGTCCGGGCGTCCTGCTGCCCCACGTCCTGAAGGCCTTCAGATCGTCCAGCTCCAGGCCGAAACCGGCCAGGTACAGCTGGGTGTAGAGGGTCAGGGACGAGTGGCCCGCGGACAGCACGAAGCGGTCGCGTCCGGTCCAGTCGGGGTCCGACGGGTCGTGCCGCATCACCTTCTGGAAGAGGGTGTACGCGGCGGGCGCCAGGCTCATCGCCGTACCGGGATGGCCGTTACCGACCTTCTGTACGGCATCGGCGGCCAGGACGCGGGCGGTGTCCACGGCCCGCTGGTCCAACTCGGTCCACTCGAGGTCTGTGGTGGTCGGCTTGGTGCTCACCCTGAGTCAGGGCTCCTCTCCACATGGTCCACATGTCGAATTGCCGGCGCGCGTGCGCCCGCCGGCCGTTGTCGAGCCTACCCCCGTGAGTACGTGCGTTTTTTCGAGTCATTCCAGACTGCCGGGAGTCTCCGCGATCCGCCTCCCGACCGGTCCTTTCCGTATTCGGCAAGTGAATACGGAGCCGCTCGTCCGAGTGCTCAATCGAGCTTTGTCACTCCCGTCACGAGCGCGTCACCACGCCCCCGGGGCGACGTCCCCCAACACGACCCACCCCCGCGAATGTCGGGGTATGGGCAACGTCTACAGTGGCGTGGTACGCGCGAGCCTTTACGGGGAGTTCACACCCGGAGGCTTGCTGGGATGTCTCTGTCAGGGGTGTGCGTGACGGCCGTCGAATCCCGTCCATCGGGTGGGGGCACCGCCCATGCCCTCAAGACAATGGGGGAACTCGGGACCAGCAGCGGACCGAGTCACCGGCCGTTCGGGGCCCGTGTCATGGCGTTCGTGGCGCTGACCAAGCCACGAATCATCGAGCTGCTCCTCATCACCACCGTGCCGGTGATGTTCCTGGCCCAGCAGGGGGTGCCCGACCTCGGGCTGGTGCTGCTCACCTGCCTCGGGGGTTACCTCTCGGCGGGCGGCGCGAACGCGCTGAACATGTACATCGACCGGGACATCGACGCGCTGATGGACCGGACCTCGCAGCGGCCCCTGGTCACCGGGATGGTCAGCCCCCGCGAGTGCCTGGCCTTCGGCCTCTCCCTCGCCGCGGTCTCCACGCTGCTGTTCGGCCTGACGGTCAACTGGCTGTCGGCCTGGCTCTCCCTCGGCGCGCTCTTCTTCTACGTCGTCGTCTACACGATGATCCTCAAGCGCCGTACGTCGCAGAACATCGTGTGGGGCGGTATCGCCGGCTGCATGCCCGTCCTCATCGGCTGGTCGGCGGTGACCAACTCGATGTCGCTGGCCCCGGTCGTCCTCTTCCTCGTCATGTTCTTCTGGACGCCGCCGCACTACTGGCCGCTGTCGATGAAGGTCCGCGACGACTACGCGCGCGTGGGCGTGCCCATGCTGCCGGTCGTCGCCTCCAACAAGGTCGTCGCCCGCCAGATCGTCCTCTACAGCTGGGTGATGGTCGGCGTCTCGCTGCTGCTGACCCCGCTCGGCTACACCGGCTGGTTCTACACGTCGGTCGCCCTGCTGGCCGGCGGCTGGTGGCTGTGGGAGGCGCACGGGCTGCAGAACCGCGCCAAGGACGAGGCGGCGGGCGGCAAGCTCAAGGAGATGCGGCTGTTCCACTGGTCCATCACCTATGTGTCGCTGCTGTTCGTGGCGGTCGCGGTGGATCCCTTCCTCCGTTAGTCCTTCCGGGCGTCATCCCTTCGAGGGAATCCGACGGGCGGGGTGTCGTGGTCAAGGCCACGCACCCCGCCCGTCGCCGTTCCCGCTACCCGTCGGTAGCATCCTGGTCATGGCAGACACCCAGCAGGTTGACGAGACCCCCGGCGCCGCCAAGGACGCCAAGGCCGAGCGCAGGACGGCCAAGTTCGCCAAGCAGATCTCCGCGTTCGCCAAGGAGCACGGCGGGGCCGAGGGGCATCTTGAGTACCTCGGGCAGCGCGGCGCCCGGATCGTGCTGGTCGGCGAGGACGGCGGCTGGGGCGACCTGGTGGTGCCCACGTACGCGATCGCCGAGGAGGCGGTGCGGCAGGCCGGCATCACCGTTCATCAGGAGTTCGACGGGGAGTTCGCCGCGAAGGTGAGGACAGGGCCGTACGAGTGGAAGCGGATGGCCGGCATCCAGCTGGGAGCTCCGGGCAACGGTTGATCCCGGCCTCAGCTGCGGCGCCCCGCCAGGGGGCGGGGAACCGCGCGACCGGCCACGGGCGGCCCGCGGTTTCGAGAATCCCGGGCACTCCCCGACGGCGTAAACAGCGGAGCGTCTTCGCACGGGGTGTGCGCGAGCAACACCTGACGCCCGGCTCACCCGTTAGGACCTGAGGAAGCACGGTCCAGTCGCGGGGAGTCCGGATGATCGAAACGCCGTCCCTGGTGGACCAGTACTGCCACGGAGTCCTGAGAACGGAGCTGGGCCTCGGAACCTTCGAGGCCCACCTCGCCAGGACCGAGGGGCCGCCCGCCCCGGGCACCACCTTCTTCGACACCCAGACCGGGTTCGCGGTACGCCGCTGGTGTCCGCCCCTGCTCGGTCTGGAGCCGCACTGTCCGCCCGCCCGCTATCTCGCCCGGCGCCGAGAACTGGGCGTACTGGAATCGGGGCGCAGACTGCTGCGCGGGACCGGCATCACGACGTACCTGGTGGACACCGGGCTGCCGGGCGACCTGACCGGCCCCGGCGAGATGGCCTCCGCCGGCGCGGCCGACGCCCACGAGATCGTCCGCCTGGAGCTGCTGGCCGAGCAGGTCGCGGACACCTCCGGAACCGTCGAGTCCTTTCTCGCCAATCTCGCCGAGTCCATCCACGGCGCCGCGGCGAACGCCGTGGCCTTCACCTCCGTGGCGGGCGTACGGAGCGGTCTGGCACTCGCGCCGGAGCCGCCGGGACCGGGGGAGGTGCGGGGCGCGGCGGGGCGCTGGCTCGCGCGGCGGCCGGTGGGCGGGGCGCTCAGCGACCCGGTACTGCTCAGGCATCTGCTGTGGATCGCGGTCGCCTCGGGGCTGCCGCTCCAGTTGCACGCCGGGCTCGGCGAGCCGGGCCTGCGCATCGACCGCACCGACCCCGTCCTGCTCACCGACTTCGCCCGCGCCACCTCGGGACTCGGCACCGATCTGGTCCTGCTGCACGGCTACCCCTACCACCGGCACGCGGCGCACCTCGCCGGGGTCTTCCCGCATGTGTACGCCGATCTGGGCGCCGCTCTGGTGCGCACCGGCGCGCGGGCCGCGGCCGTGTTCTCGGAGATCCTCGAACTGGCGCCCTTCGGCAAGCTCCTCTTCTCCAGCGGCGCACAGGGGCTGCCCGAACTCCACGTGGTCGGGGCACGGCTGTTCCGTGAGGCGCTGGCCCGGGTGCTCGGCACCTGGGTGGCGGAGGGCGCCTGGTCGCTGGCGGACGCGCAACGCGTGGCGGGGCTGATCGCGGCCGGGAACGCACGGCGGGTGTACGGCGTGCGGTGAGCGCACCAGACTCTGGTCCCATGACCGACTCCGCCGACGCCACCGCCCGCCTGCTGGACCGTTTCCTCACCGAGCTGCGCGCCTTCGACCCCCTCGCCCTGTGGGCGCACGGCTCGCTCGCCGGCGGCGACTACCAGGAAGGGCGCAGCGACCTCGACCTGATCGCCGTCCTGGACGCTCCGCGGTCGCTCGCCACGGTGCGCGGGCTGGTCCGGCTGCACCGACGACTGCGTGTCGAGGAGCCGCTCGCCGTGAAACTGCACTGCAGCTATCTGCCGCCCGGCCGGCATTCCGACCCCGAGCGGTCGTACGTCACCTGGGCCCAGAACGTGCTGATGAGACGCCCGGTCACCCCGGTAACCCGGCGCGAACTGCACGCCTTCGGGCGCGTGCTGCACGGCGGGCCGCCCGGGGACCTGCTGCCGCCCGTCCAGGACCGGGAGCTCAAGGCCTACGTCGTACGGGACCAGAAGGAGTTCTGGAGACCCGCCGTGGACAAGGCCCGGCTCTGGACGGACGACGGCTGGGTCGACCTCGGTCCTGTCACCTTCGCGCGGGCGACCGTCACCCTGGGCGAGGGCCGGCTGATCTCCAAGAGGGAGGCGCTGGACCTGCTGCCGGGACTCGGCGCGCCGATCGAGGTGGTCGAGGACATCAGGCGACGGCGGTACGGGGATCCGGCGCCGCGCGCCGACACGTGGCCGGCGCGCAGGGCCGAGCTCACCAGGGCCTACCTGGGGCCCGCGATCGACGGCCTGGTCGCGAGGTACGAGGGACTCACGCGCGCGTGAGCGTCGACTCCGTGGCGGGACCCGGCACATCGGCCAGGATCTCGGGGCGTTCGCGCAGCGACAGCAGCACCCGCAGGACGCCGATCCACACCAGGCAGGAGCCGAACATGTGGAGGCCGACGAGGACTTCGGGCAGGTCCGTGAAGTACTGGACGTAACCGATGACGCCCTGCCCGAGGAGGATGAGGAACAGGTCGCGGGTGCGGTCGAGGGGGCCCTTGGGGGCGTCGACCGCCTTGAGGACGAACCACAGGGCGAAGGCCAGCGTCACCACGATCCAGGCCAGCACGGCATGCACCTTGGTGACGTTCTCCCAGTCCAGCGGGATCCGCTCGACCTCGCTGGAGTCACCGGCGTGCGGACCGGCGCCGGTGACGACCGTGCCGACCGCGATCAGCAGGACGGTCGCGGCGACCAGCACCCACACCATCTGCCGCACCGGCTTGCCGACCAGCGGGCGCGGCGCCCCGTCGCCCTCGCCGGTGCGCCGCCACAGCAGGGTGGCGACGGCGATGAGCGCGGTGGAGAGCAGGAAGTGGGCCGCGACCGTATACGGGTTGAGGCCGACGAGCACCACGACGCCGCCGAGCACCGCGTTGCTCATGACGATCCAGAACTGCGCCCAGCCCAGCCGGGTCAGGCTGCGCCGGAACGGCTTTCGCGAGCGGGCCGCGACGATCGCCCAGCCGACCGCCGCGCACAGCACGTACGTCAGCATCCGGTTGCCGAACTCGATGACGCCGTGGACGCCCATCGCGCTCGTCGTGGTGAGCGAGTCGTCGGTGCACTTGGGCCAGGTCGGGCAGCCGAGCCCCGAGCCGGTGAGCCGTACGGCGCCGCCGGTGACCACGATCGCCACCGCCATGACGAGCGCGGCGAGAGCCGCGCGTCGCACCGTCCGGGAGGTCGGGGTCCAGCACTCGGCGATGAAGGCGAGCGGGTTGCGCACGGCGGCTACGGCGTCGGCTCGGGTCACTTTTGGCACGCGCACCATCGTAGGGGGCCGCTTGTGCACGCCTTCACGAGGGCCCCATACCTACTCCCAGCGGAAGAATCTTCCCGCCGCCGTCAGTCCCACGACCGCCCAGACGGCCAGGATCCCGAGGTTCCCCCACGGCATCCCCGCCCCGTCCCGCAGCACGTCACGCAGACCGTCCGACAGCGCGGAGATCGGCAGCAGGGCCAGGACGTCCTGGAGGCCCGGGGGGAACTTGTCGAGCGGGACGATCACGCCGCCGCCGACCAGGAGCAGCAGGAAGACCAGGTTCGCGGCGGCCAGGGTCGCCTCCGCCTTCAGCGTGCCCGCCATCAGCAGGCCGAGGCCGGAGAAGGCGGCGGTGCCCAGCACCAGCAGGAGCAGGACGGCGAACGGGTTGCCGTGCGGCGACCAGCCGAGCGCGAGGGCGATCACCGTCACCAGGAGCACCTGGAGGATCTCCGTGACCAGCACCGACGCCGTCTTCGCCGTCATCAGGCCCCAGCGGGGGAGCGGGGAGGCGGCGAGCCGCTTCAGGACGCCGTAGCGGCGCTCGAAGCCCGTCGCGATCGCCTGGCCGGTGAACGCCGTCGACATCACGGCGAGCGCCAGGATGCCGGGCGTCAGGAAGTCGACCGCCTTCCCGGCGCCCGTGTCGACGATGTCGACCGCGCTGAACAGCACCAGCAGCAGCGTGGGGATGACGACCGTGAGGAGGAACTGCTCGCCGTTGCGGAGCAGCATCCGCGTCTCCAGCAGGGCCTGCGCGGCGATCATCCGGGGCAGCGGGGCCGCTCCGGGCCTCGGGGTGTACGTACCGGCGGTGGTCACGAACGCAGCTCCTTGCCGGTCAGTTCCAGGAAGACGTCTTCGAGCGTGTGGCGTTCGACGGAGATCTTCTCCGGCATCACGCCGTGCTGCGCGCACCAGGAGGTGACCGTGGCGAGCAGCTGCGGGTCGACCTTGCCGCCGACGCGGTACGCGCCGGGCGTCAGTTCGACCGCCGTGCTGTCCGCCGGGAGCGCCTTGAGCAGGGCCGCCACGTCGAGCCCCGGGCGGCCGCTGAAGCGCAGGGTGTTCTCGGCGCCGCCGCGGCACAGCTCGTCGGGGGAGCCCTGGGCGACGACCCGGCCCGCGTCGATGATCGCGACGTCGTCGGCGAGCTGCTCGGCCTCGTCCATGTGGTGCGTGGTGAGGATGACCGAGACCCCGTCGGCGCGCAGGTCGCGCACGAGGTCCCAGGTGGCCCGGCGGGCCTGCGGGTCCAGGCCCGCCGTCGGCTCGTCGAGGAAGACCAGTTCGGGGCGGCCGACCACGGCCATCGCCAGCGCGAGCCGCTGCTGCTGGCCGCCGGAGAGCCGCCGGTAGGTGGTGCGGCCGCAGCTTTCGAGGCCGAGCCGTTCGACGAGCGCGTCCACGTCGAGCGGGTGCGCGTGGAGTCGCGCCACGTGGCGGAGCATCTCGCCGGCCCGCGCGCCGGAGTAGACGCCGCCGGACTGGAGCATGACGCCGATCCGCGGGCGAAGTTCGCCGGCCTGCCCGACCGGGTCGAGGCCCAGGACGCGCACGGTGCCGGAGTCCGGCTTCCGGTAGCCCTCGCAGGTCTCTACCGTGGTCGTCTTTCCCGCGCCGTTGGGGCCGAGCACGGCGGTGATGCCGGCCTCGGCCACCAGGTCGAGGCCGTCCACCGCGGTCTTCCTGCCGTACCTCTTCACCAAGGCCTGGACCTGGACCACGGGCTCGCTTCGCATGGGGACCAAGTCTAGGTACGCGGCCGGGGCTCCCGGCCGCGGGGGGCCGCATCCGCGTACGGCTCCGGCGGCCGGTGCAGCGCGAGCCACGGCTCCGCGTACGCCACGGCGTCGGCCAGCGGGAACAGCCTGGTGTCGGCGGCGCCCACCCTGCCCCGTACGACGGGACGGTCCCGCTCGAAGTCGGAGCCGAGCTCGTCGAAGCGCTCGGAGGTGATCGACACCTCCGTCACCTCCTTCCAGCCGCCCCGGGCGGGCCGCCCCTCCGTGACGAGCGGCGACGGTATCCGGTATTCGGCCAGGTGGAAGGCGGTGCACGTGTCGTATCCGGCGCCCAGGAGCAGCACCCGCGCGCCCAGTCGCTCCAGGCGGGCCAGCGGGCTGCGCTCGCCGAGGCGGCAGTCGGTCGCGTGGTCCCCGGTGATCTCCGCCGCGCGGGGGCCGAGCGCCGCGAACGAGGTCTGCGGGTGCGCGCTGCGCAGGGCGCCGGGCCAGGTCCGTACGGTCTCCGGGATCACGCCGACCCCGCGCGAGGGGGTGACGAGGGGGTCGTACGGGGGCATCGTCGCCCGGATGGCCGACCACCACTCCTCGGGTACCGGCGGATTGCCCCACAGAGCGGGGTCGGAGAGGTCTCCGGACTGAGTGGGGACCGCCAGGGTCCCGTCGGGGCCGAGTGCGTCGAGGATTCCCCGGACGACCGCGACGGCGCCGCCGCAGACCCAGCCGAGGGAGCTGAGCGAGGAGTGCGCCAGGAGGGTCTCGCCCGGGCGGACGCCCAGCTGGAGCAGCCTTGCGGAGACTGTGTCCCGAGTGACGAGTGGCCCGGTGGGAGGGGGTGTCGGCATGCTTCGGCAGTGTCCCCGAGAGCCCGGTCCATGGCTACCGGATTGATCGATCAAAGATCGTTTCCGCAGGTCATCTTAGGTTTACCTAAGTGATGCACGGCACCGTCCGTCCGGTGGGGGCCGCTTGCCAGGCTCTGAGGAATTACGCAACAATAGCGTTGTGAAAAACGTTGGCGAGGCTCCGCAGGAGGAACTCGCGACCGGGGAGCGGTCCACCCGCAACCGGGTCGTGCGCTCCATCCTGGACCACGGCCCCTCGACGGTGACCGACCTCGCCGGACGGCTGGGCCTGACCCCGGCCGCCGTCCGCCGCCATCTCGACGCACTGGTCGCCGACGACGTCGTGGAAGCACGTGAGCAGCGGGTCTACGGCGCGCGTACCCGCGGCCGCCCCGCCAAGGTCTTCGCCCTGACCGACTGCGGCCGGGACGCCTTCGACCAGTCCTACGACAAGCTCGCCGCCGACGCCCTGCGCTGGATCGCCGAGCGCGAGGGCGGCGACGAGGCGGTCGTGGCCTTCGCGCGCGCCCGGATCGCCGCCCAGGCGAACGCGTACCGCGCGGCCGTGGAGGCCGCCGGGCCCGGGGAGCGCACCGAAGCGCTGGCCAAGGCCCTGAGCGCGGACGGGTACGCTGCTACGGCGCGAAGCGCACCGGTCGGCGAGCAGCTCTGCCAGCACCACTGCCCGGTCGCCCACGTCGCCGAGCAGTTCCCGCAGCTGTGCGAGGCGGAGACCGAGATCTTCTCGCAGCTGCTCGGCACCCATGTGCAGCGGCTGGCGACCATCGCCCACGGCGACGGCGTATGCACGACGTTCATCCCAAAGATTTCCAAGACTGTTTCCGAAATGCCTGACGCATCTGCAAGTACCGCCGGGAGGAACCCCGCATGACGCTCCCCATCGAGGAGACTGCCCACCCCGAGCTCGAGGGTCTGGGCAATTACGAATACGGCTGGGCCGACTCCGACGTGGCCGGTGCCAGCGCCAAGCGAGGCATCAACGAGGACGTCGTCCGCGACATCTCCCAGAAGAAGAATGAGCCGGAGTGGATGACCAAGCTCCGTCTCAAGGGCCTGCGCCTCTTCGAGAAGAAGCCCATGCCGAACTGGGGCTCGGACCTCTCCGGCATCGACTTCGACAACATCAAGTACTTCGTGCGTTCCACGGAGAAGCAGGCGGAGTCCTGGGAGGACCTGCCCGAGGACATCAAGAACACGTACGACAAGCTCGGCATCCCGGAGGCGGAGAAGCAGCGCCTGGTCGCCGGTGTCGCCGCCCAGTACGAGTCCGAGGTTGTCTACCACCAGATCAACGAGGAGCTGGAGGCGCAGGGTGTCATCTTCATGGACACCGACACCGCGCTGAAGGAGCACCCGGAGCTCTTCAAGGAGTACTTCGGGACCGTCATCCCGGTCGGCGACAACAAGTTCGCGTCGCTGAACAGCGCGGTGTGGTCCGGCGGCTCCTTCATCTACGTGCCGAAGGGCGTGCACGTCGAGATCCCGCTCCAGGCTTACTTCCGTATCAACACGGAGAACATGGGCCAGTTCGAGCGGACGCTGATCATCGTCGACGAGGACGCCTACGTCCACTACGTCGAGGGCTGCACGGCGCCGATCTACTCCTCGGACTCCCTGCACTCCGCGGTGGTCGAGATCATCGTGAAGAAGGGCGGCCGCTGCCGCTACACGACCATCCAGAACTGGTCGAACAACGTCTACAACCTGGTCACCAAGCGCGCCGTGGCGTACGAGGGCGCGACCATGGAGTGGATCGACGGCAACATCGGCTCCAAGGTCACCATGAAGTACCCGGCCGTCTACCTGATGGGCGAGCACGCCAAGGGCGAGACCCTGTCCATCGCCTTCGCGGGCGAGGGCCAGCACCAGGACGCCGGTTCCAAGATGGTCCACATGGCGCCGAACACCTCCTCCAACATCGTGTCGAAGTCCGTGGCACGCGGTGGCGGCCGTACGTCCTACCGCGGGCTCGTCGAGATCGGCGAGGGCGCCCACGGCTCCAAGTCGAACGTGCTCTGTGACGCGCTGCTCGTCGACACGATCTCCCGCTCGGACACCTACCCGTACGTCGATGTCCGCGAGGACGACGTGTCGATGGGCCACGAGGCGACCGTCTCCAAGGTCAGCGACGACCAGCTCTTCTACCTGATGAGCCGGGGTATGACCGAGTTCGAGGCGATGGCGATGATCGTGCGCGGCTTCGTCGAGCCGATCGCCAAGGAACTGCCCATGGAGTACGCGCTCGAGCTCAACCGGCTGATCGAGCTCCAGATGGAAGGCTCGGTCGGCTAGGCGCCGACCACCGTCCCCATCACGCCACTCACGCAAGAAAGCGAGCAGACCGACAGCCATGGCTGAGGCTCCGAACTCCCCCACCCTCAACTCCGCTCGGGCGGGGGGACCCCCACCCGTGGGCTCCACCACCGCGGGACAGATCGCGGTGGCCGCCGAGTCGACCGTCGCCACCCGCATGAGCGCGCCCCCGTCCTTCGACGTGGCGGACTTCCCGGTCCCCCACGGCCGTGAGGAGGAGTGGCGGTTCACGCCGCTGGAGCGGCTGCGCGGGCTGCACGACGGCACCGCGGTCGCCACCGGCGACGGCCTGAAGGTCGACATCGAGGCGCCCGAGGGCGTCACGGTGGAGACCGTCGGCCGGGACGACGCCCGGCTCGGCAGGGCCGGCACCCCGGTGGACCGCGTCGCGGCCCAGGCCTACTCGGCGTTCGAGAAGGCCGGAGTCGTCACCGTCCCCAAGGAGACGGTGCTCACCGAGCCGATCCGCATCGCCGTGCGGGGTGAGGGCGGCATCGCCTACGGCCACCAGGTCATCGAGCTGGGAGCCTTCGCCGAGGCCGTCGTCGTCATCGACCACACCGGTGACGCGGTCCTCGCCGCCAACGTCGACTACGTCCTGGGCGACGGCGCCAAGCTCACCGTCGTCTCCGTCCAGGACTGGGACGACAAGGCCGTGCACGTGGGCCAGCACAACGCGTTGATCGGCCGTGACGCCACCTTCAAGTCGTTCGTGGTGACCTTCGGCGGCGACCTGGTCCGCCTCCACCCGCGCGTCGCCTACGCCGGTCCCGGTGGCGAGGCCGAGCTCTTCGGCCTGTACTTCACGGACGCCGGCCAGCACCAGGAGCACCGCCTCCTGGTCGACCACAACACCCCGCACTGCAAGTCGAACGTCGCCTACAAGGGCGCGCTCCAGGGCGAAGGCGCCCACGCGGTGTGGATCGGCGACGTGCTCATCGAGGCCTCGGCCGAGGGCACGGACACGTACGAGATGAACCGCAACCTGGTTCTGACCGACGGCGCCCGCGTCGACTCCGTGCCGAACCTGGAGATCGAGACGGGCGAGATCGTCGGCGCCGGTCACGCGTCCGCGACCGGCCGCTTCGACGACGAGCAGCTCTTCTATCTGATGGCCCGCGGCATCCCGGCCGACGAGGCCCGCCGACTGGTGGTCCGCGGCTTCTTCGCCGAACTGGTCCAGCAGATCGGTGTCGACGACATCGAAGAGCGCCTTCTTGTGAAGATCGACGAGGAGCTGGAGGCGTCGGTCTGATGACTGCCCCTTCGACGTTCCTGCGCGCCTGCGGGCTGGACGAGCTGGAGGAGGACACCCCCAAGCGGGTGGAACTCGACGGCACGCCGGTCTCGGTCGTCCAGACCGAGGGGGAGGTGTTCGCGATCAACGACATCTGCTCGCACGCGAACGTCTCGCTCTCCGAGGGCGAGGTGGAGGACTGTCAGATCGAGTGCTGGCTGCACGGTTCCAGCTTCGACCTCCGCACCGGCAAGCCGTCCGGCCTTCCCGCGACGCGCCCCGTCCCCGTATACCCCGTCAAGATCGAAGGGGGCAGCGTCTTCGTTGACGTACGAGCCTCCCTCACCCAGGAGTCCTGAGGTACCCATGGCAACGCTTGAAATCCACGACCTGCACGTCACCGTCGAGGCCGACAACGCCACGAAGGAGATCCTCAAGGGCGTCGACCTGACCGTGAAGCAGGGCGAGACCCACGCCATCATGGGCCCGAACGGCTCCGGCAAGTCGACCCTCGCCTACTCGCTCGCGGGCCACCCCAAGTACACGATCACCGGCGGCACCGTCACCCTCGACGGCGAGGACGTCCTTGAGATGTCCGTCGACGAGCGCGCCCGCGCGGGCCTCTTCCTGGCGATGCAGTACCCGGTCGAGATCCCCGGCGTCTCCGTCTCCAACTTCCTGCGCACCTCGGCCACCGCCGTACGCGGCGAGGCCCCCAAGCTGCGTACGTGGGTGAAGGAGGTCCGCGAGGCCATGGAGCGCCTCAACATGGACCCGGCCTTCGCCGAGCGCAACGTGAACGAGGGCTTCTCCGGCGGTGAGAAGAAGCGTCACGAGATCCTTCAGCTGGAGCTGCTGCGGCCCAAGGTCGCGATCCTCGACGAGACCGACTCCGGCCTGGACGTCGACGCCCTGCGCGTCGTCTCCGAGGGCGTCAACCGGGTCCGCGAGAGCGGCGAGGTGGGCACCCTGCTCATCACCCACTACACGCGCATCCTGCGCTACATCAAGCCCGACTTCGTGCACGTCTTCTCCGCGGGCCGCATCGTCGAGTCCGGCGGCGCCGAGCTCGCCGACAAGCTGGAGAACGAGGGTTACGAGGCTTACGCGAAGCTCGACGGAGTCGACACGAAGGGTGGCGTATCCGCGTGACCCCTTCCCACCGTGGGCTCCCCGGCCTCCTCGACACCGAGGCGATCCGCAAGGACTTCCCCATCCTGGACCGCCAGGTCCACGACGGTAAGAAGCTCGTGTACCTGGACAACGCGGCGACCTCGCAGAAGCCGCGCCAGGTGCTGGACGCCCTCGGTGGTTACTACGAGCAGTACAACGCCAACGTCCACCGCGGTGTGCATGTGCTCGCCGAGGAGGCCACGGCGCTGTACGAGGGCGCGCGCGACAAGGTCGCCGCCTTCATCAACGCGCCGAGCCGCGACGAGGTGATCTTCACCAAGAACGCCTCCGAGTCGCTCAACCTCGTGGCCAACATGCTCGGCTGGGCCGACGAGCCCTACCGGGTCGACCACGAGACCGAGATCGTCATCACGGAGATGGAGCACCACTCCAACATCGTGCCGTGGCAGCTGCTGTCGCAGCGTACGGGCGCGAAGCTGAAGTGGTTCGGCCTTACCGACGACGGCCGCCTCGACCTCTCGAACATCAACGAGATCATCACCGAGAAGACGAAGATCGTCTCCTTCGTGCTGGTGTCGAACATCCTGGGCACCGTGAACCCGGTCGAGGCGATAGTGCGCCGCGCGCAGGAGGTCGGGGCCCTGGTCCTGATCGACGCCTCGCAGGCCGCACCGCACATGCCGCTGGACGTACAGGCCCTCCAGGCCGACTTCGTGGCCTTCACCGGTCACAAGATGTGCGGTCCGACGGGCATCGGCGTGCTGTGGGGCCGCCAGGAGCTGCTGGAGGACCTGCCCCCGTTCCTCGGCGGCGGCGAGATGATCGAGACGGTGTCGATGCACTCGTCGACCTACGCCCCGGCGCCGCACAAGTTCGAGGCGGGCACCCCGCCGATCGCCCAGACGGTCGGTCTCGGCGCGGCCATCGACTACCTCTCCGCGATCGGCATGGACAAGATCCTGGCCCACGAGCACGCGCTCACCGAGTACGCGGTGAAGCGGCTGCTGGAGGTCCCGGACCTGCGGATCATCGGCCCGACCACGGCCGAGGACCGCGGCGCGGCGATCTCGTTCACGCTGGGTGACATCCACCCGCACGACGTGGGCCAGGTCCTCGACGAACAGGGCATCGCGGTCCGCGTCGGCCACCACTGCGCACGCCCGGTCTGCCTGCGGTACGGAATTCCTGCGACCACGAGAGCGTCGTTCTATCTGTACTCCACGCCGGCCGAGGTCGACGCCCTGGTCGACGGCCTGGAGCACGTACGGAACTTCTTCGGCTGAGGAGCTGGCTGAGTCGTGAAGCTTGATTCGATGTACCAGGAAGTCATCCTGGACCACTACAAGCACCCGCACGGGCGGGGCTTGCGGGACGGCGATGCCGAGGTGCACCACGTCAACCCGACGTGCGGCGACGAGATCACCATGCGCGTGAAGTACGACGGTGAGCGGATCACGGACATCTCGTACGAGGGACAGGGCTGCTCCATCAGCCAGGCCTCGGCGTCCGTGCTGAACGACCTGCTCGTCGGCAAGGACCTGCCCGACGCGCAGAAGGTCCAGGAGACCTTCCTGGAACTGATGCAGTCCAAGGGCCGCATCGAGCCGGACGACGCGATGGAGGAGGTGCTGGAGGACGCGGTCGCGTTCGCCGGCGTCTCCAAGTACCCGGCCCGGGTGAAGTGCGCGCTGCTCAGCTGGATGGCGTGGAAGGACGCGACGGCCCAGGCACTGGGCCCGGACGCCGCTGAAAGGAAGACGGCATGAGCGAGACCCTCGAGATGAAACCTGCCTCGGAGGAGGAGGTCCGCGAGGCGCTGTACGACGTCGTGGACCCCGAGCTGGGCATCGATGTCGTCAACCTCGGCCTCATCTACGGCATCCACATCGACGACGCGAACATCGCGACCATCGACATGACCCTGACGTCCGCGGCCTGCCCGCTGACCGATGTCATCGAGGACCAGGCCAAGTCCGCGACGGACGGCATCGTCAACGAGCTGCGCATCAACTGGGTCTGGATGCCGCCGTGGGGCCCGGACAAGATCACGGACGACGGACGCGAGCAGCTTCGGGCGCTCGGCTTCAACGTCTGAGTCGGCCGAGCCGCTTCGGTTCCCTGGCCCCCGGCACACGCCGGGGGCCACAGCTGTCCGCAGGCCCTCTCCGACGCTCAGCCCAGGCCCTTCACCAGGCGGAACGCCCAGCCCTCGTCCCGGTCTCCGCGGTCGCGGCGGTTCTTCCCGTACCGTTCCAGGCGGAGCTGGAAGTCGCGGTGGCGCAGGTAGTGGCCGGGGTAGTTGACCGACTCCAGCACGACCGCGCCGGAGCGCCCCACCTGTCGCGGGCAGAAGGTCGCGTCCTTCTCGAAGAGGGCGGAGCCGTCGTCGCGCTCGGCGCGCAGGACGAAGTCGCGATGGCGCAGATAGCCGCCGTCGGTGGTGGCGAAGGAGTAGCAGGAGGGGTCGGCGAGGCCCTTGACCTGGCCGAAGCTCGCCTCCCGACGCGTCGCGGCCGGACTCCGCTCGCTCACCCGGTCGAGCCGGACGAAGCCGCCGCTCACCCGCCAGTACAGGTCGCGACGGTCCACCGACCGGACCGAGATCAGCACGTCGGCGGTCGCGGTCGCGGAGGGCTTCTCCGACGCGGTCGACTTCGACGGCACGGGGACGGGCTTGCCGTCGGAACCCTGTCCCGAGGCGTTCGGCGAGGCGGCGCCCGGTGAGGCGGTCGGGGACGGCGAGAGCGCGGCGGAAGCGGTGGCCTTTCCGGTCGGCGCCACGGCCGAGCCGGTGGGCAGGTCGGAGACGCCGGGTATGAACGGGACCCCCGTGTCGGAAAGCGGCTGGTTCGCCCGGTCCTGTGACGCGGCGTCAGTTCCCTTGTCCAGTACGGCGATCGCGGTCGCGGTGGCGATGAGTACCGCCACCGCGAGCCCGCCGGCCAGCCACAGCCGCCGGGTGCCGGGCAGCCGGGTCTCCGCCTCGGCCTCGTCGGTCATCCACGGGATCGGGAGTTCGGCGAAGGGCGGCATCTCCGCCGGGTAGGGAGCGCCGTGCGCGGTGGGTCGCCAGGCGGTGATCTCCGTGGAGGGGGCCGGTCTCTCCGTGGAGTCGGCGGGCCCATCGGCCCCGGGCTCCGGATTCGTTGGTGGCATGCGAGCTCCTCCAGCGCCGCCCGTGGCGTACGCGGATTCGTCTTCTGGTCCGAGCCGGGAGCGGATGCCGGCCCGAGAAAGGGGAGGCGCGGGCACACGGACAGGCGGTGGCCATGGAGACCATGTGTGCGACTGGTGAAACAGTAGTGGACCGAGTGACTCCGGAGGAGTCGTTTCCCGCACCGATCCAAGGGATTTCACGGCCCGGCGGCCTCCTGTGGAGGGCCCGCGACGAGCCCGGGTTCACAGGGCATTCCCAGCGCGGTCCCAGTGCGGGCCCATGGCGGCGCGGCAGCGTGGAGTGGTGCCTGCTCCTGTAAGACCCGTCTTCGTCCTCGGCTGCCCCCGCTCGGGTACCACGCTGCTGCAACTGATGCTGCACGCCCATCCGCGGATCGCACTGCCGCCCGAGACTCGCTTCATCCTGCCCGCGTACGAGGAGCGGCTGGGCTTCGGGGACCTGCGGGAGCGGGGCAACCGGGCCGGGCTCGCGCGGTGGATCACCGGGCGTGAGGAGACGCGGTTCCACGAACTCGGGCTGGACGCCGGGCGGGTGGCCGAGCGGATCACCGAGGGGCCGCCGACGCTCGGGTCCGCGCTGGGCATCGCGCTCAGGTCCTACGCCGAGGAGCACGGGAAGGTGCGCTGGGGCGACAAGCGGCCCGCGTACGCGCTGCGGGTGGCGGAGCTGCTGCGGCTGTTTCCCGACGCGCAGTTCATCCATCTCGTCCGGGACGGCCGGGACTGTGCCGCCTCGCTCCTCGGCATGCCCTGGTGGCACCGCGGCTTCCACGAGGCCGTCGCCACCTGGGCCCAGGTCATGGACACCACCCGCGGTTACGCGCGCAGGCTCGGGCCCGACAGCTGGCACGAGCTGCGCTTCGAGGACCTCGTGACCGATCCGGAGGGCCAACTCCAGCGCGTGTGCCGGTACTTGGGTGAGGAGTACGTGCCTGAGATGAGTGAGCCGTACCGCATCGCCGAGGTGGCCGTACCCACCCGCAAGACCTGGCACCGCCGTACCCACGGCGCCCTCGACAGCTCGCGGGCCGGCAGCTGGACCACCAGACTGACACCCAGTCAGATCACCCTGTGTGACGAGGTGCTCGGCGACCGGCTCGTCTCGCGCGGCTACGAACTCGCCGGGGCCGTACGCCCCGACCCCGCCGAACTCCTGCGCTACCGCAAGGTGGTGACCATGCGCCAGGCCGCCCACGCCAAGCGGCGGATGTTCGACCGCCTGACGCGGCTGTGTGAACCGGGGCCGGTGGCATACGAGTTGATGACCTCCTCGGAGTTCTGACGACACGACCTGGCGGATCCGGGCAGGGTGCGCTCCTGGGGCGCGGATCCTGCGTACTGACGTACACATCGATGCGTACACTCGTACACATGGGATATGTGATGCTCGTCGGCGCCATCGCCGCGGAGGTGGCCGCGACCACGGCCATGAAGTACAGCGACGGTTTCAGCAGGTTGTGGCCGTCGCTGGTGACCCTGCTCGGCTACGTCATCGCCTTCGCGCTGCTCGCGCAGACCCTCAAGACCGTCTCGGTCGGCACGGCCTACGCGATCTGGGCCGGGGTCGGGACCGCCGCCATCGCCGCGATCGGCATGGTGTTCCTCGGCGAGGGGCTGAACGCCGCGAAGGTGGCCGGGATCGCGCTGATCATCGGCGGGGTCGTGCTGCTGAACCTCGGCGGGGCGCACTGATGGCACGCCGGTACGACCCCGAGCGGCGCCAGCGGATCATCGACGCGGCGATCCGGGTCGTCGGGGCGAAGGGCATCGCCGGGCTGAGCCACCGCTCCGTCGCCGCCGAGGCCGATGTGCCGCTCGGCTCCACCACATACCACTTCAGGACCCTCGACGAACTGCTGGTCGCCGCCCTGCGCCAGGCCAACGAGGGCTTCGCCAAGGTGGTCGCCGCGCGCGGCGGTCTGGAGGACCCGCGCGCCGACCTGGCCGGGGAACTCGCGGGCTGGATGGGCGAGTGGCTGGCCGGCGACCGTACCGGCGTGGAACTGGAGTACGAGCTGTATCTCGCCGCGCTCCGCCGCCCCGCGCTGCGTCCGGTCGCCGCCGAGTGGGCCGAGGACCTCGCCGAGCGGCTGACCCGCCGCACGGACCCGGTGACCGCGCGGGCGCTGGTCGCGGCGCTGGACGGGATCTGCCTCCAGGTGCTGTTGACGGGCGCGGAGTACGACGAGGCGTACGCGCGGGAGGTGTTGGGGCGGCTGGTCCGCTGACGGCCGCTCTCGGTGGTCCTTTGATCGGGCCGCTCTCGTCGGTCTTCCGCCGGTGGAGGGCGGGAGCTCGGGAAGACGGCGGGCGGGGCCGGGCACGGGCTGACCAGGCCGTGCGTCGGGAGGGCGGTCGGCCGGGGCGCTTCCCTGGGAGGTGAGCCGGCGGGGCGTCGCCGCGTCACCGACCGGCACCTGAGACGCCCCGCACGCTGGTTCGCATCCCCGGCCCCCGGCCGGTTAGGTTTCCCCTATGACCGACACGACTGCACCCCGCACCACCGGCGCCGTTGCCGCCGGGCTCGCCACTGTCACCACCGACGGCACTGTCCTCGACACCTGGTTCCCCGCCCCCGAGCTCTCCGCCGAGCCCGGTCCGGCCGGCACCGAGCGGCTGTCCGCCGAGCGCGCCGTGGAACTGCTCGGCGAGGGCGCCGCGAAGGCCGTCGGACCCGACGCCCGCCGTGGCGTCGAGGTGGTCGCGGTCCGTACGGTCATCGCCTCGCTGGACGAGAAGCCGCTCGACGCGCACGACACCTACCTGCGCCTGCACCTGCTCTCGCACCGCCTCGTACGCCCGCACGGCCAGAGCCTGGACGGCATCTTCGGCCACCTCGCCAACGTCGCCTGGACCTCGCTCGGCCCGGTCGCCGTGGACGACGTGGAGAAGGTACGGCTGAACGCCCGCGCCGAGGGGCTCCACCTGGCCGTGACGTCCATCGACAAGTTCCCCCGCATGACGGACTACGTCGCGCCGAAGGGCGTCCGCATCGCCGACGCCGACCGGGTCCGGCTCGGCGCGCACCTCGCCGAGGGCACGACCGTCATGCATGA
Source organism: Streptomyces sp. NPDC088747 (assembly GCF_044751025.1). NCBI lineage: Bacteria > Bacillati > Actinomycetota > Actinomycetes > Kitasatosporales > Streptomycetaceae > Streptomyces > Streptomyces sp. NPDC088747. The sequence continues at coordinate 137,569 of NZ_JBIVKZ010000014.1, forward strand.
GGGCTTCGTGAACTTCAACGCCGGCACGCTCGGCACGTCGATGGTCGAGGGCCGCATCTCCGCCGGGGTCGTCGTCGGCGACGGCTCCGACATCGGCGGCGGCGCCTCGACCATGGGCACCCTGTCCGGCGGCGGCAACGTCCGTATCACCATCGGCGAGCGCTGCCTGGTCGGCGCGGAGGCGGGCGTCGGGATCGCCCTCGGCGACGAGTGCGTGGTCGAGGCCGGGCTCTACGTCACCGCCGGCACCCGGGTGACCATGCCCGACGGACAGATCGTCAAGGCCCGTGAGCTCTCCGGGGCGTCGAACATCCTCTTCCGCCGCAACTCCGTCACCGGAACGGTCGAGGCGCGGCCGAACAACGCGGTGTGGGGCGGCCTCAACGAGGTGCTCCACAGCCACAACTGAGTCCCGGCCCCGGCCGGCGTACTCCGAGTGCCCTTCCGCCGTACGCGGGAGGGCACTTCGTCATTCCCGCGCGGTGTTCGCGAACTCGGCCAGCGCCGCGAAGTCCTCCTCGCGCAGGCCGAGTCGGGGGTTGACGTGGAGCAGCAGCGCGGGCCCGGGGTGATGGGCACCGACGAACGTGCCGTCGGCCGGGCTCTGTTCGTCGTCCACCCAGGCGAAGGGGCGGCCCCGCGCGTACGCCACGATCCGCTCGGTCTTCCAGTGCACCCCGTCGGGACGCTCGGCGAAGAGGACGCCGGTGAAGTCGACGTACGGCAGTTCTGGCAGGCCGATGACCGGGGCGATCCAGCGGTTGGCGGAGTCCATCCACGTGGTGGCCCAGCACAGTTCGTAACCGAGTCCGAGGAGGGCCCGGCCGTGGTCGGGGTGCAGCCAGACACGCAGGCGCCTGCCGGTGTTCAGGGTCACCCGGATCGTCGTATAGCCCTCGGGCCGCCGCTCCGGCTGCGCCGCGTACGGGTTGAGGGGGCCGTCGACATCGAGGAACAGCAGGGGTCGGCTCACGCAGTCACGGTAAGCGAGGGCCGGGGGATCGGTCCGGCCATTTTCGGGCGGGGTGCGAGGCGGGTCCCTCGACCGGCGGCGGCGCCTGTTCAGCTCGCGTGGGCCAACTCCTCGTAGGCCGACAGAAGTTTGACGACCGTCTCGTGGGAGGCGGGTCGCGGGGGTGGGCGGACCGGGCCCGCGGGTAGCCCCAGTGCGGTCAGGAGGGCCTTCGCCGTGACCGTGCCGGGGAGGCCGGCGGACATCATCGACTCGATGAGCGGGATGGCCTGTTGCTGAAGCCGGGCCGCCTCGGCCGGGTCGCCCCTGTCAAACGCGTCCAGGATCGCCCGGAACTGACGGGGAGCCACGTTCGCGACCGTGCTGATGAAGCCGGAGCCGCCGATCGCGCGCATCGCGAGGACGTACTCGTCGCAGCCCGTGTAGTACGCCAACTCCGTGCGGGCCAGCACCTTCTGGGTGCCCAGTAGGTCGTAGGCGCAGTCCTTGACCGCCACGATCCGGGGGTGCCCGGCGAGCCGGATCATCGTGTCCGGCTCGATGCGGGTGCCGGTGCGCCCGGGGATGTCGTACAGCGCGAGCGGCAGCCCGGTGGCGTCCGCGACCTCCCGGAAGTGCGCCTCGACGGCGTCCTGCGGAGGCCGGCTGTAGTACGGGGTGACCACCAACAGGCCGTCGGCGCCCGCCTTCTCGGCCTCCCGGGCGAGTTCCACGGTGTGCCGGGTGTCCGCGGTGCCGATGCCCGCGACGACCCGGGCCCGGTCACCGACCGCCTCGCGGACCGCCCGCACCAGTGCCGACTTCTCCGCGTCCGTCGTGGTCGGCGACTCGCCCGTCGTCCCGGACAGGACCAGCCCGTCGCAGCCCTCGGAGACCAGCCGGTCGGCGAGCAGCCGTGCCCCGTCGAGGTCCAGCGCACCCTCCTCGGTGAAGGGCGTGACCATCGCGCAGAGGGCGCGGCCGAAGGGCGGAGTGCGGTGGGCCGAGGTCGTCATGGAAGTAGTGTCGGCAACCCGATCGTGAAGCTCCACTTAATTCTTCTACGAGATATTGGTGAGCGGTGCTACGCGGTTGCCGGGGCGTCCGTCGGGAGGCACTGGTGCCAACTCGGGTCGGTATGGGTCACCATGGCCGGGACGGGAAGTCGACGGCACATCGCGGGAGGCGTCATGAGGCTCGGCAAGGCACTCGCCACCGGAGTCGCGGAGGAGAAGACCCAGGCGCACGACGAGGATCTGCGGCTTCCTGAGGAAGTGCAGGAGTCGGAGGCCTCGGTGCCCGAAGAGGTGCCGGTAGCCCGATGAGGCTGCGGCTCCCCGAGGAACGACCGACGGAGCCGCCGACCGGATACAAGATCGCCCACCCGGTGTTGTCCCAGGACGGCACCCGGGCCGGGTTCACCGGCGTCTCGCTGGGCGGCGCGCTGCCGTACGGCGTGCTGGACGAAGCGGGCTGCGTCTACGGGCGGCGGCACCGGGCACCGCACCGGCGCTGCGACTGCGGTTTCCACTGTGTGCACGAACGGACCACGGCCGAGGCGCTGTTGTGCACCGCCGAGCATCGCGCGGCCGTCCTCCTCGAAGTGTCCGTGCTCGGCTCCTACATCCGTTTCGAGCGCGGTTTCCGGTACGCCCGTCAGCGGGTGCGCACCGCGACGGTCAGTCCCTGCGCCTGCGGCGCGGCGGCCGGCGCCCTGGCCGACGCGGGCTGGGGGCGGCCGGGGTGCCGCGCCCTGACGGCGGCCTGCGCGGGATGCGTACGCGGCCGTACGTCGCTCTCGCTCGCCTCCTTCGCGCGGCTGGCCGGGGAGGGCCTGCGGGTCCGGGCCACCGGCGGCGTGCCGGCCCTCGCCGACGGGCTCGGCGCGGCCTCCGGATCCGGCGCGCCCGAGTCCGGGCTCGGGGTGTCCGAGCTGGTCGCCGAGGCCGCGCTGTTGCAGGCCCGACTCGACTGGTTCCAGAGCCAGTTGGCCCGGCTCGACGGGCGCGGGTCGCCGCCGCCCGGCTGATCGTCCGGCTCCCGGCGTGGTCGGTGGATACGGATACGGCTGGTCCGTCCGGTCCTGTGACGTGGCGCGCCTTCCTGTCGTATCGAACTGGTGTTCCCAGGCGTTCCCAATTGGCGCGTACCGCTGACATCGCTTTTCAGCTTCGCTGCCCCGCGCCACTCCTCGCCGACAATTCGAATCGCCTGGACAAAAAAAGTGTTCGGTGAGATGGTGGAGCCATGTTGGACGTGACCGTGATCGAGGACGCAGAGGCAGCCGCCGTCTCGCTGGATCCGACGAGGGCCGGGCTGCTGGCCGAGCTGGCCGCCGGGCCCGCTTCGGCCGCCATGCTGGCCGCCAAGGTCGGACTGCCCCGGCAGAAGGTGAACTACCACCTCAAGGCGCTGGAGCGGCACGGCCTGGTCGAGCTGGCGGGCGAACGCCGCAAGGGAAATGTCACCGAGCGGCTGATGCGCGCGACCGCCGCGTCGTACGTCATCTCGCCGCTCGCCCTGGCCGCCGTGCAGCCCGACCCGGACCGCTTCCGCGACCAGCTCTCCGCCCGCTGGCTGCTCGCGCTCGGCGCCCGGCTCGTCCGGGACGTCGGTTCGCTGATCACCGGCGCGGCGAAGGCGCGCAAGCGGCTCGCCACGTACGCGCTCGACGGCCAGGTGACCTTCGCCTCCGCCGCCGACCGCGCCGCGTTCATCGAGGAGCTGACGGCGGGCGTCGGCGGACTGATCCGCAAGTACGACGCCCCCGACGCCGTGGGGGGCCGGGACCACCGGATCGTCCTCGCGCTCCACCCCACGTTGAAACCCCAGGCCCCGGCGGCCGAACCGCCCATCAGTACCGAGGAGTGACCACCATGTCCAAGGAATTCGAGAGCGCCCACGAGATCGAGATCGACGCCACGCCGGAGCAGGTGTGGGAGGCGATCACCGAAGGCGTCGGCGGCTGGCTGTGGCCGATGGAGGCGCCCGAGCCGCGTGAGGGAGGGGCGGGGCCCTTCGGGTCCACGATCACGACCTGGGACCCGCCGCTCCGCTACACGAACCGCGTCGAGGACGTCGACGGCATCAACCAGCAGACCCTCAACCAGCTCGACTACACCATCGAACCGCGCGAGGGCGGCCGTCGCGCCTGGGTGCGGTACGTGCACAGCGGGATCTTCGTCGACGACTGGGACAACCAGTACGACGGCGCGAACAAGCACAACGCCTTCTACCTGCGCACCCTGCGCGAGTACGTGACGCACTTCAACGGCCGTCCGCTCGCGTTCGCCACCTTCGACGGCCCCGAGACCTCCAAGGCGCCCGACGCCCTCGACACCGTCGGCCGGGCGCTCGGCCTCGCGGACGACACCGCCGAGGGCGCGAGCGTGCGGGTCCGCGGCCCCGAGGGGCAGGAGCTCGACGCCGTACTCGACTACCGCGACCCGTACTTCATCGGGCTGCGCACGGACAACGCCCTCATCCGCGTCTTCGGACGCAACCACTGGGGCGCGCCGGTGGGCATCAGCGTCCACGACTTCGCGCCCGACGCGGACGCCAAGCACAACGAGGCCGCCTGGCAGGGCTGGTTGAACGACGCCTTCACCGCGTGATCCCGGGCCTGCCGCGATCCACGCACGGGACGAGCCCGGCCCCCCGGACGACGGGGCCGAGCTCGTCCGCACACAGGGTTACGGCTTGAACCGCAGCACCTGCGGGTCGTGGTCGCTTATCTGGTCGTGGAACTCCGAGTTGATGTGCACGCTGTCGTACTCGAAGTCGTGGTCCCGGCGGATCGACGGGCTGACCAGGATCTGGTCGAGAACCTGGCTGTTGCCCTGGTAGTCGTACGTGTAACGCTCGCTCTTCGGCAGCGACTTGATCGCCGACCAGAGCGCGCCGTCGTCCTCCAGGAGCTTCGTCGTACCGGAGAACTCGAAGTCGTTGATGTCGCCGAGGGTGACGACGTCCGCGTTCTTCTGGGCCGCGAGGATCTCCTTGACGAAGGTGTTCACCGCGGTCGCCTGGAGGTGGCGCTGGGTCTCCGAGCTGCGCACGGGCGGCTGGTACTGCGAGGTCAGACCCTGGTCGCCGCCCTTCGACGCGAAGTGGTTGGCGATCACGAAGACCGTCCTGCCGCGGAACACGAACTCGCCCGCGAGCGGCTTGCGGCTGGTCGTCCAGGCCGAGTTGGCCGGGTCGACGCGGCCGGGGGAGACCGTGAGGGCCGCCTTGCCGTGCTGCCTGGTGACCCCGACGGCGGTCGTCGCGTCGCCGCCCGCGCGGTCCGTGAAGGAGACCCGCTCGGGGTCGAAGAGGAAGACCTGGCGGATGTTGCCGCCCGGCTCGCCCCCGTCCGTGCCGTCCTGCGGGTCGATGGAACGCCAGTCGTACGCCGGGCCGCCCGCCGCGACGATCGCGTCGATCAGCTTCCGGACGGTCTCGTCGGCGGCGACCGTGCCGTCGTTCGTCGCGCCGTTGTTGTCCTGGATCTCCTCCAGGGACAGGATGTCCGGCGACCGCAGGTTGTTCACGATCGCGGACGCGTGGGCGGCGAACGAGGAGTCGCCCGGGTCCAGGTTCTCGACGTTGTACGTCGCCACGGCCAGCTCGGTCCGCGACTGCTTCCGCGTCGTCTCGCGCTCCAGGCCGCCTGCCTCCAGGGCGCCGAGCTGGTTGGCGACGAGGGTGTAGCCGCCGAACTGGTTGTAGTCCAGCGGGCCCGCGGTGGTGCCGGTGAGCTCGTCGCCCACGTTCGCGTCCGGGAAGTCGGCGGTCGCGCCGAGCGACTGGATCTGGAGGCGCCCGGTGTTCTGCGAGGTGTACGAGCCGTACACCGTGCCGCCGCGGCGGTTGTCGTTCTCCCGCGGCTTCACCGTGACCCACAGCTCGGTGTACGGGTCGGTCGCGGTGACCACGCGCGCGTCGGAGACCTTGACGTTCATGCCCTCAAGGGACTCGTAGAAGTCCAGGGCGTACTTCTTCGGCCGCAGCGTGAGGCCGTTGACCGAGCCGGCCGCGGCCGCGTCGCCCGCGGGGGTGTAGAGGGCCGGGACCGACCTGGCGGTCACAGCCGTCGCGGCGGGGACGGCGTTGCCGCTGGAGAGCACGGTCACCACGGGCCTGGTGATCTCCGTGATCGACTGGTTGCCGGTCGTGGCGCCGCCCGGGACGTACTCGGAGACCGAGCCCGACACCGTGACCGAGTCGCCTACCGCGACCTTCGGGACGGAGCTGGTGAAGACGAAGACGCCCTCACTGGTGGCCGGGTCGTCGTCCGGGTTCGGGTCCTGGATCCAGAAACCCCGCGACGAACCGTAGGTGCGCACACCCGTGACGATGCCCGCCACGTCCGTGACCGCCTGGCCCGCGTACGGGGAGGTCCGGGTGGTGCCCTGGATATCGCGAATGTGAAGGGTGTCCGCGTGGGCGGGTGTCGTGAGCACCACGGCGGAAACGGTGGAACAGACCGCGGCGACGGTCAGCGCGCCTGTGCGCGCGGTTCTCTTGCTCGGCAAGGGAATCCCTCCGGGGACGTACGTGGGCGCCGGGACGAGGATGGAGCCGTGGGGAAGCGCGATCCGTGTGGGGCGGGTGACGCGCGTAGACACAGAAAGGCCGACGGCTTCCCTGCTTCTACGCGCGTCAATCTCGTGCGTGGGCGGGGGAGTTGTCAAGGTTTCAGCGGTGTACGGCGCCTGTCAGGGACATGAACCGGGCGGCATGGGTGGAAATCCGTCTAGGCTGAGGGGTCGGTGCGGCGCTTGTACTGTCGGCGTTGCTCGTGGCGCGGGCGCTGCCCGCGGTCGCCGGATCGCACCACCTGCCCGCACCGCTTGTCCTGCATGTCCGTCCGCACCGCTTGTCCTGCATGTCCGGAGGAGAACCCAGCCGATGTCAGACAGCTCCCCCCTGCCGCCGGTGCGGCTGCACTCCGAAGCCGAGCTGGCGCGGGACGCGCTCGCCGCGCCGCTGCTCTCCCGCGCCGCGCGACTGGCCCGCTGGGCCGGTCCGGACATCCGGGTCGGCCCGGGAGGCGAACTCACCGAGGAACAGCTCCCGGGCGCCGCGGCCGAACTCGGACTGACCGGCGACGACGCCGCCGCGTACGCCGGTGAGGCCTGGCGGGTGGCCGTGGACACCGGGCTCGTCGACATCGTGGACGAGGAGGAGGGCACGGTCACCACGGGCGAGGACCTCGCGCTGCTCACCTCCGGGGCGCCGCAGGACGTCCTCGGGGTCTGGCTGAGCGCGCTGGACACGGTACTGGCCGACGCGACCGTGCCCGACCTCGACGATCTCGTCGAGGCCATGGACGAGAGCGGCGAGATCGACCTCTCCTCCCTGGACTGGGATCCGGAGGCTGAGGCCGACTTCCTCGACGGGGTGCTCGGCAACCTGTATCTGCTCACCGTGGGCGAGGAGGGCCCCGGCGGCGGTCCCGTGCCGCTGCCCGCGCTGGCGGCGTCGATGATCGTCCCCGACGACATGGGGGAGCCGACCAACGACGTCCTGGAGCAGGTGTCGGACGCGATGATGCGGCTCGACGACCAGTTCCGGCTCCTCGAACCCATCGGGATCGTCGACTTCCAGCCGGTCGACGAGGCGCTGATGGCGGAGCCCGACGACGAGCGGGCGGACCCGGCGGCCTCCTTCGACGACACGGACGTCACGCGGTACGGGATGGTACGGCTGACACCGCTCGGCCTCTACGGCATCCGGGCCCGGCTCCTCGAAGCGGGGCTGTCAGCCCCCGCGGTCGGGGATCTGGCCGACAAGGGTGCCGACGCGCTGCTCGACGGTACCTCCGCCTTCCCGCCCGCCGCGGCGCAGGCCGAGACCGAGCAGTGGCTCGCCCGGCGCGAACCGCTGCCCGCCGCGCGGGAGTTGCTCGCCGCGGCCCGTGGGGCCGACGCCGGGGCGCCGCTTCGGCGGCTGCGCTGTCAGCAGGCGCTCTCCCTCGTCGGCGCGGACGCGGAGCCCGCACTCCGCGAGGTCCTCGACGACGCCGAACTGGGCGGCCTCGCACGGGTCTGGCTGAGCGAGCACGGGGCGGCCGACGTGCCCGTCCCGTCCGAGGCGATGGTCTTCTGGCTCACCGTCGACACCCTGGCCGCGCAGCTCGCGGCCGAGGGCAACTCGACCGAACTCCAGGCCCTGGTGGAGGGCCTCGCCCAGCAGCACAGCGGCTTCTTCGCCGCGGCCTGGCGAGTCGAACACCCGGCCACGCCCGACGTGCTGGAGGCGATGGGGAGGCTGCACCCCGACAAGAAGGTGGCCAAGGAAGCCCGGAAGGCGGCGTTCAAGGCGCGGTCGCAGCAGGGGGGTTAGTGCCGGTTGGTGCGGGAGCACGGCTGGGGCCGTGGGTCCGTCGGGCGGCTCCTGTCGTCGCCCGCGGGGTGGACGGGAATCGCCCGACAGGCCGTGGGGGAGCGCGGTCGGGCTTGATTGGGTGGCGTCCGGGCGGGGGCGAGTGCGAGCGTGAGGGCAGGGGCAGGGGCAGGGGCAGGGGCTCGGGCCGGGGGCAAGGGCGAGCCGAGGGCTCGGGGTGTCGAGGCGCTTCGCGCCGAATGGTGGGTTCGGATGTGATCTGCGGCTTCCGGATCTCTTCGTGAAGGTTCCCTCGGCGTCGGTCAGAAGCCTCGCCGCGGGTGGATTCACGGAAGCGGGTCCGCCGAAGTCGGCGTCCGTTCAACTGTCGTTCAGGCTCGGGCGGGACGGTGTGGCCGATACGGAGGTCCGTCACCCCGCCCCCCACGACAGTCCTATCCGACCGTCACAGGAGACACCATGTCGCTCACCCGCAGGGACTTCACCAGGCAGTCCGCCATCACCGGCGCCGGTGTCGCGCTGGCCGGCAGCGTCGGCGCCCTCGCCACCGCGCCGAACGCCCTCGCGTCCACCGAGACCGAGACCGACACCGAGAACGAGGGCGTGGAGTCCGCGGGCCACCACCACGGCGTCGGGTACGGGCCGTTGATCCCCGACCCGAAGGGCCTGCTCGCGCTGCCCGCCGGATTCTCCTACCGCGTCATCACCTACAGCGGCCGGACCAAGCTGGAGTCGGGCGAGTTCACCCCCTCCAACCACGACGGCACGTCCACCTTCGACGGGCCGCGCGGCACCACCCTCCTGGTCAACAACCACGAGCTGGCCGGCCCCCGCGCCCAGTGGCCCCACCCGGTGCCGCTCACCGAAGGCCTGGTCTACGACCCCGCCGGGGCCGGCGGCTGCACGGTCGTCGAGATCCGCCCCGGCGGGCAGGTCGCCGAATGGGTCGGCATCGCGGGTACCGTCACCAACTGCGCCGGCGGCAACACCCCTTGGGACACCTGGCTGACCTGCGAGGAGACCGAGGACAAGGCCGGCACCAACGGCTTCACCAAGGACCACGGCTACGTCTTCGAGGTCGACCCGAAGGACCGCCGCCGCAACAAGAACCCCAAGCCCATCAAGGCGCTCGGCCGCTACGCCCACGAGGCCGTCGTCGTCGACCCCAAGCGCGGCCGCCTCTACCTCACCGAGGACGCCTCGGGCCCCAACGGGCTCCTGTACCGCTGGACCCCGCCGCAGGGCTTCGAGCACGGCCACGGCCGGCTGGCCACCCTCGCCGACGACGCCGGTGCCTACCAGGCCTTCAAGTGCTTCGACTCCGGCGGCAAGTTCGTCGACGACCTCTCCCGCGCCACCAGGATCGGCACCATTTACGGCGTCGACTGGATCGACGTCCCCGACCGTGACGCCAGGACGGTCTCCGTCCGCAAGCAGTTCACCGACGGCCAGGTCACCCGCGCCCGCAAGCTGGAGGGCATGTGGTGGGGCGACGGCGGCGTCTACATCGTCTCCTCGTACGCCCGCGCCGAGAGCCCCGGTCAGGCGCACGACGGCGCCGTCTGGTTCTACGACCCCAAGCGCCGCACCCTGACGCTGAAGGTCCTGATCGGCGTGAACGCCGACCCGTCCGTCGACGGTCCCCTCGACGGCCCCGACAACATCACCGTCTCCCCGTACGGCGGCCTGGTCATCGCCGAGGACGGCTCAGGCATCCAGCACCTGTTCGGCGCCACCGACAGCGGCCGTACCTATCCGATCGCCCGCAACGAACTCAATATCGGCACCGAAGAGGAGCCGGAATACAGCGAGTTCACCGGCGTCACGTTCTCCCCCGACGGCCGGACCCTCTTCGCCAACATCCAGGTGCCCGGAATCATGCTGGCCATCAAAGGGCCCTGGAAGCGGCAGAAGCGCGGCTAGTTAATTCGCTCGCTCACCCCGCGGCACGCCTCCTAGAGTGATGGATGTCCAGGTGCGAAGGCAGGACCTACTTCCACTGATAATGGGGCGGCCGCGGGTTCGAGTCCCGCCACCGGTACAACTCGCCGGTGTAGCTCAGGGGTTAGAGCACCTACGTCGGTTCCGCCGGCCTTGAACTCTGGACACCACAACTTCACGCACCTCCCGGTGCGAAGGCGACGGCTACTTCTCTCGACAAGAATCCGAGCCGCCGCCGACCTTGATCTCGGGAGGCGCAACCCATGGTGTGTGCCCGGTGCGCAGGCAGCGGTTACTTCTGGGAACGGCGGGTCGCGGGTTCGAATCCCGTTTTCGCCCTCGGGGCGTTGTAGCTCAGTGGCAGAGCAGCCGTTTTGTTCCGTCGCCGACCTCTGAACTCGGGCACACTCCATTTGTCGCGCCTTCCTCCGGAACACCAATGAATTCGGGGGGAATTCACCATGGCGCGATTCAACTCCAAGTCCGCGAGGGCACAGCCCACTTCGCGAGTGACGTCCACGGGGCGAGTGCTCCGCACCTTCCAGGGCGGCCGGGGCCGCGAGCGTGACCGGCGCTCCGAGCTCTTCTTGCTCGCCGTGGCCAACTTCGTCTCCCAGAAGACCTATTACGAGAACGGCGACGACCGCGACGACCGGTTCACCACGCTGGTGCGCGAGCTCGCAGTGGCCGACCCGTCGTGGACCGCGGCCCTGCTCGACTGGCTGCGCGGCGAGGGCAACCTCCGTACGGCCTCGATCGTCGGCGCCGCCGAGTACGTGAAGGCGCGCCTCGACGCGGGCGCCACGGACGGACCGGCCAACCGCCAGGTCGTCGCCTCCGTGCTGCGCCGCCCGGACGAGCCCGGTGAACTGCTCGCCTACTGGACCTCCCGGTACGGCCGCAACGTGCCCAAGCCCGTCAAGCGGGGCATCGCCGACGCCGTACGACGTCTCTACAACGGCAGGTCGCTGCTCAAGTACGACACCGCGTCCAAGGGTTACCGCTTCGGCGACATCCTCAACCTGGTGCACGCGGCGCCGGACCCCGGCAAGGCGTGGCAGGGCGACCTGTTCCAGTACGCGCTCGACCGGCGGCACCACCCCGACACGGCCGTGCCGCCCACGTCCAGCCGGACGCTTGTCGCGCACCGCGAGCTGATGGCACTGCCGGTCGCCGAGCGGCGCGCGGTGGTGACCGGGCCCGACGGTGCCGAGCGGCTCGCGGCGGCCGGTCTCACCTGGGAGGCGCTGGCCGGCTGGCTCCAGGGGCCGCTGGACAGGGCGGCCTGGGAGGCGGTCATCCCGTCCATGGGACCGATGGCGCTGGTCCGCAACCTGCGCAACTTCGACGAGGCGGGTGTGTCCGACGAGGTGGCGGCCCGGGTCGCCGTCAGGATCAGTGACCCGGCGGAGGTGGCGCGGTCGCGGCAGTTCCCGTTCCGCTACCTCGCCGCCTACCAGCACGCGCCCTCGCTGCGCTGGTCGTACCCGCTGGAGCGGGCGCTCGCCCACTCGCTGGCCAACGTGCCGGCGCTGCCGGGGCGGACGCTCGTCCTCGTCGACCGGTCCGGCTCGATGTTCTTCTCGCGTCTCTCGGACCGCTCCGAGCTCAAGCGGGCCGACGCCGCGGCGATCTTCGGCACGGCGGTCGCGCTGCGGGCCGCGGACGCGGATCTCGTCGAGTTCGGCAGCGACAGCAGGCGGGTGAAGCTGCGGGAGGGTGAGTCGGTGCTCAAGGTGCTGGAGCGGTTCGGCGACCTCGGCGGGACCAACACGACCGAGGCGGTCCGCCGGCACTACCGCAGGCACGACCGGGTGCTGATCGTCACCGACGAGCAGGCCTCGCAGAGCTCCTTCGGCGACCCGACCGAGCAGGTCCCGGCGAAGGTGCCGGTCTACACCTGGAACCTGGCCGGGTACCGGGTCGGGCACGGTCCGTCCGGGCAGGGGAACCGGCACACGTTCGGGGGGCTCTCGGACGCCGCGTTCCGGATGGTGCCGCTGTTGGAGGGGGCTCGGGACGCCGACTGGCCGTGGGCCGTGGCGTGAGGCGTACGCAGGGCGCGACGGCGGTCGGGTAGGAACGCCGGTTCGGTGAGTGCGGCCCGTGCTTCGGTGCGGGTCGCACTTTTGTGTGGTGCTCGGGCTCTTGTGCGGTTCCTGGTCTGACATCTAACATTTCAGTTCATGGAGGCTATACGGCCCGTGCCCCGGACCCTGCTCAGGGACCGGGCGTACGAGGCGATACGGGACGCCATCGTGGCCGGTGACATCGCGCCGGGCGCGGTGGTGCGGGACGCCGAGCTGGCCGGGCTGCTCGGCCTGTCCCGGGCGCCGGTGCGCGACGCGTTCGCCCGGCTCGTCGACGACGGGCTGCTGGAGTCCAAGCCGCAGAGCTACACGCGGGTGACCCCGCTTGTGGCCGCCGACGTTCGGGACGCCGCGGCCGTCGTCGGTGCCATGCACGAGCTGGTCACGCGGGTGGCCGTACCCCGGCTTCTCACCGCCCACATCGACGCCATGCGGGACTCCAACGCGCGCTTCGCGGACGCCGTGGGGCGCGGTGACGTGGGCGGCGCGCTGCGTGCCGACGACGAGCTGCACGACGTGCTGGTCCGGGTCGGTGGGAATCGGGCCGCCGCCGCGACCATCGCCCGCTACAGCCCGCTGATCCGGCGCCTGGAGCGGCGCCGCTTCGCCGAGGGCGGCAACTGCCGTTCTGCCGGGCTGCACGACGAGTTGATCGACGCGTGTGCCGACGGTGACGTGGACAAGGCCGTCCGCGTCACGGCGGAGATCTGGCGAGGGCTCGAAGATCTTGCCGATGGCCCCGACGACTCCGAGGGCTCCGAGGCCCTCGACCTTTCCGATGTCGGCGCCGACACCGGCTCGTCCGGTTCGTCCGACTCCGACTGACCTGTCCTGGAGGCCTTGTGTCCCTGTCCTCGTACGCCCGTTACCCGCTGCTCTTCGGTCCCTCGCCGGTGCATCCGCTCGAACGGCTCACCGGGCACCTCGGTGGTGCCGCGCTCTGGGCCAAGCGGGAGGACTGCAACTCCGGTGTCGCCTACGGGGGGAACAAGACCCGCAAGCTGGAGTACCTCGTCGCCGACGCGCTCGCGCAGGGCTGCGACACGCTGGTGTCGATCGGCGGTGTGCAGTCCAACCACACCCGCCAGGTCGCCGCCTGTGCCGCGCGGGCCGGACTCAAGTGTGTTCTGGTGCAGGAGAGTTGGGTGGAGTGGCCCGACTCCGTGTACGACAAGGTCGGCAACATCCTGATCAGCCGGCTGGCCGGCGCCGATGTGCGGCTGGTGCGGGCCGGGTTCGGGATCGGGTTCAAGGAGAGCTGGGAGCAGGCGCTGCGGGAGGTCGAGGAGTCGGGCGGCAAGCCGTACGCCATTCCGGCAGGCGCCTCCGATCATCCGCTCGGCGGGCTGGGGTTCGCCGGGTGGGCCGATGAAGTCGCCGCGCAGGAGCGGGACTTGGGGGTCTTCTTCGACACCGTCGTGGTCTGCTCGGTGACCGGGTCGACCCAGGCCGGTATGGTCGCCGGGTTCGCCGCGCTGGAGGAGGCGGGTGGACGGGCGCGGCGCGTCATCGGGATCGACGCGTCGGCCGCGCCTGCCCGGACTCGTGCGCAGATCGCCCGGATCGCCCACGCGACCGGGCAACTCATCGGTGTCAAGCGGGAGTTGACGGAGGTGGACGTCGAGCTGGACGAGCGGTACCACGCGGGTACGTACGGGATTCCCGACGAGGTCACGCTCGACGCGATGCGGCTCGCGGCACGTACGGAGGGAATGGTCACCGACCCTGTGTACGAGGGGAAGTCGATGGCCGGGATGGTGGATCTGGTGGCGCGGGGCGAGATCGGGCGGGACTCCACCGTGCTCTACGCCCACCTCGGAGGGCAGCCTGCCCTGAACGCGTACAGCGCGCTGTTCTGAGACGGCCGCCGGGGGCTGGGGGCTGAGGGCTGAGGGCTGGGCCGGGGGCCGGTGGCCAGGCTGAGTAAGGTACGGAGAGGGTCCCCGGGCGGCGAGGAGTGTCTGGATGGCGCAGGTCAGGCCGATGCGGGCGGACGCGCGGCGTAACTATGAGCGGCTGCTCAGGGTGGCGGCGGTCGCCTTCGCCGAGTACGGGGAGGGGGCGTCGCTCGACGACGTCGCCAAGAAGGCGGGGGTCGGGTCCGGCACGCTGTACCGGCACTTCCCTACGCGGCGGGCGCTGTTGGAGGCCGTCTACGTCGACAGCATCGAGGCGATCGCCGCTCGCGCGGACGCGCTCGCGGCGGAGTTGCCGGCCGGTGAGGCGTTGGTGGAGTGGCTGAACGAGCTGAGTTTGTCCATGATTCGGCTGCGAGGGCTCAAGGCGGTGCTGGGGGATGCCGTGTTGGGCGACGCGGTCGCGGGCGACGGTGTGTTGGGCGACGCGGTCGCGGGCGACGGTGTGTTGGGCGACGCGGTCGCTGAGTCGCGTGCAGGTGTGCCCACCGTGCCCGCCGTGCGTGCGGTGTGCGGGACGTCGGTGACGGCGGCGGCCACCCGGCTGGTGGGGGCGGCTCAGGCGGCGGGGGCGCTGCGCGGGGATGTGCTGCCGGTCGAGGTGCTTCGGCTGGCGCATGGCGTGGCTGCGGCGTCGGAGCTCGCGGATGGCGAGGGGAAGCACATCCGGCGGTATCTGACGCTGCTCACGGAGGGGTTGCGGGCGTAGGCGGGGCGGGGGCGGCGCCGGGGTTCGCCTGCGGGGTTCGGGTCTCGCCGCCGGGGTGGGTGGGGGGTCGGGGGGGGGGGGGGGGGGGCCGCCCCCCCCCCCCCCCGCCCCCCACCCCCGCGGGGGGGGGGGGGGGGCGGCGGGCGAGGGACCCCCCGGCGCGGTGGAGGAAAGGGCCCCCCCCCACAC
>NZ_JBIVKZ010000014.1:152705-291007 GCF_044751025.1 Streptomyces sp. NPDC088747
CGGGGGGGGGGGGGGCGCGGGGGGGGGGGGGGGCCCGCCGGGGGGGGGGGGGGGGGGGGGGGGGGCGTGCCGGTACGTCCCGCCCGTCGCCGCCGGATCAGACGTCGGGCAAGAGGGGGCGGGTCCGGTGACGCGAACGTACGCGACGGGCATCTGGACGTACCGGCACGCCCCCTTCCGTGGTCTTGCGGCTGCGGGAGGGGGCGGGCTGGCGCGCCCTCTTCCGTGGTCTTGCGGCTGCGGGAGGGGCCCCGCCGCCTCGCTGGGGGAGGGGGCGGGGTGGCGCGTTCTCGGTCAGAGGGACTGGGCTGCCGGTTTGACCATTCCGCGGACTGTGCGGGACTTGACGAAGTCGCCCAGGGCGGTCATTTCCCATTCGCCGGAGAACTGCTTGATCAGCTTGGCCATGATGACGCCGGTCTGGGCCTCGGCGCTGGTGAGGTCGAAGCGGACCAGCTCCTCGCCGGTGGCGGCGTCCAGGAGGCGGCAGTAGGCCTTGGCCACCTCGGTGAACTTCTGGCCGGAGAAGGAGTTGACCGTGAAGACCAGGCCGGTGACCTCCTGGGGGAGACGGCCCAGGTCCACGACGATCACCTCGTCGTCGCCGCCGCCCTCACCGGTGAGGTTGTCGCCGGAGTGCTTGATCGCGCCGTTCACGATGGAGAGCTTGCCGAAGTAGCAGCTGTCGATGTGGTTGCGCTGCGGGCCGTACGCGATGACCGAGGCGTCCAGGTCGATGTCCTTGCCGCGGAACGCGGGCTCCCAGCCGAGGCCCATCTTGACCTGGGAGAGGAGCGGGCGGCCGCCCTTGACCAGGGAGACGGTCTGATTCTTCTGGAGGCTGACCCGGCCCTTGTCGAGGTTGATCTTGCCGGAGGCGGCGGGAGCGGGGGCCGCCGCCGGGGGAGCGGCCGGGGGCGGCGGGGTCGCCACCCGGGGCTGGGCGGCCGGGGTGGGCGGGGCCACGGGCTGGGGCGCGGCGGGGGCCGGTTCCTCCACCGAGACGCCGAAGTCCGTGGCGATGCCCGCCAGGCCGTTGGAGTAGCCCTGGCCGACCGCGCGGGCCTTCCACGCGCCGTTGCGGAGGTAGACCTCCACGATCACCAGGGCCGTCTCCGAGCCCAGCTGGGGCGGGGTGAACGACGCCAGTACGGAGTTGTCGTCGGCGTTGCGGATGGTGGCCGTGGGCTCGATGCCCTGGAAGGTCTGGCCCGCGGCGTCCGGGCTCGCGGTGACGACGATCTTCTCGATGCCCGGGGGGACCGCGGCCGTGTCGACCGTGATCGTGTCGGGGGTCGTGCCGCCGCCCGAGCGGTACGTCACTCCCGGGCCCGTGGGCTGGTTGAAGAAGATGAAGTCGTCGTCGGAGCGCACCTTGCCGTCGGCGGTGAGCAGCAGGCTCGACACGTCGAGCCGCACCGGGGCGGTGACGTCCACCGTCACGCGCGCGACGGGGAGAGGGATGTTCGAGCCTGGCGTCATAGCTGTCATGACTGGGGTAACGAGCGAGTGCGCTTTACCGTTCCCTTACCAAGCGGGCCGTTTGTGGCCGGGCGGAGGGGGATGTTCTCTCGCCCCCCTCCACCTCGGACGCCGTCGCGCTACGGCACCACCACGATCTTCCGTCCCACGCCCGAGGCGAACTGCTCCAGCGCCTGGGGATAGCTGGTCAGGGGCAGGCGGTCGCTGATGAAGACGTCGGGGTCCAGGACGCCTGTCGCGAAGAGCTCCGCCGCCCGTTCGAAGCTGTGCAGGACGGCCATGGAGCCGGTGATGGTGATCTCCTGGTTGTAGATGCGGTACGGGTCGATCGAGACCCGGGTCGCGTAGTCGGCCACTCCGAACTGGAGGAAGGTGCCCGCCTTGGCCACCCGGTCGAGCCCGTCCTGGATCGCGGCTGCGTTGCCGGTCGCGTCGATGACCAGGTCCCAGCCCTGGGGGCGGTCGAGCTCGTCGGCGTTCGTGGCCGAGGAGGAGACGCCGAGCTGCTGGGCCGTCGCCAGGCGCTGCGCGTTGAGGTCGACGACGTCCACGCTCGCCGCGCCCGTGCGCTTGGCCAGTTCCAGCATCATCAGGCCCATCGTTCCGGAGCCGTAGATGAGGACGTGGGCGCCGAGGCGGGAGTTCAGGACGTCGTAGCCGCGTACCGCGCAGGACAGGGGTTCGACCAGAGCCGCGTCCTGGGTGCGGACGTGCTCGGGGAGTTTCACGCAGTTGGCGACGGGGGCGACGGCGAACTGGGCGGCGCCGCCGGCCGTCGTGACGCCGATCGCGGCCCAGCGCTCGCAGAGGTTGTTGTGGCCCGTGCGGCAGTACCGGCATTCGTAGCAGTAGAGGGAGGGGTCCACGGCCACCCGGTCGCCGACCGAGATCTCGGTGACCTGGGTGCCGACGCCGACCACCTCGCCGGCGAACTCGTGCCCCGGCACGATCGGCAGCTTGGGGGCGAACTCGCCCTGGAGGATGTGCAGGTCGGTGCCGCAGAGGCCGCAGGCGGCGACCTCGACGACGACCTCGCGGGGGCCCGGCGTCGGGTCCGGGACCTCCGCCACCACGGCGCGGCCGACGGACTCGATGACTGCGGCCTTCATTTCACGGCTCCCAACGAAAGGCCCTGGACCAGCTTGTCCTGGGCGGCGAACCCCGCGGCGAGCACCGGCAGGGAGATGACGAGCGACGCGGCGCACACCTTCGCCAGGAACAGGCCCTGGCTGGTGATGAAGCCGGTCAGGAAGACGGGGGCCGTCTCGGCGACCACGCCGGTGAGGACCCGCGCGAAGAGGAGTTCGTTCCAGCTGAAGATGAAGCAGATCAGAGCCGTGGCGGCGATTCCGGGTGCGGAGATCGGGGCCACGATCCGGGTGAGGATCGTCGGCAGCTTCGCGCCGTCTATCTGGGCCGCCTCGATCACCGCGACCGGGACCTCGGCGAGGAAGGACTGCATCATCCACACCGCGATCGGCAGGTTCATGGAGGTGTAGAGGATGACCAGCAGCCAGATGTTGTCGAGCATCCCGGCGTTCTTGGCGAACAGGTAGATCGGGAGGAGACCCGCCACCACCGGGAGCATCTTGGTCGACAGGAAGAAGAACAGGACGTTCGTCCACTTCTTCACCGGGCGGATGGACAGCGCGTACGCCGCAGGGAAGGCCAGCAGCAGGACGAAGAGGGTGGAGACCAGCGACGCGGCGGTCGAGTTGATCAGCGCGGGCCAGGGGCTCGCGCCGCCGCCGGTGCCGAAGAACTCGCGGTAGCCGTCGAGGGTGAGGGCCGCTCCGAAGGACGGCGGGTTGGTCGCCGCGTCCGTCTCCGAGTGGAAGGACGTCAGGGCCATCCAGGCGATGGGGAGGAAGAAGACGATGCCCAGCAGCCAGGCGACCAGGCCGAGGCCCGCCCCCGGCTTACGGCGGGTGGGGTGTGTCTGGACGGTACGTACGGGTGTCTCTGTGGCGGCCATCAGCGGGACCCCTCCTCACGGAACAGGGACGAGACCACGCGCAGCGCGAAGGTCGCGATGATGATCGAGCCGATGACGACCAGGACGCCCGCGGCGGAGGCCAGGCCGTTCTCGTGGGCCTGGTAGAAGCTCTGGTAGACGGTGTAGGGCAGGTTCGCGGTGCCCAGGCCGCCCGAGGTGATCGTGAAGACGGCGTCGAAGTTCTGCACGATGTAGATCGAGCCGAGCAGGGCGCCGAGTTCGAGATAGCGGCGCAGGTGGGGGAGCGTGAGATAGCGGAAGACCTGCCAGCCGCTCGCGCCGTCCACCTTCGCGGCCTCGATCTGCTGGTGGTCGCGGCTCTGCAGTCCCGCGAGCAGGATCAGCATCATGAACGGGGTCCACTGCCAGACCAGGGACGCCTCGACGGCCAGCAGCGGGGTGTTGGAGATCCAGTCGGGTTCCGGGCCGCCGACGTAGTGCAGGAGGCCGTTGAAGAGGCCGTACTCCGGGTTGTAGAGCACGTGCTTCCACAGCAGGGCCGCGGCGACGGGGACCACCAGGAACGGTGCGATGAGCAGGGTGCGGACGATGCCCCTGCCGCGGAACTTGCGGTCCAGGAGCAGGGCGAGGAGCAGGCCGAGGACCAGGCTGACCACGACCACCGTCACGGTCAGCAGGATCGTCGTCCAGACCGACTTGCGCAGGTCGGCGTCGGTGAGGACGTCGGTGTAGTTGCCGAAACCGGTGAACGTGCGGGCGTCCGGGTAGAGGGAGTTCCAGTCGAAGAAGGAGATCACCAGCGTGGCCACGAAGGGCAGCTGGGTCACGACGACCATGAAGATCAGGGCCGGCAGGAGCGGGGCGCGGGTGGCCCAGGCGCGCAGCCGGTCGGAGGGTGGCCTTCGGGTGTCGGGTACCGAAGCGGTGGCCGGGGGTGCTGTTGTGGTGGCGGTCATCGTCCCTCGTACTCCTTCGAGATCTCTTCGGCGAGACTCTGGGACTTCTTCAGGGCCGACTCGACGGACTGGCGTCCGGCGATGGCCGCGCTGATCTCCTGGGAGACCCTGGTGCCGAGGTCGGTGAACTCGGGGATGCCGACGAACTGGATGCCGGGCGCGGGGCGCGGCTGGACTCCGGGGTCGGTCGGCTTGGCGCCCTCGATGGCGTCCTTCGTCATCTCCTGGAAGGCGCCGGCCTCCTTGAGGTAGTCGGCGTTCGTGTAGGTCGAGGCACGCTTGCCCGCCGGGACGTTGGACCAGCCGATCTCGTCACCGACCAGTTCCTCGTACTCCTTGCTGGACGCCCAGGAGACGAACTTCCAGGCCTTGTCCGGGTTCCGGGACGCGTCCTGGATGCCCCAGGCCCAGGTGTAGAGCCAGCCGGAGGAGTCGGTCTTCTCCACGGGGGCGGGCACATAGCCGATCTTGTCCTTGACCGGGGAGTCGGCTGCCTCCAGTGAGCCGGCGGCGGAGGTGGCGTCGTACCACATGGCCGTCTTGCCCTGGGTGAGGTTGTTGAGGCACTCGGCGAAGCCGGACTGGGCCGCGCCGGACTCGCCGTGCTCGCGGACCAGGTCGACGTAGAACTTGGTGGCCGCCTCCCACTCGGGGGAGTCGAGCCGCGCGTTCCAGTCCTTGTCGAACCAGGTGCCGCCGAAGGTGTTCACGACGGTGGTCAGGGGGGCCATGATCTCGCCCCAGCCGGGCAGGCCGCGCAGGCAGATGCCCTTCATGCCGTCCTCGGCGCCGTCGACCTGGGCGGCCAGCTCGCCCACCTGCTGCCAGGTGGGGTGCGGGGGCATCGTGAGGCCCTTCTCCGCGAACACGTCCTTGCGGTACATCAGGAAGGACGACTCGCCGTAGAACGGCTGCCCGTAGAGCTTGCCGTCGTCGGCCGTCAGGGACTGCCGCATCGGCTTGAGGATGTCCTCCTCGTCGTACGCGGAGTCGCCGCGCACGTAGGAGTCCATCTCGTGCAGCCAGCCGTTCTTGGCGTAGATCGGTATCTCGTAGTTGCTGAGGGTGGCGACGTCGTACTGGCCCGCCTGGTTGGCGAAGTCCTGGCTGATCTTGTCGCGGACGTCGTTCTCCGGCAGCACGGTGAAGTTCACCTTGATGCCGGTCTCCTTGGTGAAGTGGGCGGCGGTGAGCTTCTGCAACTCGACCATCTGCGGGTTGTTGACCATCAGTACATTGATGGAGTTCCCGCCGGAGCCCGCCCCGCCCGCTCCGGTCCAGCACCCGGAGAGCAGCGGGGTGAGCAGCGTCCCTGCGGCGGCCGCGGCGAGCAGTGCGCGCGGCCTCCGTCGGCTCGGGGTTCGCATGGATCACTCCTGGACTTAGACATACGGGGAGATAAGGGATGTGGGGAGGTGTGGGTGTGCCGTGGGGGATGAGTTGGGTTTTCGGACTCGGTGGGTTGGGTTCCTGGACTTGGGTGGGTCGGATTTTCAGACGCGGAGGACCTGGGGGCCCTGGAGTGAGTACCGGTGCGCCTCGGAGGCCGGCAGCAGGGTGCTGGTGACGATCGCCTCCAGGGAGCTGATGTCGGCGAACCGGCAGAAACTGACGGCGCCGAACTTGGTGTGCACGCCAGCGAAGACCGTGCGCCTGGAGGCCCGGATCGCCTGGGCCTTGACCTCGCTGACCGCCGGGTCGGGGGTGGTGAGGCCGTGTTCGCGGGAGATGCCGTTGGCGCCGATGAACGCCAGGTCGATGACGAAACCGGCGAGCATCTTCGTCGTCCAGTGGTCGACGGTCGCCAGGGTGCCGGGGCGGACCCGGCCGCCGAGCAGCAGGACGCTCGTGTTGTCGGCCTCGGCGAGCGCGCCCGCGGTGGCCAGGGAGGCGGTGACCACCGTCAGCTGGCGGTCCCTGGGCAGTGCCTCCGCGATGAGCTGCGGGGTGAACCCCTCGTCGACGAAGACCGTCTCGGCGTCCCCGAGGAGTTCGGCCGCCGCGGCCGCGATGCGGCGTTTCTCGGGCACCTGGCTCGTGGTACGGAAGGCGAGCGTGGTCTCGAACCCGGCGCTCTCCACGGGATAGGCGCCGCCGTGGGTGCGGCGCACCAGGCCGTGGTCCTCCAGGGTGCGCAGATCGCGCCGTACGGTCTCCTTCGCGACGCCCAGTTCGACGGCGAGCGCGGTGACGTCGACCGAACCCGCGCGGCGGGCGGCCCGGACGATCTCGCGCTGACGCTCCTCCGCCGTCATGGCTGCCATGGCCGTCACCCGCTCCCTTGCCCGGTGTACGAGACCGCTCCGGGTGTACGCGACGCCGCGCACTGCCCGTTCGGGCCCGGTCGGTTCTTGTAGGGAAGTTCTACAGCGGGTATCGGCCACTGACCAGGCTTGTTGCATGCCCGATGGTGCCCGGCTGGGCCCGTTTCGCGGTGCGGGTGCCCGCGTCGGACCTGGGGCGGAGCGGCTGGGGAGGTGGGATCGGGCAGGGGCTGTGCCCGAACACGGGAGCGGGCGGGCCCGTTCGGTGCCCGCCCGCCCTCATGTGCCGTGCCGTGATGCCGCCGCGGTCTCAGTACGGCCAGATCGGCGGGTGCGTGGTGAAGTGGCCGCCCAGGTGGGCGTGGTCCGGGTTGTCCGGGTCGAACTCGCCCTGTTCGGCGATGAGCTTCTCGGCGTACGGCTCGGAGTCGTCCCGCGGCTCGTAACCGAGGGCGCGGGCGGTCGAGAGGTCCCACCACAGGCGGGTGTTGGCGGAGGAGCCGTAGACGACGGTGTGCCCCACGTCCTCGGCGGTGAGGGCCGCGTGGAAGAGTCGGGCGCCGTCCTCGGGGCTCATCCAGACGGAGAGCATGCGCACGCTCGACGGCTCCGCGAAGCAGGAGCCGATGCGGACCGAGACGGTCTCCTGGCCGTGCTTGTCCCAGTAGAACTGCGCCAGGTCCTCGCCGAAGGACTTCGACAGGCCGTAGAAGGTGTCCGGGCGGCGCGGTGTGTCGACGGGGATGAGGGGGTCCTCGCCCTGGGGGCGCGGGGTGTAGCCCACCGCGTGGTTGGAGGAGGCGAAGACGATGCGCCGTACGCCTTCCTCACGGGCGGCCTCGTACAGGTTGTACGTTCCCTCGATGTTGGCCTTGAGGATCTTGTCGAAGGAGGCTTCCAGGGAGATGCCCGCGAGGTGGATGATCGCGTCGACGCCCCGAACCGCCTCGCGCAGCGCCGCCCGGTCGGCGAGGTCCGCGGTGATCGCGTCCGGCTCGCCCTCGACGGGCAGCAGATCGAGAAGGCGCAGCTCGTAGCCGTACTCCGGGAGCAGGCCCCGCATCAGGGTGCCGAGGCCGCCGGCGGCGCCGGTGAGCAGAACGGTTCGGGGAGCGGGCATCCTCGGGTCTCCTTGAATCGGCACCGTAGGTCATGCGCATGTGTGTACGGCATTCACATCCGTGGACACGCTAGGGATGGTCGACGGTTCTCGTCAAGTCTCGCGCGGAGGCGGGAAATCCGCCTCCGTGTTACGAGTGTGCGCGCTTGACCGGCCCCAAGGTCGCGGCTTAGCGTGGATGCGTTCAGAAATATGGACATGGATCAGAACCGTGCACCGAAAGACGGTCACTGGGAAACGTGCACCGCAAAATGTGCACCGCATAGGGAGAGTCCGTGACGTCAGCCCCCCTTGCCGCTCGGCTCAGCATCCCCAGCGGGCCGCTGTTCTTCCCCGTCACCGCGTACGGACCCGACGGCGCCGTCGATCTCGACGTCTACCGGGAGCACGTACGGCGCGGTGTCGAGGCCGGCGCCGCCGCCGTGTTCGCCTGCTGCGGCACCGGGGAGTTCCACGCGCTCACCCCCGAGGAGTTCGAGGCGTGCGTCGGCGCGGCGGTCGAGGCGGCGGACGGGCGCGTGCCGGTCGTCGCGGGCGCCGGGTACGGCACCGCGCTCGCCGTGCGGTTCGCCCGCCTCGCCGAGACGGCCGGCGCCGACGGGCTGCTCGCCATGCCGCCGTATCTCGTGGTGGCCGGGCAGGAGGGGCTGCTGCGGCACTACCGGGATTTCGCCTCCTCGACCGCGCTGCCGGTGATCGTCTACCAGCGCGACAACGCCGTGTTCACCCCGGAGACCGTGGTCGAACTGGCCCGCACCGAGGGGATCATCGGGTTCAAGGACGGGCTCGGCGACCTGGACCTGGTGCAGCGGATCGTGAGCGCGGTGCGCAGCGAGGTCCCGGGGGAGTTCCTCTACTTCAACGGGCTGCCGACGGCCGAACTGACCGGGCTCGCGTACCGCGGGGTGGGCATCACGCTGTACTCGTCCGCCGTGTTCTGCTTCGCCCCCGAGGTCGCGCTGGCCTTCCACAGGGCGCTCAACACCGGGGACGACGAGGTCGCGAACCGGCTGCTCGACGGCTTCTACCGGCCGTTCGTCGATCTCCGCGCGCTGGGGCGCGGGTACGCCGTTTCGCTCGTCAAGGCGGGGGTACGGCTGCGGGGGCTGGACGTGGGCGAGGTCCGGCCGCCGTTGCACGAGCCCGCCGAGGACCATGTGAAGCGGCTCGCGGAACTGATCGAGCGCGGCTACGCGCTGATCGAGGAGGACGTGTGACCGTGCCGCCGCGCAGCCCCGGGGAGGGCGAGTGAAGTCGTCAGCGTTCGTCTATCCCTGGGACGTCGTAGGGGACCCGGAGGCCGCCGGACGGATCGCCGCTCTCGGCGTACGGCAGGTGACGCTCGCCTCCGCCTACCACTCCACGCGCGCCCTGACCCCGCGCCACCCCCGGCACCGGATCGTCACCGCCTCGCACGCCTCGGTGCTCTATCCCGTGGGCGAGCGGTGGCAGGGGCGCACGCTGCGGCCGTACCCGGCGGGTGGCTGGGCGCCGGGCGACGCCTTCGGGGAGGCCGCCGACGCGCTCGCCGGGGCCGGGCTCGACGTGCACACCTGGGTGGTTCTCGCGCACAACTCCCGTATGGGGGAGGAGTTTCCGGACACCTCCGTGGTCAACGCCTACGGGGACCGCTATCCGTGGGCACCCTGCATCGCCCAGTCCGACACGCGTGCCTACCTGGTCGGCCTGGCCGTCGAGGCGGCGGTGCGGTCCGGGGCCGGCGGTACGGAACTGGAGTCCCTCGGCTGGTACGGGCTCGCGCACCTGCACGCCCACGACAAGACGGCGGGGGTGGGACTCGGGGAGGCCGGGCAGTACCTGATGTCGTTGTGCTTCTGCCCTTCGTGCCGGACGGGCTTCGGTCAACAGGGTCTCGATTCCGAGGAGTTGGCGGCCTCGGTCCGGCGGGCCCTGGAGCCCGTGTGGCGGGGCGAGGCTCCCGTCGGGGGCTGGGAGGCCGTGGAGAAACTGCTCGGCGGCGAGCTCGCGGCGGCCACCCGCGCCTGGCGGGACTCCGTCGCCCGTTCCCTCCAGGAGGAGGCCGTCGCCGCGGTGCGCTCGGCCGCACCCGAGGGGTTCCGGATCCTGCTGCACGCGGACCCGGTCTCCTACCACTGCGGTGCGAACGCCGGAGTGGACCCCGCGCACATCCTGTCCGTCGCGGACGGGGTGGTCGTCCCGTGCGCGGGCGGCCCGGGGCTGCTGACTCCCTTTACTGACAGGGGTGTTGCAGGAAGGGTGCTCGCGGCCAACTTCACCGTGGTGAGCGGAATGGGGGGTCGCCCGGCGGAGCTCGGCGAGGACGTGGCGCGGGCCGTCGAGCGGGGAGCCACCGAAGTGCGGCTCTACCACGCCGGGTTGGCCTCCGACGAGGACCTGTCGCTGGTGACTCAGGCACTCGCGCGGCTCGGCTGAGTCCGCAGCAGAGGCACGACCGTCGCCGGCCGTACGAGTCCGAGCACCGCCGACAGCAGCCGGTGGTCCAGGAGTTCGACCAGGCCCGCGCCTATCGCGAGGCCGACCGCGTTCGAGGCGAAGACCAGGGTGTTGGCGGTCCCCGTCACCGTGCCCAGCTGCGCGCCCGGGGTCTCGCGCTGGACCGCGGTGAGCGCCGCGGTCAGCACGCAGGGGAGGCCGGCGCCGATCGCGGCGGCCGAGGCGAGCGCCACCGTGTCGTGCGGGAGGGCGCGGGCGGCGACTGCCACGGCGCTGAGGGCGATGCCGTACCCCGCGAACTGCCGCTCGCCCAAGGGCTGTCCCGTAATCCCCGGTGGATCAGCGCGCGGCGTCAGATGCGTTGCATCGCAAGGCGGCGCATCGCAAGGCGGAGGGCCGTCCTCATGCTGGGCGTGTTCGGGCGATCCGACAATGCGGCGAGGTGCCGTAGCTGTCGTCGTGCGCCCGCCGGGGATTACGGGACAGCCCTCAGGCGGCGCAGGAGAGGGCCCGCGGCCACCCGGTCGCCGAAGCCGGAGACCACGACCGCGCTCAGATACAGCCCCGCGTTCCGGTCCCGCAGGACGCGGGTGATCGCCCATGTCCTCATGGCTCGTCATCGTGCGTCTGAGGACCTGGTCCCGGGAGCGGGCAGATGCCCTGCAGAGCACCGGCGGGTGGACGGCGCACGGTTCAGACGGTGAGGACGAGCTTGCCCCGCGGGTGGCCCTTCTCCAGGTGCCGGACCGCGTCGGCGGCCTCGGCGAGCGGGTACGTGCGGTCGATGGCGGGGGTGATCTTCCCTTCCTCCGCGAGGTTCTTGAGGGTGAGCAGGTCCTCTTGGCGGGGGAGGGAGACGAGGTTGCGGAAGTTCTGGCCGACGAAGGGCGAGCGCAGGGCGGCCCGGAGTTCGCGGCTCATCCCGCCGAGGAAGGCGCTCCCGCCCTCGCCGCCGACCATGACGAGGGTGCCGCGCGGTGCGAGGATCCGGCGCAGCAGCGGCAACGGGCGCAGGCCCGCGCAGTCGACGATGACGTCGTACCGGTGCGGGCCCGCGGTGATGTCCTCGTGCGTGTAGTCGAGGACGTGGGTGGCGCCCAGGGACCGTACGAGATCCGTGCCGGTGGGACCGCAGACGCCGGTCACCACGGCGCCGTACATCGCGGCCAGTTGGACGGCGAAGGACCCGACGCCGCCGGAGGCGCCGATCACGAGCACCTGGTCGCCGGGCGCCGGCCGGGACCTGCCGCTCAGTGCCTGGAGGGCGGTCATGCCGGAGACGGGAAGGGCGGCGGCCTGTTCGAAGGTGAGGGAAGGAGGCTTGAGGGCGAGCCTCTTGGCCTTGGCGCGCGCGAACTCGGCGAACGAGCCGTCGCAGTTGCCGAAGACCTCGTCGCCCGGCTTGAACGCGGTCACCTTCGCGCCGACCGACTCGACGCGGCCCGCGCCGTCCCAGCCCCGGACGGGATTCCTCGGCCTGCGCACCCCGAGGGCGACGCGGGCGACCAGCGGCCTGCCGGTCATGAGGTGCCAGACGCTCGGGTCGACCCCCGCGGCACGCACCTCGACCAGCACCTCGTCGTCACGGGGCGCGGGCCGGTCGATGTCGCGCAGTTCCAGCAGGTCGGCGGTCCCGTAGGCGTCCTGGACGATGGCTTTCACGGTGGTTCCCCTTCTCGCGGGCCTGTGGCATCGAGCATCCCGGCGGCTCGAACGCCTGACCAGCCTCCGTAGGGCCGTCCTGGAAGCGCGGGCGATGAGTTTTCGTACGTTCACCGGTCTACCCAGGGAGCGGATACGCGTACGAACTCTGAGGAGAAGCGGATGACCGACGGGATTCTCGACCTGGGGCCGCAGGCCCGGATCGTCGCGCGGCTCGGGGCGGGGGTGACCGACGGGCAGCTCGCGGACGCGACCCCCTGCCCGGAGCTGGCCGTGCGCAACCTGCTGGGCCACCTGATCGGGCTCGCCACCGCCTTCCGGGACGCCGCGCGCAAGGACCTGGGGCCCACCACGGACACCAGCCCGGACTCCGCCGTGCCCGACATCGGGCCCGGCTGGCGCGAGGCGCTGCCCGAGGTGATGGACGAGCTCGCCGAGGCCTGGCGTGATCCGGCCGCCTGGACCGGGGAGACCCGCGCGGGCGGCGTGTCCCTGCCGGGCGCCGTCGGGGGCGCCGTCGCCGTCGACGAACTGGTCGTACACGGCTGGGACCTGGCCCGCGCCACCGGGCAGGCGTACGAACCCGACCCCGCCGCCCTGCGGACCGCGCACGCGTTCCTGCTGGCCGCGGCCGAGGAGCCGAGCGGGGGCGAGGGCATCTTCGGGCCCGTGGTGCCGGTGCCCGACGAGGCGCCGCTCCTCGACCGGACGATCGGGCTCAGCGGGCGTGACCCCGGCTGGAAGCCGTAGCGCTCCGGCACCCGACGAGGTGGTGTGACAGGCCGTCGGTCTGTCACACCACCTTCTTTTGTGAGAAGCGTTGACGAAACACCGGGGCGCCCCTACTTTCAACGCGTCGTACTTCGTACGTCATATATGAGACGCGATATGTGAGATCCGAGAGATCCGAGAGGCGCGCATGACCTCTGTGCCCACGCCGATTCCGTCCCGCACGCAGTTCGTGCAGGAAGGCATCAAACACCGCATCCTCACCGGGCAGTTGACCCCGGGACAGGCCTTGGTCGAGACCGAACTCGCCGCACAGTTCGGGGTGTCGAAGACCCCCGTGCGCGAGGCGCTCAAGACCCTCGCCGGTACCGGGCTCGTCGTGATGAACCAGTACAAGGGCGTCACGGTGCGCATGGTGGACGCGGACATGGCGCGCGAGGTGTACGACGTACGGCTGCTGCTCGAACCGGAGGCGCTGCGCCGGGTCGTCCGCCGCAAGGCGTCGCTGGACGCGGCGCGCGACGCCCTGACCCGGGCCGACGAGGCCTCCGACACCGCCGAACGCTCCCTGGCCAACCGGGAGTTCCACCGCGAGCTGTACGTGCCCTGCGGCAATCCGCTGCTCGGCCGGATGCTCGACGAGGTGCGGGACCAGGCCGCGCTGGTCTCCGCCGTCGCCTGGGCCGCCAACCCCTCCTGGGAGCGCGAGGCCGGCGAGCACCGGGAGATCCTGCGGCTCGCCCTCGACGGCGACGCCGACGGCGCGGCCGGGGCGCTGCACGCGCACATCGCCTCGTTCGTACGCCGGGCCTTTCCGCAACCAGGCGACGAGGAAGGGGACTTGCGGCCGAGCCGGGACGGTCGAGGCATGACCGATCCCCAGGGCCCGAGCGAGGACGGACAGGCATGACAGTGACGTACGAGACCCAGCGGGCGGCGCTCGCCGAGGTCGTGGCGATTCCCGTGACCCCCTTCGCGCAGGACGGGACCATCGACCGCGACACCCACCGGGCCCTGCTGCGCCGACTGCTCGACGGAGGGATCAGGACCCTCACGCCCAACGGCAACACCGGCGAGTTCTACGCCCTCACACCTCAGGAGCGGCGGCTCGTCACGGAGTTGACCATCGAGGAGGCGGGTGACCGGGCCGTCGTCCTGGTCGGCGTCGGGCACGACGTGCCGACCGCCGTGGCCACCGCGCGGCACGCGCGTGACCTCGGGGCGCAGATGGTGATGGTCCATCAGCCCATCCACCCCTACGTGTCGGAGGGCGGCTGGGTCGACTACCACCGAGCGATCGCGGAGTCCGTGCCCGAACTGGGAGTCGTGCCCTACATCCGCAACGCGCTGCTCTCCGGCGAACGGCTCGCCGAACTCGCCGACGACTGCCCCAACGTCATCGGCGTCAAGTACGCGGTGCCGGACGCCGCGCGCTTCGCGGCCTTCGCGCGGGACGCGGGACTGGAACGGTTCGTGTGGGTCGCCGGTCTCGCCGAGCCGTACGCGCCCTCGTACTTCTCGGCGGGCGCCACCGGCTTCACCTCGGGGCTCGTGAACGTCGCCCCGTCCGTTTCGCTGAACATGATCGAAGCGCTTCGATCGGGCGACTACCCGGCCGCCATGAAGGTCTGGGAGCAGATCCGCCGCTTCGAGGAACTGCGCGCCGCCAACTCCTCCGCCAACAACGTGACCGTCGTCAAGGAGGCCCTGGCCTCGCTCGGCCTGTGCCGCCGTGACGTGCGCGCGCCGAGCAAGCCGCTGCCCGAGGGCGAGCGCGCGGAGGTCGCCGCGATCGCCGCGGGGTGGTCCATATGAAGAGCCCGGAGGAGCTCAGAAGCCACCAGTGGTACGGCACCGAGGGGCTGCGCTCCTTCAGCCACCGGGCCAGGACCCGCCAGCTCGGCTATCTGCCCGAGGAGCACCTGGGCAAGCCCGTCATCGCGATCCTCAACACCTGGTCCGACATCAACCCCTGCCATGTGCACCTGCGGGACCGTGCGCAGGCCGTCAAGCGCGGGGTGTGGCAGGCCGGCGGTTTCCCGCTGGAGTTCCCGGTCTCCACGCTCAGCGAGACCTTCCAGAAGCCGACCCCGATGCTCTACCGCAACCTCCTCGCGATGGAGACCGAGGAACTGCTGCGCTCCTACCCGGTGGACGGGGCCGTCCTGATGGGCGGCTGTGACAAGTCCACGCCCGCGCTCCTGATGGGCGCTGCCTCCGTCGACCTGCCGGCGGTCTTCGTGCCCGCCGGGCCGATGCTCCCGGGCCACTGGCGCGACGAGGTCCTCGGCTCCGGCACCGACATGTGGAAGTACTGGGACGACAAGCGCGCCGGTCTCATCGGGGACTGCGAGATGACCGAACTGGAGAGCGGGCTCGCCCGGTCGCCGGGGCACTGCATGACCATGGGGACGGCGTCCACCCTGACCGCCGCCGCGGAGGCGCTGGGGGTGACGGTGCCGGGCGCGTCCAGCGTCCCCGCCGTCGACTCCGGGCACGACCGGATGGCCGCCGCCTCGGGACTGCGGATCGTCGAACTCGTCCGCCAGGACCGGAAGTTGTCGCAGATCCTCACCGCGGACGCCTTCACGGACGCCGTGACGACGGTCCTCGGGCTCGGCGGTTCCACCAACGCCGTGATCCATCTGATCGCCATGGCCGGCCGCGCGGGCGTCACCCTCACCCTCGACGACTTCGACCGGATCGCGCGGACCGTGCCGGTACTGGCCAACGTCCGCCCCGGCGGCGGCCCTTACCTGATGGAGGACTTCCACTTCGCGGGCGGCCTCCCCGGGTTCCTGTCGCGGATCACCGATCTGCTGCACCTGGACCGGCCGACGGTCTCCCACGACAGCATGCGCGAACAGCTCTCCACCGCCCTCGTCCACAACGACGACGTCATCCGGACCAGGGAGGACCCCGTCGCCGACGAGGGCGGAGTGGCCGTACTGCGCGGCAACCTCTGCCCCGACGGCGCCGTCATCAAGCACATCGCCGCCGAGCCGCACCTGCTCAAGCACACCGGCCCCGCCGTCGTCTTCGACGACTACCGCACCATGCAGCGCACCATCAACGAACCGGAGCTGGGCATCACGGCGGACAGCGTGCTGGTGCTCCGCAACGCCGGGCCCAAGGGCGGCCCCGGCATGCCCGAGTACGGGATGCTGCCCATCCCCGACCACCTCCTCAAGCAGGGTGTCCGGGACATGGTGCGGATCTCCGACGCCCGGATGAGCGGCACGAGTTACGGCACCTGTGTGCTGCACGTGGCACCCG
The DNA here is from genome assembly GCF_044751025.1 of Streptomyces sp. NPDC088747. Lineage (NCBI taxonomy): Bacteria > Bacillati > Actinomycetota > Actinomycetes > Kitasatosporales > Streptomycetaceae > Streptomyces > Streptomyces sp. NPDC088747. The sequence continues at coordinate 168,588 of NZ_JBIVKZ010000014.1, forward strand.
AGTCCTACGTCGGCGGACCGCTCGCCCTGGTGCGGACCGGCGACACGATCACCCTCGACGTCCAGGCGCGGTCGCTCCGGCTCAACGTGGACGACGAGGAGCTGGCGCGGCGCCGGGCGCGGTGGACGCCGCCGCCCGAGCGGTACGAGCGCGGCTACGGAGCGCTCTACAACGATCAGATCACCCAGGCGGACACCGGCTGCGACTTCGCGTTTCTGGCCCGGCCGGGCACGGTGCAGGACCCGTACGCAGGCTGAGGACATCCGGAACTCCACCTTCCTTGGTCGACCTGTCGAACGACGTACGTGAAGCGCTTCACCGTGAGGCCGCTTCCTCGCACAGGAACGGAGAACAGTCATGGCCCAAGCCGCAGCCGTGGCGAAACAGCCACCGGCGCCACCCGGGCGGCGCCGTGGCTCGGCGACGCCCCGCAGGCTCCCCTACCTGCTGATCGCCCCGGCGGGCCTGCTGATGCTGGGCTTCATCGCCTACCCGGTCATCAGCGTCTTCTACTACAGCCTGCAGAACTACAACCCCACCAAGTCGTGGCGCAACGGCTACGCGGGCTTCGACAACTTCGTGCACGCCTTCACCGACGACCCGCAGTTCTGGGACACGCTCACCTTCAGCGCCAAGTGGGTCGTCGTCGAGGTCGGACTGCAACTCCTCTTCGGTCTCGCCCTCGCGCTGATCGTCAACCAGACGTTCGTGGGCCGGGCCGTCGGCCGCGCGCTGGTGTTCTCGCCGTGGGCCGTCTCCGGCGTGCTGACCTCCGCGATCTGGGTGCTGCTCTACAACTCCCAGACCGGCATCACTCGTTACCTCGCGGACGCCGGCATCGGCACCTACGGCACGAGCTGGCTCTCGGACACCTCGACCGTCTTCCCGGCCGCGGTCGTCGCCGACCTGTGGCGCGGAGTCCCCTTCTTCGCGATCCTGATCCTCGCCGACCTCCAGTCCGTCTCCAAGGACCTCTACGAGGCCGCCGAGGTGGACGGCGCCAGCCGCTTCCGGCAGTTCCTGCACATCACGCTGCCGCACCTCAAGGACGCCATCGTGCTGTCCACGCTGCTGCGCGCGGTGTGGGAGTTCAACAACGTCGACCTGCTCTACACCCTGACCGGCGGCGGACCCGCGGGCGAGACGACCACCCTGCCGCTCTACATCGCCAACACCAGCGTCGACGCGCACAACTTCGGCTACGCGTCCGCCCTGACCACCGTCGCGTTCGTGATCCTGCTGTTCTGCTCGATCGTCTACCTGCGGCTGAGCAAGTTCGGAGGCGGAGACAAGTGATCACCAAGGAGGCCGTCGAGTTCGCGCCCGCCGTGACGCCCGTGACCGCCGAGCCGCAGCGTCCGCGCAAGCACCGCCGGGCCTGGGACGAGGTCCCGCGCTGGCAGATCTACCTCCCGCTCGGCATCTACCTGCTCTTCACCCTCATCCCCTTCTACTGGATCCTCCTCTTCGCCCTCCGCCCGCCCGGCTCGACCTCGCTCCTGCCGTGGCCCATGACCTTCGAGCACTTCGACAAGGTGTGGACCGAACGCGCCTTCGGGACCTACTTCCAGAACAGCATCCTGGTCGGCCTCGCCACGCTCGTGATGACCACCGTCGTCGCGCTCGCCGGCGGATACGCCCTGGCCCGCTTCGACTTCAGGATCAAGCGCGCCTTCATGCTGGCGCTGCTCTGCTCCCAGTTCGTCCCCGGCGCGCTGCTCCTGGTGCCCCTCTTCCAGATCTTCGCCGAGCTTCAGATGATCAACTCGCTGGGCAGCGTGATCATCGCCGAGACGGTCTTCCAGCTCCCGCTGTCGATGATCCTGATCAGCGGCTTCATCAGGAACGTGCCGTACTCCCTGGAGGAGGCCGCCTGGGTCGACGGCTGCAACCGCTTCAGCGCCTTCCGGGTCGTCGTACTGCCGCTGCTGCGGCCCGGGTTGATCGCCGTCGGCTCCTTCGCCTTCGTGCACTCCTGGAACCACTTCCTGTTCGCCCTGATGTTCCTCAGCAACCAGGACAAGCAGACCCTGCCCGTCGGCCTCAACACCCTGATGAGCTCCGACAGCGTCGACCTGGGCGCGCTCGCGGCGGGCGGCATCATCGCCGCCGTACCGGTCGTCATCGTCTTCGCGTTCATCCAGAAGTGGCTGATCACGGGCTTCAGCGCGGGGGCGGTGAAGGGATGAGCGCGCTCGGGGGACCGCTTCCGCTGCCGGTCGTGCTGGCCGGGGCCCGCGGTCACGGCCGACAGCACCTGGAGAACATCCGCCGGCTCCAGGACAAGGGGCTCGTGCGGCTGGCGGGGATCTGTGAGCTGACCCCGCTGACCCAGGAGGAGCTGGGCCGGGACCAACTCACCGAGCAGTCAACCGACTTCGGGGCGCTCCTGGAATCCACCGGCGCAGTGATCGCGGTGATCTGCACGCCCATCCCCACCCACACCGACCTGGCGCTGACGGCCGCCGAGAGGGGCGTACACCTGCTCCTGGAGAAGCCGCCCGCGCCGTCGTACGCCGAGTTCCGCAGGATGGCCGACGGGGTCGCCGCGGCCGGGGTCGTCTGCCAGATCGGCTTCCAGTCGCTCGGCTCGCACGCCGTGCCCGCGATCCGGGAGTTCCTCGACAAGGGCGCGCTCGGCCCGGTCCTCGGCGTCGGCGCCGCCGGGGCCTGGGCACGCGACGAGGCGTACTACCGCCGGGCGCCGTGGGCGGGCAGACGGCGGCTGAACGGCGCCGAGGTGATCGACGGGGTGCTGACGAACCCGCTCGCGCACGCCGTCGCCACCGCGCTCGCGCTGGACGGCGCCACCCGCGCCGAGGACGTCGAGCGCGTCGAGACCGAGCTGGCGCGGGCCAACGACATCGAGTCCGACGACACCTCGTGCGTGCGCGTCACCACCGGGACGGGTCCCGTCACCGTCGCCGCCACCCTCTGCGCCGAGCGCCCCGGCGAGCCGTACGTCCTGGTGCACGGCGGCAGCGGGCGGATCACCTTCTGGTACAAGCAGGACCGCGTGCTGGTGCAGCGGTCCGGGCGCGGCCCGCGGGAGATCGAGTACGGCAGGACGGATCTGCTGGAGAACCTCGTCGAGCACCTGACGGGCGGAGCCGAACTGCTGGTGCCGCCCGACTCGACGGGAGCGTTCATGAAGGTCGTCGAGGCGATCCGCCTGGCGCCCGACCCGGCCGCGCTCCCCAAGGGCGCCTGGGACCTGGTCCCCGGCGAGAACCGCCGGGTCGTCCACGGCATCGACGCCCTCGTGACCGCCGCCGCCGAGAACCTCGCCCTCTACTCCGAACTGGGCGCCCCCTGGGCGCACCCGAACGAGGTGAGCACGCGTTGAACACGTCGCACAGCAACGACTCGCTGGTCCTGCGGATAGGGGAGCGCCCGGTCGGCCGCTACGTCACCCGGCCCGAGCTGTCGCCCCGCCTCTCGCCGCGCCCGTATCTGCACCCCGTCACCACCCTGGCGGGCACGGCCGTCACCGAGCTCAGCCCCGCCGACCACCTCCATCACCTCGGCGTCGGTGTCGCCGTTCCCGACGTCGAGGGGCACAACTTCTGGGGCGGGCGCACCTACGTGAGCGGGCGCGGGCCCACCGAGCTCGACAACCACGGCGCCCAGCGGCACACGAGTTTCCAGCTGCGGGACCCCGACGGCTTCGTGGCGGAGCTGCGCTGGGTGGCGGCGGGCGGCGAGCTGCTGCGCGAACGGCGTACCGTCGCCGCCACCGAACTCACCGACACCGCCTGGGCGTTGGACTTCACCTTCTCGCTCACGAACACGACCTCCGACGCGCTGTCCTTCGGCAGCCCCGCCACCAACGGACGGCCGGGCGCGGCCTACGGCGGCTTCTTCTGGCGGGCCCGCAAGGAGGCCGACGCCCCGAACGTGTTCACCGCCGCCGCCGAGGGCGAGGACGCCGTGCACGGCAGCCGCGCCGACTGGCTGGCCCTCGCCGGCGCCACCTGGACCCTCGTCTTCGCCGGCGCCACCGAACAGACCCGCCGGGACCCGTGGTTCGTGCGCACCGCCGAATACCCGGGCGTCGGCTCCTCCCTCGCGCACGGCGAACGGCTGCCGATCGCGCCGGGGGAGACGGTCGTCCGGCGGGTCGTGACCGTGGTCGTCGACGGCCTCCTCGATCGTGGCGAGGCCGCAGCCCTCGTCCGGAAGGCGGTGAGCCCGTGATGGCGCTGGCCTCCTCGGACCTGGGCGACGGCACCTACCGCAATCCCGTCCTCGACGCCGACTGGTCCGACCCCGACCTGCTGCGGGTCGGCGACGACTTCTACCTCACCGCCTCCAGCTTCGGGCGCGCCCCGGGCCTGCCGCTGCTGCACTCCCGGGACCTGGTCAACTGGACGCTCGTCGGGCACGCCCTGCAACGCCTGGAACCCGCACGGGAGTTCAGGAAGCCGAGACACGACTGCGGAGTGTGGGCGCCGTCCCTGAGGCACCACGAGGACCGCTTCTGGATCTTCTGGGGCGATCCCGACCAGGGCATCTTCCAGGTCAACGCCCCCGAGATCAGGGGCCCTTGGACCCGGCCGCAGCTCGTGAAGCCAGGCAGGGGACTCATCGACGCCTGCCCGCTGTGGGACGCGGAGACCGGCGAGGCGTACCTCGTGCACGCCTGGGCCAGGTCCCGTTCCGGGATCAAGAACCGGCTCACCGGCCACCGGATGCGACCCGACGGCACGGGACTGCTCGACGACGGCAAGGTGATCGTCGACGCCGACCGGCTGCCCGGCTGGTTCACCCTCGAAGGGCCCAAGCTCTACCGCCACGACGGCTGGTTCTGGATCTTCGCCCCCGCCGGGGGAGTGGAGAGCGGCTGGCAGGGCGCGTTCCGCTCACGCGACTTCTTCGGGCCCTACGAGGAGCGGGTCGTCCTCGAACAGGGCGACACCGAGGTCAACGGCCCCCACCAGGGCGGCTGGGTGCGCACCCGGCAGGGCGAGGACTGGTTCGCGCACTTCCAGCAACGCGGCCCCTACGGCAGGGTCGTCCACCTCCAGCCGATGCGCTGGGGCACGGACGGCTGGCCCGTACTGGGCGACGACGGCGCCCCCGTCGCCTTGCACAGGAAGCCGGATCTGCCCGCCCAGGCGCCGTCCGCCCCCGCCGTCGACGACGACTTCCCCGGCGGCAGGTTCGGCCGTCAGTGGCAGTGGACCGCCAACCCGCAGGACGGCTGGGCCACCCAGCACTCCGGGGACGGACTGCGCCTCGCCTGCGTGCGGTCGGCCGACGCGGACGATCTGCGCAAGGTGGCGAACGTGCTCACCCAGCGGCTGCCCGGCAGCGCCGCCACCGTCGAGGTCCAACTGTCGCTCAGCGGCGAGGGCGTGGGAGCCAGGGCCGGACTCGCCGTGCTCGGGGACGCGTTCAGCTGGATCGGACTTGAGCGGCAGGAGGACGGATCGGTGCGGCTCGTGCACCGGTTCGCCGAGTCCGTGGCCACGGGGGCGTCTCCCGCGCTCTCGGCCCAGTGGGGGAGGGAGCGGGACGCGGCGCGTCCGGTCGAGGCACCCGACGGGCGGGCGCTGCTCCGGATCGAGATCGGCGCGGGGGCGCGCTGCCGCTTCTCCTACGACGTCGGCGGCGGCCGGCGGCCCTCGGGCCAGGTCTTCGCCGCCACCCCCTGGCGCTGGGTCGGCGCCCTGCTCGGCCTCTTCGCACTCGCGCCCGCAGGCGGCGGCCACGCCGGCGCGGCCACGTTCACGCGGTTCCGGATCTCCGCCCGCACCTGAAGTCACCTCACTCGTACGCCTGTTGGGAGCCGCAATGACGCACCTCCGTAGCAAGCGCTTGCCAGACCCCACAACCCCGTTGGATCCAGAAGAAGAGAGCCGATCAATGAAGATCATCACGAGAAGTGGCAGCCGAGGCGGGCGACGTGCGGCGGCGGCCGTCGCGGTGAGCGCCGTGCTCGCGCTGACCGCGACCGCCTGCGGCGACGACGGCAGCGGTGCCGGCGGCGACAAGGGCGACGAGGGCTCGGGCAAGGGCGAGATCACCTTCTGGGACAACAACACGGCCGTCCGCCGCGACATATGGATGGAGATCATCAAGGACTTCGAGAAGAAGTACCCCGACATCAAGGTCAACTACGTCGGGGTGCCCGCCGAGAGCGTCCAGTCCAAGTACGACACGTCCATCCAGGGCGGCGGACTGCCCGACGTCGGCGGTGTCGGCGCGGCCATGCTCGCCGGGATCGCGGCGCAGAACGCCCTCGACCCGCTCGACGCCCGGCTGGCGAAGAGCTCCCTCGACGGCAAGCTGAACGAGGGCATGGTCGAGTCGGTGACCGCCGCGGGCGGCCAGGAGAAGCTGTTCACGATCCCCACCTCGGCGAGCAACGGCGTCCTGTACTACCGCACCGACCTGTTCGAGGCGGCGGGCCTGGACGCGCCGACCACCTGGAGCAAGTTCTACGAGGCCGCGGAGAAGCTGACCGACCGGGACAAGAACGAGTTCGGCTACACCATCCGAGGCGGCGCGGGCTCCATCGCGCAGGCCCTGGACGCGATGTACGGCCAGACCGGGATCACCGAGTTCTGGAGCGGCGACAAGACCACGGTCAACGACCCCGAGAACGTGGCCGCGTTGGAGAAGTACGCCGCGCTCTACAAGAAGAACACCCCCGAGGCGGACGTCAACAACGACTTCACCAAGATGGTCGCCCAGTGGGACAGCGGCACGATCGGCATGCTGAACCACAACCTGGGCTCCTACCAGGACCATGTGAAGGCGCTGGGCACGGAGAAGTTCCGGGGGCTCGCCAACCCGACCACGGACGACGGCACGCGCGTCCAGGTCTCCAACCCCGTCGACGGACTCGCCCTGTTCAAGTCCAGCAAGAACAAGACGGCGGCCTGGAAATTCATCGAGTTCGCCGCCTCGCACGAGTCCAACAGCAAGTGGAACGAGTCGGCGGGCGCCATCCCGGCCAACACCGAGGCCGCGCAGGACCCGTGGATCAGCGAGGCCGAGCCGACCAAGCTAGCGGCCGAGGCGCTGAGCAGTGGCAGCACGAAGATCGTGCAGCTGCCGTACTACCTGCCGGACTGGAACACCATCTCCAAGGCCGACAACGAGCCGAACTTCCAGAAGGTGCTGCTCGGGAAGATGTCGGCGAAGGAGTTCCTGGACACGGTGGCCGAGCAGCTCAACACGGCGCAGGCCGAGTGGAAGCAGCAGCAGGGCTGAACTTCGTAAGGCCGTGGGTCGGTCCGTGGTCCGAACGGTTGTCTTCCGGCCGCGGACCGGCTGTGGCTGGTCGCGCAGTTCCCCGCGCCCCTTGAATCGCACCCCCTGTTGAAAGGCACAGCGTCGTGTCCCTCAGCCGCAGACAAATCACCACCGCAGCCCTTGCCGCCGTTCCCCTCACCGTCGCCCCGGAATCCCCCGCGTCGGCACGCCCGAACCGCCGCACCCTCTACATCGCCGGTGACTCCACCGCCGCCCAGAAGTACGCCGACGCCGCCCCCGAGACGGGCTGGGGCATGGCGCTCCCCTTCTTTCTCCGTGAGGGTCTCGCGGTCGCCAACCACGCGGTGAACGGCCGTAGTTCGAAGAGTTTCGTCGACGAGGGCCGCCTCGACGCGATCCTCGGGGTCATCGAGCCCGGCGACCTCCTCCTCGTCCAGTTCGGGCACAACGACGAGAAGAGCGCCGACCCCGTCCGGTACACCGAGCCGTGGACGACGTATCAGGACCACCTCCGTCTGTACCTGGACGGCGCGCGGGCCCGTGGCGCGCGTCCGGTGCTGGCCACCTCCGTGGAGCGCAGGAAGTTCGACGCGGACGGCAACGCCGTGCCGACCCACGGCGACTATCCGGCGTCGATGCGCGCGCTCGCCGCGGCGGAGCGGGTCGCGCTGCTCGACATCCAGGCCCTGTCGATCGCCCTGTGGCAGCGGCTCGGCGTCGAGGAGACGAAGAGGTACTTCAACTGGACCGCGACCGAGCAGGACAACACGCATTTCAATCCGCCCGGCGCGATTGCCGTGGCCCGGCTGGTCGCGGCCGGGCTGCTGCGCCACAGGGTGCTCGCGTCCCGCGACGTACGCCGCCTCGGGGAGGAGTTCCCCGAGGCGTGGATCACCTGGCCCGCCGTCTGAATCCCCAGTCGAACTGTTGGAAAGAGAGCCGCACAATGAACACCTATGTGTGTCATGCACGCGTCACTGCCTCGCTCGTGGGCTGCACCGCCCTGGTGCTGGCCCTCACCGGGACCACCGCGGCCCAGGCCCACACCCGCGACCCCGGCCGACAGACCCTCGCCGCCGGTGACGGATGGGCCTCGGAGGGCGCCGGCACCACCGGAGGTTCGGCCGCCACGGCCGACCGCGTGTACACCGTCGCCACCTGGGCGGAGTTCAGGGCCGCGCTGGCCGTGGCCGGTACGGCGCCGAGGATCATCAAGGTCAGGGGCACCGTCGACCCGGTCGCCGAGGGCTGCGCGGCCTTCCAGGCGCCGGGATACGACTTCGCCGCCTACCTGGAGAAGTACTCCCCGGAGAGCTGGGGCCTGGACACCGACCTCTCCGGAGAGCCCGCCGACAGCCCCGAGGGACTGCGCGCCGCCTCCGCCGCCAACCAGGACAAGGTCATCAAGGCGAACGTCCCCGCCAACACCACCATCATCGGCGTCGGCGAGAACGCCGGGATCAGGGGCGGCAGCCTCCAGATCAAGGGCGTCGACAACGTCATCGTCCGCAACTTGACCATCGAGGCCCCGCTCGACTGCTTCCCGCAGTGGGACCCGACCGACACCGCGACCGGCGCCTGGAACTCGGAGTACGACGCCGTCGCCGTCCACGGCTCCACCCACGTGTGGATCGACCACAACACCCTGACCGACGGCCGCTACCCCGACAGCACGCTGCCGACGTACTTCGGCGAGGTCTACCAGCAGCACGACGGTCTCCTCGACGTCGTGCGGGGCGCCAACTACGTGACGGCGTCGTGGAATTCCTTCCAGGACCACGACAAGACCCTGTTGATCGGCAACAGCGACAGCGCCGCCGCGGACGACGCGGGCAAGCTCAAGGTCACGCTGCACCACAACCTCTTCGACGGCATCGTGGAGCGTGCGCCGCGCGTCCGCTTCGGGCAGGTCGACGTCTACAACAACCACTTCGTGGTCGGCGAGGGCCAGTCCTACTCGTACTCCTTCGGCGTCGGCATCTCCTCGCAGCTGTACGCCGAGAAGAACGCCTTCTCGCTGCCGGACGGCATCAGCCCCGCCAAGACCCTGAAGAAATGGAGCGAGGCCCCGCTCACCGCTCAGAAGAACTACGTCAACGGCGCGCCCGTCGACCTGATCGCCGTGCACAACGCGGAGATCCCGGCCGAGACGCTCCAGTCCGGCGCGGGCTGGACACCCACCCTGCGCACCAAGGTCGACTCGCCGCGAGCCGTTCCCGGCATCGTCGACCACCGTGCGGGCGCCGGAGAGATCTGCTGACCGTGGCCGAACCCGGAACAGACAGAAGGTCGTTCATCGTCGCGAGCACCGGAGCCGCGCTGGCTCTCGGGCTCACGGCCACCACCGCCCGCGCCAAGGACCGCGCCCCCTTCGGGCGTTACGGTTCGCCGTCCGCACGCCTCGACGGGCAGACCCTGTACGTCCACCCCGGCGGCCTCGGCGACCACACCACCGTCCAGGCCGCCGTGACCGCCTCGACCGGAAGCGGCCGTACGCTCGTCATCGCGCCCGGCACCTACCGCGAGACCGTCGCCGTCGGCGCCGACCGCACGGAGATGACCTGGATCGGCGCCTGCGAGGACCCTCGCGCGGTCGTCATCGTGTACGACAACGCCAACGGCACCCCCAAGCCCGGCGGCGGCACCTACGGCACGACCGGCTCCGCGACCACGACCGTCCAGGCCGACGGCTTCACCGCCCGCCGGATCACCTTCGCCAACGACTGGCTGCGCGCCGACCACCCGGAGATCACCGGTACGCAGGCCGTCGCCATCAAGGTGCAGGGCGACCGCTCGGCCTTCCGGCACTGCCGGTTCCTCGGCCATCAGGACACGCTGTACGCCGACTCCATGGCGCTCGGCACGATCGCCCGCCAGTACTTCGCGCACTGCTATGTCGAGGGCGACGTGGACTTCGTCTTCGGCCGCGCCACCGCCGTGTACGAGGACTGTCATTTCCACACCCTGAACCGCACGGACCTGGCCGGCGCCCCGTACGGCTTCGTCTTCGCGCCGTCCACCGCCGTCACCAACCCGCGCGGCTACCTGGTCACCCGGAGCCGTGTCACCAGCGGGGCCCCGGACGGCTACTACAAGCTGGCCCGCCCCTGGGTGCCCAGCTCCGACACCACCGCCCGGCCCATGCTGACCGTCCGGGACTCCCGTCTCGGCGCCGGCCTCGACCCGGTGGCGCCCTACACCAACATGTCGGACACCTACCCGTGGCAGAGCCAGCGGTTCGCGGAGTACCGCAACACCGGCCCCGGCGCGGAGATCACCGTTCCGGAGAACCGTCCCCAACTCACCCGCGCACAGGCCGAGTCGCACACCCGGGCCACGTACCTCGGCGACTGGCGGCCGTGAACCCTCCCGGGTGAACCCCCGAATCGACGAAAGGACCCGCACTCCATGTCTCGTCGTACCGCTCTCTCCCTCGCCGCCGCCCTGGCGCTCGGCGCAGGCCTGGCCGCCCTCCCCAGCCAGGCCCAGGCCGCGACCGTCGTCGTGGACACCACCGCCGAGCTGACCAGCGCGATCTCCGGCGCGTCGGCCGGTACGGTCATCCAGGTGCGTGCCGGCACCTACTACCCCACGGCCACCCTCCAGTCGACGGCCAACGGCACCTCGCCGAACCCGGTCACGCTCCAGGCGTACGGTTCGGAGACGGTGAAGATCGACGGATCCTCGCTGCCCTCCGGTGCCTGGATCCTCAAGCTGACGGCGGACTACTGGAACGTCTCGAACATCACGTTCCAGAACTCGCCGGACAGCGCCGTCGTCTGCCAGTCCTGCACCGGCACGGTGTGGAGCAACATCAAGACCATCGACGGCGGCGACTCAGGGTTCACGCTCACCGGCGACGGCACCGTCGACAACACGGTCAGGAACATCGACTCCTACGGCCACTACGACGCCGCCACGCACGGCGAGAACGCGGACGGGGTGGCCGTGAAGTTCGGCTCCGGCAGCGGGAACCTGATCACCGGCGCCCGTCTCTACAACAACTCCGACGACGGCCTCGACTTCTGGTCCTTCTCGTCGCCCGTCACCGTCGAACACACCTGGGCCTTCGGCAACGGCAGGAACCGCTGGTCCGACTCGGCCTTCGCGGGCGACGGCAACGGCTACAAGCTGGGCGGCGACGGCGAGTCCGTCGCGCACGTCGTCAACAACTCCGCCGCCTGGGACAACGCGGGCAGCGGCTTCACCGAGAACTCCAACACCGGTGCGATCGTCATCAACCGCACCACCGCCTACGCCAACGCCAAGTACGGCTACTACTTCGCCACCGGCGCCGCCAGGCTCGGCAAGAACCTCGCCGTGGGCAACGGCGGCGCGGCCGTCTCCAAGGGTTCCTCGGTCGTCTCGGCCGGCAACAACTGGGACTCCGGCGTCTCCACCCCGGCCTTCGTCTCCACGAACGCGGCGACCACGTACAACGCCCGCCAGTCGGGCGGCGCGCTCCCCGCGACCACCTTCCTGACGACGGGCTCCACCACCATCGGGTCGACGATGAACTGAGCGCGAGCGCCGGACGCGAGGCTAAAGGTTGCCTATGGATCAGGTATCCATCAGGCAACGAGCCTCGCGTTCGGGCGGGTTACGCGCGTAGAAACCTGTCATGCATAAGCCACTGCGTATAGCGGCCGTCGCCGCCACCTGTGCCGTCGCCGGTGCCGCCCTGTACGGGACGGGTGCCGCCACCGCCGACCAGTCGACGGCGAACAGCACCAGGGAGCCCCACAACATCGGACTCCTGGTGGGGGAGATCGACACCTACTACGGCACCACGCTCGACAGCGACGGCGTCTACCAGGCGTCCGGGAGCAGCCCGTACGCCAAGGACCTGGCGCACATCGAGTCCGACGCGAAGAAGTACATCAGGAAGGCCGCGGAGAAGGCCGGGCACAAGCACAGCAGGCCCGCGGTCGTCTTCGACATCGACGACACGCTGCTGCTCTCCCTCGACTACGAGAAGAAGTCCAACTACACGTACAACTCGGCGACCTGGGCCGACTACGTGGCCAGGGCCGACCGCCCGGCCGTCTTCGGCACCCCCGAACTCGTCGCGTACGCCGAGTCCAAGGGCGTCGAGGTCTTCTACAACTCGGGTCTGAAGGAGTCGCAGCGCGCCTCCGCGGTCGCGAACCTGAAGAAGGTCGGCGTCGACGTCAACCTCGATGCCGGGCACATGTTCCTCAAGGACGCGGCCAACCCGCCGTCGTACCTGAGCGCCTGCGCCACCGCCGCGGCCTGGAACTGCACGACCGTGCAGTACAAGTCCGGCACGCGCAAGCACATCGAGTCCCTCGGGTACGACGTCGTCGCCAACTTCGGCGACCAGTACTCCGACCTCCAGGGCGGCTACGCCGACCGGACGTACAAGTTCCCGAACCCGACGTACTACGTCGGCTAGTTCGGCAACCCTTTGCCGGCCGGCGGCGACCAGAGGGCAGAAGCGGGCCGGGGCGGCCCCTCCGGCCCGCTTCGCACGCGCCGTTCCCGAGGAAGGGAACCCCGGGGCACCGAAGGGGTGAGCCCCCGCCGATCGTCATCGGCGGGGGCTCTTCTGACTGGCCGAGGGGGGCTCAGGCCAGCAGCTCATGGTGGTCACCGATAGAGACGCCGGAAACGAACATCCGGTTGTGTCACCGGCCCCAACCAGGCGGGAAACGCCGTGAGTTGGGACACGATCGATCCCTACGAACCGGCCTCGGTGCTGTCGTCGGCGCCGGCGTCGGTGCCGTCACCGACGCCGTCGCGGGACGCGAAGTCGCCCGTCACGTCCGACCGCCGGTCCTGGGTCCCCGCCTTCGCCGTGTAGCGGTCGTCCTTCGCGTCGCGGCCGCCCCGGTCGTGGTCGTACTGGCCCGCGAACACCCACTCGCCGGGCCAGACCGTGCGGCCCGGCCTGAGCACCCAGGTGTAGACGAGGAAGCCGTCCTTCTCCGCGACCGTCGTGGTGAAGTCGTCCTCGGGCGCCGAGCGCCACGCGCCCGCGCCGGTCACCCCGCCGGTCTGCGCGATCCTCAACTCGACCGTGAGCGAGGTGAGTCGCACGGTGTTCCGCAGGGTCACGTTGCTCTGCGCCCAGAACTCGTTGCTGTGCGGATCGACCGAGCCGTCGGACCACAGCGGCCCGTCCTCGGCGCCGGAGTCGGGTGAGAGCCCGGTGGGGGGTGAGGTATCCGCCGACGGCGTGCCCGGCGGGGACGAACTCGGCGTCTTGGGCGACCGCGACGAGTCCGGCGCGCCGCCGCTGGGGGTGGGAGCGGGCGGCAGCGGCGCCCGGCTCGTCGCCCGCGCCGAGACCTCCGGCGTCGGCGGGACCGCGACCGTCCCCTGCGGCGGGGCCTCGTCCCGCACCGCCGAGGCGACCGCGTAGCCGCCCACCGCGAGGACACCGGCGACCGCGGCCGTGGCGCCCGCCACCTTCACCCAGCCGAACACCGGCGGACGCGTCGCCCGCCGCGCGGACCGGGTCTCCTCGCCCGCCATCCCGCGCTCGACCCGGGCCAGGACGCGCGCGCGGTCGGGCTCGTGCGCCTCGGCCGCCGCACGCAGCCGGGCGGGCAGCTCGTCGTGCACGTCCCGCGCCCCCCTCATCGGTCCATTCCCCCGGCCCCGCCCGTCGGCAGCACTTCGGCGTGCACCCGCATCGGGGCCTCGTCGCTGCCCAGGAGCCGCTTCAACTCGGCCATGCCCTTCGACGTCTGGCTCTTCACCGTACCGACCGAGATGCCGAGGGCGAGCGCGGTGTCCTTCTCCGAGAGGTCGAAGGCGTGCCGCAGGACGACACAGGCCCGCTTGCGGAACGGCAGCCCGCGCAGGGCGCCCTGGACATCCACCATGCCGGGCACGTCGGGGTTCTCGGTCCTGTCCTCGCGCTGCGCCCAGAACAGGGTGATCCGCCGGCGCTCGCGCACCGCGCCGCGGATCCGGGTGCGGGCCAGGTTGGCGACCACCCCGCGCGCGTACGCCGCCGGATGGTCCGCCGCGCGCACCCGGTCCCAGCGGTGCCACAACGCGAGCAGCGCGTCGGCCGCGAGATCGTCGGCGGCGTCCGCCTCGCCGGTCAACAGGTAGGCCAGGCGCGACAGTTCGGCGTAGTGGCGCTCGAAGAAGGCGTGGAACTCCGCGGCGGCGGTGTCGTCGACGACAGTGCCCACGGGGACCTCTCCTCGCTCCGGCTCTCCGCGCCGTTGGAGACGCGTGCGTATACGGCCCCCAAGTGGCACCCGTACGCGAACGGTGTGCCCGTGGGACGAGACGCGTGAGCGTACCAGCCAGTCGTACAGGGCTTCGAACGGCGTATGGCGGGCCGAACTCGATTCCGTAACACGGGGAAAACCTGAACGCGGTTCAACACGGGAACAATCCAGCCATCATCCGCACACCCCAGCACGCAGGTAACGAGGAGTATCGCCATGTCCGATCAGCAGAAGGTGGCCGAGCGGCCCAGTGCCGCGCCGCCCCCGTCGAACGGCGTCGACCAGTTCTTCAAGATCACCGCCAGGGGCTCCACCTTCGGCCGTGAGATACGCGGCGGCTTCGCGACCTTCTTCACGATGGCCTACATCCTTGTACTGAATCCCATCATCCTGGGGAGCGCCAAGGACAAGTTCGGCCACCAGCTCGACGCCGTCCAACTGACCACCGCCACCGCCCTGGTGGCCGCGGTCATGACGATCATCATGGGCGTCGGCGGCAACCTCCCGCTCGCGCTCGCCGCGGGCCTCGGCCTCAACGCGGTCGTCGCCTTCCAGATCGCCCCGCTGATGAGCTGGGACGACGCGATGGGCCTGATCGTCCTCGAAGGCCTGCTGATCTGCGTACTGGTGGTGACCGGACTGCGGGAAGCCGTCATGCACGCGATACCCCAGCCGATGAAACAGGCGATCAGTGTCGGCATCGGCCTGTTCATCGCCTTCATCGGCTTCGTCGACGCCGGGTTCGCCACCCGTATCCCGGACATCGCCCAGACCACCGTGCCGGTGCAGCTCGGCGGCACGGGCACGCTCACCGGCTGGCCCGTCCTCGTCTTCTGTCTCGGCGTGCTGCTGACCATCGGACTGCTGGCGCGCAAGGTCAAGGGCGCGATCCTGATCAGCATCGTCACCATGACGGTCGTCGCGATCGTCATCGACTCCGTGGCGGACATCAAGAGCTGGGGCCTGACCACCCCGAAGGTCCCCGACGACATCGTGGCCTCACCGGACTTCGGACTGCTCGGCCACTTCAGCCTGTTCGGCGCCTTCGGGGAGACCGGCGCGATCACCGTCGTCCTGCTGGTCTTCACGCTGATCCTGTCCGACTTCTTCGACACCATGGGCACCGTCGTCGGCGTCAGCGCCGAGGCGGGGCTCCTCGACGAGGAGGGCAAGGTGCCCAACCTCGGGCGCGTGCTGCTCATCGACGGCGCCGCCGCGGTGGCGGGCGGCGCGGCCTCGGCGTCCTCCTCGACCTCGTACATCGAGTCGGCGGCGGGGGTCGGCGAGGGTTCCCGAACCGGCTTCTCGAACCTGGTCACGGGCGGCCTCTTCGCGCTCGCGCTCTTCCTGACCCCGCTGCTCACCATCGTGCCGCTGCAGGCCGCGGCGCCCGCGCTCGTCGCGGTCGGGTTCCTGATGATGACCCAGGTCAAGCACATCGACTGGGACAGGTACGAGATCGCGATCCCCGCGTTCCTGACCATCGCCGTGATGCCGTTCACCTACTCGATCACCAACGGCATCGGGGCGGGCTTCCTCGCCTACGTGCTGATCAAGGCGGTCCTCGGCAAGGCGAAGGAAGTCCACTGGCTGCTGTGGGGCGCGTCCGCGCTGTTCCTGGTGTACTTCGCGATCGACCCGATCGAGCAGCTGCTCAACGTGAAGTAGCGCGCGAGGCGACGGCGCGAGGCGACGCGAAGGGCCGCCCTCCAGGGAGGTGAGGGCGGCCCATCGCGTACAGGTGGCGGCGGCTCAGTCCTTCAGCGCCGCCTGCATCATGGACTTCGCCACCGGCGCCGCCAGGCCGTTGCCGCTGACCTCGGAGCGGGCCGCGTCGGACTGCTCGACCAGGACCGCGACGGCCACCGACTTGTCGCTGGAGTCGGACTTCGCGTACGACGTGAACCAGGCGTACGGCGTCTTGCTGTTGTTCTCGCCGTGCTGGGCCGTACCCGTCTTGCCGCCGACCGTCGCGCCGGAGATCCGCGCGTTCGTGCCCGTGCCCTCCTCGACGACCGTCTGCATCGCGGACCGGAGCTGCTCGGCGGTGGAGGAGCTGACGATCTCCTTCGTCTCCGTGCTGTCGTCGTAGTCCGTCAGGACACCGCCCCCGGAGTCGCTGGTCCGCGCCACCATGTGCGGGGAGACCAGCTTGCCGTCGTTGGCGATGGCGGCCGACACCATGGCCATCTGGAGCGGCGTCGCCGTCACGTCGAACTGGCCGATGCCGGTCAGCGCGGTCGACGACTTGTCCATGTCGGAGGGGTAGACGCTGGTGTACGCCCGTACCGGCACGTCCTGCGTCCTGTCGTTGAAGCCGAACTTCTCCGCCTGCGCCCGCAGCTTGTCCTGGCCCAGGTCGACGGCCATCTTCGCGAAGACGTTGTTGCAGGAGTACTGGAGCGCCACCCGGATCGAGGCGTTCTCGCAGGGCGCGGAGGCGCTCTCGTTCGCCAGGTCGGTGGTCGTGTCCGGCAGCCGGTACGGGTTCGGGCTGGCCGTCTTCGCGTCGACGTCCGCGTACAGCCCGTCCTCCAGGGCCGCCGCCGCGACGACCAGCTTGAACGTCGAGCCCGGCGGCAGCGGCTGGCGCAGCGCCCGGTTGGTCATCGGCTTGTCCGCGTCCTTGGTCAGCTCCGTCCAGGCGTCCGAGTCGCCGGCGGCGAGCCGCGAGGGATCGTACGTCGGGGTGGAGACGACCGCGAGGATCTTGCCGGTCGCCGGATCGATCGCGACGGCCGCGCCCTTCTTGTCGCCGAGCGCCTCGTACGCGGCCTTCTGCACGTCCGGGTCGATCGTCGTGACCACGTCACCCGGGTCGGCGCGCTTGTCGGTGATGGTGTCCAGCGGGGTCTTGAGCTGGGTGTCCGTGCCGTCGAGCAGGTCCTGGTAGATACCCTCCAGCTGCGTCGCTCCGTAGACCTGCGAGCTGTAGCCGGTGACCGCCGCGTACAGACTGCCGTCGGTGTACGTGCGCTTGTACTTGAGGTCGCTGCCCTTCGTCCGCGCGGAACCGGTGATCGCGTCTCCGGCCACGATGATGTTCCCGAGCGGGTTCGCGTACTGCTCTATCGCGTTCCGCCGGTTGTCCTTGTCGTCCGCGAGCGCCTGGCCTTCGTAGAACTGCACCCACGTCGCCCTGGCCAGCAGGGCGAGCACGAGCAGCAGCGTGAAGACGGCGGAGCGCCTGATCGTCTTGTTCATCCCGCTCAGAAGGACGAGCGGGCGGGAGGGAATCGTTCCCTTCCGCCCGCATTTCTCATACACCGTTCATGAAGCCCGCCGCCCCGGAGCGGGCCTTCGGGTCACAGCCTGCGCGTCGCCAGCGTCAGCCGGTCCCGGGCGTCGAACAGGGCGTCCTTGACCATCTGCTCGTGCGCCGGCGTCAGCCGCGCCACGGGCACCGAGCAGCTGATCGCGTCACGGGCGGGCGTGCGGTACGGGATGGCGACGCCGAAGCAGCGCAGGCCCAGCGTGTTCTCCTCGCGGTCCACCGCGAAGCCCTGCTCCCGGACCTGGCGCAGCTCCTCGATGAGCTTCTCCCGGTCGGTGATCGTGTGCTCGGTGAGCGCCGGGAGCGTCTCGGGGAGCAGCTTGCGGACCTGCTCGTCGGTGTGGGTGGCGAGCAGCGCCTTGCCCAGCGAGGTCGAGTGCGCGGGGAGCCGGCGGCCGACCCGGGTGAAGGGGCGCAGGTAGTGCTGCGACTGGCGGGTGGCGAGGTAGACGACGTTCGTGCCGTCCAGGCGGGCCAGGTGGATGGTCTCCGTCGTGTCGTCGGAGAGCCGGTCCAGGGTCGGGCGGGCCGCGGCGACCACCTCGTCGCCGTCGATGTACGAGGTGCCGACGAGCAAGGCTCGTACGCCGATGCCGTACCGCGTGCCCGTCGCGTCCGTCTCGACCCAGCCGAGCTCGACAAGCGTGCGGAGCAGCATGTAGAGACTGGACTTCGGGTAGCCGACGGCCTCCTGCACGGAGGCGAGGGAGTGCATACCGGGCCGGCCGGCGAAGTACTCCAGCAATTCCACGGTCCGCACCGCGGACTTGACCTGCGCCCCGCCGCCTGTCTCGACTGCCGACATCGCCCTTGACCCCTTCGTTCGACGGGAAATAGTCTCCAACAGCATATTCACCATCAGAGACAGCGTTCAGCATATCGAACACCCCTGGTGAGTGACACAGAACTGCGGCATCACATCTTGGAGGGACCCGCGGTGGCAGCAGCACCAGTCTGGAGTGTCGACCCCCGAACCGGGAAGCAGCGGGAGCAGGTCGCGGTGGAGGCCACGGCCCAGGAGGTGGACGAGGCCGTCCGCGCCGCGCACGCCGCGCGCCCGGCCCTCGCCGACCGCACCGTGCGCGCGGCCTTCCTGCGCACCGCCGCCGACCTGCTCGAAGGTTCCAAGGAGCAGCTCGTCGAGGCCGCCGACGCGGAGAGCGCGCTCGGCCCCGTCCGGCTCACCGGCGAACTCGCCCGCACCTGCTACCAGTTGCGGGCCTTCGCCACCGTCGTCGACGAGGGCGCCTTCCTCGACGTGGTGATCAACCACCCCGACGACACGGCGACCCCGCCCATCCCGGACCTGCGCCGCTACAAGGTGCCGCTGGGTGTCGTCGCCGTCTACTCCGCCTCGAACTTCCCGTTCGCCTTCTCCGTCGCCGGCGGCGACACCGCGAGCGCGCTGGCGGCCGGCTGCCCGGTCGTGGTCAAGGCGCACCCCGACCACCCGGGGCTCTCCGAGCTGGTCGCGTCCGTGCTGCGCCGGGCCGGCGCCCGGCACGACATCCCGGCGGGCGTCGTGGGCCTGGTCCACGGCTTCGAGGCGGGCGTCGAGCTGGTCAGGCACCCGCTGGTGTCGGCGGCCGGGTTCACCGGCTCGATCCGCGGCGGCCGTGCCCTCTTCGACGCGGCGGCGGCGCGACCCGTGCCGATCCCCTTCCACGGCGAGCTGGGCTCCCTCAACCCCGTCGTCGTCACCGAGGCCGCGGCGGCCGAGCGCGCCGAGGCGATCGGCGCCGGGCTCGCGGGCTCCATGACGCTGGGCGTCGGCCAGTTCTGTGTGAAGCCCGGCCTGGTCCTCGCCCCGGCGAGCGCGGCGGGCGACCGGTTCGTGAAGTCGCTCACGGACGCCGTCAGCGACACCGACGCGGGCGTCCTGCTCGACCACCGCATGCGCGACAACTTCATCGCCGGGGTCGCCGAGCGCGCGGGCCTCCCCGACGTGGAGGCCCCGGTGACCCCGGGCGCGGGCAGCGAGCACACGGTGAGCCCCGGCTTCCTGACCGTCCCGGCGCGGCGGCTGGCCAGTGCGGGCGAGCACGACCTGCTCCTGGAGGAGTGCTTCGGCCCGCTCACCGTGGTCGCCCGCTACGAGGACGACGCCGAGGCCACCGCGATCCTCTCCCGGCTCCCCGGCAACCTCACCGCGACCGTGCAGCTCTCCACCGAGGAGGCGGCCGGCGAAGGACGCGGCGCCGAGATCCTCGCCGAGCTGACCCCGCTCGCGGGCCGCGTCCTGGTCAACGGCTGGCCGACCGGTGTCGCCGTCGCCGCCGCCCAGCACCACGGCGGCCCCTACCCGGCGACGACGTCCACCTCGACGTCCGTCGGCGGCACGGCCATCGAGCGCTGGCTGCGACCGGTGGCGTACCAGAACGCGCCGGAGGCACTGCTGCCGCCGGAGCTGCGGGACGACAACCCGCTGGGGCTGCCGCGCCGCTACGACGGCGTGCTGGAGCGCTGAGCGGGAGCCGCCCGGGACATGCCAGGGGCGACCTGAGAGACTCGGCGGATGGACGTCGAACTCCCCGAACTCCCCTTCCGGCTCCGCACCTACGGGCCTGACGGCCACTGGTCGTACGAGGACGGGGTGCTCACCGGCTGGGCCGGCGCCCGGCAGGACCGCTTCGTGCCGCCCACCGGTGAGGCCCTGGACGCCGCCTCCGACGCGCCCCGGCTGCTGGGCGCGCCGGAGGGCGACTTCCAGCTGATCGCCAGGGTCACGGTCGGCTTCGCGGGCTCCTTCGACGCGGGTGTCCTCTACGTCCACGTGGGGGAGCGGGCCTGGGCGAAGCTCTGCCTGGAGTACTCCCCGGACGTCCCCACCGTCTGCACGGTGGTGACCCGGGGGCACTCCGACGACGCCAACTCCTTCACCGTCGACGGCAGTTCCGTCTGGCTCCGGGTCAGCCGCACCGGCCGCGCCTTCGCCTTCCACGCCTCCCGCGACGGCGTCCGCTGGACCTTCATCCGCCTCTTCACCCTCGGCGACGAGAAGGAGACCTCGGCCGCCCTCGTCGGCTTCATGACCCAGTCCCCGATGGGAGAGGGCTGCGTGGTGACGTACGACGGCATCGAGTACCGGCCCGACTGGCCGCGGGACTTGAGAGACGGAAGCTGATCTCGGGCGAGAAAACCTCGGCGGAACCACACCCCGCCCCGCCCCGTCTTCCCTCCCGTGATCAGAACCCACCGCCCCACCGGCCCCCTGCTGATCAGGACCGCCCTGCCCAGCGAGGCCCCGGCGATCTCCGAGCTGCACGCCCGCGCCCGAGCCACGTACTACCCGGCCGGCCTCCCGCAGGACGGCTTCGACTGGCCGGACCTCTGGCGCGGCGCCATCGAACGCCCGGACGCCCACGTCCTGTGCGCAGTCCGCGACACCCGCCTCGTCGGCATCGCCTCCTTCCGCACCGCCGAAGCCGCCCCAGCCGACACCGTCACCCTGTTCCAGTTCCACGTCGACCCCGGCCACTGGCGGACCGGCGTCGGCACGGACCTGCACGAGGCCTGCGTCGAACAGTGGCGGGCCGACGGCAAACGGACCGCCGACCTCGACGTCCACATCGACAACGAGCGCGCGCGGGCCTTCTACGCCCGCCAGGGCTGGGCCATGGACCGCGAGCCCGTGGCGGACGAGCACCACGTGACCCTGCGGTTCGCCGTGGAGGCCGTCACCGGGGAATGACCGGGGCCGCTTGAACGTTCACGTATCGAGCGGAGGACGTCTCCGTGTCCCTGCGACCTGGAGAGAGCCGAGACATGCGCGTCGAGATCTGGAGCGACATCGCCTGCCCCTGGTGCTACGTGGGCAAGGCCCGCTTCGAGAAGGCGCTCGACGCCTTCCCGCACCGTGACGGGGTCGAGGTGGTGCACCGTTCCTTCGAGCTCGACCCGAACCGCGCCAAGGGCGACATCCAGCCCGTGCTGACCATGCTCACCAAGAAGTACGGCATGAGCGAGGAGCAGGCCCGCGCCGGCGAGGAGAACCTGCGCACGCAGGCCGCCGCCGAGGGCCTGGAGTACCGCACCCGGGACCGCGACCACGGCAACACCTTCGACATGCACCGCCTCCTTCACTTCGCCAAGGCGCAGGGCAGGCAGGACGAGCTGATCGGCGCCCTCTACCGGGCGAACTTCGCCGAGGAGCGGTCCGTCTTCGGGGACGACGAGCGGCTCGTGGAACTGGCCGTCGCCGCCGGGCTCGACAAGGACGCGGCCCGCGAGGTGCTCGCCGACCCGGCCGCCTACGCCGACGAGGTCCGCGCCGACGAGCGCGAGGCCGCCGAGCTGGGTGCGAACGGCGTCCCCTTCTTCGTCCTGGACCGCAAGTACGGCGTCTCCGGCGCCCAGCCCGCCGAGGTCTTCGCCAAGGCACTCACCCAGGCCTGGGGCGAACGCCCGCCGCTGAAGCTGGTCCAGCCGGACCCCACCGGCGCCGAGGTCTGCGGACCGGACGGGTGCGCCGTACCGCAGAGCTGAGAAAGCGCAGCTCAGCGGGCATCCATAAGCGGACCTTGGCGGATCTGCGTAGAAATCGGCAATGGACGGGGAGTTCCCGGGGCCGCAGAGTGGTCACATGGAGACCTTCGAGACTCTCGTTCGTGCCGAGTTCGCCCCGAAGAACACCTACCTGAACACCGCGAGCACCGGGCTGCTCCCGGCCCGCGCGGTCGACGCCATGCGGGCCGGCGTCGAGTCCGTGGCGGCCGGGCAGCCACAGGACATGTTCGCGGACGTGGAGGCGGCCAGAGCCGCCTTCGCGCGACTGGCCGGCGTGCCGGACCGCCGGGTGGCGGCCGGTGCCTCGGTCGCCGTCTACACCGGCCTGATCGCCGCCTCGCTGCCCGCGGGCGCCGAAGTCCTCACCGCCGAGGCCGACTTCACCTCCGTCGTGAACCCGTTCCACATGCGCGGCGACCTCAAGGTGCGCACGGTGCCGCTGGCGCGGCTGGCCGAGTCGGTACGCCCCGGCACGGCGCTCGTCGCGGTCAGCGCCGCGCAGTCCGCCGACGGCCGGATCGCCGACCTGCCGGCCATCCGCACGGCCGCCCGCGAGCACGGCGCCCGTACGTACGTGGACGCCTCCCAGGCCGCGGGCTGGCTGCCGATCGACGCGGACGCCTACGACTACGTCTCCTCCGTCGCCTTCAAGTGGCTCGTGTGCCCGCGCGGGGTGGCCTTCCTGGTCGTTCCGGAGGACCTCGGCGGGCTCGTCCCGGTCTTCGCGGGCTGGGTCGCGGGGGAGCACCCCTGGGACAGCTGCTACGGCCCCGTCGAGGAACTCGCCCACTCCGCGCGCCGGTTCGACGAGAGCCCCAGCCTCTTCTCCTACGCGGGCGCCCGGCACTCCCTGGAGCTGATCGAGCAACTGGGCGTCGACACCGTACGCGCCCATGACCTCGCCCTCGCCGACCGTTTCCGCACCGGCCTGCAAGGACTGGGCCACGAACCCGTCCCCGCCCCCGGTTCGGCGATCGTCTCGGTGCCCGGACTCGGCGACAGGCAGCCCGCGTTGAGCCGCGCCGGCGTGGAGGTCTCCGACCGGGCCGGGAACCTGCGCGCCGCCTTCCACCTTTACAACACACCCGCCGACGTCGACCGGCTGCTGGACGTCCTTTCCGGCTGAGCCCGTCGTGCCGACTGGCGCGGGGTGCGCCAGGACGCTAGGAAGGGCACCACGAGGTGGTGGTGCAGGTGGAACCGACGCTCGTGGACGCCGAGTTGCAGCGGCGGCTGGTGTACGGGGACGAGTCCGCGCTCGGCGAGGTGTACGCCGCGTACGGCGGACTCGTGCGACGGGTGGCCGTCCGGGTCACCCGCAGCCCGGCAGCGGCCGAGGACGTCGCACAAGAGGTCTTCGCACAACTGTGGAGCAGGCCGTACGCCTTCGACGCGCGCCGCGGCTCGCTGCGCAGCTGGCTGTCCATGCTCGCCCACCGGCGGGCCGTGGACTGGGTGCGCGGCGAGGCCAGGCACCGCAAGGACGCCCGTGCCGACGACACCGCGCTGCACGCCATCCCCGACGCCGCGCCCGGCCCCGACGAGACGGTCGTCGACCGCGAGCGCGCGCTGCTCCTGCACAGCGCCCTCGCCCAACTCCCCGGACCCCAGCGCGAGGTGATCCACCTCGCCTACTTCGCAGGCCGCACCTATCGCCAGGCCGCGCTGGAACTCGGCATTCCGGAGGGCACCGCCAAGACCCGGCTCCGCTCGGCCCTGCGCAAACTCGCGGAGTCGCTGGCCGATCCGCCGGACCCGGCACTGGAGAAGGGCGCGTGATGGCGGCGCGGGTGGACCCGGCCGGACCCGGCGTGCGTATGGTGGCAGCGGGTCGAGGCCCGGCCGCAAGGCCGGCCGGGACCCGGAAGGGCGGCATGTGATGAGCACCGAGCACGAGGACGTACGGGACCTGCTGGCGGCCTGGGCGTTCGGCGCACTGCCGCCCGCCGAGCGCGAGATCGTCCCCGCGCACCTCGCCGACTGCGAGTCCTGCGCGGCGGAGGCGGCACGGCTGCGGGAGGCGGTACGGCTCCTGGACGGGCCTGCCGCAGAGGCCGACGGCGCCGGACAGCCCGGAAGCATGCTCGCGCTCGCCCTGCGCACCCGCCCCGCGGCGCCCTCGGTGGCCCCGCACGCCGCCCCCTACGCCGCAGTGGTCTCCGGACTCGGTGCGCTGCTACGGGAGTTGGACGGGCAGGGGCCCTGGGGCACGCCGGTCGTCCACGACTGGGACGTGCACAGCACGGTCGCCCATCTGATCGCCGCCGACGAACCACTCGCCGTACGGCTCGGCCTGCCCGCGTACCTGCCCACGCCGGGACCCGCCACGGACGGGGCTCCGTGGGAGGACGCCTGGGCGGCGCGGACCGCCGAGGTGATCGCCCATGAGCTGCGGCGCACGCCCGCCGAGACCGTCGCCGCGTGGAGCGACCGGGCGGCGGCGCTGTTGGCCACCCCCGAGGCGAGGGATCCTGAACCGGCCTCCGTCGCCACGACGTTGATGGGCGCGCGGCTGCCCCTCGCGGACCATTTCCTGGTGCGGGCCTTCGAGGCGTGGATCCACACCGGCGACATCGGGCGGGCGCTCGGCATCACCGTGCCCCCGCCGCCCGATCCGCACCTGTGGCGGCTCGTCCGCCTCGCCGTCCGGGTCCTCGGCAGGGCACTGGGACCCACCGCGCCCCCGGTGCTGTTCACGGTGTCCGGGACGGGCGGCGACGCCCAGTGGGTGCTGGGCTCCGAGGACGAGCCCGTACGGGCCGAACTCGTCCTGGACCCCGTCGACCTGTGCCTGCTGGTGGGCGGCCGTTACGCCCCCGGGGACGTACCGCGGGGCGCGGCGGGCGACACCGCCGCCGTCGACAACGTTCTGACGAGGGCGGCGGCGCTGGCGTGGCTATAGCTGTAGCGGCGGCGCGGGTCACCGCACCGGTGTGAAGTCCCGTGCCCCGATGAACTCGGGTCGCTGTACCGGTGCCGCGAAGGGCTCGACCGCCGCGTTCTCCACGCTGTTGAAGACGATGAAGACGTTGCTGCGCGGGAACGGGGTGATGTTGTCGCCCGAGCCGTGCATGCAGTTGCAGTCGAACCAGGTCGCCGAACCCGCCTTGCCCGTGAAGAGCTTGATGCCGTGCCGGGTGGCGAACTTGGTGAGTGCCTCGTCGGAGGGCGTCCCGGCGTCCTGCATCTGGAGGGACTTCTTGTAGTTGTCCGTCGGCGTCTCGCCCGAGCAGCCGAGGAACGTCTTGTGCGACCCCGGCATGATCATGAGGCCGCCGTTGGTGTCGAGGTTCTCGGTCAGCGCGATCGACACGGACACGGTCCGCATGTTCGGCAGACCGTCCTCGGCGTGCCAGGTCTCGAAGTCCGAGTGCCAGTAGAAGCCGCTCGCCCCGAAGCCGGGCTTGACGTTGATCCGCGACTGGTGGACGTACACGTCGGAGCCGAGGATCTGCCGGGCCCGGCCCACGACCCGCTCGTCGCGCACCAGTTGGGCGAAGACCTCGCTGATCCGGTGCACCTCGAACACGGACCGGATCTCCTGCGACTTCGGCTCGACGATGGAGCGTTCGTCGGCGCGGATCGCCGGATCGGTGACAAGGCGCTGCAACTCACGCTGGTAGACGCCGAGTTCGTCCGGGCGGATGAGCTCCTCGACCGGCAGGAAGCCGTCACGCTCGTACGACTGGAGTTCGGACACCGTGATCGGCCCCGGTGTGCCGGGGGCGCCCCAGACGACCGGGTCCTGGCGGGGAGCGGACACCTCGGTGGCGCCGCGGCTCGGGTACAGGTCGGTGATCGTGCTCATGGTGTTCGTGGTGCTCATGGCTCAGACCTCCTCGGGTTCGGTGAGCAGCGGGTATACGCCGTTCTCGTCGTGGTCCTCCCGTCCGGTGACGGGAGGGTTGAAGACGCAGACGCACCGGAAGTCGGTCTTGGGACGCATGGTGTGGCGCTCATGGCCGTTCAGGAGGTACATCGTCCCCGGCTCGATCCAGTGCGTCTCGCCGGTCTCGTCGTTGGTCAGTTCGGCCTCGCCCTCGACGCAGAGCACGGCCTCAATGTGGTTCGCGTACCACATGGACGTCTCGGTACCCGCGTACAGCGTCGTCTCGTGCAGGGAGAAGCCGACCTTCTCCTTGGCGAGCACGATGCGCTTGCTCTCCCAGGTACCCGTCGCCGCCTTCACATGCCGGTCGGTGCCTTCGATGTCCTTGAACGAACGGACTATCACGGTGACTTACTGCCTTTCTGGTGGGGGAGTGGCTGCTGCGGTACGGGTCAGGCGACCGTCTCGCGGACGGCGCGGGCGAGGGTGCGCAGCCCCTCGTCCAGCTCTTCCGGCGTGATCGTCAGGGCCGGAAGCAGTTTCACGACCTCGCTCTCGGGGCCCGACGTCTCGATGAGCAGCCCGAGTTCGAAGGCGCGCCGCGCGATGCGGCCGGCGCGCTCCTTGTCCTTGAACTCCAGGCCCCAGACGAGTCCCCGGCCGCGGTACTCCTTGATGTCGGCGAGGTTCTCCTCGGTGATGGAGATCAGTGCCTGCTCGACCTGCTCGCCACGGGTGCGGGTCTGCTTCTCCATCGCGGCCCCGTCGGTCCAGTACGTCTCCAGCGCGGCGGAGGCGGTGACGAACGCGGGGTTGTTGCCGCGGAAGGTGCCGTTGTGCTCCCCCGGCTCCCAGATGTCCAGCTCGGGCTTGAACAGGCACAGGGACATGGGCAGTCCGTACCCGGAGATCGACTTGGAGACGGTGACGATGTCGGGCACGATCCCCGCCTCCTCGAAGGAGAAGAACGCCCCGGTGCGGCCGCAGCCCATCTGGATGTCGTCGACGATCAGCAGCATGTCCTGCCGCTCGCACAGATCGGCCAGCGCCCGCAGCCACTCAGGACGCGCGGCGTTGATGCCGCCCTCGCCCTGCACGGTCTCCACGATCACGGCGGCGGGCTTGTTGAGGCCGGATCCCTGGTCCTCCAGGAGCCGCTCGAACCACAGGAAGTCCGGGATCTGGCCCTCGAAGTAGTTGTCGAACGGCATCGGGGTGCCGTGCACCAGCGGGATCCCCGCGCCGGCCCGCTTGAAGGCGTTGCCGGTCACGGCGAGCGAACCGAGCGACATCCCGTGGAAGGCGTTGGTGAAGGACACGATGGCCTCGCGGCCCTTCACCTTGCGGGCCAGCTTCAGCGCGGACTCGACGGCGTTGGTGCCCGTCGGGCCCGGGAACATGACCTTGTACGGCAGGTCGCGCGGACGCAGGATCACCTTCTGGAAGGACTCGAGGAAGGCGCGTTTGGCGGTCGTCGACATGTCGAGGCCGTGGGTGACGCCGTCCCGTTCCAGATAGTCGATCAACGCCCGTTTGAGCACGGGGTTGTTGTGCCCGTAGTTGAGCGAACCGGCGCCCGCGAAGAAGTCGAGGTACTCGTGGCCGTCCTCGTCGTACATGCGGCTGCCCCGCGCACGGTCGAAGACGGTGGGCCAGCTGCGGCAGTAACTGCGCACCTCCGACTCCAGGGTCTCGAAAACGCTCAGGTCGGGCTGGGTGATGGTCACAGTGGATCTCCTCCTGGGAGACGAAGTCGTGGGGGGTTCAGAAGTCCTGGGGGCGGAGAGCCGTGGGTTCGGAACGCCTGGTGACGGAGAGCCGTGGGGTTCACGACGCCAGGGGCCGGAGAGCGGCCGGTTCAGAACGCCAGGGGTCCGATGCGGTACAGCACCTCGGGGTCGTGCCCACCGTCCGGGAACCGCTCCGCGGGGAACAGCACCTCACGCTCGACGCCCGCGCCGTGGCGACGCGCGAAGGAGGTGAACAGCCGCTCGGAGGCGGTGTTGCCCGGCGTGATGGTGGTCTCGACGCCTGTCGTCCCCCGCTCCGCGGCCACCCGTGCGGTCAGACCGTCCAGCAGCGCGGCGGCCAGCCCGCGTCCGCGGTACGCGCTGTCGACGGCCACCTGCCAGACGAGCAGCGTGCCGGGGTGCTCGGGCCGCACGTATCCGGTGACGAAACCGACGGGCGTGCCTTCCGCGTCCCGCGCCACCGCTGACGTACCGGCGAAGTCACGGCACCACAGCAGGTAGCTGTACGAGGAGTTGAGGTCGAGGGTCCGGGAGTCCCTGGCGATACGCCAGAGGGCGGCCCCGTCGGCCGCCTCGGGGCGGTCGATCCGAAGACCTTCCGGCATTTCCAGGAATCCCGCTTGCGGTTCTGCGTGTGCGGCGGTCATGCGGATTGAATTTACCGAGGGAAATTCGAAATTGCATCGCCGCGTGGGGTTACGCGAGCCGCGTCCATGTGTTATCCCACGGGTGCGCACGTCCGCGTGAATCGGCGCCCTTTGGTGCACTTTTGCCCGGATAATGGGGGAGGAAATGGACTCTTTGTGGAGTGCGTCACAGCCACGTAACCACCACGAGATGTGCCCGAATCACGAGGTTGGTGTTCGCGAAATCTTAGCGTTTACGCCCGAGGAAAGCGGGAAGAAGTCAATGGGAAGCTGTGCTGAATTAATGGCAGCATAAGCGAACTCGATAAGTGACTCAAGTCGCTTCTTGCGGCCTGTCCGGTATTTCCTGTCCGGTATTCGGGGACAGGAAATACCGGTGTCGCTTGAGCGTGATGTCGGAGCCTGCCGGAGCCCGGCTCACGCCCAGGCGCCGGCCACCGCCCGCCGTGCCGCCTCCAGGTCGACGCTCCGCCCCGCCTCGGCCAGCGCGGCACCGAGCGCCGCGAGGCTGGAGTGGACGACGCCCCGGGTAGCGTCCGGGCCGTAGTGGTTCACCCGGATCATCTCCGTCGCGAGCGCGCCCCCGCCCGCGACCAGCGGCAGCACCGGATCCGCGGCCAGGGCCTTGGCGACGAGCCCGGACGCGTCGACGCCGTGCGGAGTCCGCAGCGTCGTGGCCACGGGCGCCGCGTCGGCTGCCTCGTACACATACGGCTCAAGCCCTCCGCCCAGGGCCAGCGCCCCCGCCCGGGTGGCCGCGGCGGCAGAGGCGTGCCGTGCCATCACCGCGTCCAGTCCCTCGCCCTCGATCCGCTCGACACAGGCCTCCAGGGCCAGCATCTCCAGCTGCGCGGGCGCGTGCAGCAGCGCCTTGCGGCCGCCGTCGATCCACCGCTGCTTCCAGTCGAGGAGCGAGAGGTAGGACCGGCGCGGCGCCAGCGGGTTCGCCGCCATCCGTGCCCACGCCCGCTCGCTCACCGACACGGCCGACACGCCGGCGGGCCCGCCCATCGCCTTCTGCGCCCCGATCACGCACAGGTCGACACCCCAGGCGTCCGGCAGCACCGGCTCGGCGCCGATCGAGGCGACGGCGTCCAGATAGAAGAGGGCGCCGTGCTCCCGTACGACCTCGCCGATCTCCGCGACGGGGTTCGTGTTGCCCGTCGCCGCCTCCGCGTGCACCAGCGACACGAAGTCGATCGAGGGATGCTCGGCGAACGCGCGGCGCACCTGCTCGGCGGTGACCGCCGTGTGGAACGGCACCGACAGGTCGATCACCGTCGCCCCGCAGTCCCGCAGCCAGTCCCCGAAGGTCTGCCCGTACGGCCCGGTGATCACGTTGAGCGCGGTCGTGCCGGGCCCGGCCGTCCCGCGGATGGCCCCCTCCAGCGGCAGCAGCGCCTCGCCCTGCATGATCACGACGTCCTGCTCGGTGGAGAGCAGCCGCGCCACCCGGTCCTCGATCGCCGCGAAGTGCGCCGCGCCGAGCGGTGCCAGGTCAAGGAAGGGATGGGTCACGACGGTGCTCTCTTCGCTCACGGTGTCTAACGGGGCCCACGAGGGGCAATGAATCGGATGGGTCAGAGCGTAACCGCCACCGTCGCTCGGCCCCGGACCGGCGACTTCCGAGGCCGGACGGCTCGGTGACCATCGGATTGGTTTGAGTGAGTCAAACCTTTCCTTATAATCAGACCCTTCAGACCCTTCAGGCACACAGTCCCCCCACAGGAGGCCCCCCGTGAACCCCGTCCTCGGACGCCGATCCCGCATTCTTGCCGCCACCACCGCGACGGCCGGGCTGCTGCTCGTGGCCGGCTGCTCCTCGGACGACGGGGGCTCGACCACCGTCAAGGGCGTCAAGCTCGTCAAGGGCGGACAGCTCACCACCTGCACCCACCTGCCGTACCCGCCCTTCCAGTCGGAGATCGACGGCAAGGTGCAGGGCTTCGACGTCTCGCTCATCGACCTGGTCGCCAAGGACCTCGGCGTGAAGCAGGAGTTCATCGACACCCCCTTCGAGAACTTCAAGACCGGCGCGTTCCTCAACTCCGGCGAGTGCGACCTAGCCGCGGCCGGCATGACGATCACCGAGGAGCGCAAGAAGAACGTCGACTTCTCGGACCCCTACTTCGAGGCGACGCAGGCCGTCCTGGTCGACAAGAAGAGCGGCATCACCTCCTTCGCGGACCTCAAGGGCAAGAAGGTCGGCACCCAGGCCCAGACGACCGGCGAGGACTACGCCAAGGGCCAGGGCATCGACCCCGTCTCCTTCGAGTCCTCCGACGCGGTCCTCAACGGCCTGCGCACCGGCCAGGTCCAGGCCGTCGTCATCGACTACCCGGTCGTCCAGGGCTGGCTGAAGGACAAGGCCAACGCGGACGCCTTCGAGGTCGCCGACAACATCAACACCGGTGAGGAGTACGGCTTCACGGTGAAGAAGGGCAACACCGAGCTCCTCGCCGCCGTCAACAAGGCGATCACCGCCGCGAAGGCCGACGGCACGTACAGGACGCTGTACGAGAAGTGGATCGGCCCCTACGAGGAGTCCGCGGCCTCCGCCTCGCCGTCGGCCTCGGCGTCCTCCTCACCGTCCGGCTCGGGCGCCTCCACGCCGTCCGACTCCGCCACCCCGACAGACGCCGCTTCGGCGTCCGTCTCCGCGTCCGCCTCATGAGTGGTGCCGACACCCGACTCCAGCCCCGCCGAAGCGGCCTGACCCGGCGTCAGAAGCGCGCGCTGTCACGCGGTGTGCAGTACGTCGTGTTCGTCGCGGCCGTGATCGCCTTCGCGTTCACGGCCGACTGGGGACGGCTGAAGAACCAGTTCGCCCAGTGGGACCTGGTCACGCAGATGTTCCCGGACGTCATCACGCTGGCGCTCAAGAACACCGTCCTCTACACGATGTCCGGCTTCGTCTTCGGCCTCGTGCTCGGCATGGTCGTCGCCCTGATGCGGCTGTCCTCGGTCGGCCCCTACCGCTGGGTCGCCGGCATCTACATCGAGATCTTCCGGGGCCTGCCCGCCCTGCTGATCTTCGTCTTCGTGGGCGTCGCCGTGCCGCTCGCCTTCCCGGGCACCGAGATCCCCGGCGGCACCTACGGCAAGGTGGCGCTGGCCCTCGGCCTGGTCTCGGCCGCGTACATGGCCGAGACGATCCGCGCGGGCATCCAGGCGGTGCCCAAGGGGCAGATGGAGGCGGCCCGTTCACTGGGCTTCTCGCACGGCCGGGCCATGGTCTCCATCGTCATCCCGCAGGCGTTCCGCATCGTGATCCCGCCGCTCACCAACGAACTCGTCCTCCTCTTCAAGGACTCCTCGCTGGTGCTGTTCCTCGGCGTCACGCTGGAGGAGCGCGAACTCACCAAGTTCGGGCGCGACCTGGCGAGCCAGACCGCCAACTCCACGCCGATCCTGGTCGCGGGCCTGTGCTACCTGCTGGTCACGATCCCGCTCGGCTTCGTCGTACGCCGCCTTGAGGCGAAGGCCGGGGAGGCCACCAAGTGAGCAGCACACCGGAGATCCAGGTCAAGGACCTGCACAAGTCCTTCGGCGACAACGAGGTACTGCGCGGCATCGACCTGGAGGTCGGCACCGGCGAGGTCGTGTGTGTCATCGGCCCGTCCGGCTCCGGCAAGTCCACGCTGCTGCGCTGCGTGAACCTGCTGGAGGAGCCGTCCAAGGGCGAGGTCTTCGTCGGCGGTACGGAGGTCACGCACCCCGACGTCGACATCGACGCCGTGCGCCGCCGTATCGGCATGGTCTTCCAGCAGTTCAACCTCTTCCCGCACCTGTCGGTCACCGACAACCTCACGCTGCCGCAGCGCCGCGTGCTGGGGCGGGACAAGGCCGAGGCCGCCCGGATCGCCGCGGAGAACCTGCGCCGGGTGGGTCTGTCCGAGAAGGCCGACGCGTACCCCTCCTCCCTCTCGGGCGGCCAGCAGCAGCGCGTCGCGATCGCCCGCGCGCTGGCCATGGGCCCCGAGGTGATGCTCTTCGACGAGCCGACCTCCGCGCTGGACCCCGAACTCGTCGGCGACGTCCTCGCGGTCATGCGGATGCTCGCCGACGAGGGCATGACGATGATGGTCGTCACTCATGAGATGAGCTTCGCGCGCGAGGTCGCCGACCGCGTCGTCTTCATGGACGGCGGAGTGATCGTCGAGGAGGGCGCCCCCGCCCAGGTCATCGGCGCCCCGAGCCACGAGCGCACCCGCCACTTCCTGTCCCGCCTGCTGGACCCCGCGATGGCGGACGTGCGGGAGACGGACACGCCCGCCGACCTCTCGGACCGGCCGGGCAAGGAGGAGACGGGCCCCAACTAAGGTGCGGTCCATGAGCGATCCCGAGGTGCTGAGCGATCCCACCGTGCTGCACGTGAAGGGCCGGGTGCTGGCGGGCCCCGACGACATCCGCGACGAGCTGTGGGTCGTCGGTGGCCGGATCTCCTACGAGCGTCCCGCCGGCGCCCGTGACGTCCGCACCGTCGAGGGCTGGGCGCTGCCCGGCCTCGTCGACGCGCACTGCCACGTCGGCCTCGGCACCCACGGCCCGGTCCCCGAGGACGTCGCCGAGAAGCAGGCGCTGACCGACCGCGAGGCGGGCACCCTGCTGCTCCGGGACGCCGGTTCGCCCTCCGACACCCGCTGGACCGACGACCGCGAGGACCTCCCGAAGATCATCCGGGCCGGCCGCCACATCGCGCGCACCCGCCGCTACATCCGCAACTTTGCCCACGAGATCGAGCCGGAGGACCTCGTCGCGTACGTCGCCCAGGAGGCCCGGCGCGGCGACGGCTGGGTCAAGCTGGTGGGCGACTGGATCGACCGCGGCACCGGCGACCTGAGCGCCTGCTGGCCCCGGGACGCCGTGGAGGCCGCGATCGCCGAGGCCCACCGCCTCGGCGCCCGTGTCACCGCGCACTGCTTCGCCGAGGACTCCCTGCGGGACCTCGTCGAGGCGGGCATCGACTGCGTCGAGCACGCGACGGGCCTGACCGAGGACACCATCCCGCTGTTCGCCGAGCACGGGGTCGCGATCGTGCCGACCCTGGTCAACATCGCGACCTTCCCGCGCCTCGCC
The DNA here is from genome assembly GCF_044751025.1 of Streptomyces sp. NPDC088747. NCBI lineage: Bacteria > Bacillati > Actinomycetota > Actinomycetes > Kitasatosporales > Streptomycetaceae > Streptomyces > Streptomyces sp. NPDC088747. The sequence goes on from NZ_JBIVKZ010000014.1 coordinate 202,109, forward strand.
GACGGCGGCGAGGCGAAGTTCCCCCAATGGTCCGCGCACATGCGGCGGTTGTACGAACGCCGCTACGACACCGTGCGCGCCGCCTACGACGCCGGGATCCCCGTCTACGTCGGCACCGACGCGGGTGGCTCCCTGGCGCACGGCCTTGTCGCGGGGGAGGTGGCGGAGCTCGTCCGGGCCGGCATTCCGCCCGTGGAGGCGCTGTCCGCCACCACCTGGGGCGCGCGGCGCTGGCTGGGCCGCCCCGGCCTCGACGAGGGGGCACCCGCGGACCTCGTGGTGTACGAGGGGGACCCGCGGGCGGACGTACGGGTGCTCGCCGATCCGCGCCGGGTGGTGCTGAACGGGCGGATCGTCTCCTGAGGACCGGTATTGACAGGGCGTGACGTGACGGCTCGCCGACTCGTTGTCCCCCTCTCGCGCGCCCGCCGCCCGCCGGCGCGCCGGTCCTGGCGGGGCTGTCCGGGTGACGTCGTGGAACACCCGTGCCTGGTGATTCGAATGCGCTGACGAAACTGCCACGTTGGAGTGAAGTCACCCAGGATCGCTCACGGTTCACTCTCCGTGCGTAATTCTGACGGGGTCCCAAGCATGTCTCTTACGAGGGGTCCCCCACCTTGAACAGCTACAACTTCCGCATGCCCGCACGCCGTTGTGCCGCCGTCGCCGCGGTCACCGTCCTCGCCGCCGGTCCCGCGGCGCTGGCCGGAGCGGTGTCCGCGCACGCGACAGACGACACGGCCGAGGAGGGCCGCGCGAGCGCCGTCGTCCTGCGCACCGGGCTCGACGTGTCCCTGCTCAACAAGACGGTGAACGTCCCGCTCGCCGTCGCGCTCAACGAGGTTCAGGCGCCCCGGTCCGCCGAGAGGACCGCGCTCACCGCCCGGCTGGACGGCGTCGACGGCGGAAAGCCGTTCAGTGTGCTCGGGGCGGAGGTCGCCACCGCGAAGGCGACGGTGTCCCCGACGAAGGCCGAGGGGTCCACCGAGCTCGCGCACGCGAAGGTCCATGTCCCCGGGCTTCCGCTGCTCTCCCTCATCGAGGTCGAGTCGGTCACGTCGAAGGCGACCTGCGAGGCGGGCAGAAAGCCGGTGGCGAGCTCGAACGTACTGGGCGCCGTCACGGTGCTCGGCAAGAAGGTGACCCTGTCCGCCGGCGGCCCGACCGTGGTGAACGTGCCCGCCGTCGGAGAGGTCCGCCTCGACCTCTCCAAGACGGAGACCACCTCCCGCACGGCCGCCGCGACCGCTCTCGAACTCAAGGTCTCCATCAACCCGTTGAAGCTGAACGTGGCCGAGGTGGCGGGCACGCTGACCCTGGCCGGCGCGACCTGCGAGGCACCGCAGGCCCCCGCCGCCCCCGCGAACCCCGAGGCACCGGTGGCGGACGTCGAGCCGCAGGGCGCGCCCGCGGAGGCCGGGCTCGCCGAGACCGGGGGCGGGTCGACGACGCCGTACGTCGTGGGCTCGGCGGTCGTACTCCTCGCCGCGGGCGGCGGAGCGATGCTCCTGGGCCGACGCAACCGAGGCTGAAATCCTTTCAGCCCGTCCGGCGTCTGAGGACGAGCGCGAAGCGCGACAGCGGGGGTCTGGGGGCGCAGCCCCCAGGAACGGGACGGGAAGGGGCGGAGGGGGCGAAAACCCTCACCCCCCGGCCCCCGTCACCGCCCGGTCCAGCGCCTGGAGGAACCGGTTGACCGTCACCCGGTCCCGGACGGCGATCCGTATCCACTCCTCGTCGAGCCCGGGAAACGTGTCCCCCCGCCGCACCGCGAACCCCAGCCCCCGCAACAGCCGCCGCACAGCGGCCCCCCGCTCCACCCGAACCAGCACGAACGGCCCCTCCGCCGGCTCGACCACCCGCAACCCGTCCGACTCGAACTCCCTGAGCCCGGCCACCAGATGGGCCCGGTCCGCCGCGACCCGGTGAGCCGCGTGGGCGGCCTCGGCGAGAGCCCCCGGCGTCATGCACGCGGACGCCGCGGCGAGCGCGGGCGTGGACACCGGCCACAGCGGCTGGGCGCGTTCCAGCTCGCCGATCGTGCCGGGGGACGCGAGGACGTAGCCGATCCGCAGCCCGGCCAGCCCCCAGGTCTTGGTGAGGCTGCGCAGCACGACGAGACCGGGCACGTCCGTCCGCCCGGCGAGCGCCTCGCGCTCGTCGGGCACGGCGTCCATGAACGCCTCGTCGACGACCAACGTCCGCCCCGGCCTTGCGAGTTCGCCGAGAACGCCGGCCGGATGCAGCACGGACGTCGGGTTGGTCGGATTCCCGACCACGACGAGGTCGGCGTCCTCGGGAACGGCCTCCGGATCGAGCCGGAAACCGTCCGCCTCGCGGAGCAGGACCCGGCCCACCGAGTGCCCGGCGTCCCGCAGCGCCGCCTCCGGCTCGGTGAACTGCGGGTGCACGACCACGGGCCGGCGCACCTTCAGGGCACGGGCCAGCAGCACGAAGGCCTCGGCGGCACCGGCCGTGAGCAGCACCCGCTCGACGGGCAGCCCGTGCCGCGCCGCCACCGCGGCCCGCGCCTCCCGCCCGTCGGGATAGGCGGCGAGCCCCGTCAGCGACGCGGCGATCCGCTCGCGCAGCCAGGGCGGAGGCGTGTCGGCGCGGACGTTCACGGCGAGGTCGGTGAGCTCCGCGCCGGCGTCGCGCACCTCGGCGTCCCCGTGGTGGCGCAGATCGTGTCCGTCGCCGCCGGGCGCGCCCTCAGTGTGCGTGGGAGTGGGCATGGCCGTCATGGTGGTGTCCGTGGTGTCCGTGGGGGTGGTCACCGTCGTCGTCCGGATGGAAGTGCGGCTGCTGGGGCAGGCCGACCTTGTCCTCGAAGCCGGGCAGGGCGATGCGGTAGACGCAGGAGTCGCAGTTCATCCGCAGGTCCCCCCGTACGGCCTCGTGGTAGCGCTCCATGACCAGGTCGAGCAACTCCGGCTCGGGGCCGATGACATCGGCGGAGCGCACCTCGACCTCGGGGTGCGCGGCGGACCAGCCCTCGGTCTGCCGGCGCACCCGGTCCGGGAGGATGCCGGTGAAGAGGAAGTAGGGCAGGACGACGATCCGGCGCGCCCCCAGCTTCACACAACGGTCCAGCCCGGACGGCACGTCGGGCGCGGCCAGCGACACGAACGCCGTCTCGACCCCCGCGTAGCCCCGGCCCTCCCAGAGCAGCCGCGCCGCCTTCAGCACCTCGGCGTTGGCGTCCGGATCGGTGGAGCCGCGGCCCACCAGCAGCACGGTCACGTCGGCCCGGTCCTGAGGGGTGCGAACGGTGGAGCCGAGAGCCTCGTCGAGCCGCCGCTCAAGGACGGCGAGGAGCGAGGGATGCGGGCCCAGCGGACGCCCGTAGGTGTACGAGATCCCGGGGTGCCGCTCCTTCTCGCGGGACAGCGCCGCCGGGATGTCGCCCTTGGCGTGCCCGGCGGAGACCAGCATCAGCGGTACGGCGGCGAAACGGCGTACCCCCTGCTCGACCAGCTCGGTCACGGCGTCGCCCAGCGGCGGCGGGGACAGCTCGATGAAGCCGCCCGCGACGGGCAGTCCCGGGTGCCGGAGCCCCAACTCCCGGACGAAGTCACGGAAGGCCTCGGCTCCGGCCTCGTCCCGGGTACCGTGTCCGGCGATCAGCAGGGCGGGGGGCGGGGTGGTCACGATTTCTCCTCAGAAACGGAAACAGGCTGGTACAGAAGGGCGTTGAGCGCCGCCGCGGCGACCGCGGAGCCGCCCTTCTCGGACACGTTGCTGACCGCGGGCAGCCCGCTCTCGCGCAACGCGGCCTTGGACTCGGCCGCGCCGACGAAACCGACGGGCAGACCGATGACGAGCACCGGATCGGCGTCCAGGGTCAGCAGTTCCTCCAGGGCGGTCGGCGCGCAGCCGATCACCCAGAGGGCGCCGGGCCCGACCTCCTCGTACGCGAGCCGGACCGCGTGCGCCGAACGGGTCAGCCCCGGACCGGACCTGGCGTCCCGGAGACGGCAGACCGTGTCGCGGCGGGTGATGCCCGCGGCGACCATCTCGACGTCGACGACGACGGGCGCCCCGGCGTGCAGCGCGGCGTGCGCTCGCTCCAGGGCGAGTTCGTCGGTGACGAGGTCGTTCGCGTACTCCAGGTCGGCCGCGGAGTGGATGACCCGCTCCACCACCGCCCGTGTCAGCGGCGGGAAGTGCGAGGTGTCCAGGCGAGATCTCAGCCGCCGGAAGGACTCCCGCTCGATCGGGTGCACCACCCGGGACCCGGGCAACACCTGGCTCACTTCGCTCACTTGGGCTCCTCCTGCCAGCGGTAGCCGCGCGGCGTCACCATACGGCCGGCGATCTCACGGGTCGCCGTGTTGCCCACGGTCACCACGGTCATCATGTCCACCGTCGCCGGGTCGAGTCCCGAGAGGGTGGTGAGACGGCTGGACTCGTCGGGGCGGGAGGCGTTGCGTACGACACCCACCGGCGTCGTCGGCTCCCGGTGTCCGGCGAGGATCGTCAGCGCCTTCGGGAGCTGCCAGTCGCGGCCCCGGCTGCGCGGGTTGTAGAACGTCACGACGAGGTCGGCCTCGGCCGCCGCCCGGACCCGCCGCTCGATGACCTCCCACGGCGTGTGCAGGTCGGAGAGGCTGATCGACACGTGGTCGTGCCCGAGCGGCGCGCCCAGGATCGCGCCGGCGGCGAGCGCGGCGGTCACGCCCGGCACCCCGACCACGTCGATGTCGTCGGACGCCTCGGCCAGCGCGGGCGACGCCATCGCGTACACGCCCGCGTCCCCGCTGCCGATCAGCGCGACGGCCCGCCCCCGCCGGGCCTCCGCGACCGCGGTGCGCGCCCGTTCCTCCTCGGCGCCGAGCCCCGATTCCAGGACCCGGGTGCCGGGCCGCAGCAGATCGCGGATCTGGTCGACGTACTGGTCGAGCCCGACGAGTACGGACGCCCGCCGCAACTCCGCCTTCGCGCGTGGCGTCAGCAGATCGCGCGCGCCGGGGCCGAGGCCGACCACCGCGAGCCGGCCGCGCGCGACCCGGCGTACCACCGCGCAGGTCGCCATCGCCGGCTGCCCGTCGGCGCGCACCGACTTCCGCTTGGGGACGAGGAGTTCACCGCCGCGGACCAGCGCCGCGGCCTCGGCGACGGAGGGGGTGCCGACGGCGGCGAGCGGTGCGCCGGACGGGTTCGGCACGTCGATCCGCGCCAACTCCTCGGCGCTGTACGTCACCACGGGCACCCCGAGCCGCTCGGCGGCCTCGACGATGCCGGGTTCGGCCGCCTTCGCGTCGACGGTGGCGAGCTCGGCGACGGACTTCACGGACAGCCCGGCGTCCCGGAGGGCGTCCTCGACGAGTCCGAGGACCTCCTCGACGGGGGCGCCCCTGGAGGCGCCGACACCGACGACCAGGGAGGGCGGACGCAGCACCACGTTGCGGTCGGCGGGCGGGACGAGGCGGTCGGTGATCCGGATCGCGTGCACGCCCTCCCGCGCGACCGGCAGCGGCGGCAACGGCCACGCCAACTCGGCGTGCAGGGCGACGGGTTCACCGTCGAGCAGCGCCCGGGTGACCCCGGCGACATCGCCCTCCACGGGGAAGCCGAGCGTGTCGAGCCCCGGGATCCCCACCGCGTCGGTCGCCGTGGTCACCACCGGTTCGGCGCCGAGCAACTCACCCACCTCCCGGGCGAGTTCATTGGCGCCCCCGGCGTGGCCCCCGACCAGCGACACGGCGAACCGTCCCGCCTCGTCGACGCACACGACCCCCGGGTCGGACGCCTTGTCGGCCAGCAGCGGCGCGATCAGCCGCACCACCGCCCCGGTGGCGAGGAAACACACCACCTGGTCGCACTCGGCGAACGCCCGCCGCAAGGCGTCCCCCACGGACCCTCCCGACTCCCCGGCCTCCCCCGAGCGGGGGGACCCCTCGTACACCCGCGCACGCGTGGGCCAGGCCGCGGCGAGCCGGTCACGGGCAGCCGCGCCCGCCGCCGTGGCGGAAATCAGGCCGATCACTGGGGGACTCCTTCGGTACGCGCCGGGGGCCGGACGCCCCACAGCAGAAAGACGGGATTGGTGGCCGAGAGCCGGTCGACGCCACCGGGCAGCGGTGCGAGGCGGGACGACTGGAGCAGCACGCCCTCGCAGGTGAACCCGGCACCGGTCAGAGCGTCCCGCGCCGCGGGCACCCGGTCGAGCGCGGCCATGGCGACGACGACGGCCCGCCCGGCCCGCCGCGCGCAGGCCGTGACGATGGCGGGCAGTTCGCGCCCTCCGCCGCCGATGAAGACCGCGTCCGGATCGTCCAGGTCGGACAGCACGGTCGGCGCGGCGCCGTGCACCACCCGTACGTCCACGCCGTGCGCCTCGGCGTTGGCGCGGACGCGCTCGCAGCCGTCCAGCGTCTTCTCGACGGCGATCACGGCGGCGCCGAACCGCGCGCACTCCACGGCGACGGACCCGGAGCCCGCCCCGATGTCCCAGACCAGCTCGCCGAGCCGCGGTCCGAGCCGGGCCAGCGCCAGCGCCCTCACCTCGAACTTGCTGATCATCGAGTCGCGATGGGCGAACTCCCGCTCGTCCAGGGCCCACTGGGCGGGCCCGGCGGACGGTCCGGCGACGGTCCGGGCGGGAGCGACGGCGTGTGACTCGTCCAGGCACAGGACGACGTTCACCGCCGTACCCCAGTCACGGGCCGCGGCCTCGGCGGGAGTGACCCGCTCCACGCGCTCCTGTCCGTCCTCGCCCAGGGCGCTCGCGACGACGAGGACACGCTCGCGGGCGCGGTAGGCCAGCGCGGCGCCCAGCTCGGCGGGGCCCGCGCCCGGCCCGGTCAGCACCGCCACCTTCGGCTGGGACAGACAGACGTTGACGGCCGTACGCAGCTCGCGGCCGTGGGCGCTGACCACCACCGCGTCGTCCCAGGGCAGCCCGATCCGCGCGAAGGCGGTGGCGACCGAGGAGACGCCGGGCCTGACGTCCAGCCGCTCGGTGCCGAAACGTTTGGCCAGGGCCCGCACGATCCCGAAGAACCCGGGATCACCGGAGGCGAGCACGACGACCCGGCCCCCCTTGTCCACACACCGCTCGATCACGTCGAGCGCGGGCGCCAACGCACCGAGCACGACCTGCTCCGCCCCCTCCGCCGAACACACCCGAGCCAGATGCCGCCGAGCCCCAACAACAAGCTCGGCCCCCGCGACGGCAACCACCGCCTCGGACGACAACGCCGCGCCCGTCCCCGTCCCAAAGACGACGATCCCCCCGGCCCCCCGACCGGCTCCCGCACCGGTACCCCCCCGCGCTCGCCCAACGGCGCCCGAGCCCCCTCCCACGGGGGTGCTCCCACCCGCTTCCGCGACGGTACTGCCGCGCTCGCGCGCGGGGGCGGCCCGGCTGGTCCCGGCGTCCGCGCCTGCGGTAGGTGTCTTTTCCGCGTCCGCGGAGTTGGTCCCGCCCGCGTGTGTGGCGGTGTTTCCTCGCGCTCGTCCGACGGCGGCACCGCCGGCGCCCCCTCCCGCGGCAGGGGTCCCTCCCGCCCCCGCGGAGGTGGTCCCGCAGGCCCCCGGCCCGTGCCTGTCGGCGGCGCCGGCCATGTCGGCCCCGCCGGCCGTGTCCGTCGTCACGACGGGGTGTCCTGTCGGGCGGCGCGGCGTTCCGCGCGCAGTTCGGCTCGTGCTCGGGGGTCGGCCTTGCGGAACTCGTGGAAGTGGCCGGGGTGGTAGAGGTGTGAGCGGGTGCCGCTCGCGTCCAGGGCGGGGCCGACCAGGAAGAGGGTGTGCTTCCAGAGTTTGTGCTCCTTGACGGTCTCCTCCAGGGTCTCGATCGTGCAGCGGACGAGCAGTTCCTCCGGCCAGGTCACCTGGTAGGCCACCACGACCGGCGTGGACGTCGGATAGCCGCCCTCGAGCAGCTCCTGCACCAGCTGCCCGCTGCGCGCCGCCGACAGGAAGAGCGCCATCGTCGTCCCGTGCCGGGCGAACTCCCGTACCTCCTCGCCCGGCGGCATCGGCGTCTTGCCGCCGCCGAGCCGGGTCAGGATCACGGACTGCGCCACCTCGGGGATCGTCAGCTCGCGCTGCGCGAGCGCGGCCACCGCGGAGAAGGACGAGACGCCGGGAATGATCTCCGTCTCGACCCCGAGACCGGCGCACCGGTCGAGCTGCTCCTGCGTACCGCCCCACAGCGCCGGGTCGCCGGAGTGGATCCGGGCCACCTTCAGCCCCTCCTCGGCGGCCCGCTCGTACACGGCCACCACGTCCTCAAGCGACATCGTCGCCGAGTCCAGGATCTCCGCGCCCTCCCGCGCGTGGCCGAGCACCTCCGCCTGCACCAGGCTGGCCGCCCAGATCACCACGTCGGCCTCGGCGATGGCGCGCGCGGCGCGGAACGTCAGCAGGTCGGCGGCGCCGGGGCCGGCACCGACGATCGTCACCTTGCCGGCGGGGGCATCGGCCATGGGATGGGTCCTCTCCTACGGAACACGCGGAACACGTGGGACGTGCGGGACGTGCGGAACATTCGGAACGTGCGAAATCGTGCGGAACATCTGTGCGTACGAGGGGTTCATGCGCTCGGACGCGTCGTGCGGGCGGTACGAAACTCAGGGCTTCCACGCGGACACGGGGCCGTGGAGGTGCGTGAACGGCGGTTGATCGGATAGCAAGGGCCTATGGCGGTCCTCGTAGCGCTCGGCGCGTTCCTGATGACGCTGGCCGGCGGCTGGACGGCACAGCGGGTGACCGACCGCCGCCATCTGGTGCTCGGCCTGGCCGGCGGCCTGATGCTCGGCGTGGTCGGCCTCGACCTGCTGCCGGAGGCGTTGGGCGCGGCGGGCCAGGAGGTCTTCGGCGTACCGGCCGCGCTGCTGCTCTTCGTGGCCGGGTTCCTGCTGGCCCACCTGGTCGAACGCCTGCTGGCGGCACGGCAGGCGGCGCACGGCGGCGAGGAGAACGACGGCCGCGCGCCCCAGGTGGGCCTGACGGCCGCCGGCGCGATGGTCGGCCACAGCGCGATGGACGGCGTGGCGATCGGCGCGGCCTTCCAGGTCGGCGGCGGCATGGGCCTGGCCGTCGCTCTCGCGGTCATCGCGCACGACTTCGCGGACGGCTTCAACACGTACACGATCACGAGCCTGTACGGGAACGACCGCCGCAAGGCGATCATGATGCTCGTCGCCGACGCCGCGGCCCCCGTGGCCGGCGCCGCCTCGACGCTCTTCGTCACCATCCCGGAGCAACTGCTCGGCTGCTATCTCGGCCTCTTCGGCGGCGTGCTCCTCTACCTCGCCGCCGCCGAGATCCTCCCCGAGGCACACCACGAACACCCCGCCCGCTCGACCCTGCTGTGCACGGTCGCGGGCGCGGGTTTCATCTGGCTGGTGGTGGGCCTCGCGGGCTGACGTCCCGGGCTCCGACGCTCCGGGTCTCACAGTTTCCCGCCGCGCCCGCCCTCGCGCCGCGCGGGCGCGATGAGCGTGGAGAGGTAGGGCAGCGGCCCGTCGAGGAGCTCGGCGGCGGGCCGGATCGACTCGCTCTCAAGACCGAGCGCCGAGCCCCACACGGCGTCGTCGAGCCGCCCGGTCTCGCGCAGCGCCTCCGCGACCTCCGCGGCCTGCCGCCCGAACTTGTACGCGACGACGGTGCCCGGACCGTTCAGGGCGTCCTTGAGGACGGTCGTCCCGGCCGTCACCGGCACGAGGGTGAGCGGCTCGGTCCCCTCGGCGAGCACGGCTCCCGACCGCGCCGCGAGATCCTGCATGGCGGTGATCCCGGGCACGCTCTCCACGACGGTCCCCGGCACGAGCTCCGAGACGGTCTGCGCGAGATAGGTGAAGGTGGAGTACACGTTGGGGTCGCCGATGGTGGCGAAGGCGATGACGGCGTGCGCGCGCAGCAGCCCGGCAACCCGCTCCCCGGCCGCGTCCCAGGCGGCCTCCCGCCGCCCCCGGTCGGTCCGCTCGTTCAGCGCGAACACGATCCGTACGACCTTCTCCGCGGGCACGTAGTGCAGGACGGTCGCCTCGGCGCGGCCCCGCTCGCCGGTGTCCATGACGGGCACCACGACGACCTCGGCGGCCCGCAGGGCATTGACCCCCTTGACGGTCACCAGCTCCGGGTCACCGGGCCCGACGCCGACTCCGATCAGCTTGCTGCTCATGACGTCAGGCACCTCTCCACGAACCGACGGGCGACACCGGGCTCGGACGCCCAGTGCGTGTGCAGATAACTCGCGTGCACACCGTGTTGTACGAAACCTTCGACCCGTTTGCGAGGGGTGCGCACACCCCAGGCGGGAGCCGTCCCGGCGCCGGGCTCGACGACCGTCCGGTGGAACTCGTGCCCGCGCATCCGGGTCCCGGCCACCGCGAGCACACTGTCCGACAGGGCGACCGCGTCCCGGTATCCGAGGGTCAGCCGCTCGTCCATACGGGCCTTGGCGTCGATGACCCCGCACATGGGCTGCCCGTCCAACTCGCGCGCCAGATAAAGCAGTCCGGCGCACTCGGCGGCTACCGGCGCACCGCTCTCGACGAGCGCCGAGACCGCCTTCCGCAACGGCTCGTTGGCCGACAGCTCGGGCGCGTACACCTCGGGAAACCCGCCCCCGATGACCAGCCCGCCCACACCCGGGGGCAGTTGCTCATCACGGAGAGGATCGAAGACGACGACCTCGGCCCCGGCGGCGGCGAGCAACTCGGCATGCTCGGCGTACGAGAAGGTGAAAGCGGCCCCCCCGGCAACGGCGACACGTTTCAGCCCGTCCGGCGTTTGAGGACGAGCCCTTCGGGCGACCGGGGGTTCGGGGGCGGAGCCCCCGAGTTCGGGAACGGGAAGGGGCGGAGGGGGCGAGGAACCCACCACCTCGGCCGCGTCCCAAGCGGCACCCGGCAACGCCGGAGCACTCCGCGCCAGCGCGAGCAGAGCCTCCAGATCACACCCTTCCCGCACCTGCGAGGCCATCGCCGCGACCGCCTCGACCGCGTCCGCCCGCCGCTCGGCGACCGGCACGAGACCCAGATGCCGCGAAGGCGTGTCCACCTGCGGAGCCCGCCGCAGCACCCCGAGCACCGGCACCCCCGACTCGTCGAGCGCCTCCCGCAGCATGCCCTCGTGCCGTACGGACCCCACCTTGTTGAGGATCACCCCGGCCACCCGCACCTCGGGATCCCAGGAGACGAACCCGTGCACCAGCGCGGCCACGGACCGGGACTGGGAAGAGGCGTCGACGACGAGCACCACGGGCGCCCGCAGCAACTTCGCCACCTGGGCGGTGGAGGCCAGCTCCCCTTCGCCGGCGGCCCCGTCGTACAGCCCCATCACCCCCTCGACGACAGCGAGTTCGCATCCCCGGGCCCCGTGCCCGAACAACGGCGCGATCAGCTCCGTACCGCACAGGTACGCGTCCAGATTCCGTCCCACCCGCCCGGTGGCGAGCGCGTGATATCCGGGATCGATGTAGTCGGGCCCGACCTTGTGCGCGGACACGGCGAGCCCCCGCGCGGCGAACGCGGCCATCAACCCCGTGGCGACGGTGGTCTTGCCGCTGCCCGAGGAGGGCGCGGCGACGACCAGCCGGGGAACGGAGATCACCACTCGATGCCCCTCTGGCCCTTCTGCCCCGCGTCCATCGGATGCTTGACCTTGGACATGTCGGTCACCAGGTCGGCCAACTCCACCAGCTTCTCCGGGGCGTTGCGGCCGGTGATCACCACATGCTGGGTGCCGGGCCGGTCCCGCAGCACGGCGACGACCTCCTCGACGTCGACCCAACCCCAGTGCATGGGATAGGCGAACTCGTCCAGCACGTACAGCTGGTACGTCTCGGCGGCCAGGTCCCGCTTGACCTGCTCCCACCCCTCGCGGGCCTTCTCCTCGTTGTCCATCTGGGAGTCGCGCTGCACCCAGGACCAGCCCTCGCCCATCTTGTGCCAGTCGACGGAGCCGCCCTCACCGCTGGCGCCGAGCACCCGCAGCGCGCTCTCCTCGCCGACCTTCCACTTCGCCGACTTGACGAACTGGAACACCCCGATCGGCCATCCCTGGTTCCAGGCCCGCAGAGCGAGCCCGAACGCGGCCGTCGACTTGCCCTTGCCGACTCCGGTGTGCACGACGACAAGTGGCCGGTTCCGCCGCTGACGTGTCGTCAGCCCGTCGTCCGGTACGACACTCGGCTGCCCCTGCGGCACTACGCGGCCCTCCTGTTGTCGCCCTGCACGTCCCTGACCAGACCGGCGATGGAATCGGCCCGCAACTCCTGGAGGGTCACCGCGGTACCCCCGAGCTCCACGGCGAGCTGTCCGGCCAGACCCAGCCGCACCGCCCCCGCCTCGCAGTCCACGACCACGGACGCCACCGAGCCGGCCGCGAACAGCCGTGCCGCCCGCCCGGCGAGCGCCACCGGCTCGGGACCACCGGTGGCCCGGCCGTCGGTCACCACCACGATCAGCGGCCGGCGCGCCGCGTCCCGCAGCCGCTCCACCCGCAGGACGTCGTGCGCCTTCAACAGCCCGGCCGCGAGCGGCGTCCGGCCGCCCGTGGGCAGCGACTCCAGCCGCGCGGCGGCGGCGTCCACCGAGGAGGTGGGCGGCAGCGCGACCTCGGCCGCGGCCCCGCGGAAGGTCACCAGACCCACCTTGTCCCGCCGCTGGTAGGCGTCGAGCAGCAGCGACAGCACCGCGCCCTTCACGGCACTCATCCGCTGCCGCGCCGCCATCGAACCGGAGGCGTCCACCACGAAGAGCACGAGGTTCCCCTCACGCCCCTCCCGGGTCGCCTGCCGCAGATCGTCCCGCCGTACGACGAGACCGCGCCCCGACCGCCCGCGCGCCCGCTGATGCGGAGCCGCCGCCTGGATGGTCGCCGCGAGATGCAGCTTGGTGAGCGCCCCCTGGGGCCGCCGCGATCCGGTCGTGCGCCCGTGCTCGGTCCGCGCCCGCGAACGCCGCCCGGCCGCACCCTCACCGAGTCCGGGCACGCTCAGCACCTTCGTACGGAAGGGCTCCGCGGCCCGTACGGGGGACTGCTCGCTGCCGCCCCGCGAGCCCGGAGCCCGGCCCTCCTCGGAGGGCTCGCCCTGCGCCGGAACCTCACCGGCGGGGGAGTCGTCGCCGGGAGAGTCACCGTCCGGCCCGTCCTGCGGAGGCCGCCCGCCGCCACCGGGTCCGTCCGGATCCGGATCGTCGTCCTCGCCGTCGCCCCGGCCGCCGAACTGCTCCAGCGTCTCGTCGAGCTTGTCCTCGTCGAGCCCCGGCGCGTCGAAGGGATTGCGCCGCCGCCGGTGCGGCAGCGCGAGCAGCGCCGCCTGCCGCACGTCCTCCGCGAGCACCTCGGTCCGCCCGTCCCACGCGGCCAGCGCGGTCGCCGTCCGCGCCATCACGATGTCGGCGCGCATGCCGTCCACCTCGAAGGCCGCACAGGTCGCCGCGATCTGCCGCAGCGCCCCGTCCCCGAGCCGTACCGAGGGCAACAGCGCACGCGCCGCCACGATCCGCGCCCGTACGGCCGCCTCCTCGTCCGCCCACCGCGCCGCGAAGCCCTCCGGATCGTCGTCGTACGCGAGCCTCCTGCGCACCACCTCGACCCGCTGGTCGGGCTCCCGGGAGGCGGCGACCTCGACGGTCAGCCCGAACCTGTCGAGCAACTGCGGCCGCAGTTCCCCCTCTTCGGGGTTCATCGTCCCCACGAGCAGGAAACGGGCGGCATGCCGTACGGAGACGCCCTCGCGCTCGACGTAGGAGGCGCCCATCGCCGCCGCGTCAAGGAGCAGGTCGACCAGGTGGTCGTGGAGCAGGTTGACCTCGTCGACGTACAGGATCCCGCGGTGCGCGTCGGCCAGCAGGCCGGGCTCGAACGCCTTGACCCCCTCCGCGAGCGCCCGCTCGATGTCGAGGGCGCCCACCAGCCGGTCCTCGGAGGCACCGACGGGCAGTTCGACCATCCTGGCCGGACGCGTCGTCCCCGGACCGACCTCGTGCGGCCCGTCCGGGCAGGCGGGGTCGGGGGAGGCCGGCGCGCACGAGAACCGGCAGCCGGCGACGACATCCACCTCGGGCACGAGAGCCGAAAGGGCGCGTACGGCCGTGGACTTGGCCGTCCCCTTCTCGCCGCGCACGAGCACACCGCCCACGGCGGGCGACACGGCGTTCAGCAGCAGCGCGAGCCGCAGGTCGTCCTGGCCGACAACGGCCGTGAACGGAAAGGGAGTACTCACTGGTCGTCGCCCTCCAAGTCGCCTTCGAGCTCCAGATAGGTGGAACGCAGCCGCTCCAGCGTCTCCGCGTCCGGCTCGGCCCACAGCCCCCGGTCGGCGGCCTCCAGGAGCCGTTCGGTGATCCCGCGCAGCGCCCAGGGGTTGGACTTCTTCATGAAGTCCTGGTTCTCCGGGTCGAAGACGTACTCCGCGCTGAGCTTCTCGTACATCCAGTCGTCCACGACCCCGGCCGTCGCGTCGTACCCGAAGAGGTAGTCGACGGTCGCCGCCATCTCGAAGGCGCCCTTGTAGCCGTGCCGCCGCATCGCCGCCATCCAGCGGGGGTTGACGACCCGGGCGCGGAACACCCGGTGCGTCTCCTCGCCCAGCGTCCGCGTCTTGACCTGGTCGGGCACGGCGGAGTCGCCGACGTACGCCTCGGGGCTGGTGCCCGTCAGATGGCGCACCATGGCCACCATCCCGCCGTGGTACTGGAAGTAGTCGTCCGCGTCCACGAGGTCGTGCTCGCGGGTGTCGACGTTCTTGGCGGCGACCGCGATCCGCTTGAAGGCGGTCTCCATGTCGCCGCGCGCCGCCCGCCCGTCGAGCCCGCGCCCGTACGCGTAACCGCCCCACACCGCGTACACCTCGGCCAGGTCGGCGTCCGAGCGCCAGTTCCGTGCGTCGATGAGCGGGAGCAGCCCCGCCCCGTACGCACCCGGCTTCGACCCGAAGATACGAGCCGTCGCGCGCCGCCTGTCACCGTGCTCGGCGGTGTCCTCGTCGGCGTGCCTGCGCACGTAGTTGGCCTCGGCGGGCTCGTCCAGCTCCGCCACCGCCCGCACCGCGTCGTCGATGAGACCGACCACGTGCGGGAACGCGTCCCGGAAGAACCCGGAGATACGGACCGTGACGTCGATGCGCGGCCGGCCCAGTTCCGCCAGCCCCACGATCTCGAAGCCGGTCACGCGCCTCGACGCGTCGTCCCACACCGGGCGGCAGCCCAGCAGCGCGAGGATCTCCGCGATGTCGTCGCCCTGGGTGCGCATGGCGGAGGTTCCCCAGACCGTCAGGCCGACGGAGGTCGGGTACGCGCCGGTGTCGGTCAGATACCGCTGGATAAGCGAGTCGGCGAGCGCCTGTCCGACCTCCCAACTCAGCCTGGACGGGATCGCCTTGGGGTCGACCGAGTAGAAGTTGCGGCCGGTCGGCAGGACGTTGACCAGTCCGCGCGTCGGCGATCCGGACGGGCCCGCCGGGACGAAACCGCCGTCGAGTGCCTTCAGGATGTGGTCGATCTCGTCCGTCGTCCTCGCCAGTCGCGGCACGACCTCGTCGCAGGCGAACTCCACCACCGCGATGGCGGACGGGAGTTCGACGCCGAGGACCTCACGTACGAGGGCGGCGCTCTCGGCCGTCACCCAGCCGCGCTCCTCCATGCCCTCGGCGATCCGCCGGCACAGGCGCTCAAGGAGGTCGATGGCGTCGGCGCCGGTCCGCGCGGGTCCCTCGACGAGTTCCGTCAGTTCCACCGGCACCTTCACCGGCGCGCCGGGCTCGCCGAGCAACTCCTTCTCGACCAGGCCGAAATGCTCGGCGAGGCAGGCCCGCAGACCGGGCAGCGCGTTCGCCTTGCCGCCCCACACCTGCGAGGCCCGCAGCACCGCCAGCACCAGGTTGACCCGCGGCTCGGCCTCCGGACCGCCGCCGAGGATGTGCAGGCCGTCCCGGATCTGCACGTCCTTGATCTCGCACAGATAGCCGTCGATGTGCATGACGAAGGAGTCGAAGTCGCCGTCGTCCGGCTGGTCGTCGACATGCAGGTCGTGGTGCAGCTCGGCCGCCTTGACCAGCGTCCAGATCTGGGCGCGCACCGCCGGGGCCTTCGTCGGGTCCAGGTCGGACACGAGCGCGTACTCGTCGAGGAGCTGCTCCAGCTTCGCCAGATCGCCGTAGGTGTCCGCACGCGCCATCGGCGGCACGAGGTGGTCGACGACCGTGGCGTGCCCGCGCCGCTTGGCCTGGGTGCCCTCGCCGGGGTCGTTGACGATGAAGGGGTAGATGAGGGGGAGTTCACCGAGCACGGCGTCGGGCGCGCAGCCGCCGCTGAGGCCGAGTCCCTTGCCGGGCAGCCATTCCATCGTGCCGTGCTTGCCCATGTGCACGACGGCGTCGGCGCCGAAGGAGTTCTCCAGCCACCGGTAGGCCGCCATGTAGTGGTGCGACGGCGGCATGTCCGGGTCGTGGTAGATCGCGATCGGGTTCTCGCCGAAGCCGCGCGGCGGCTGGATCATCACGACGACGTTCCCGAACCGGAGGGAGGCCAGCACGATGTCGTCCCCGTCGAGGTACAGGTTGCCCGGCGGCTCGCCCCAGGCCTCCAGCATGCCGTTGCGCAGCCCGGGGTCGAGCTTGTCGAACCAGGCCCGGTAGTCCGCCAGCGGTACGCGGGCGGGAGCGGACGCCAACTGCTCCTCGGTCAGCCACTCGACGTCGTGGCCGCCCGCCGCGATGAGCCGGTGGATCAACTCGTCGCCGTTGTCGGGGTATTCGGTCAGGGAGTACCCGGCGCCCCGCAGCGCGTCGAGCACCCGGACCGCGGAGGCGGGCGTGTCGAGACCCACCGCGTTCCCGACCCGGGAGTGCTTGGTCGGGTAGGCGGTGAAGACCAGCGCGAGCTTCTTCTCGGCGTTCGGCTTGTGCCTCAACCGGGCGTGACGCACGGCGATCCCGGCGACGCGCGCGGCCCGCTCGGGGTCGGCGACATAGACCGGGACGTCGTCCGGGCCCTGCTCCTTGAAGGAAAACGGCACGGTGACGATCCGCCCGTCGAACTCCGGGATCGCGACCTGCATCGCCGCGTCCATGGGGGACAGTGCGGCGTCCGACGCCTCCCAGGCGGCATGCGAGGAGGTGAGGCAGAGCCCTTGCAGGACGGGGATGTCGAGATCGGCGAGCGCGCCGATGTCCCAGGCCTCCTCGTCACCGCCTGCGGAGGCCTCCGAGGCGTGCGTGCCGCCGGCCGCGAGCACGGTGGCAACCAGCGTGTCAGCCCTGGCGAGGATCTCGTACAGTCCCGCTTCGGCGTCACGCAGCGAACCGCAGTACACGGGAAGGGCGTTGGCCTCCCGCGCCTCTATCGCGTCGCACAGCGTGTCCACGAAGGCGGTGTTGCCGGACAGTTCGTGCGCCCGGTAGAAGAGCACGCCGATCGTCGGACGCCCCTCCACGAACGGACGCTCGCCGTGGATGCCGTACGCGGCCGTCCGCCGCGGTTCCTCGAAGCCCTCGCCGGTGAGCAGCACGGTGTCGGAGAGGAAGCGGGCCAGCTCGGCCAGGTTCTGTGGGCCGCCCTCGACGAGATAACGCAGCGCCTCGGCGACCACCCCGGCGGGCACGGACGACTCGGCCATCAACTCCGCGTCGGGGACGGCCTCCCCGCCGAGCAGCACGGTCGGCACACCGGACGCCTTCAGGAAGGCGAGCCCGTCCTCCCAGGCACGCTTCCCGCCGAGGAGCCGTACGACGGCGACGTCCGCGCCCGCGACGAGCGCGGGGAGTTCGGCGGCGACGTCCACCCGGGTCGGATTGCCGATCCGGTACGCGGTGCCGGAGGCCCGGGCCGCCAGCAGATCCGTGTCGGCGGTCGACAACAACAACACTGTGCTCATGCGGGCGCTCCCGGTGGAATGAAAGGCAGTCCTGACGGCGCGCCCGACTCGATGAGCCGCAACAGCGCGTCCGTATCCGCGTGTTCCTCGATCAGATCGCCGAGCAGGTCCAACTGCTCCTCGCGCAGTGCCGCGAACGACGTGTCGGCGGCCGGTACGAAACGACGGCCCGCGGCGGCCGCCACCTCGCGCAGGAAGGCGCGCCGGAACCCGTCCGACTCCAGCGAGCCGTGCCAGTGCGTGCCCCACACCTCGCCGACCCGGCAGCCGTCCAGAAAGGGGGTGCCGCCGGTGACCTCGGCGACGCCGTGATGGATCTCGTATCCCTCGACGGGTTCGCCGAGCGCCTCGCCCACGGGCCGCGCGAGCGTCTTCTCCCGCGCGAACCGCACCCGCACGGGCAGCAGTCCGAGCCCGTCGACGTGCCCGGCCCGTGACTCGACCTCGTCCTCGATGTGCTCGCCGAGGAGCTGGTAGCCGCCGCAGACGCCGAGCACCGGCCGCCCCTCGGCGGCCCGGCGCGCGATCGCGTCCGCGAGGCCGCGTTCCCGCAGCCACTGGAGCGCCTTCACCGTCCCCCGGGTGCCGGGGACGATGACGAGGTCCGCGTCGGTCAGTTCCTCCGCCCGGTCCACGAACCGCACGACGACACCGGGTTCGGCGGCCAGCGCGTCCACGTCCGTGAAGTTGGACATGAGCGGGACGGCGCAGACGGCGACGCGCAGCACGTCCTCGCCGGCCGGCGCCGTGACCACGGACTCCCGGACCGCGCCCCTGAGGGAGACCCGCAGTCCGTCCTCCTCGTCGATGCCGAGGCCGTGCCGGAAGGGCAGCACACCGTAACTGGGCCGCCCGGTGAGGCCGTTGAGCATGTCGAGGCCAGGCTCCAGCAG
Source organism: Streptomyces sp. NPDC088747 (assembly GCF_044751025.1). Taxonomy (NCBI): domain Bacteria; kingdom Bacillati; phylum Actinomycetota; class Actinomycetes; order Kitasatosporales; family Streptomycetaceae; genus Streptomyces; species Streptomyces sp. NPDC088747. The sequence continues at coordinate 220,837 of NZ_JBIVKZ010000014.1, forward strand.
GGAGACATCGCCGCGGAACTTGTTCACCAGGAACCCGGCGACGAGTTCCTGGTCCTCGCGGGAGAGCAGCGCGACGGTCCCGAAGAAGGACGCGAACACGCCGCCGCGGTCGATGTCGCCGACGACGAGCACGGGCAGCCGCGCGTTGCGCGCGATCCCCATGTTCACGATGTCGGTCCGCCGCAGATTGATCTCGGCGGGACTGCCCGCCCCCTCACAGATCACCGCGTCATACGTGCCCCGCAATTCGGCGAGACACTCCAGCACCGTCCCGAGCAGAGCCTCCTGCCGGCCGCCGTGGTACCCGCGGGCGCTCATCTCGCCCACCGGCCTGCCCATCAGCACGACCTGACTGCTCCGGTCGCCGCCCGGCTTGAGCAGCACGGGGTTCATCAGCGCGGTGGGCTCCACCCGGGCGGCCTGCGCCTGCATGGCCTGCGCCCGCCCGATCTCGGCGCCCTCCCGCGTCACGAACGAGTTCAGTGACATGTTCTGCGCCTTGAAGGGCGCGACCTTGACGCCCTGGCGCACCAGCCAGCGGCAGATCCCGGCGGTCACGACGCTCTTGCCCGCGTCGGAGGTGGTACCGGCGATCAGCAGTCCGCCGCTCATGAGTTGCCTCCCCGTCGCCTCAGCAGCACTCCCGCGGCACACACGCCGAACGCGAGCCAACTCACCCGCCGGGACAGCCGTACGGCCCGCTCGATGTCGCCGACCGCGACGGCCCGGCCCGCCCCGTTCAGGACCGGCCGGTGCTCGACCCTTCCCCCGTACGCGAGGGTTCCGCCGAGCCGCACGCCGAGCGACCCCGCGAACGAGGCCTCCACCGGGCCGGCGTTGGGGCTCGGGTGCCGGTCCGCGTCGGCGCGCCAGGCACGCAGGGCGCCGCGCGGATCGCTTCCGGCGGCGGCCGCGAGGAGCGCGGTGAGCCGCGCTCCGGGCCAGCCCGCGAGGTCGTCGAGCCGCGCGGACGCCCAGCCGTAGCGCCGGTATCTGGTGGACCTGTGCCCGACCATCGCGTCCAGGGTGTTGACGGCCCGGAACCCGACAAGACCGGGCACGCCGGCCACCGCACCCCACACCAGAGCCCCCACCACGGCGTCGGAGGTGTTCTCGGCGACCGACTCGACGACCGCCCGCGCGATCCCGTCGGCGTCGAGCGCCTGCGGATCCCGGCCGCACAGATGCGGCAGCCGCTCCCTGGCCACCTCGACGTCACCGGCCGCGAGCGCGCCGCCGATCGCCCGCGCCTCCCGGCCGAGGGAGGTTCCGCCGACGACGGCCCAAGTGGCGGCCGCGGTCAGCGTGATGGAGGCGGTACGGGATTGGCGTACGGAACGGGCGGCGAGCGCCGCGAGCCCGGCGGCACCGCCGGCGCACACGGCCGTGTGCAGCGCGCCCCAGCCGCGGTGGTCCCGCCAGAGCACCCGCTCCACGGCACCCGCGGCCCGCCCGAAAGCGGCGACCGGATGCCCCCGGCGGGGATCGCCGAGCAGCAGGTCACCGAGTAGGCCGGCGGCGGCGCCGTACGCGAAGACGCGATCGGCACGCATGGGTTCAGCCGACCGTCAGGTCGGGCACAGCCGTCTTTCGCAGGTCAAATGGGCAGCCGCGCATGGCGATATGTCCTCACTCAGGGTGTCCGCGCCCTGGTTAGAAGAGACCGGCGGTGAGAGTTCCTGGCTTCCGGGGACTTCACTCCCCGGTGACAGTGGCGGGACCGCGCCGGATTCACACCGGCTTCCTCTCTTGCCGCCGTACTTGGCCCCGGCAGTCCACCACGGCGTTGGAAGACCCGTCAACTTGCCGTTGACCTGCGACGGAGGAGTGTGCTGAGGCCCACACGGGGCCGACCAAGATCACGCCGCTCTCGTGGCCGGGCGCGGGGAAACACACGTATGGGGCGCACCGGGAAGTGCGCCCCATACGTGACTCTTCGCTGTGACGGGCCGTCAGGCCACGATCAGATAGATCCCGTACGCCACCGCCGCCGCGCACGCCGCGAAGCAGGCGTACGCGCCGGTGACCGCGAGGGCGGCGCTGCCGCCCGTGGCCGTCGCGGACTCGCGCTTGGAGAGGCCGACGATGCCCAGGGTGAAGAGGCCCACCAGTGCCACGGTGGCCACCAGGCTGACTCCGAACACGGAGCCGAGTGCTGCCCAGTCGATGTGCATGCTGTTCGTTCCTTAGACCGTGGCCGGAGCGGTGGGCTCCGCGTCCGGGGACGGGATGGTGGCCTTGAGGTCGGCGGGGAGCGGGCCCGCGGGAGGCGGGGAGACCGCGGCGACCGCCGCCGTGACGACGCCCGGGGTCTCGGCGCCGAACTCGTTGACGTTGTCGATGGTCACCGGGCGACGGCGCGACAGGTTCCAGATGATCCCCGCGCCGGCCACCAGGAGCGCACCCGTCAGGGCGACGCCCCAGGTGCCCTGCTTGGTGAGGAACTCCGCACCGGCGCCGACCAGGCCCGCCGCCGGGAGTGTGAGGCCCCAGGCGATGAACATGCGGGTCGCGGTCGACCAGCGGACGACACCGCCCTTGCGGCCGAGGCCCGAACCCATCACCGCGCCGGAGCACGACTGCGTGGTGGAGAGCGAGAAGCCCAGGTGGGAGGAGGCCAGGATGACCGTGGCGGCGCTGGTCTGGGCGGCGAAGCCCTGCGGCGGCGCGAGGTCGGTGAGGCCCTTGCCCATCGTGCGGATGATGCGCCAGCCGCCCAGGTAGGTGCCGAGCGCGATGGCCATACCGGCCGAGACGATGACCCAGGTCGGCGGGTTCGAGTCCGGCGCGATCACGCCGCCGGTGACCAGCGCGAGGGTGATGATGCCCATCGTCTTCTGCGCGTCGTTCGTGCCGTGGGCCAGCGAGACCAGGCCCGCCGAGGCGATCTGGCCGGCGCGGTAGCCCTTGGCCGTAGCCTTCTCGTCGGCGCGGCGGCCGATCCGGTACGTCAGCCGGGTGGCCAGCGTCGCGGCGATTCCGGCCACCACGGGCGCGGCGATCGCGGGAAGCAGCACCTTGGTGACCACGGTCGAGCCGTTCACCGACGACCAGCCGGCCGACATGACCGCGGCGCCGATGAGGCCGCCGAAGAGCGCGTGGGAGGAACTGGAGGGCAGGCCCAGAAGCCAGGTCAGCAGATTCCAGAGGATGGCGCCGACGAGCGCCGCGAAGATCACTTCGGTGCGGATGCCCTCTTCGTTGATGATGCCGCCGGAGATCGTCTTGGCGACCTCCACGGAGAGGAACGCCCCGACGAGATTCAGCACGGCGGACATGGCCACCGCCGTCTTCGGTCTCAGGGCACCGGTCGAAATGGTCGTCGCCATCGCATTGGCGGTGTCGTGGAAACCGTTCGTGAAATCGAACACGAGAGCGGTAACGATCACGATTCCGAGGAGGAGCGTGATGTGTTCCATTAACCCAGACTTCTATTGGACGTCAGTGGCAGGTGGACCGTAGGCAACCTGAATGAACGGAAGATGAACTAGGGGGGCATTGAAAGTGTCGCATGCGTCGCGCTATCCCTTTGATGGTGTGAAGGGGGCGGCTCGGTGCCGATCCGGCACGGGTCCGACACCTGTCCCGACGCCTCGAACACAGGCGGAACAAGGGGTTCCGCTACTCGCGCGGCCCCCGCGCGAACTCCTTGAGCCGAGCCATGGATCCGTTGAAGAGATTCTGGTCACCCGGCAGGCTGCCGCTGTTGTCGTACTGCCAGAAGGTCCAGAAGGACCAGCCTGCGGGCAGGGTGCCCGCGGTCGTCGAGTCGTAGCGCGCGACCCACAGGGGGTGGTTCCCGAAGGCCATGCTGCCGCCGGTGCAGGTGTTCCACCAGTGGGTGGTCGTGTAGATCACCGGCAGGCGCCCTGTCCTGCGCCGCACCTCGTCGCTGAACGCCTTGATCCAGCTCGCCATCCCGGCCCTGGTCAGGCCGTAGCACTTGTTCCTGCCGTACGGGTTGTACTCGATGTCGAGCGCGGGCGGCAGCGTCCGGCCGTCCGCGCGCCAGGCGCCTCCGTTGCGTACGAAGTGCGCGGCCTGGGCGGTGCCGGACGACCTGTCCGGCAGCGCGAAGTGGTAGGCGCCGTGCAGGATGCCGGCCTCCCGCGCCCCGCCGTACTGCTGGTCGAAGTACGGATTGCGGTACGTGTGGGACTCGGTCGCCTTGACGTAGACGAACTGTGCGCCCTTCGTCCTGGCGCTCGGCCAGTCGACGTTCTTCTGGTGCGAGGAGACGTCGTGCCCCTTGGGTTTGCCGACGGCGGAGGCCGGAGCCTCGAAGAGAGCTGTCCCGCCCACGGTGAGAGCGGTGACGGCGGCCGCGACGACGCGGGCGCGGTGGCGGGACGGACGGTGGTCACGGGCCACATTTCCCCCGTAATGGCGACGTGCACGGCAAATGCCCCCGAGGCTACTGGAAGATCACCAATACCTCGACGAGCCCTGGCGAAACGCTCAAAACCGATCGCTGGGTGCCCATTTGTGGTCTTACGGACACCCGGATCCCGCACCGAAGGCCCTCGCCCTCCTCGTGCCGAGGCCGACGCCTGGCAGGATCGCCGCATGGCTGAGCAGCGGCGGGACGCACGGGACGCACGGGGCGATCGGAGCGATCGAGGCGGGCGGGAGGGTGCGCAGGCGGCGCGTGAGCACGCGCCCGACGCGCGGGGCGCGGAGGAGCGGGCGTGGGACGAACTCGTCGCGACAGCCCGCCGCACGGTCGCCGACGGGCTGGTCGTGGGCACCTCGGGCAACGTCTCCGTACGCGTCGGGGACACCGTCCTGGTCACACCGACGGGAGTCCCCTACGACAGGCTCACGCCCGGCGACGCGGTGGCCGTCGACCTCGACGGCAGGCAGGTACGGGGTTCGCTCCTGCCGACGAGCGAACTGCCCATGCACCTCGCCGTCTACCGCGCCACCGACGCGCGCGCCGTCGTCCACACCCACGCGCCGCACGCGACGGCCGTCTCGACACTCGTCCCCGAACTCCCCCTGATCCACTACATGGCGGGCGACCTCGGCGGCCCGGTCCGCGTCGCCCCCTACGCGACCTACGGCACCCCGGAGTTGGCCGAGAACATGCGCCAGGCCCTCCGTCTGCGCACCGCCTGCCTCCTCCAGAACCACGGCACGATCGCCCACGGCACGACGCTCTCCCAGGCCTACGACCGCACAGCCCAACTCGAATGGATGTGCCGCGTCTGGCTGACCGCCTCCTCGGTGCCCGGCCTGTCCCCCTCCCTGCTGACCCGGGAACAGGTGGACGAGGCGGGGGAGCGGCTGCGGGGGTACGGGCAGCGGGACTAGCCGCGAGTGCCGCCCAGGGCGCCGGGAGAGGGGGCGACGGCGCGGTCGGACAGGGCGGCTCGGGGGATTCCGTTCTCGGGCCGGCGGCTCCGTTTCCGATCCGGGACGCCGGTCGCGGCCGGACCGGGGGAACCGGCCGATTCTCGCCGTAACGGCTTTCAGCCGCCTACCCCCGAGCTGGGGTGCCGAGCTTGTCCGCGTCGGCCTCGTCCGTTCACCTGGCCCCCGAATCCCGTACGCCACACCAGGCGCCGGCCCGACTCCCCGGGAAACGTGATCCCCGGCCGCGTCCCACTGGCCGGAATCCGGTGCCCCCAGGACACTGGACCCGTGCGCACTGTCAAAGCGGCGGCCGCTGCCGTCACCGTAGCCATCGCCGCGGGCGCGGCCTCCGTCATGGCGGGACGGTTCGCCAGTGACGCCGCGTTGAAGGCGCCGCCCGGCAGGCCCCTGCCCACCGAGCCCCGGCTCACCGTGCACGCCACGACGGCCGACGGGATCACGCTCACCCGGGATCTGGCCTCGCTGCGCCCCGGCACCTACGGGCTGGCCGGCGACGGCTCCCACGCGGTCGTCGGCCCGGTCATGGAGAACGAGCCGCACCCCGTCGACACGGTCGTACGACGTCTGGAACGCGTCACCCCCGGCACCCTGGAGCCCGGCGACAAGGTGTGGTTCACCCCGAACGTGCACATCGGCAACCCGAGCGCCGCCCTCGGTCTCGACTACGCCGACATCGACGTCCCCGGCGAACTCGGCGGCCTGCCCGCCTGGTTCGTCCCCGCGGCCCGCGACACCTGGGTGATCACCGCGCACGGCCTTGGCACCACCCGCGAACACCCCATGAACGTGATCGACTTCCTGAACCGCCACCAGTTCCCCGTCCTCGACCTCGCCTACCGCGGCGACCTCGGCGCGCCCCGCCCCCCGGACGGCCTGCACCACCTCGGCGAGACCGAGTGGCGCGACCTCGACGCGGCGATCCGCTACGCCGTGCGCTACGGCGCCGACCGGGTCGTCCTGTTCGGCTGGTCCACCGGCGCCACCATGGCCCTGCGCGCCGCCGCCCACTCCCCGCTGCGCGACCGGATCTCCGGACTCGTACTGGACTCACCCGTCCTCGGCTGGGAGACCACCGTGCGCGCCCTCGCCACCGCCCGGCACACCCCCGGCGCCCTGCTGCCCCTGGCGGTGCGTGCCGCCCAGGGACGCACGGGCCCGCACGGCGACCGCGTCGAGGACGCCGCCCGCCCCGAACGCCTCAAGGTGCCGACCCTGCTGCTGCACGGCCCGGACGACACCATCGCCCCCTGGGGCCCCTCCCGCCGCCTCGCCGAACAGCGCCCGGAGCTGGTCACCCTGCACACGGTCCCGCACGCCCCGCACGGCGCCATGTGGAACGCCGACCCGGCAGGCTACGAAGAGGCCCTGCGCCGTTTTCTCACACCGCTGATGTAGGGGCGGCGCAGGGGCTGTTTTCGGCCTCTCCGCCATGCGGGACAGGGGTACTTTCCGGGCGTGCGGGGGCCCGTGGGCGGTGCCCGCGGAGGGGCCGCGGCTCATTCCGTTTGGGTTTTCGGACTGTCAACCGGAAGACTGCACCCGTGACGTCCCGTAACCCGCGCGACTCCAGGCTCCGACTCGTCCGCCCGAGGCCCCTGGCCGCCGCTCCCCGAGCGGTGACCCAACGCCGCTCGCAACGCCCCGCACCCCGCCCGCCCGAGGGCACCCCGCCGCCCGCGGAACTGGCCCGCATGGCCCGCACCGGCCTCTCCGACGCGGCCCGCGTGGCCCGCTGGGCGGACGCCGCACTCGGCCCCGGCCGCGACGGCGCGACACCCGACGGCGCGCCCCCCGAGGACAAGGGCACCCTCTCCGACGCCTCCGCCGAACGGGCCGCCGCCGACCTCGGGCTGACCGCGGATCAGGTCCGCGCGGACTGGGACACCGCACGTCTGGCCGGCCTCGTGGAGGTGCACGGCGGCAGCGCCCGGCCCGGCTGGCGGCTGCGCGCCTGGAACCGCGACGACAGCGCCGTCCTGCGCGGCTGGGTCGCCCTCTTCGACGCCTGGTCTCTCGCGTACCCGGAGCCCGCGGACCGCGAGCCGTCCGCCGTCGCCGAGGTCGTCTCCGCGATGCCCCAGGTGCTCTCCTTCCTCCAGCTGTCCGCCGGGCCCGTCCCCGTGGAGCAACTCCTCGACCTCCTCGAACAGCGCGTCACGGAACTGCGCACCGAGCGCTGCGAGATCCCCTACGGCCCCCAGCCCGAGCCGGCCGACCGGACCGCCGCCGAGGCCACCCCGCTCGCACCCCTCCTCGACTGGGCCCTGCACGCCCTGGCCTCCGTGGGTGCCCTCACCTGCGCCGACGGCCAGGCCACCCTCACCCCGCTCGGCAACTGGGCGGTCTGGGTCAAGCTTGAGCAGATCTGCGTGGCCGCGCAGAGCCCCGCCGGCAACATCGAGCACTCCGCCGAGGACATGCTCCGCGGCTGCGCCCAGCTCCGGCCGAACGCGGCCCGCGCCGAATACCGCGCCTGGCTCGCCGCCCGCCCCGTGGGCAGCGCGATCACCGAACTCCTCGACGCCGCCCGCGGTGAGGACGCCCTCAGCCGAGGTCTCGCCTTCGAGGCGCTGCGCGTGGTCGGCGCCCCCGCCGAACCCGACGTACGGGCCGCGGCCGAGGAGACCCCGCTGCGCCCCTACGCCCTGCTGTGGCTCGCCGAGCACGACGGACACGACCCCGAGGACGCCCACGAGGTGCTCACCCGCGCGGAGGCCACCTGGCTCTGGGTCGACACCGCCGCGGCCGTCGCCGACCACGGGGAGGCGCCGCTCCTCGTGCGCCATCTGGAGTCGGCAGTGCAGCCCACCGTGCCGATGCTCCTCGACGAGGTGCGCGCCGTCGGGCATCCCCGCACGGTGCAGGTGCTGGTCGCGCTCGCCGCCGCCCACCCGGACCCGGCGCTGGCCAAGGCCGTCCGCCGGGCCGCCTTCCAGGTGCACACCTGGGGGAGCTGACCAGCCGCTTCGCCACCGGCACCGGGCAGGTCCGCGTGCGGCGGGCTCAGGCCGCTATCTCGGGGGCGTACGTCCCGAAGCTCCAGACGTTGCCTTCGATGTCCCGGGCCATGTAGTCCCGCGAGCCGTAGTCCTGGTCCGTGGGGGGCATCAGGATCTCCGCGCCGTGGTCCACGGCCTGCTGGTGGTGGGTGTCCACGTCGTCCACGACGACGTAGACACCCACCGGCCCGGCGCCCTTCATCGCGTTGTCGAAGACTCCGCCGCGGCCCTTGGAACCGAGCATCACCGCGCCGTTCCCCTGGGTCAGCTCGGCGTGCATCACCGCGCCGTCCTCGCCCTCGTAGACCGAGAGCTCGGTGAATCCGAAGGCCTCCGTGAGCTGCCTGATCGCCGCTTTCGCGTCCGCGTACAACAGGGTCGGGCAGATGCTCGGGCGCCCGCTGTCGATGGCTGCCATGCCGATCACTCCCTCTCGTCCCGCCGCCGGAATCCGAGCCGCCGGAATCCGGTCCGTGCCCAGTCTGGCACCGGGCACCGACAACGCCCGCCGAGCGGCCACGGGAGGCGGGCGGAGGTCAGCTGAAGGTGTTGCACCGGGCCATGTCGCCGGTGCGGTACCCCTGGTCGAACCACTGCTGGCGCTGCCCGGCCGAGCCGTGCGTCCAGGTCTCCGGGGTCACCCGGCCCTGGAACCTCTCCTGGATCCGGTCGTCCCCCACGGCCGCGGCCGCGTCCATCCCGTCCCGGATGTCGGCGGCCGTGAGGCTGGTCAGCAGCGGCCTGCCCGTCGACGGGTTCTTCGTGGTCGTCGCGTGGTGCGCCCACACCCCGGCGTAGCAGTCGGCCTGGAGCTCGACCTTCACGGCGTTGCTGTTCGCGCCGGTCACACCGTCCTGCGCCCTGCCCAGGGTCCCCATCAGGTCCTGCACATGGTGCCCGTACTCGTGCGCCACCACGTACGCCTGGGCGAACGGGCCGCCGCTCGAACCGAACTTGGTGCGCAGCTCGTCGAAGAAGCCGAGGTCCAGATAGACCTTGCGGTCGCCCGGGCAGTAGAAGGGCCCGACCGCCGAGGTCGCGGCGCCGCACGCGGTGCCGACACGGCCGCTGAAGAACACCGTGGGCGAGCGGGTGTAGGTGCCGCCGCGACGCGTGAACTCCTGGGTCCAGTAGGTCTGCACGCTGTTGACGACCGCCACGATGCGGCAGTCGTCCCTGGTGTTCGCGTCCTGGCCGGTCCGGCAGGTCTGCTGGACCTGCCCGAGAGAGGAGGCGGTCGCCGACGGCTGGTCGTCGCCGGAGAGCCCCAACTGGTCGGGTCCCACCCCGAAGAACAGGCCGAGGACGAGGGCGATCAGTCCGGCGATGCCGCCGCCCACGGTCGCCCTGCCGCCCGGGATTCGACTGCCGCGCACATCCTGCACCTCGGAGGTGTCCAGGTTGGCGTCGTCGTCGAACTGCATGGGCACACCTCCCTCTGCCGTACGGCCGTCCGTCTATGGCGTCATCCTCGTACGCCCCCAGGGCACCGGCCCCGGGCGGAGGTCCGAACGGGGGACGCACCCTCGCCCGCCCGCCGTGTCCCGACGACTACCCCTACGGGCCGCGCCTACGCTCTGCGCCTGATCCGTGTACCGAGTGGGCGAAGAGGGGGAACGGTGGTTGTCCTGCCTGCCGGGGTGACCGCCCCGCCCCCGCCCGACCAGGCACCACGAGACACCTCCCCGGCCGGTCCCACCGGCGTCACCTCCCCGGCCGATCCCGCGGCCGTTTCCGCGCCGGCCGGGCCCGCCGCCGTGCCCTCGCTTGTCGGGCCCGCGGCGACTCCGGCGTCCGTGCCTGCGCTTGTCGGGCCCGCGGCGACTCCGGCGTCCGTGCTCGCGCCTGCCGGTCCCGCAGGGACACCGGCGTCCGGGCCCGCGCCTGCCGGAGCCGCAGGGACACCGGCGCCCGGGCCCGCGCCTGCCGGAGCCGCAGGGACACCGGCGCCCGTGCCCGCGCCTGCCGGAGCCGCGGCGACACCGCCGCCCGTACCCGCGCCTCCGCGCCCACGGGCGGCACGGCATCACCCCCTCCTCCGTCTCCTCCCCCCGGCCCTCGTCCTGCTGCTCGTGGCCCCCGTCCTCGTCGTGGCCCACCAGGCGCGTCCCACCCCCTACGGGGACCGGATCACCGTCCACGCGCGCGTGGACGGTGATCCGAGTCCGTCGGTGCGTACGACCGAGGACGCGGTCGAGGCGTACGACGAGGCGACCGGGCGCCCTCACTGGAGCTACACGCGCGAGGGGCACCGACCGCTGGCCGTGGTCCCCGCGCGCGGGGACACCATCGCGCTCTGGGACGACGGACTGGTCACCGACACCGCGCGCGGCGGCGGCGCGGTGCGCTGGCACCGTGGCCTTCCCGGGGCCGCCCCGTGGCTCGCGGTCACCCGGGGGAGCGGCGTTCTGCGGCCCCTCGGCGCCCGCATGCTCGCCGTCGTCACCCCGCGCCGCGTCGCCGCGTACCGCATCGCGGACGGCGATCTGCGCTGGGTGCTGCCGGCCCGGCAGGGATGCGGGTTCGCGCCCTCGCGCGCGGTGCGCCGCGGTACGGCGCTCCTGATCGCCCAGCCATGCCCCGTCGGTGACGCCGCCGACTCCTGGACCGGCGAGATCATCGCGGTGGACGCCCTCGGCAGGATCACCCCCGACCGGACACCGCTGGGCAACGAGCGTCACACCCCATAACACCTCGACGCAGGAAAAGTGGTTGCACCGCCCCGTTAGACTTGGCCCATGGCCATTCTCCTCGCGCATTAGACGGCGGGAACGTCCTCAGCCGTCCACCCCGCCAACCACCCTGCCCTGGAGTCTGTCCGTGATCTCCGCCTCCGGAATCGAGCTGCGTGCCGGCGCCCGCCTGCTCATCGAGTCCGCCACCTTCCGAATCGCCAAGGGCGACCGCATCGGTCTGGTCGGCCGCAATGGCGCGGGCAAGACCACCCTCACCAAGGTCCTCGCAGGTGAGGGCACCCCCGCCGCGGGCAACGTCACCCGCTCCGGCGAGGTCGGCTACCTCCCGCAGGACCCGCGCACCGGCGACCTCGACATGCTCGCCGGCGACCGTGTCCTCTCCGCCCGCGGCCTGGACACCCTGATCCGCAAGATGCGCGAGAACGAACAGCGCATCGCCAACGGATCGGGCGCCACCCGCGAGAAGGCGATGCGGCAGTACGAGCGCCAGGAGACCGAGTTCCTCACCAAGGGCGGGTACTCCGCCGAGGCCGAGGCCGCCACCATCGCCGCCGCGCTCAACCTGCCCGACCGCGTGCTCGGCCAGCCCCTGCACACGCTCTCCGGTGGTCAGCGCCGCCGTATCGAGCTGGCCCGGATCCTCTTCTCGGACGCCGACACGCTCCTCCTCGACGAGCCGACGAACCACCTCGACGCCGACTCGATCGTCTGGCTGCGCGACTACCTGAAGACGTACCGCGGCGGCTTCATCGTGATCTCCCACGACGTCGACCTCGTGGAGACGGTCGTCAACAAGGTCTTCTACCTGGACGCCAACCGCGCCCAGATCGACGTCTACAACATGGGCTGGAAGCTCTACCAGCAGCAGCGCGAGGCCGACGAGAAGCGCCGCAAGCGCGAGCGGCAGAACGCCGAGAAGAAGGCCGCCGTACTGCACTCGCAGGCCGACAAGATGCGCGCCAAGGCCACCAAGACGGTCGCCGCGCAGAACATGGCCAAGCGGGCCGACCGGCTGCTGGCCGGACTCGACGCGGTGCGGGTCTCCGACAAGGTCGCCAAGCTGCGCTTCCCCGAGCCGGCACCCTGCGGCAAGACCCCGCTGATGGCCGAGGGCCTCTCCAAGTCGTACGGCTCCCTGGAGATCTTCACCGACGTCGACCTGGCCATCGACAAGGGCTCCCGCGTCGTGATCCTCGGCCTGAACGGCGCGGGCAAGACGACCCTGCTCCGCCTGCTCGGCGGCGTCGAGACCCCCGACACCGGTTCGGTGGTCGAGGGCCACGGCCTCAAGCTCGGCTACTACGCGCAGGAGCACGAGACCCTCGACCCGGAGCGCAGTGTCCTGGAGAACATGCGCTCCGCGGCCCCCGACCTGGACCTCGTCGAGGTGCGCAAGACGCTCGGCTCGTTCCTGTTCTCCGGTGACGACGTCGACAAGCCGGCGGGTGTCCTCTCCGGCGGTGAGAAGACCAGGCTGGCCCTGGCCACCCTCGTGGTCTCCTCCGCGAACGTCCTGCTCCTGGACGAGCCGACGAACAACCTCGACCCGGCCAGCCGCGAGGAGATCCTGGGCGCCCTCCAGACGTACAAGGGCGCCGTCGTCCTCGTCACCCACGACGAGGGCGCCGTCGAGGCGCTCCAGCCGGAGCGCATCATCCTGCTGCCCGACGGCGTCGAGGACCTCTGGGGCGCGGACTACGCCGACCTCGTGGCCCTCGCCTGAGCCCCGCAGCCCCGGGAGTGCCCGGGGCCGCGGGGGCCGTGGCCGCCCGCCGACCGGGCCCCGTCCGTCGGTCAGCGCCGCTTGATCGAACGACTGATCCACTGCGTATGGATCATTCGGCCGATCCGTGATCCATCAATGGTGTGAGATCTCCTCGTACCGACGTGTGTCCTACACCGATTTTCCGGCCGAGTCCTTTCTTCCCAAGGGCTCGGCCGTCTCGCGTCTCTGACCTGGCACTTCGCGGATGAACCCGTTCGGCCGAATGGAGAACAGCAGCCGGAATGCATGATTCCGCTCGTGGGGACGGGCTCCTGTCGTCAAAACCTTGTCTCACCGACCTTGCCGAATGGGTGGCCATGAAGCGCGGGAGGGGTGATCATGAGAGTCCAGAGCGCACTTCCCATGAGGAGGCACGGGTGGCCGAGACTCTGAAGAAGGGCAGCCGGGTAACCGGCGCCGCGCGCGACAAGCTCGCGGCAGACCTGAAGAAGAAGTACGACTCCGGTGCGAGCATTCGAGCGCTGGCCGAAGAAACCGGCCGCTCGTATGGCTTCGTGCACCGGATGCTCAGCGAATCGGGCGTCACCCTTCGTGGGCGTGGCGGAGCGACGCGGGGCAAGAAGGCCGCCTCGGCCTGAGGCCGGGCGTCCCCATCGGCTTCGGTGGTGACCACCCGGTCGGTCCCGTGATCGACCGGGTGGTTACTGTGCAGTCACTTATGGATGTCCACGTACGGCATCCACACTGACCGCACGCATCGGAGGCGTCCATGGCTTCTCTCGACCCGGTACTCGACAAGGACGGCGTACGGCTCACCATCGACGACTCCGTCGCCGCGGTGACACTGACCAACGCGCCCAAGCGCAACGCCCAGAGTCCCGCGCTGTGGCGGGCGTTGACGCAGGCCGGTCAGTCGCTGCCGGGCACCGTCCGGGTGGTGGTGCTGCGTGCCGAGGGCAAGTCCTTCTCCGCCGGCCTCGACCGGCAGGCGTTCACGCCCGAGGGCTTCGACGGCGAACCGTCGTTCATCGACCTCGCGCGCGGTTCCGACACCGAACTCGACGCGACCATCGCCGAGTACCAGGCGGCGTTCACCTGGTGGCGGCGTAACGACATCGTGTCCATCGCCGCCGTGCAGGGGCACGCCATCGGTGCGGGGTTCCAGCTCGCCCTCGCCTGTGACCTGCGCGTCGTCGCCGACGACGTGCAGTTCGCCATGCGCGAGACGAGCCTGGGCCTGGTCCCCGACCTCACCGGTACGCATCCACTGGTCAGCCTGGTGGGCTATGCCCGTGCGCTGGAGATCTGCGCGACGGGGCGGTTCGTGACGGCAGAGGAGGCCGAGCGCACCGGTCTCGCCAACCTCGCCGTGCCCGCCGACCAGCTCGACGACGCCGTACGGGACCTGGTGGGCGCCCTGATCGCCGCACCCCGCGACGCCGTCATCGAGACGAAGGCGCTGTTGCACGGTGTCCAGGGCCGCACGTACGAGGAGCAGCGCGGCGCCGAGCGCGCCGCACAGGCCCGTCGGCTGCGGGATCTCGCCGGGGTGAGCGACTGAGACCGTCGCTGGACCCCGGGGATCCCCGGGAACACCGGTCTAGTGGGCGGACGTCACCACGACCGCCACCGAGGGGCTGTCCGGCAGTGAGTCGGTGACCGCTCTCCTGACCTCACGTGCCACCTCGGCGGCGCGCCCCGAGACCGCCAGTTCCACGCGGACGTGACGGCGTGGCAGAGCGTCGCCGCCGGCAGGGCCGCCGTCCTCGATGTGCACCGACCGGCCCAGGGCGTCAGTCAGATGGGTGACACCCGGGACGGAAAGCGCCGCCGCGGCCACCCGTGCCTCGTCGGCGCCGGTCGGCTCGGCGGCCGGGCGTACGTCAGCCGGCCGTAGGTCAGCTGGGCGTACGTCAGCCGGGCGTACGGCGGCGGTTTCCTGGTCCTCCGCTGGCAACCCCGTCACCCGCAGATCCACTTCCGTGACCGTCAGACCGAGCCCCTCCGTCGCCGCCTCGGCCAGGGCCACGCGCAGCCGGGCCGCTGTCGTGGGGAGCGGTTCGGCGTCCGGGGCGGTGGGATCCGCCCAGGCCGTGAACTCCGCGCTGACGCGCAGCGGGCCGGGCGGCAGCGCGCTCGGTGGCGCGGGCACCGCCGGGTCCCGCGACCGCTCGGGGTCCGCCAGGGCGATTCGGAGTGTGCCGAGGCGGACCCCGCGCACGGGAGCAGCCGCGCGCCGCAGTACCGCTTCGGCGGCCCCCTCCGTGATCCACACCCCGTCGCCCGCGACACCCAGGGGCAGCAGTCTGCCGAGCCCGAGCCGATGTCGTACCACCTGAGCCCACGCGTCCACCGTCATTGCTCCAGCCTGCCGCATCCCAGGCGCGCGAGCGCGCGACCCCGCTTACTGTGGGTGAAGGACGACGACCGAAAGGGATGTACGGCGATGACCGACATGACAGAGCGGAAGCGGCCGGAGACCCCCGAGGGCGAGCGGGAGCCGCTGGGGACACGCAAGAACACCAAGCGCGGCGGCGGTGACCCCGCGACCCGCGGGCGTACCACCATCGCCGACGGGGTCGTGGAGAAGATCGCCGGGCTCGCGGCACGCGACGTACTCGGCGTGCACGCGATGGGCAGCGGGCTGAGCCGGACCTTCGGGGCCGTGCGGGACCGGGTGCCCGGTGGTACGAAGTCCGTGTCCCGGGGCGTCAAGGCCGAGGTCGGTGAGCTCCAGACCGCGCTCGACCTGGAGATCGTCGTCGATTACGGCGTGTCGATCGCGGACGTGGCCCACGCGGTGCGGGAGAACGTCATCGCGGCCGTCGAGCGGATGACCGGACTTGAGGTCGTCGAGGTCAACATCGCCGTCAGTGACGTGAAGCTGCCGGACGAAGAGGACGAGGAGCCGGAGTCCCGGCTCCAGTGACACGCCGCGCCCCGATCCGCCCGACGCAGCAACCGAATCGCTGAGGAGCGCACCATGAGCTTGGCCGTGATCGGCATGATCGCCGGAATGGCGCTGGGCTTCGCCGGGTACTTCGGGGGTTTCGGGGCCTTCCTCCTGGTGGCCGCCCTCGGTGCCGTCGGCTTCGTCGCCGGGCGGTTCCTCGAAGGGGACCTGGAACTCGGTGACTTCTTCCGTTCCCGCGAAGACCGGCGGCGGTGACGCGTGACCACTCAGCCCGGCAGGCTCGGTGAGACACGGCGGCCCGTGACGGACATCGAGCCGGCCGAGCGGGGTGCGACCCGGATCGCCGACCGGGTGGTGGCGAAGATCGCCGGCCAGGCGGCGCGCGAGGCACTGGCCGCGCTGCCCCCGGACGCCGTGCCCCCGCACGCCACGGTGGTCGTGCACCAGAACACCGCCCGCATCCGTGTCAGCCTCGAACTCCCCTACCCCTCCGACATCGGCGCGCAGTGCAAAGCGGTGCGTTGTCAGGTCGTTGAGCGGGTAGGCGCGTTGGCGGGGATGGAAGTACCGGAGGTGGCCGTCCAGGTGGAGCGGCTGCATCTGGACGAGGCGCCGGGCGCACACGGGAGGACGCAGTGAGCGAGTCCCAGGAAACCGAGGGCACCACCCGACGATTGCCCGTACTGGAGAAGGCCGCCGAGGAGGAACCGCCGCCCGTCCTCGACGAGACGGCCGGGGGATCGGGCCGCTTCTGGTCGGCCCGGCGCGTCCCCGCGGGGATTCTCGCGGTACTGGTCCTTCTCGGCGCGGGTGCCCTCCTGTACGACGTCGTGGCGGTCCGCGCCGACCGGCCCGCCATGCACTGGCGCAGGTCGCTGGCCGAGCAGCTCGCCGAACGCCCCCTGGACGACATCTGGGTGCTCGTCGGCTCCGGAGTGGCCGCGGCACTCGGACTCTGGCTGATCGTCCTGGCGGCGACGCCGGGGCTGCGTGACGTACTGCCGATGCTCCGCCCGCACCCCGACGTACGCGCCGGACTGCACCGGGGCGCCGCCGCGACCGCGCTGCGCGACCGGGCCATGGAGGTCGCCGGGGTGCAGTCGGTCCGCGTCCGGATGGGACGGGCCAAGGCCGACGTCAGGGCCGTCGCGCACTTCCGTGAACTCGAAGACGTACGAGCCGACCTGGACGCCACCCTCGCCGACGGCATCAGGGGACTGGGTCTCACCCGGCCGCCCTCCCTGTCGGTCAGGGTCGGCCGTCCGGGACGGAAGGGGTGAGCCGGATGCTGCGGATCGTCAACCGTGTCCTGCTGGGAGTGACCGGCCTTGCGCTGGTACTCCTCGGCGGCTCCGTGCTCGCCGTGGGGCTGGGAGCGAGTCCGCCTTCGTGGTGGATCCACGACGGGCGGCACGACGTGCTGGTCAGCGACGCTGACCGAGCACGGTGGCGGGACGAGGGCTGGTTCTGGCCGGTCGTCATCGCCGGCCTCGCGGTACTCGTCCTGCTCGCCCTGTGGTGGCTGGTGGCGGTGCTGCGTCGGCGCCGGCTCGCCGAGGTGATCGTCGACACCGGGGACGGCGAGGGCGCCCTGCTCCGCGGCCGGGCCATGGAGGGCGTACTGGCCGACGAGGCCGGGCGGTTGGACGGCGTCCAGCGGGCGCAGGTCCAGCTGACCGGACGGCGCAACGGCCCCGAGGCGCGCGTACAGCTCCTGTTGGAGCCGCACGCCGACCCCGGCCACGCGCTGCACTCGGTGACCACTCGGGCGCTCGCCCACGCCCGCGACTCGGCGGGCCTGTCCACGCTCCCCGCGGAGGTACGCCTCCGCGGGGCCAAACACCGCGCGGAGCGCGTGAGTTGACCATCGCCGAGACGCCGAGGAGCCCCCGCAAACGCCCCCTAGAACCCGCTCCGCATCCCCCCGTCCACCGGCAGCATGATGCCGGTGAGATAGGACGCCGCCGGGGAGAGCAGGAAGGCGGCTGTGCGGCCGAACTCGGCCGGGGTGCCGTAGCGCCGTAGCGGAATGCGGGACTCGTTGGCGGCGCGGGCGGCTTCCGGGGCCGGGGAGAGGCCGTCCAGCTCGCGGGCCCGGTCCGTGTCGATGCGGGACGGGAGCAGCCCGACGACCCGGATGCCGCGCGGGCCCAGCTCGTCCGCGAGGGACTTGGCGAAGCCCGCGAGACCGGGGCGGAGCCCGTTGGAGATGGTCAGACCCGGGATCGGCTCGTACACCGAGCCGGAGAGCACGAACCCGATGACGCCGCCCTCGCCGAGTTCCGCCGCGGCGGTCCGGGCCAGCCGCACCGCGCCCAGGAAGACGGACTCGAAGGCGGTCGTCCACTGCTCGTCGGTGTTGTCCGCGACGAACCCGGGCGCCGGGCCGCCCACGCTGACCAGGATGCCGTCGAAGCGGCCGAAGCGCTGCCGCGCGGCCCCCACGAGCCGCTCGGCCGCCGCGGGATCCGCGTTGTCGGCGGCGACGCCGAACGCGTCGGGCCCGAGCGCGGTCGCCGCCGCGGTGACGGACTTTTCGTCGCGTCCGGTGACGACCACCTTCGCACCGTCGGCGACGAGTTCACGCGCCGCGGCGTTGCCCAGGCCACGGGTGGCGCCCGTGACGACGTACACACGGTCCTTCAGTCCAAGATCCATGGGTCCTATTCTGTCCCCTTGCCCCCGTAGAGGACGAGGGCCGTGTTCACCAGGCCGATGTGGCTGAACGCCTGCGGGAAGTTGCCGAGCTGGCGGCCGGCCAGCGGGTCGTACTCCTCGGCGAGCAACCCCACGTCGTTCACCAGCCCCACCAGCCGTTCGAACAGCTCGCGCGCCTCCCGCGTACGGCCAATCAGGTGCAGGGCCTCCGCGAGCCAGAACGAGCAGGCCAGGAAGGTGCCCTCGCCGCCCGGCAGTCCGTCCACGTCGTTCTCCTCGACGCTGTACCGGCGCAGGAGGCCGCTGTGGCCCAGCTCGTCGCGGACCGCGTCGATGGTGCCGATCACCCGGGGATCGTCGGGGGGCAGAAAACCGACGCGGGGGATGAGCAGCAGGGAGGCGTCCAGTTCCCGGGAACCGTAGGACTGCGTGAAGGTGTTCCGCTCGGCGTCGTAGCCGCGCTCGCACACCTCCTGGTGGACCTCGTCCCGCATCGCGCGCCAGCCGTCCAGGTCGCCGTCGAGCCGGGGGTCGCCCTCCACGGCGCGTACGGCACGGTCGGCGGCCACCCAGGCCATCACCTTCGAGTACACGAAGTGCCGGCGCGGACCGCGCACCTCCCAGATCCCCTCGTCCGGCTGCCGCCACGCCGTCCGCAGGAACTCCATCAGCGCGACCTGCACCCGCCACATGTGCGGTTTGACGGACAGGCCCGAACTCCGTGCCAGCGACAGCGAGTCGATGACCTCGCCGTACACGTCGAGCTGCAACTGCTCGACGGCCTCGTTGCCGATCCGGACCGGGCCGGAGCGGGCGAAGCCGGGCAGCCACGGGATCTCGTACTCGGTCAGCCGGCGCTCGCCGGACAGGCCGTACATGATCTGCAGGTCCGCCGGGTCGCCCGCGACGGCGCGCAGCAGCCAGTCGCGCCAGGCCTCGGCCTCCTCGTGGTAGCCCATCGACAGCATCGCGCCGAGGGTGAGGGTGGAGTCGCGCAGCCAGCAGTAGCGGTAGTCCCAGTTGCGGACGCCGCCGAGTTCCTCGGGCAGGGAGGTGGTGGGGGCGGCCACGATGCCACCGGTCGGCGCGTAGGTGAGGGCCTTGAGGGTGATCAGCGAACGCAGCACGATGTCCCGGTGCGGGCCGTCGTACCGGCAGCGTGCCGACCACGTCCGCCACTCCTCGACGCTGGCGTCCAACGCCTCGTACGGGTCGCACAGGGGAGGCCGTGGCTGGTGCGAGGGGAACCAGGTCAGGACGAAGGCGACCTTCTCGCCCTCGGCGACCGTGAACTCCGTGTGCGTACGGAAGTCCTTGCCCCAGGTGCGCACGGGCGGCTCGCTGCGCAGCCACACCGCGTCCGGTCCCGCGACCGCCAGATGGTGGCCGTCCGTCCGGCGCATCCACGGCACGACCAGCCCGTAGTCGAAGCGCAGCCCGAGCAGGCCGCGCATCGTCACCCGGCCGCTCAGCCCTTCGACCACGCGTACGAGATCGGGGGCGCCCTCGCGCTGCGGCATCAGGTCGGTCACCCGGACGGAGCCCTCGGCCGTGTCCCACTCGGTGTCGAGCACGAGGGTGCCGGGGCGGTAGGCGCGCCGGGTGCAGTCGCCCGCGCCCTTGGGCGCGAGCCGCCACTTGCCGTGCCTGTCGTCGCCGAGCAGCGCGGCGAAGCAGGCCCCGGAATCGAACCGCGGCAGACACAGCCAGTCGACGGAACCGTCCCGTCCCACCAACGCGGCGGTCTGTTCGTCCCCGATGAGCGCGTAGTCCTCGATGCGTCGGTGCACGTGTGCGGGGTTCCCGCCGGGGATGAAGGGCAATCCGGGAGGGAGCCGACCGGGTGACGGGAGGCGAACGGGAGCCCGGTGGGGTCCTAGACGGGAGCCGGGGCCGATTCCGGGGTGGCCGCGGCCGTGGCGGCCGCCTCCGCCCGGTCGCGGCGTTCACGGCGGACCAGGACCACCCAGCCGACCGGGACGCCCGCGGAGAAGAGCCACCACTGGACGGCGTAAGCCATGTGCGGACCGATGTCGCCGTGTTCGGGGTCGGGGATCAGCTCGGGGGAGTCGCCCTTGGGCACCGGGGCGGTCTGCTCGATGTAGCCGCCGAGGACCTGCTCGCCGAGCCGTTTCGACTCCTGCTCGCTGTTGATCAGCATGACCATGCGGTCGGGGAGGCCCTGGACGTTCTTGATACCGCTGTCGGCGGTCGTCTCGTCGCCCTTCAGCCTGCCGGTGACGGTGATCTCGCCCTTCGCGGGCGCCGGGATCCTGGGAAACGCGCTCTGCGAGGCGTCCGCGGCGATCCAGCCCCTGTTGACCATGAGGACCCGGCCGTCGTCCAGGACGAACGGCGTCAGGACGTGGTAGCCGACCGCGCCGTCGGAGTCGGTGCGACGGCGGACGACCTCCTCGCGCGCGGTGTCGAAGTGCCCCTTCGCGGTCACCCGGCGGTAGAGGTCGTCGTGCGCGATCGGCCGGCCCGGAGCGGTGAGCGACTCGGCGGACACCGGCGTGGCGGCGAGCGAGTTGGAGATCACCGTGTTCAGCGCCACCTTGTGCTCGTGGCGGTGCAGCTGCCAGTAGCCCAGCTTGATCATCGTTGGGATGAGCGCGAGGGCCACGAGGGTGAGAATCACCCACTGCCGGGACAACAGGAAGCGGTACACCCCACGACCGTACAACTCGGTCGTGGGGCGCAAAGAGGGGGGTGCGGGTCGAGGCGGGCGCGGGGCCCGGCCGCCGACGGGGGCTCAGGCCTTGTCGATGATCCCCACCCTCCCCTCCGCGCGGGCGCAGTGCGCGCCGCAGAACCAGTGGCCCTCGACCTCGACCCCCTGGCCGATGATCTGGACGCGACAGTGTTCGCAGATGGGCGCCATCCGGTGGATGGCACAGGAGAAGCAGTCGAACACGTGCACCGCGCCCTGGGCGTGCACTTCGAAGGACATGCCGTAGTCATTGCCACATACTTCACATCTCGCCATGCGCCACAGGGTGGGGCGCCGACGGGACGCGGGCGAGCGGGCGCCGGGCGAGTCGCCCCGCAATCACCCGTCTGACGCCCACCCCGGTCACGTCCGCGAGGCCGGTTCCACATCCCGCAGCAGCTGCCCGAACGCCGCCTCGTCGATCACCGGTGTCCCGAACTGCCTGGCCTTGACCACCTTGGACGTACTGGAGTCGGGGTCGTTGGTGACGAGCAGGCTGGTGAGCCGGGACAGACTCGTCGCGACATGCAGCCCGGCCTCCACGGCGCGGTCCTCCAGCAGCTCACGGTCGACGGACGTGTCCCCGGAGAAGGCGACCCGCATGCCCTGCCTGAGCGGTCGGTCCGCGACGTAGCGGCCCGGGTTGGGGTAGGGGCAGGCGGGGCGCTTGCGTGAGGGGCGCCAACTCCCGGACGGGTAACCGCCGGCGGCCTGTCGCCCGATGGAGGGGCTCGCGGACCACTCCGTGAGCGGCCGGCACTCCAGGAGGGGAAGCCGGACGCCGTCCCGCGCGGCGGCCCGCAGGCTCGGCCGGAACGCCTCGGCCAGCACGCGCGCGTCGTCCAGCGCGTGGTGCGCCCGCTGTTGTACGACTCCGAAGTGCGCGGCCAGCGACTCCAGCTTGTGGTTGGGCAGCGGGAGCCTCAGCTCCTTGGCGAGCGCGATGGTGCACAGCCGCTGCCGCACCGGGGCCTCGCGCTCCGCGCGTGCGTACTCCCGCGCGATCATCGACCAGTCGAAGACCGCGTTGTGCGCGACGAGCACGCGGTCGGCGAGCCGGACGGCGAACTCCTCGGCGATCTCGTGGAAGAGCGGGGCGCCTTCGAGCACGTCGCTCGTCAGGCCGTGGATCCACACCGGGCCCGGGTCCCGCTCCGGGTTGACCATCGTGTACCAGTGGTCCTCGACCTCACCGCGCGCGTCCAGCCGGTAGACGGCGGCCGAGATTATCCGGTCGTCACGGGCCAGGCCGGTGGTCTCGACGTCGACGACCGCGTACCCCTGTGGATACGCGGCCGGCCAGGAGACGGGGGACGCTGCGGTCGTCAGGTCTTCGAGCATGGTCACTGAGAATACGGGTCGCGACTGACACTCCGGTCCGCGGACTCCGCGCGCTTCGGAGGGTCCGTCAGGTGCAGGTGCCGGGGCCGGCCGGTGGGCGAGCGCCGGGAGTTGCGCGGGTTTCCGCCGGGGCCGGTCCGCGGCGGACCGGCGCGAAGCCCGACGCGCACGGCTATGGACCTTTGGCCCGCCTGGTGCCAACGTGCTGCGCGCCCGGTGGACGACGGCCTGCGAAGGGCGGTACGAGACATGGCACGAGTGAGGTACGGGGCGCGGACCGAGGCGGAGATCGCCGCCGCGCGCACCGCGAACTCGAAACTCCCCGACATCTGGTCCACCGGCGTGGTGGCCGTCTGGGAGAGCGACCCGGACGCGGTCGCGGCGGTCCTGCCGCCCCCGCTCAAACCCACCGGCCGGCCCCTGGTGCGAGTGAGCATCAGCAGGGTCGACCTGGCCGGACACCCGCTGGGCGCCGGTTCGTTCGCCGTCGCCGCCGCGCACGAGGGCGTCGAGGGCTGGTACCCGCTCGTCATGCCGATGACCCACGAGCGAGCCCTCATCGGCGGGCGCGAGGTCTTCGGGGAACCCAAGAAGCTCGGCGAGGTGACTCTGGAGCGCGACGGTCTCGTCGTGCGCGCCTCACTCGCCCGGCACGGCATCGCGTTCGTAGAGGTACGCGGAGCCGTCAGCGGTGACCTGCCGCTGCCCGGCCTCGTCCGGAAGACCGACTTCTACTTCAAGTTCCTTCCCGCGGTGGACGGTTCGGGCTTCGACGCCGATCCGGTCCTCGTGCACTGTCTGCGCGAGGAGAAGGTGCGCAGGCTGGAACGCGTCACCGGGGACGTCGTCCTGCGCGAGTCGATGTACGACCCGGTCGCCGACCTCCCCGTGCTGCGGCTCGTGGAGATCACCCTCGGCGAGAAGACCACCGGCCAGCGCGGCAGGGTCGCCGAACGCGTTGACGCCCAGGCCCTGTTGCCGTACGTCCACCAGCGCTACGACGATCCCCGGCAGGTCCTCGACGGGCCGCCCGAGGGGAGCCTGTGATGGACCTGCGGGAAGGTCAGGTCGCCGTCGTCACCGGCGCGGCGAGCGGGATCGGGCTCGCGATGGCACGGCGGTTCGCCGCCGACGGCCTGAAGGTGGTCCTCGCGGACGTCGAGGAGGCGGCACTGGAGAAGGCCGCCGCCGGGCTGCGCCAGGACGGGGCGGAGGTGCACGCGCGCGTGGTGGACGTCGGGGAGCGCGCGGAGGTACTGGCGCTCGCCGAGGACGTGTACGAGACGTACGGCGCGGTGCATGTGCTGTGCAACAACGCCGGTGTCGGCTCGGGCGCCGAGGGCCGCATGTGGGAGCACGACCCGAACGACTGGAAGTGGGCGTTCGCCGTCAACGTCTGGGGCGTCTTCCACGGCGTCCAGGCCTTCGTGCCGCGGATGATCGCCTCGGGGGAGCCCGGTCACGTCGTCAACACCTCGTCCGGTGACGGCGGGATCGCCCCGCTGCCCACCGCCTCCGTGTACGCGGTCACCAAGGCGGCCGTCGTGACGATGACCGAGTCCCTGTACGCCCATCTGAAGGCGGACTGCGCGCGGGTGGGCGCCTCCGTACTCTTCCCCGGGCCCCACATGCTCCGCACCGGCCTGTGGGAGTCGCACCGCAACCGGCCCTCGCGGTACGCGAAACAGGCGCCCAGGAGGACGCCGTACCGCAGCCTCGAACAGTGGGAGGCCGCGATGCGGGAGTCGGGCCAGGAGGTGCGGTTCACGCCGGTCGAGCAGGTCGCCGACCTGGTGGCGGACGGCATCCGGGCGAACCGCTTCTGGCTGCTGCCCGAGAGCGAGCACAGCGACCGGCAGATCCGGGCGAGGTCGCGGTCGATGCTGGACCGGGCCGATCCGTCGTACTTGGAAGACTTCATCCTGGACTGAGGGGGCCCCAGTGACCGACCAGGACCCGTACCTGATCATCTCCTCCGACTGCCATGCCGGGCTCCCCACCGAGGAGTACCGGCCCTATCTGGACGCCCGGTTCCACCGGGACTTCGACGGCTTCCTCGCCGGGCGTGAGGCGCGCCGCGAGGAGATGACGCGGCTCGGCATCCGCAACGAGGCGTTCGCCGACAAATGGTTCCACGACAACGAGGAGGGCCTGAGGGGTGGTTGGGACAACGCGCAGCGGCTCAAGGAGCTCGACGGCGACGGGGTGGCCGCCGAGGTGGTCTTCCCCGACGCGGACGCGGTGGACAGCCGCACGGCGGCCCCCTTCGGTGTGGGCCTCGGCCTCTCCGGCGACCAGGACCCGGAACTCGGCATGGCGGGCGCGCAAGCGCACAACCGCTGGCTCGCGGAGTTCGTGGCAGCCAACCCCGAACGGCACTGCGGGGTGGCCCTGTTGCCCGTCACCGGTGAGGTCGCGCGGGTCGTGGCCGAGGTGCACCGCGCCAAGGAGTCCGGGCTCGGCGCCCTGATGATCCCCGCCATGTGGGTCGACAAGGCGCCCTACCACGACCGCCGTTACGACCCGGTGTGGGCGGCGGCGGCCGAGTGCGGGATGCCGCTGGTGACCCACTCCGGGGCGGCGCCGCGCCACGAGTACGGCGACCATCTCGGCATCTACGTCAGCGAGGTGACCTGGTGGCCCGCCCGGCCGCTGTGGTTCCTGCTCTGGGCCGGGGTCTTCGAACGGCACCCGGGACTCAGGTTCGGGGTGGCGGAGTCGGGTTGCTGGTGGCTGCCGAACCTCCTCTGGTTCATGGACCGGCTCTATCTGGGCGCGCACGGCGGCAAGAAGCTGTCTCCGTTCGCCGAGCTGAAACGGCCCCCGCACGAGTACCTGGACCGCCAGGTGTTCATCTGCGCGACGAACACCAAACGCCGCGAACTGGCCCAGCGCTACGAGATCGGCGTCGACAACATCCTCTGGGGCAGCGACTTCCCGCACCCCGAGGGCACCTGGCCCGACACGCGCGCGTGGCTGTCGAGGACCTTCCACGACATCCCGGTCGGGGAGACCCGCCGCATGCTCGGTCTCGCGGCGGCGGAGGTCTTCGGCTTCGACACGGAGAAACTGGCCCCGCTCGCCCGGCGTATCGGCCCGACACCGGCCGAACTGGGCCAGCCGGAGGACCAGTCGGCCGTCGAGGCGTCCTGGGCCCGCTCGCGCGAGGTGGGCCGCCACTGGCTGACGGACCACGACTTCCCGGCCCTCGGGGTGACCCCATGACCGGCGACCGCTACACGGTGATCTCCGCGGACTGCCACGCGGGCGCCGATCTCCTGGACTACCGGCCCTACTTGGCCAAGGAGCACCACGAGGACTTCGACGACTGGGCGGCCACCTACGTCAACCCCTACGAGGACCTCCTCGCCGACACGGCAGACAGGAACTGGAACTCCGAGCGGCGCCTCGCGGAGCTGGAGGCGGACGGGATCGTCGCGGAGGTCGTCTTCCCGAACACCATCCCGCCGTTCTTCCCGTCGGCCTCCCTGATGGCTCCGGCGCCCACGGCGGCGGAGTTCGAGCGACGATGGGCCGGGCTGCGGGCCCACAACCGCTGGCTCGCGGACTTCTGCGCCGCCGCGCCGGGCCGGCGCGCGGGCGTCTTCCAGATCCTCCTGCACGACGTCGAAGAGGCGGTGAAGGAGATCCGCTGGGCCGCCGGCGCGGGACTCGGCGGCGGGCTCCTGCTGCCCGGCACCCCGCCGGGGTCGGGCCTGCCCGAGCTCTACTCGTCGACGTACGACCCGATCTGGGCGGTCTGCGCGGAGCTGGGCGTGCCGGTGAACCATCACGCCGGCTCCGCCTCGCCGCCCCTGGGGGACGAGCCCGCCGCGCGTGCGGTCTTCATGGTGGAGACGACGTGGTTCTCGCACCGCGCGCTGTGGCACCTGGTGTTCGGGGGCGCGTTCCGCCGTCACCCGGAGCTGCGGCTCGTCCTGACCGAGCAGGGCTCCGGCTGGATCCCGGGCGTGCTCGACATGCTGGACTACTACCACGGCCGGCTGGTCGCCGCGGCGAGCAGGTCGTCCACCGCGGAGTCCAGGTTCGGCGCGGGCCTCGCGGCTTCGATGGGCAAGGGCCCCTCGCAGGTCTGGCGCGACAACTGCTGGGTCGGCGCGAGCTTCATGCGCCCGCACGAGGTGCCGCTGCGGGACCGTATCGGGCTCGACAAGATCATGTGGGGCAGCGACTACCCGCACGACGAGGGCACCCACCCCTACTCCCGGGAGGGCTTGCGAGTCGCGTACGCGGGTCTGCCGCGGGACGAGGTCGCGGCCATGGTGGGCGGCAACGCGGCCCGGGTGTACGGCTTCGACCTCGGTCTGCTCGACCCCGTCGCCGCGCGGGTGGGACCGACCGTGGCGGAAGTGGCGGAGCCGCTGGGAGAGCCACCGGCGGACGCGACGAGCCCGGCGTTCGCCAAGGGAGGCTCCGTACGCGTGTGGTGACGGGTCGGTACGCCGACGGCGGGGCCCGGGGTGCGATCCTCCCCACGTGACGCAACCCACGCACCACGAACCCCACGGCGGCACCCTCGGTTCCCGGCTGAACTGGCTGCGGGCCGCCGTGCTGGGCGCCAATGACGGCATCGTCTCCACGGCGGGCATCGTGGTCGGCGTCGCGGGCGCCACCAGCGACCGTTCCGCGCTGTTCACGGCGGGGCTCGCGGGCCTGCTGGCGGGGTCCATGTCCATGGCGGCCGGCGAGTACGTCTCGGTCTCCACCCAGTTGGACTCGGAGAAGGCCGCGCTGGCGACGGAGAGGCGGGAGCTGCGGGAACAGCCGGAGGCCGAACTGGAGGAACTGACCGAGCTCCTGGAGGCACGGGGCCTGACGCGCGAGGTGGCCCGCGAGGCGGCCGGGCAGCTCACCGAACGGGACGCTCTGCGGGCGCACGCGCGCGTGGAGCTCGGAATCGACCCCGACGACCTCACCAACCCCTGGCACGCGGCCTGGGCGAGCTTCTTGTCGTTCACGGTCGGCGCGCTCCTTCCGCTGCTCGCCATCGTCCTCCCGCCGAGCGACTGGCGGCTGCCCGTCACCGTCGTCTCGGTCCTGGCCGCCCTGGTCGTCACCGGCTGGGTGAGCGCGCGGCTGGGCGCGGCGGACGCGCGCCGGGCCGTGCTGCGGAATGTGGGCGGGGGCGCGCTGGCGATGGCGGTGACGTACGGGGCGGGAGCACTGCTGGGGGCGACGGGGGTCTGAGCGTGCCGCCGGGACCCGCCCAGGGCCGGAGCGTCCTGTCCATTGGCGGAGATCGCCAAGAAGCAAGCGCGTACCGCCGGTAATACTTGTCGGTAACAACCCCTAGCCGCAGGCCACCGGCGGTTCTACGGTTCACCCATGCCGAACCTGCCCGATGTCGTGCTGTGGTCGATACCCGCCTTCGTGCTGCTCACCGTGATCGAGGTGGTGAGCGTCAGGATCCATCCCGACGAGGACGCCGCGGGGTACGAGGCGAAGGACGCCGCGACGAGCGTCGGCATGGGGCTCGGCAGCCTCGCCTTCGACTTCCTGTGGAAGATCCCGATCGTCGCCCTCTACACCGCGGTCTTCGAACTGACGCCCCTCCGGGTGCCCGTCCTGTGGTGGACCATCCCGCTGATGCTGCTCGGGCAGGACTTCTTCTACTACTGGTCGCACCGCGGGCACCACGTCGTCCGCGTCCTCTGGGCCTGCCACGTCGTGCGCCACTCCAGCCGCAGGTTCAACCTCACCACCGCGCTGCGCCAGCCCTGGACGACGTGGACGGTCTGGCCCTTCTACGTCCCGCTCATCGCCCTCGGCGTGCACCCGGCGGCGCTCGCGTTCTGCTCCTCCGTGAACCTCGTCTACCAGTTCTGGATCCACACCGAACGCATCGGCAAGCTGCCCCGGGCCTTCGAGTTCGTCTTCAACACGCCGTCCCACCACCGGGTCCACCACGCCTCCCAGGGCGGCTACCTGGACCGCAACTTCGGCGGGATCCTGATCGTCTGGGACCGGCTCTTCGGCTCGTTCGCCGCCGAGACCGAGCGGCCCGTCTACGGACTCACCAAGAACATCTCCACGTACAACCCGCTGCGCGTCGCCACCCACGAGTACGCGGCCATCGGCAGGGACCTGAGAGCGGCGGGGAGCTGGCGCGAGCGCGCGGGGCGGGTCTTCGGCGGGCCCGGCTGGCAGCCGAAACCGACGACTGCGTCAAAGGCGCCGGTGACCGAACCGGTGACTGACCCGGTCACCGAGCCGGTGACTGACCCGGTCACCGAGCCCGTCGCGTGAGCCCACGCCTCGCGCGCGTGCTCCTCGTCTGCTTCGGCGTGGCGGCCGCCGTGGACCTCGGTTCGCTGGCCGCCGGTCTCGACGCGGGGCACACGCTCGCCAAGCCCCTCCTGATGCCTCTGCTCGCCGCTCACGTGGGTGCGCGCGGCGGGCCCAGGCTGCTCGTCGTCGCCCTGCTCCTCGGCTGGGGCGGCGACCTCCTCCTGCTGTCCGACGCCGACCCAGCCTTCCTCGCCGGGATGGCCTCCTTCGCGGCCGGGCATGTCTGTTACCTCGCGCTCTTCCGACGTGCTCCACGCGCGCGTGGAGCACGTCTCGCCGTCGTGTACGCCCTCGCCCTGACCGCCACCGTCGCCCTCCTGTGGCCGGGCCTCCCCGCCGAACTCCGGGTTCCCGTCGCCGGGTACAGCCTGCTGCTGACGGCGATGGCGTACGGCGCGACCCGGCTCGGTCCCGTGGCGGGCCTCGGCGGCGCCCTGTTCATGCTCTCGGACACGCTCATCGCGACCGGAGTCGCCGACTGGCCGCAGCTCCCCAGGCCGGACTTCTGGATCATGCTCACCTACATCGCCGCCCAGTACCTGCTGGCCAAAGGCGTGCTCGGCACCCTCGGCGCGCGTCCGGCGCCGACAGCGGCGTACGGTGGGACGCGCTCTGCCACCCTCTGAGCGCACCCCTCGCCGCCCCGCACGAGAAGGACCCTCGCCATGCGCGCCACCACCATCCACGCCCCGTACGACATGCGGGTGGAGGACGTTCCCGACCCCGTGGTGCGACTGCCCACCGACGCGGTCGTTCGGGTGCTGCGGGCCTGCGTCTGCGGCAGCGACCTGTGGGCCTACCGCGGCGAGGCGGCCCGGAAGCCGGGGCAGCGTATCGGGCACGAGTTCCTCGGCACCGTCGAGGAGACCGGCTCCGAGGTGACCGGCGTCCGGCGCGGCGACCTGGTCGTGGCGCCCTTCATGTGGTCCGACGGAGTGTGCGACTACTGCCGCGAGGGGCTGACCACCTCCTGCGAGCACGGCGGCTTCTGGGGTTCGGTGGGATACGACGGCGGGCAGGGCGAGGCCGTGCGCGTTCCCTTCGCCGACGGCACCCTCGTACGGCTTCCCAACGAGGCGGCCTCCGACGAGCGGCTGCTGTCGGCCCTGCTGACGCTGTCCGACGTGATGGGCACGGGCCACCACGCCGCCGTGGGCGCGGGGGTCCACAAGGGCGCCACCGTCGCCGTCGTCGGGGACGGCGCCGTCGGACTTTGCGCCGTGCTGGCCGCCAAGCGGCTCGGCGCCGAGCGGATCATCGCGCTCGGCCGCCACCAGGTGCGTACGGACATCGCGCGCCGCTTCGGGGCCACCGACGTGATCGCCGAGCGCGGCGACGCGGCCGTCGAGGCCGTCCGCGAACTGACCCGGGGCCAGGGCGCGCCCTGTGTCGTCGAGGCGGTGGGGACCGAGCAGTCGATGCGTACGGCCGTGAACATCACCCGGGACGGCGGCGCCATCGGATTCGTCGGGGTGCCGCACGGCAGCGGTACGGGGCTCGACCTCGGAGTGCTGTTCGACCGGAACGTCGCCCTGCGCGGCGGGGTCGCGCCGGTCCGCGCGTACCTCCCGGAGCTGCTGCCCGACGTCCTCGACGGGACCATCGACCCGTCACCCGTGTTCGACCTCACCGTCGGTCTGGAGGGCGTACCCGGGGGCTACAGGGCGATGGACGAACGCACGGCCCTCAAGGTGCTCATCACCGTCTGACCGACCGGCAGGGCGCTCAGCACCGGCGGACCGGCGGCGGGCTCACCACCGTCCGGCCGGCGGCGTGCTCCTCACCATCTGATCGGCAGCGGCAGGGCCGTCAGGACGCCCGACACCACGACGACCAGGCCCAGTGCCACGACCTCCGCGCGCGCGGGGGAGTCGGCACTGAGCGGGTCCGTGGCCCGGCGCAGCCTCAGCCGCGCGGACAGCGCCAGCGCGGCCACGGCGGCCACCAGCAGCAACTTGGCCAGCAGGGTGCGCCCGTACGCCGTCGTCGTCAGCTGGTCGAACACCGTCGACGGCGGCATCCGGCGCAGCGCGCTCCAGGTGCCCGTCGCGGTGAGCGCCGCGAAGAGTACGGCCGCCACGCGCGCGTAGAGGCCGAGCAGCGCGGCCCCCGCGTCCGAAGGGCCCCATGCGCGCAGCATCCGCAGAACGTGCAGCAGACCGCCGGTCCACAGCGCCGCGCAGATCACGTGCACGAGCGTCAGACCGGAGCCGACCAGCGGGCTGTACTCCGTCGTGGGGTGGGCCCGCAGCGACTCCGCGGCGGCCACCGCGGCCAGCGGCCACACCTGGAGGCCGGGGCGACGGTAGAGGGCGCAGAGGCCGATCACCACGAAGGCGTTGACCTCCAGGAGCGCGAGCTTGCCGTCCCGGGTCTGGTAGAGCCCGCCGAGGTCCATGTCGGAGAGCCGGCCGGGCAGCATGTTCCCGGTGGCCACGACCGAGGCGAGTCCGAGCGCGGCCACGAACCCGGTCGCCGCGGCGAACGGAGCCCAGCTGCGCGGAGCGACCGCCAGGGGCGCGCCCGGCACGCGGCGGGCCAGCCGGGCCGCGAACAGTTCCCCCGCGGGGACGCACAGCGCCGCGAACAGCACCCCGCGCAGCAGGGCGATGCCCCCGGCGCCGGGGGCCGCGGCCTCTCCGGTGCCGTCCAGCGCGGCGCGCGGGCCGAGCAGGGGTATCAGGGCCGCCACCGCCAGCAGGGCGAGCAGGGCGACGGCCCGTCCGATGGCCGGGCGCCGCGCCGGCCCGCTCGCGTCGGTCACCTCGGTGGGCGGTCTCGTCAACGTCACCTCAAGATCTTCACCAGTCGTCACAGATCCGGGCAAGTGCAGGGAAACAACTGGCGGAACGCCACTCCGTCCCCAGGTACGTTCGCGGCCCGCCCGTGACTCAGGACCAGCGCGCCGGATCGGCGCCCCAGACCCCCGGCGGCCGTGCCCAGTCGTCCGGCCCGCCCGCGAAACACACCGGCGGCCTGGCGTACCGCAGCCGTCCCAGACCGCTGTCGGTCTCCGCCGGCCAGGGTCCCGGATCGTACGAGCCCCGCGCGGGTTCCGCGGCGATTTCGTTCACCAGCCACGCCGCCGTCCGCGCCAGCGCCAGCCGTACGAGGTGGGTGCCGCCCTCCCGCGCCCGCTCGGTCAGCGAACGGAGCACCGCCGCCGCCAGCAGATACCCCGTGCCGTGGTCGAGCGCCTGCGCGGGCAGCGCGCCGGGCCGCTCCGCCGAACCCTCCATCGCCGCGATCCCGGTGGCCACCTGCACCAGGCTGTCGAAGCCCCGCCGCCCGGCCCACGGCCCGTACGCGCCCCACGCCGACAACTGCGCCACCACCAGTCCCGGCCGCCGCTCGGCCAGTGCCTCGGGGGCCAGCCCGAACCGGTCCAGGGCGCCCGGCCGGTATCCGGTGACCACGACGTCGGCTCCGGCGAGAAGTTCCTCGAAGATCCGCCGGTCCGTGGCGCGGCCGAGGTCGAGAAGGGCCGACCGCTTGCCGAAGCCCGTGTCGGCGTGCTGGTCGGGGAGTTCGGGCGGTCGCGGCGGGTCCACCCGCAGGACGTCGGCGCCGAGCAGGGCGAGGGTACGGGTCGCGACCGGGCCCGCGATGACGCGGGTGAGGTCCAGGACGCGTACCCCGGCCGCCGGCAGCAGGGGAGCACCGTCGAGCGGGCCGAGGGCCCGCGGGGGCGCGTCGCCCACCCGCTCCCGGCTCAGCAGCGGCGCGCCCGCCACCGCCGCGCCCTGCTCGTGCGCCGCCCACTCCTTCGCCGTACGCAGGGCCACGGCGAGGCCCCCGGCCGCGTACACCGTGTCCTCCACGTCCAGGGCGGACCGCCCGGCGAGATGCGCGCCGACGGTGTCCGCGGTCGCGTCCGCGGGCAGTCCGAGGGCGCTCAGCAGCCGCGCCCGATGGTGCGGATAGTTCGCGTGGGTCCGCACCCAGCCGTCCGCGGTCCGCCAGAACCGGGACAGCGGCGCGAAGTTCACCGGCGCCCGTCCGTCGATCAGCAGCTGCCGCTCGCTCACGAACGCCGTCGCGACGGCGCCGTCGTCGACCCGCGCCTCGGGCACGTCCGGGAGGCCGGCCCGCAGCGCCGCCAGCTCGGCGGCCGCGAGAGCGCACGCGCCCACGCAGGCCCGCGCCAACTCCCGTACGGGCAGCCGTGCTTCCAGCACCCCGCCCCGCTCCACGTGCGAGCTCCGGCGGAGCAGGGCGGGGTCGCCACCCAGGGCCGACCAGGCGTCCCCGATGTCCTCAGCAGTCATGGAGCCACTATGCCGGGTGGACGGAATCAATATGTCGACCCGGCAGGTGGAACGAGAGGGCCGGGCGGCGTACCGCCGCCCGGCCCTCTCGGGAATCCGCCGGATCAGCCGGTCCCGGTGCCTACTTGGTCACCGCGTCCAGCGCGTCCGCGATGCCCCAGCCGTAGAAGCCGTTGCGGTTCTTCGAGCCCTCGCACACCGCGTCGACCTTGCCGTCGCCGTCGATGTCGTACGGGTCGGTGCACGGCGTGGCGTCGGCCTCCGCGTACAGCAGCGCCTTCACCAGGGCCGGGGAGGCGTGCGGGTGGGTCGACTTGATGAGGGCGGCGACACCGGCGACGTGCGGGGACGCCATCGACGTACCGGCCATGTAGCCCCAGCCGCCGCCGGGCAGCGGGCCCAGGATCAGGCCGCTGGTGGCGGGCGGTGCGGGCGTCTGGAAGCGCGTCGAGTCGCCACCGGGCGCGGCGATGTCGACGACGCCCAGGCCGTGGTTGGAGAAGGACGACTTGATGCCCTTCGCGCCGGTCGACGCGACCGTGACGACACCGGGCAACTGAGTGGGAATGTCGTAGCACTTGGACGGGTCGATCACCCGGTCCGAGGGCGTCGCGTCGTTGGGGGAGACCGGGTCGGTGATCGAGTCGGCCGCCAGGTCGTAGTTCTCGTTGCCCGCCGCGGCGACGTTGACGGCGCCCTTCCTCTCGGCGTACTGCGAGGCGCGCGTGATGGCGTCGACGAGGGCCTTCTGGTCCGGGTCGTTCTTGCAGTTGAAGTACCAGGGGTCGGTGTAATAGCTGTTGTTGGTGACGTCCACGCCGTGCTCGGCGGCCCACACGAAGCCGCAGACGACGGCCTCGGTGTAGAAGTAGCCGGCCGTGGTGGACACCTTGATGCCGGCGACCTTCACCCCGGGGGCGACGCCGGTGACGCCGACGCCGTTCTTGGCGGCGGCGATCTCGCCGGCCACGTGCGTGCCGTGCGGGCTCTCGGCCGCGCTCGGACGCCACGCGCCGTCCGCCGTGTCCGGCGCGCCCGTCACGCAGTTGACCGACGCGGCGCGGTCGAAGTTCGGCGCGATGTCGGGGTGGGTGTCATCGACACCGGTGTCGATGACGGCGACCGTCACCTTGCTGCTGCCGAGCGACTTCTCGTGCGCCTTGTCCGCCTTGATGGCGGGCAGGTCCCACTGCAGGGGCTCCAACGGGTCCTGGCCGGCCGCCGCCTGAGTCTCCGTCACCTCTGATATCTCTTCGGCGGTGAGCGCCCGCGGGGTGCCCACGTCGGTGGTCGACTGCGCGGGCAGCGGCGCGTTGCGCGTGTTGCCCGCCGACTGCACCCCGCGTACGCCACGGATCGTCTTGGCGAAGTCGGCGTTCGAGGAGTGGACGACGATCACGCCGATCTGCTTGTACGTCGCCACGATCGTGCCGCCCGCCGCGCTGATGGCCCTCGTCACCGTGGCCGAAGGCGCGTGCCCGGGGCGGACGTTGACGACGTAGCTGAGCGCGGTCGCGTCGGCGGCGGCCTGCCGGGGTGCCTGCGGCACGGCCGCCGAGGCGCTGACGCTCGGCAGGAAGGCGAGTGCGGTCACCGTGGCCATCCCCAGCGGGATGGCAATGGCGCGGCGGGAGCGCGTGAGAGGCGCTGTCATGGGTGTCTCCAGTTCGTTCGCGGTACCAGTTGGTGCGAGCCGTGCGGAAGCTCGGTGGGCGGTCGGTCAAGGGCGGTCGCCGGCAGGGATACCGACGGCGCGTTACTTGACCGCCCGCAGTGCGTTGACGATCCCGGCCCCGTAGAAGCCGTTCAGTTGCTTGCCACCCACGCAGGTGGCGTCGACGACACCGTCGCCGTTCCAGTCGTAGGGGCCGGCCGGGCAACCCGGGTTCGTCGCCTGGGCCTTGAGGAGCGCCCGGAGCTGGGCCGGTGACGCCCAGGGGTACTTGGACTTCAGCAGGGCGGCCACACCCGCGGCGTGCGGCGACGCCATCGAGGTGCCCTGGAGGAAGGCGTACTGGTTGTTCGGCATCGTGGAGAGGATGCGGCCGTTCTGCGACGGCGTGTCCGGGATCTGGTAGCGGTCACCGCCCGGCGCCGCGACGTCGACGACGCCGTAACCGTAGCTGGAGTAGTACGACTTGGCGCTGTTGACGCCGGTCGCGCTCACCGTCACGACGCCCGGCAGCTGGGTCGGGATGTCGAAGCACTCGTGCGGGTCGATCGTGCGGGTCACCGGCGTGGAGTCGTCGGGGCTCGACTCGTCGACGAGGGCGTCCGCGTCGAGGTCGTCGGCCGAGTTGCCCGCCGCGGCCACGTTGAGGGTGCCCTTCTTCTGGGCGTACAGCTGGGCCCGGTTCACCGCGTCGACGATCGCCCGCTGGTCGGGGTCGTCGAGGCAGTTGTAGAGCCACGGGTCCACGTAGTAGCTGTTGTTGGTGATCTCGACGCCGTGGTCGGCGGCGAACACGAACGCGCAGACGACGCTCTCCGGGAAGAAGAGCTGTCCGGCGTCCGGCTCGGCGACCGTGATGCCCGCGACCTTCACACCGGGCGCGACCCCCGCCACCCCGACGTCGTTGCGGGCGGCGGCGATCTCACCGGCGACGTGCGTGCCGTGGTAGTGGTCGGCGTCCACCGGACGCCAGGCGCCGTACGTCGTGTCCGGCTTGCCGCCCACACAGTTCGCGGACTGCGAGGCGGAGAAGTTCGGGGCGAGATCCGGGTGGGTGTCGTCGACGCCGGTGTCGATCACGGCGACCGTCACGTTCCTGCTGCCCGGGTTGATCTTCGCGGCCTTGTCGGCGCCGATCGCCCGCAGGTCCCACTGGTCGGCCTCCAGGGGCTCCGTGCCCGCCGCGGCACTCCGCGACAGCTCGGCGGCGTCCGTGGCCGAGAGCAGTTGCGCCCCGCCCTCCTGGGTGGTTCCGGCGGCGGTGAGCGGCGCCGTCCGCGTGGCGCCCGCGGACTGGACCCCACGCGCCGCGCGGATCTGCTCGCCGAAGGCCGGGTTCGCCGAATGGACGACGATCACACCGATCTTCTCGTACGCGATGACGACGGTGCCGCCGGCCCTGGCGATGGCCTTCTTCACCGACTCGACCGTGCGGTGGTCGGCCTTGGTGTTGACGACATAGGGCAGAACCGGACCGTCCGCACTCGTCGCCGCGGTGAGCGTGCGAGGGGCGGCCGACGCGGCCCCCGGCAGGAAACCGAGCGAAGCGGTGAGCGACAGCACGACCGGCACCGCGAGCGCGAGCCGGCGTCTGGAACGCAGATGAGCCATGGGATCTCCACATCATCCGAGAAACGTGCTGCCCGAACACAGGTTGGTGCTCGGGCAGGTACATGACGGAGTGGTGCAGGCTGAAGCTATCTCCCGCCCGACCTGGCCAGCAATGACTTCCGGGGATGACTTCCGAAAGAAGTGCGGCGAGTTGAACCTGCCCATGCGTGGCGCCGTGACGTTGAACAGGGAGCCCGAGCACGATCGAGCCCCCTGCTGGATCACGCCCGTGGGCACCCGACAGAGCCGTCGGGACCACGTGATCCACGTATTCGTGAGGTCAGAAACAGCCATGTCCGTGCCCAGCCCGTCCCCGTCCGCGAGCCCCGGCTCGCCCCCGTCCACCGTCGCAACCGCACCCGCAACGCGAGGAGACTTCGTGGCCACCGACACACCACCCCCCTCGAAGACAGATCCCCAGCTCCCCTCGACCGAGAAGTTCGTCGAGATGCAGGAGAGTGCGGAGTTCGGTGAACTGCGCCGTTCCTACCGCTCCTTCGCCTTCCCGCTGACCGTCGGCTTCATCACCTGGTACCTGCTGTACGTCCTGCTCTCGAACTACGCGGGCGGCTTCATGGGCACCAAGCTGTTCGGCAACATCAACGTGGCCCTGGTCTTCGGCCTCGCCCAGTTCCTCACCACGTTCCTCATCGCCTGGTGGTACGCGCGCTACTCCGCCGCGAACCTCGACCCCAAGGGCGAAGCCATCAAGTCCCGGATGGAGGGCGGCGAATGAGCCCCCAGTTCGTACTCGCGGCCGGCGAGGCCAGCGAGCACCGGCCGCTGATCGTCTCCCTGTTCGCGGTCTTCGTGGTGGCGACCCTCGTCATCACCGTCTGGGCGGGCCGCCAGACCAAGGACGCGGCCGACTTCTACGCGGGCGGGCGCCAGTTCAGCGCCTTCCAGAACGGGCTCGCCGTCTCCGGCGACTACATGTCCGCCGCGTCCTTCCTCGGCATCGCCGGCGCCATCGCCCTCTTCGGGTACGACGGCTTCCTCTACTCCATCGGCTTCCTGGTCGCCTGGCTGGTGGCGCTGCTCCTGGTCGCCGAACCGCTGCGGAACTCCGGCAAGTACACGATGGGCGACGTCCTCGCGTACCGCATGCGCCAGCGCCCGGTCCGTACCGCCGCGGGCACCTCCACCATCGTCGTGTCGATCTTCTACCTGCTGGCCCAGATGGCGGGCGCGGGCGTCCTGGTCTCGCTGCTCCTCGGCATCACCAGCGACGCGGGCAAGGTCGCCATCGTCGCGCTCGTCGGCCTCCTGATGATCGTGTACGTGACGATCGGCGGGATGAAGGGCACCACCTGGGTCCAGATGGTCAAGGCCGTCCTGCTCATCGGCGGCACCCTGCTCATCACCTTCCTGGTGCTGCTCAAGTTCAACTTCAACATCTCCGACCTGCTCGGCTCGGCCGCCAGCAACAGCGGCAAGGGCTCGGCCTTCCTGGAACCGGGCCTCAAATACGGCCTGACGACCACCTCGAAGATCGACTTCATCTCGCTGGGCATCGCGCTGGTACTGGGCACCGCGGGCCTGCCGCACATCCTGATCCGCTTCTACACGGTCCCGAACGCCAAGGCCGCGCGGAAGTCCGTGAACTGGGCGATCGGCATCATCGGCGGCTTCTACCTGATGACCATCGCGCTCGGCTTCGGAGCGGCGGCGCTCATCTCGCAGGACGAGATCATCGCCTCGAACAAGGCGGGCAACACGGCGGCACCGCTGCTCGCCCTCCATCTGGGCGGCGTCGACTCCGCCTGGGGCGCGATCCTGCTCGCCACCATCTCGGCGGTCGCCTTCGCCACGATCCTCGCGGTCGTCGCGGGCCTCACCCTGGCCTCGTCCTCCTCGTTCGCGCACGACATCTACGCGAACGTCATCAAGAAGGGCACGGCCACCGAGAAGGAAGAGGTCAGGGCCGCCCGGTACGCCACGGTCGCCATCGGTGTCGTCTCCATCGGCCTCGGCGCCCTCGCCCGTGACCTGAACGTCGCCGGCCTGGTCGCGCTCGCCTTCGCGGTCGCCGCCTCCGCCAACCTGCCGACGATCCTCTACAGCCTCTTCTGGAAGCGGTTCACGACGCAGGGCGCGCTCTGGTCGATCTACGGCGGTCTCACCACGGCGGTCGGCCTGGTGCTGTTCTCGCCCGTCGTCTCGGGCAAGGCCACCTCGATGTTCCCGGACGTCGACTTCCACTGGTTCCCGCTGGAGAACCCCGGCATCATCTCGATCCCGGTCGGCTTCCTGCTGGGCTGGCTCGGCACGATCCTCTCCAAGGAGGAGCCGGACACCGGCAAGTACGCCGAGCTGGAGGTCCGGTCCCTCACCGGCACCGGAGCCCACTGAGCCCCTCCCGCCGAGTACGGCGCGGCCGCGTTGTAGATCCCTACGACGCGGCCGCGCCGTGTCTCGTGTGATCGGACCCGGGCCCACTGTCGGACCCGTCACGTAGGCTCGTCGGTGTCGGAGAATTCTGATCGGAAACGAGGGAGGGGGCCCACGTGCTCATCGACACGTACGGCCGGGTGGCCACCGACCTGAGAGTCTCACTGACCGACAGGTGCAATCTGCGCTGCACCTACTGCATGCCCGAAGAGGGCCTCCAGTGGCTGGCGAAGCCCGACCTCCTCACGGACGACGAGATCGTCCGCCTGATCGGCATAGCCGTGACGGACCTCGGCATCACCGAGGTCCGCTTCACCGGCGGCGAACCCCTGCTGCGCCCCGGCCTCGTCGGCATCGTCGAGCGGGTCGCCGCCCTGGAGCCGCGCCCACAGATGTCCCTCACCACCAACGGCATCGGCCTCAAGCGCACCGCCGCCGCGCTGAAGGCGGCGGGCCTGGACCGGGTGAACGTCTCGCTGGACACCCTGCGCCCCGACGTCTTCAAGACCCTCACCCGCCGGGACCGCCACAAGGACGTCATCGACGGTCTCGAAGCCGCCCAGGAGGCCGGCCTGACCCCGGTCAAGATCAACTCGGTCCTGATGCCGGGTCTGAACGAGACCGAGGCCCCGGACCTGCTGGCCTGGGCCGTCGAGCACGACTACGAACTGCGGTTCATCGAGCAGATGCCCCTGGACGCCCAGCACGGCTGGAAGCGCGAGGGCATGGTCACCGCCGGTGACATCCTCACCTCGCTGCGCACCCGCTTCGAGCTCACCGAGGAGGGGGCCGCCGAGCGCGGCTCCGCGCCCGCCGAGCGCTGGCTCGTCGACGGCGGCCCGCACCGCGTCGGTGTGATCGCCTCGGTCACCCGCCCGTTCTGCTCCGCCTGCGACCGCACCCGCCTCACGGCCGACGGCCAGGTCCGCACCTGCCTGTTCGCGTCCGAGGAGACCGACCTGCGCGCGGCCCTGCGCTCGGACGCCGGTGACGAGGAGATCGCCCGCATCTGGCGGGTCGCGATGTGGGGCAAGAAGGCGGGCTCCGGCCTGGACGACCCGTCGTTCCTCCAGCCCGAGCGGCCGATGTCGGCGATCGGCGGCTGACCGGGTCCGTACCGGCCGTCGGCGACTGCCTGCCCGGCGGCGGACCCCTACGGCCGGTGGGCTTCCCCGGACTCCTCGGACTCGCCGGACTCCCACTCGGCCAGGGGCACCACGTCCTTCAGGAACCCGCGCACACCGAGGAACTTGGAGAGGTGCTCACGGTGCTCCTCGCAGGCGAGCCAGGTCTTGCGGCGCTCCGGAGTGTGCAGCTTGGGGTTGTTCCACGCGAGCACCCACTCCGCGTCGGCGCGGCAGGCCTTGGCCGAGCACTGGGGAGTGGAGGGGGCGGCATCGGGGAAGAGCGGGAACGTCACGCCCCCACCCTAATCCGCTCCGGAAACGCCTCCGGAAAGTGCCCCGAAAAGGCGACGCCGAGCAGCCACGGGGGGAGCTGCCCGGCGTCGGTCCGTCGCTCCGACGGGGGATGCGGAGCGCGTACGAAGTATGTCACGGGGGACCCGGTGCCTGGCACCTGAACAACATGATTGATCTGAGCTTTTCTTGAGCTTGGCGCACGTTTGGATTCCGCTTCCGGGGGACCCCCGGTGGCCGGCTCCAGGGCCGTGCGGGCGGCGCCGAAGTCAGCCCGGCTCATACGGTTCGGCCCGCGACCGCACCCCGGAGTCGCCCGTGACGTTCTCCGCCACGGGCTCCGCGAAGCCCTCCTGACGCGGCGGCGCGAGCATCGGACGGGTGGGTGCGGCGACGAACGTCGAGGGCATCGACGGCACGTTCTCACGGCCCGCGTTGGCGATGACCACGGAGACGTACGGGAGCAGCAGGCCCAGTACCAGGGCGACGATGGCGACATGGCGCTCGACGTTCCAGAGGCTGGCGCCGAGGACCACGGAGACCGTGCGGAAGGACATCCAGATCACATAGCGGCGCTGTCTGCCGCGTACGTCCTCGTCGAGTCCTTGCCTGGCCCCGGTGATCCGGTAGACCTGACCTTTGCTCTGCTTCCGCAGCACCTTCCACCACCCGCCCGTGTCGGACTCTCCCCGGCCCGTACCCAGTGCCGGACCCGGTCAGGGAGGCAGGCCCGAACGGCGTCCACGTTACGCCGTGGCTGCGTCGTCTTCGAGACCGGGGCCTGTCCCGGCGGGCCGAACCTGATGCGTCGTACCGCGTATGGCTCCGCCCGACATGCGCCGTACGGCGAACGGTCCGACACTGAGCGTAATGCTTGCGTAGAGCCGTACTAGGAGGCAGCCATGGGCTGGTTGTGGGCGATCATCGTCGGGTTCGTGCTGGGTCTGCTGGCAAAGGCCATCCTGCCGGGCAAACAGCACAGCCCACTCTGGCTGACCACCGTCTTCGGCATCATCGGAGCCATCGTCGGCAACGCGATCGCACGGGCCATCGGGATCGACGAGACGAGCGGCATCGACTGGGGCCGGCACGCCCTTCAGCTGGTGGCGGCCCTCGTCATCGTCTTCCTGGGCGACATGGCCTACATGGCGGTGCGAGGCAACAAACAGCGGGCCTGAGCGTCCGTGCGTACGGCGATGGGGCGGGCCTTCCACAGGCCCGCCCCATCGCCGTATTCGCAGGCTTCAGCCTCCCGTGACCTCCACGGCCGCCAGGTTCTTCTTGCCCCGGCGCAGGACCAGCCAGCGCCCGTGCAGCAGGTCCTCCTTGGCGGGGACCGCGTCCTCGGCGGGGACCTTCGTGTTGTTCACGTACGCGCCGCCCTCCTTGACCGTGCGGCGCGCGGCCGACTTGCTGGCCACCAGGCCGACCTCCGCGAAGAGGTCCACCACGGGTCCCGCCTCGGCGACCTGGATGTGCGGCACCTCGGAGAGGGCCGCGGTCAGCGTCCTCTCGTCCAGCTCGGCCAGCTCGCCCTGCCCGAAGAGGGCCCTTGACGCGGCGATCACGGCGGTCGTCTGGTCGGCGCCGTGCACCAGCGTCGTCAGCTCCTCCGCGAGCGCGCGCTGCGCCGCACGGGCCTGCGGGCGCTCCTCGGTCTGCTTCTCCAGCTCTTCCAGCTCCGCGCGGGACTTGAAGGACAGGATGCGCATGTACGTCGAGATGTCCCGGTCGTCCACGTTCAGCCAGAACTGATAGAACGCGTACGGCGTCGTCATCTCCGGGTCGAGCCAGACGGCGCCGCCCTCGGTCTTGCCGAACTTGGTGCCGTCCGCCTTGACCATCAGCGGCGTCGCCAGACAGTGCGCCTCGGCCTCGGGCTCCAGGCGGTGGATCAGGTCGAGCCCCGCCGTGAGATTGCCCCACTGGTCGCTGCCGCCCTGCTGCAACGTGCAGCCGTACCGTCGGTACAGCTCCAGGAAGTCCATGCCCTGGAGCAGTTGGTAGCTGAACTCCGTGTAGCTGATGCCCTCCTGGGACTCCAGGCGCCGGGCGACCGAGTCCTTGGTGAGCATCTTGTTGACGCGGAAGTGCTTGCCGATGTCCCGCAGGAACTCGATGGCGGACAGG
The DNA here is from genome assembly GCF_044751025.1 of Streptomyces sp. NPDC088747. Classification (NCBI taxonomy): domain Bacteria; kingdom Bacillati; phylum Actinomycetota; class Actinomycetes; order Kitasatosporales; family Streptomycetaceae; genus Streptomyces; species Streptomyces sp. NPDC088747. The sequence goes on from NZ_JBIVKZ010000014.1 coordinate 263,059, forward strand.
CCCGCCGTCCAGTCCAGGTTGTTCACCATCACCGCGGCGTTCTCGCCCTCGAAGGACAGGAACGGCTCGATCTGCGCGCGCAGCCGGCTCACCCAGTTGGCGACGGTCTCCGGGTCGTTCAGCGTGCGCTCCGCCGTCGGCCGGGGATCGCCGATCTGACCGGTCGCACCGCCCACCAGGGCGAGCGGCCGGTGCCCCGCGAGCTGAAGCCGGCGGATGGTGAGCACCTGCACCAGGTGACCCACGTGCAGTGAGGCCGCCGTCGGGTCGAAGCCGCAATAGAAGGTGACGGGACCGTCCGCGAGCGCCTTGCGCAAAGCGTCCTCGTCGGTGGACAGGGCGAACAGCCCCCGCCACTTCAGCTCGTCGACGATGTCCGTCACGGTTCTCTTGTCTCCTCGGAGGTCGTGCACGAGCGGCTCGCGAAGGGAGTGACGAGCCGCGAATCTGGTACGAGGTTATACGCCCTGACTGACAGAGCTCATATTGAAGTCCGGCACCCGCAGGGCGGGCATCGCGGCCCTGGTGAACCAGTCGCTCCACTCCCTGGGCAGCGTCTTCTCCGTGCGCCCGGCTTCCGTCGCCCGCCCCAGGAGGCCCACCGGCGACTCGTTGAACCGGAAGTTGTTGACCTCGCCGACCACCTCGCCGTTCTCCACGAGGTAGACGCCGTCCCGGGTCAGCCCGGTCAGCAGCAGGGTCGCCGGGTCGACCTCGCGGATGTACCAGAGGCAGGTCAGCAGCAGGCCGCGCCCGGTGGCGGCGACCATCTCGTCCAGCGAGCGGTCCTCGCCGCCGTCCAGGATCAGGTTGCTGATCGACGGCGCCACCGGGAGTCCCGTCACGCCGGCGCTGTGCCGGGTGCTGGTCAGGTGCTTCAGCTCGCCCTCGCCGACCCAGTCGGTCGCCTTGAGGGGCAGCCCGTTGTCGAACACGGACGCGTCGTCGCCCGAGGAGTGCGTGAGGACGAACGGCGCGGTCTCCAGCCCCGGCTCGTTCGGGTCGCTGCGCAGGGTCAGCGGCAGCTCCGTGAGCCTGTCGCCGACACGGGTCCCGCCACCGGGCTTGCTGAACACCGTCCGGCCCTCGGCCGCGTCCCGGGCCGACGCCGACCACAGCTGGTAGATCATCAGGTCCGCGACGGCGGTCGGCGGCAGCAGCGTCTCGTACCGCCCGGCGGGCAGCTCGATACGCCGCTGAGCCCATCCCAGCCGTACGGCCAGTTCGGCGTCCAGCGCCGCCGGGTCGACGTCCTTGAAGTCCCGCGTCGCCCGCCCGGCCCACGCCGAACGCGTACGGTCCGGTGACTTGGCGTTGAGCTCCAGCGTGCCCTTGGGCTGGTCGTGGCGCAGCCGCAGCCCCGTCGACGTACCGAGGTAGCTGGACACGAGCTCGTGGTAGGCGAACCCGTACAGCTCGCGGTCGCCCCCGCGCGCGCGGGCGAACGACTCGCCGAGCGCCGGCGCGAAGTCGGCGAACACGGCGGACGAGGTCTCGGCGGGCCCGTCCGTGAAGTCGGGGGACTCCGGCACCCCGGAGACCAGGGGCTGGGCGTCCTCGGCGGGACCCGCGCTCCGCGCCGCTGCCTCCGCGGCGCGCACCAGGGGCTCCAGCTCGTCGGCCATCACGGCGGAACGCGAGACGACCCCCGAGGCCGTACCCTCGCGGCCGTCGACGGTGGCGATGACGGTGAGCGTGCGCCCGCGCGTGACGCCGTTGGTGGTCAGCGCGTTGCCCGCCCAGCGCAGGTTCGCGGTCGACTCCTCGTCGGCGATCACCACGCAGCCGTCGGCACGGGAGAGTTCGAGGGCGCGCTCGACGACCTCGTGCGGCTTGTTCGTACGAGACGTCGTGCTCATCGACCGGCCTCCTGCGTGGTGTTGAGAATGTTGACGCCCTTGAAGAGGGCCGACGGGCAGCCGTGCGAGACCGCCGCGACCTGGCCCGGCTGGGCCTTGCCGCAGTTGAAGGCGCCACCCAGTACGTACGTCTGCGGTCCGCCGACGGCCGCCATCGATCCCCAGAAGTCCGTGGTCGTCGCCTGGTACGCGACGTCGCGCAGCTGGCCCGTGATCCGGCCGTTCTCGATCCTGAAGAACCGCTGCCCGGTGAACTGGAAGTTGTAGCGCTGCATGTCGATGCTCCAGGACCGGTCGCCGACCACGTAGATGCCCCGGTCGACGCTTCCGATCAGGTCCTCGGTGGAGAGGCCCGCGGGATCCGGCTGGAGCGACACGTTCGCCATGCGCTGCACCGGCACATGGCCGGGGGAGTCGGCGTACGCGCACCCGTTGGACCGCTCGAACCCGGTGAGCCTCGCGATCCGCCGGTCCAGCTGGTACCCGACCAGGGTGCCGTCCTTCACCAAATCCCAGGACTGTCCGGCGACGCCCTCGTCGTCGTAGCCGACGGTCGCGAGGCCGTGCTCGGCGGTGCGGTCGCCGGTGACGTTCATCAGCTCGGAGCCGTACCTCAGCTTGCCGAGCTGGTCGAAGGTGGCGAAGGAGGTCCCGGCGTACGCGGCCTCGTAGCCCAGCGCCCGGTCCAGCTCGGTCGCGTGACCGATCGACTCGTGGATGGTCAGCCAGAGGTTCGACGGGTCGACGACCAGGTCGTACAGGCCCGCCTCGACGCTCGGGGCGCGCATCTTCTCGGCGAGCAGCTCCGGGATCCGGGCGAGTTCGGAGTCCCAGTCCCAGCCGGTGCCCGTCAGATACTCCCAGCCGCGGCCGACCGGCGGCGCGATGGTCCGCATCGAGTCGAACTCGCCGCTGGACTCGTCGACGGCGACCGCGTTCAGCTGCGGGTGCAGCCGGACGCGCTGCTGCGTCGTCACGGTGCCGGCGGTGTCGGCGTAGAACTTGTTCTCGTGCACGGTCAGCAGCGAGGCGTCGACATGGCTGACACCGTCGGCCGCCAGCAGCCGCGCGCTCCACTCCGCCAGCAGCCCGGCCTTCTCCTCGGCCGGTACGGAGAAGGGGTCGATCTCGTACGCGGAGACCCACGTCCGCTCGGCGTGCACCGGCTCGTCCGCCAGCTCGACCCGCTCGGCGGATCCGGCCGCCTTGATCACCTGGGCCGACAGCTTCGCCATCGCGACGGCCTGCGACGCGACCTTCGCGGCCGCGTCCATCGTCAGATCCACCCCCGACGCGAACCCCCAGGTGCCGCCGTGCACCACCCGCACCGCGTACCCGAGGTCCGTGGTGTCCGAGGAACCGGCGGGCTTGGCGTCCCGCAGCCGCCAGGCCGCGCTGCGCACCCGCTCGAACCGGAAGTCGGCGTGGTCGGCGCCGAGAGCACGGGCCCGCGCGAGCGCGGCGTCGGCCAGGGCGCGCAGCGGTAGGGCCGTGAAGGCTTCGTCGATGGAATGAGGCACGGAGGTCTCCCTGCTGTCGTGGCCTGTCGGTCCGATCATGTCGCGCGGGCGGGGCCGAAGGCCACGCCTTTCCGTTGACCTGCGACACCTTTCGTGCCGTCGGCCCGGCTTCCGCCCCGCCGACCACGGGATTTCGGCCCGGCCGGCCACGGCTTTCTGTAGAGACCCGACAGGTCGCGGAGTGAGCCACTGTCGGTGCCCGATTCTCCGCAAGCCGGGCGGGACCGATAGGTTTTCGAGTAAGGCGCCTGTCCCGCAGGGGCTTCGGACCGTTATCGAAAGGGTGATCCGTTGAGCCGCTCGGTTCTCGTCACCGGAGGCAACCGGGGCATCGGCCTCGCCATCGCCCGCGCGTTCGCCGAGGCCGGCGACAAGGTCGCGATCACATACCGTTCCGGGGAGCCGCCGGCCGCCCTCGTCGAGCTGGGCTGCCTCGCGGTGAAGTGCGACATCACCGACACCGAGCAGGTGGAGCAGGCCTACAAGGAGATCGAGGCCGAGCACGGTCCGGTGGAGGTGCTCATCGCCAACGCGGGCATCACCAAGGACCAGCTCCTGATGCGCATGTCCGAGGAGGACTTCACGTCCGTCCTCGACACCAACCTCACGGGCACCTTCCGCGTGGTGAAGCGGGCCAACCGCGCCATGCTGCGCGCCAAGAAGGGCCGTGTCGTGCTGCTCTCCTCGGTCGTGGGCCTGCTCGGCTCCGCGGGCCAGGCGAACTACGCCGCCTCCAAGGCCGGCCTGGTCGGGTTCGCTCGCTCGCTCGCCCGTGAACTCGGCTCGCGCAACATCACCTTCAACGTCGTCGCGCCCGGTTTCGTCGACACGGACATGACCAAGGCGCTCACCGACGAGCAGCGCGAGGGCATCGTGAAGCAGGTGCCGCTCGGCCGCTACGCGCGACCGGAGGAGATCGCCGCGACGGTGCGGTTCCTCGCCTCGGACGACGCCTCGTACATCACTGGAGCCGTCATTCCCGTCGACGGCGGATTGGGCATGGGTCACTGATCACCATGAGTGGAATTCTCGAGGGCAAGCGCGTCCTGATCTCCGGTGTGCTGATGGAGTCCTCCATCGCCTTCCACACCGCCAGGCTGGCCCAGGAGCAGGGCGCGGAGATCATCCTGACCGCGTTCCCGCGGCCCACGCTGACCGAGCGCATCGCGAAGAAGCTTCCCAAGCCCACCAAGGTCATCGAGCTCGACGTCAGCAACGACGAGCACCTGGCCCGCCTGGCCGACCTGGTCGGCGAGGAGCTGGGTGGCCTCGACGGCGTCGTGCACTCCATCGGCTTCGCCCCGCAGGACGCCCTCGGCGGCAACTTCCTCAACACCCCGTTCGAGTCGGTCGCCACGGCCATGCACGTCTCCGCCTTCTCCCTGAAGTCGCTGACCATGGCCTGCCTGCCGCTGATGCAGAACGGCGGCTCGGTGGTCGGCCTCACCTTCGACGCGCAGTACGCCTGGCCGCAGTACGACTGGATGGGCCCCGCCAAGGCCGCCCTGGAGGCCACCAGCCGCTACATGGCGCGCGACCTGGGCAAGCAGAACATCCGCTGCAACCTCATCTCCGCGGGACCCATCGGCTCCATGGCCGCCAAGTCCATCCCCGGCTTCGGCGAGCTCGCCGCCGTCTGGGACACCCGCGCGCCCCTGGAGTGGGACCTCAAGGACCCGGAGCCGGCCGGCCGCGGTGTCGTCGCCCTGCTGAGCGACTGGTTCCCGAAGACCACCGGCGAGATCATCCACGTGGACGGCGGTCTGCACGCGATCGGTGCGTGACCTCGCGCGGCGCTACGTCGACGACGCCCCGTCTCCCGCAGCGCGCGGGGAGCGGGGCGTCACCCGTTAGGCCCTGTCGGCCGGGCGGACCGGGCACTTGGCCGCGCACCCTGGAGTACACGGTTCCCTCCCCAGCATGGTCGAGGAGGTCTCCTTTGTGCGCCTGTCACACCGTTTCGCCCCGGTGCCTGCCGCCCTGGCACTTCTGGTCGCGATGCCCTGGGACGCGGCCTCCCATTCCGCGGGAACGACCCTCCACGCGCGCGTGGACGACGTCAGGCCCTTCGGTGCCGCCTGCCGCACCGCCGTCGACGGTTCGCGGGTGACCGTCCACTGCCACAACCCGTATCCGGAGACCGACCGGGTCAGCCTGCACGTCGAGTGCGAGCGCTGGTGGGACATCGACAGCGACGGAGTCCCGGTCGGCGCGGGCCCCGCCGAGACCGTACGGCTGACGGGCCGCTGCTGGAAGGAAGTGCGCTCGGTCTGGGTAAGTCACCAGAAGTGACGCACGGCGCGCGCCGTACGCGCGGCGCCACCGGTGATACCCGGCCCGCTCACGAGGCGGGCCGCCCCGGACGGCACAGGAACGGATAGCCCGCGGCCTCCGAGGCCGCCGCCTCCGCGTCGCCGACGCGGATCGCGTCCACCAGCCGGGCGTGGTCCATGTACGTCTCCGGCGTCAGCTCCTCGCCGATGTCCTCGCGCAGCCAGTCGCGCAGCACCTCGCCCAGGTCCGCGTACATCGCCGTCATGACGTCGTTGTGGGACGCGGCCACCACCGCCAGGTGGAACGTCGCGTCGACGGCCACGAAGGCCTCCGCGTCACCCGACTCCCAGGCCTCCTCACGACGTACGAGCAGGCTGTCGAGCTGCTTGAGGTCGCGCTCGGTACGCCGCTCGGCGGCCAGCTTCGCCGCGCTGGACTCCAGGGTGGAGCGCAGCTCGGCGATGTGCCGGGGGTCGGCGTCCGCGAAGCGGCGGTGCATGACGCCGGCCAGCTCGCTGGTGGCCACCACGTAGGTTCCCGAGCCCTGCCGGATGTCGAGCAGGCCGTTGTGCGCGAGCGCGCGGACGGCCTCGCGGACCGTGTTACGGGCGACGCCCAGCTGCTCGACCAGTTCCGGTTCGGTCGGGATGCGGGAGCCCACCGCCCACTCGCCCGAGGTGATCTGGTTCCGCAGCTCGGCGATGACCTGCTCGGACAGTGCCGAACGGCGGGGGTGGCTCAGCGGCATGACGGTCCTTCGTGCGGGGCCGGAGGCTCCGGAGACTAACGCAAGGGACTACGCGGGGGATTGGACAGCCAATCATCCCATGATTCTATGATGGGTGACATGGTAAGCGAGGAGACCCGGGCGATGCCGTCCACACCCATACGCAGTTCCGCGGGCACGGGGACGGAGCCCGCGGACCGCACGCCGCCCACGCGCGCGTGGAGGACCCGACTGATGGTCGCCGGGATCGTCCTGGCCGCCCTCAACCTGCGCCCCGCGATAGCGAGCCTCGGCGCCCTGCTGGAAGAGGTCCGCGACGGGCTCGGCATGAGCGGCAGCGTCGCGGGGCTGCTCACCTCCGTGCCGGCCCTCTGCTTCGCGGCCTTCGGGGTCATGGCGCCGCGGCTCGCCCGCCGCTTCGGGCCCGGAGCCGTCGTCTGCGCCGGCATGGTCGCCATCGCGGCGGGCCTGGCGATCCGGCCGTACGCCGGTGGCACGCCCGGCTTCCTCGCCGCCACCGCGCTCGCGCTGATGGGCATCGCCGTCAGCAACGTGCTGATGCCGGTGATCGTCAAGCGCTGGTTCCCGGACCGGGTCGGCTCCATGACCGGCCTCTACTCGATGGCCCTCGCGCTCGGCACCTCGGCGGCCGCGGCGGTCACCGTGCCCATGACCGACGCCCTGGGCGGCAGTTGGCGGTCCGGGCTCACGGTGTGGGCGGGGCTGGCGGCAGTGGCCGTACTCCCGTGGATACCGCTCGCGTGGATACGGGGGACGGTGGCCGACGGCTCCCACTCCACGAAGGCCGCCACCGGCACCGGCAGGCACTCCACGAAGGCCGCCACCGGAGCCGACCACCTGGCGCCCGCCATCGGCGCCGAGTCCGTGACACCGACCACCGGCGCCGACGCGTCCCGGTCCGTGGCCGACGACCTCCGGATCACCCGTAGCCGTACCGCCTGGGCGCTCGCCGTGTTCTTCGGGCTCCAGGCCACCGCCGCGTACATCACCATGGGCTGGATGGCGCAGATCTTCCGCGACGCGGGAGTCTCCGCCGGCACCGCGGGCCTGCTTCTCGCCGTCACGATGGTGATGGGCGTGCCGCTGGCGTTCGTCATACCCCGCCTCGCCACCCGGCTGCCGCACCAGGGGCCGATCGTGGTCGCGCTCGGCGTCTGCGGTCTCGCCGGGTACGCGGGTCTCTACCTGGCCCCGGCGGGCGGTGCCTGGGCCTGGGCGGTGCTCCTCGGCATCTCCAACTGCGCCTTCCCGCTGGCCCTCACCATGGTCGGCATGCGGGCGAGGACCGGGGCCGGCGTGGCCAAGCTTTCGGCCTTCGCGCAGAGCGCCGGCTATCTGCTCTCCATACCAGGACCGCTCCTGGTGGGCGTGCTCTACCAGCACAGCGGCGGCTGGGGGCTGCCCCTCGCGCTCATGGCGGGGCTGATGATCCCGCAGATCGCGGTGGGCCTCGTAGCGGGCCGCGACCGCACCGTGGAGGACGAGGCCGAGCGCCGGACCCAGCGTTGAGCCCGCGCCCTCGGGACGGCGACCGGTGACCCCACCCGGGGGAGCGCGGGCGAGCAGTGGGAGACTGGGCCCATGCCAGTGCTCGATCCGAACCCCCAGAACGGCCAGAAGAAGATGCTTCTCGTCTTCGGCACGTTCCTCGCCATCACCGTGATCATCGGCATCATCGCGACGATCGCCTCACCCTGACCGGCGTGCTGCCACGGGGTCCCGCGGGACCCCTGGGGCACCCCGGCCGTCGATGGTGGTGCTAGCCCCACCATCCCCTAGGGGGTGAGTGTCAGGGTCAAGTGGGTGGATCACCGGATGGGTTGAGGGCCCCGTGTTCCGTAACTTCGAGTTGTGGCCGCGAGGACGCGGCCCACGGAGAACCTCGAAGACCCACGGAGGCGGCATGTCGGCCCCTACGCAAACCCGGCACCACCCGGCGACCAAGGGCCGCATCGACATCCACCTCCCCTGGTGGGCCCTCGCGCTGCCGGCCCTCGCCTTCGTCACCCTGCTGCTCCTGCTGCTCAATCCGGCGCACGCGCAGGCGGCGGGCAACCCCGCGCTCACCGACGTCTTCGAGCAGGTCCAGCGGACGGTCCTGCACCGGACACCGTGATCCCGGTGCCCCTGATCGCCTCTCTCCTCCCGCCCCAGGAGCCCCTGTCACCCCTGCCGGGGCCGCGACTCAACTCCCTGCGCCTCATGGCGTGTTTCATGCGAAGCTGGGACACATGAGCGTCGCAGAACCCCGCAGGATTGTCCTTTTCCGGCATGCGAAAGCCGACTGGCCACAGGTGTCCGACCACGAGAGGCCGCTCGCCGACCGGGGCCGCGCGGACGCAGCCGTCGCCGGACGCAAGCTGGCCGACACCGGCATCCCCTTCGACCTGGCCCTCTGCTCCACCGCGATCCGGACCCGCGAGACCTGGAAGCTCGCCGTCCACGAGCTGCCGCACCGACCGAAGACGGTCTACGAGGAGCGGCTCTACGACGCCTCACCGGGCGAGCTGATCACCGTACTCAACGAGACCCCCGACGACGCGCGGGACGTGGTCCTGATCGGCCACAACCCCGGAGTGCAGGGCCTCGCCGACATCCTGGCCGGACAGGCCGAGGGCGACGCCCGCACCCGGATGAGCGCCCGGGGCTTCCCCGCCGCCGCCTTCGCGGTGCTCACCTTCGACGGCTCCTGGAAAACCCTGGAGCCCGGAGTGGCCACACTGACCGAGTACTGGGCACCGACCGACTGACCGACCCTCTCATCGAGCACGGAGGGCCCGGCACCGTGAAGGTGCCGGGCCCTTTCTCGCGAGTGGTCCGGGCTCACAGGCCGCCCTCGCGCCCGGGATCGCCCGGTGGTCGCCCCGGGGATCGCTCAGTGGTCGCCCCGGCGCCGGGGATCGCTCAGTGGTCGTCCAGGTGCATGTCCGCCGCCTCGACCTCTTCGCGCGTGACACCCAGCAGATACAGGACGGTGTCCAGGAACGGGAAGTTCACCGCGGTGTGCGCGGCCTCGCGGACGACCGGCTTGGCGTTGAACGCGACGCCGAGACCGGCGGCGTTGAGCATGTCGAGGTCGTTGGCCCCGTCGCCGATCGCCACGGTCTGGGCGAGCGGCACACCAGCCTCGGCGGCGAACCGGCGCAGCAGGCGCGCCTTGCCCGCGCGGTCCACGATCTCGCCGGTGACCCTGCCGGTCAGCTTCCCGTCGGCGATCTCCAGGGTGTTGGCCTGCGCGAAGTCCAGCCCCAGCCGCTCCTTGAGGTCATCGGTGACCTGCGTGAACCCGCCCGAGACGACGCCCACTTGGAAGCCGAGCCGCTTCAGTGTGCGGATCAGCGTGCGCGCGCCCGGCGTCAGCCGGACCTCCTCGCGCACCTTGAGCACCACCGAGGCGTCCAGCCCCTTCAGCAGCGCCACGCGCGCGTGCAGCGACTGTTCGAAGTCCAGCTCGCCACGCATCGCGGCCGCCGTCACCTCGGCGACCTCCGCCTCGCAGCCGGCATGCGCGGCGAAGAGCTCGATCACCTCGTCCTGGATGAGCGTCGAGTCCACATCCATGACGACCAGCCGCTGGGCCCTGCGGTGCAGCCCGGCCGCCACCACCGCGATATCGACGCCGAGTCCGGCGGCCTCGGGTGCCAGAGCGGTGCGCAGCGTCGCGGTCTCCGTACCGGACACGGCGAACTCGACCGCGGTGACCGGGTACTTGGCGAGCCGGAAGATCCGGTCGATGTTGCCGCCGGTCTTCGTGATGCGGGCGGCGATCGAGGCCGTCGACTCCGCCGTCAGCGGGTGCCCGAGCACGGTGACGAGCGAACGGCCGAGCCCGCGCGGCCGGTTGTCACCGAGGCCGGAGATGATCTCCGCCTGCATCTTCATCGACTCCGCCCAGCTGTGGACGGTGGCCCGCAGGTCGCCCTCCAGCCCGCCGGGCGGCTCGGTCACGAGCGCGCACAGCACCATCCGGCCACGGGTGACGACCTGCTCGATGTCGACGACGTCGACGGAGTAGGCGGCGAGAGTGTCGAAGAGCCCGGCGGTGGTGCCCGGCCGGTCCTTGCCGAAGATCTTGACGAGAAGTGTGGGGACATCAGAGGTCTGCGATGCGCTCATGGTGGTATCCACCGTATCGGGCACCCTGTGGCTTCCGCCCCCGAGGTCCGCCCTGCGGACAGGAAACACTGGGTGTCCGATTCATGGCGCGGGCGTTTCCCGTCGGCGGCCGGCACGCCGTGCGACGAGTGCCCTCGACGCCGGTCGATCCGGGTCCGGGAGCCAGTCCCGGGAGTCAGTCCCGGCGCCGGGACCTCCCCGGTGGCGGCGGCCCCTCCTCGGGCGGTGGCGGCGGGGGAGGAGTACCCCCCGGCCGCCGCTTCGACGGCGCGGGCGGCGGCGTGTACGGCCCGATCACCGTCGGTGCGCCGTACACGTCGGGAGGAAGCCCCCGCTCGGGAGGCCGCCCCGGCTCGGAAGGCCGCCCTTGCTCGGGAGGCCGCCCCGGCTCGGAAGGCCGCCCCGGCTCGGAAGGCCGCCCTTGCTCGGGAGGCCGCCCCGGCTCGGAAGGCCGCCCTTGCTCGGGAGGCCGCCCCGGCTCGGAAGGCCGCCCTCGCTCAGGAGGCCGCCCTTGCTCGGGAGGGAACCCCCGCTCCGGAGGCTGTCCCCCCTCCTGAGGCCGGCCGCCCCCGGGCGCCCGTAGCTCGTCCGGCACCCGGAGATACGGATTGGTGTCGGGGTTCGGCGCTCGGTGCGGCGCATCCGGGCTGTACGGTCCCGACTGCCGGGGTAGTTCCGCGGACCCGTGGGCGGCGACCGGGGCCGTGACGGCACCCCGTGCCAGTGGCGCGGCCCGCCGCCCCGCCGCCCCGCTCGCGTACGCCAGCAGCGCCCCCGCCGCGCCCGCGCCCGCCCCCCACAACGCGCCGAGCAGCAGCGCCATGCCCAACTGCCCGTGCAGTTCGATTCCCGCGCCGAAGGCGTCGAAGCCGAGTACCGACAGCGAGGCGTCCACGGACACCTCCGTCAGCCACATCAGCAGCGGCAGTGCCAGCGCCGTCGCCACCCCGAGCCGAAGTGCGCAGCGCCCCGCCAACCCGAGGGCACTCTGCCCCCGTACATCTGTGGCAGTCGGCCCCCCGGCGACGGCGGCATCCCGGGCCCGTACCAATGGCGTACGGGAGGCGGCCAGTACACCCGCGAACAGCATCGTCATCGCGGCCGCGACCCCCAACAGCCAGACCCGGCCGTCCAGTTCGGCGAGACGGCCGAGCGTGACAGGCCGGCCGGAGTCGATGCTGAGCAGTTCGTCCACGGGGTCGGGGAGCAGTTTGGCGAGTTCGCCGGTGGCCTGCCCGTCCACGGGGACGAGGAGGCCGATCGGGACGCCGAGCCACACGCCGTTGGGCGTGCCGAGCAGGGCGGCGCCCGCGATCCGCTTGGGGTTGTCGTCGCCGACCGCCGCGTACGCCGCCGCCGCGAACCCCGCGAGGACCGCCACCAGTAACACCGTGACCAGCGCGGACACGGCCGGCCTGACCACCCGGTGCACGGCTTCCCAGCCGCGCGGCAGTGGCGTACGACGAGAGGCGAGCAGCGCGATCAGCAGGACCCCGGCGACCCAGGCCGCGCCGCCGAGCAGGGTCGGCACGGTGTCGACGGTGAAGCCCACGGCCGCCTCGGCGTCCACGAGATCGCCGACCTGGTCGGGCAGCAGCCCTCCGATGTCCCCGATGTCACCGAGTCCGCCGGGGAGTTGGCCGGTGATGTCGTCCAGTCCGCCGCCCCCCGGCACCTGGTCGAGGCCGAGCTTGCTCCCGTCGATGGTGATGATATCGTGCCCGGCCCAGGCGAGGCCGCCCAGCATCGCCACGAAGAGGACGACCACCGAGCCCGCGCGCGTGAGGAGCTCGGACGGCGCGATCACCACTCCCGCTCCGCGCAGGGAGCGCAGGAAGAACCAGGACAGCAGGAGCGCGCCCACGAGGCCCACACCCAGTGGCGTGATCTGTATGGCCGTGGTCGCCTCCGCCCCTTTCAGGCCGAAGGCGGACACATCGCCGGACGGCGTGACCGAACCACCCGCCCCGAGCGCCACAACAGCGGCGGTCATCGGCCCCAGGGAGCCGGCCGCGTCCGCGCCGAGCAGATGCAGGCCCAGCGCGGCGGTGCCGGCCATGCCGATCAACGCCCAGCTCACGGCCGCGACCGCGGAAAGCAGGACGTCTCCCCACGGCATCCCCCTGCCGTGTCCAGCGGTCTCGATGCTCATCAACAGCCCCCCGATCCGCGCCGCGGCGAACCACCGCGCATGTCCCCCTCGCGTGGGATTACCACTCTCCGGGCCGGTTTCAACCCCGTCAACGGAAACGGGCAACCCGCCCGTACTCACCCTTCACAAGGCCCGACTTTCGGTCAGGGGCCTCCAACTGAAATAGTTCCCCACGATGTTCGACATCCCTAGACTCCCTGTGATGGGGCAACTTCGGGGGACAACTCAGTGGGGCATGGAGTGCCGGAACTCGTACTGGAATTGAACGGACGGACCTGGACGCTCGACGCGGCCAGGCCATACACCCTCGGACGTGATCCGCAGGGAGACATCGTGCTCGACGACGCCAGGGTCTCCTGGCGGCACGGCACGATCAGCTGGGACGGTCGAAGCTGGGTCATCGAGGACCACGGCAGCACCAACGGCACGTTCGTGCAGGGGCAGCGGATCCATCAGATGGAGATCGGCCCCGGCTCGGCCGTGCACCTCGGCAACGCGACCGACGGACCGCGCCTGAAGCTGTCAGGTGCCGCGGCCTCCGTCGCGCAGCCGAAGCAGCAGCCGTTCGCGGCACAGGGTGCGAACCCCGGCTGGGCTCAGCAGCCGCAGCAGCAGGCGCCGGACCAGAGCTGGCAGCGGCCGCAGCAGGCCGCGAACATCCCACCGCAGCAGGGATCCGGCGGAGTCGCGGGGGCGCCGCCGGTCTACGGCGACCGCAGTCCGACCACGTTCCACCAGTTCTCGCTCGGGCGCGTGATGCGCATCGGCCGCGCCCTGGAGAACGAACTGGTCGTCTCGGACCTCCAGGTCTCGCGCAACCACGCCGAGTTCCACGCGACGCCCGACGGCCGCCACGAGATCCGCGACCTCGGCTCGCACAACGGCACCTATGTCAACGGTATGCCGATCGCCAAGGGCGGCTCGGCGCCGCTCGGTCCGAACGACATCGTGGGCGTCGGCCACTCGACGTTCCGCCTCGTCGGCGACCGCCTAGAGGAGTTCGTCGACACCGGTGAGATCTCCTTCTCCGCCCGCCACCTCACGGTGACGGTCGACGGCGGCAAGCAGATCCTCAAGGACGTCTCCTTCGGCGTACCCGAGAAGTCGCTCGTCGCGGTCATCGGCCCCTCGGGCTCCGGCAAGTCGACGCTCCTCAAGGCGCTCACGGGCTACCGCCCGGCCAACGAGGGCGACGTCCTCTACGACAACCGAAACCTGTACAAGCAGTTCGCCGAACTGCGCCAGCGCATCGGTCTGGTCCCGCAGGACGACATCCTGCACAAGGAACTGACCGTCAAGAAGGCCCTCAAGTACGCGGCCAAGCTCCGTTTCCCCGCGGACACCACGGGCAAGGAGCGCGACGCCCGGATAGACGAGGTACTGCGCGAGCTGAAGCTGGACATCCACAAGGAGAAGAAGGTCACCTCCCTCTCCGGTGGCCAGCGCAAGCGTGTCTCCGTCGCCCTGGAGCTGCTCACCAAGCCGTCGCTGATCTTCCTGGACGAGCCGACCTCCGGCCTCGACCCGGGCATGGACCGCGATGTCATGCAGCTGCTGCGCGGCCTCGCCGACGACGGCCGTACGGTCCTGGTCGTCACGCACTCGGTGGCCGAACTCGCCATATGCGACAAGCTGCTGGTGATGGCGCCGGGCGGCGCGGTGGCGTACTTCGGTCCCCCCGAGGAGGCGCTCAACTTCTTCGGCTACGAGACCTGGGCCGACGTCTTCTCCTCGTTCGAGAACTACCGCGACTACGACTGGGCGAACCGCTGGAAGGGCTCGCAGCACTACCAGATGTACGCCGCGGACATCGACGCCGTCGCCGCGCAGTCGGTGCACATGCCGCCGCCGCAGTCGATGCGGCCGCCGAAGCCGCAGGGCTGGCTCTCCCAGCTGACCACACTGATCAGACGTTACGTATCGGTGATCGCCTCGGACAAGGGCTTCCTGGCGCTGACGGTGATCCTGCCGCTGGTCCTCGGCTCGGTCAGCATCCTCATCGACCAGGGCGACAACCTGCTGCCCCGCTTCAACAAGTCCGGCGCGAACCAGGGCAACGCCACCGCCCAGACCGTCCTGCTGATCCTCGCCGTCGGCGCCTGCTTCGCCGGCGCCGCCAACTCCGTCCGCGAACTCATCAAGGAACGGGTGATCTACGAGCGGGAACGCGCGACGGGTCTGTCCCGTTCGGCGTACCTGATGTCCAAGGTCGTCGTGCTCGGCGTGGTCACGATCCTCCAGGGCGGGATGGTCGGAGCCATCGGCTTCGCCACCCGTGAGGTGCCGAAGGAGGGTCTGTTCCTCGGCAGCATGACGAAGCTGGAACTCACCATCCCGATCATGGCGCTCGGCTTCACCTCGATGATGTTCGGCCTGGTCATCTCCTCGCTGGTGAAGACGGCCGAGAAGACCATGCCGCTGCTGGTCATGTTCGCGATCATCCAGGTCGTGTTCACGGGCTGCCTGTTCGCCCTGAACGGCGCACTCGGCGTCAACCAGTTCTCGTACCTGATGCCCTCGCGCTGGGCGGTCGCGGCCTCGGGTGCCACGCTCGACTTCAACCTGCTCGCCCCGAACAAGGACGATCCGACCAAGACGGACCCGCTGTGGGAGCACAGCATGGGGACCTGGACTCTCGACATGGTCATGCTGATCGTGCTCGCCGTGGCCTGCGGCTTCCTGGTGGCGCGCTTCCTGCGCCGCCACGAGCCCGAGGTCATGCGCAAGTAGGTACGCGGACAGGACTGAAGGGCGGCACCCGCGGGGGTGCCGCCCTTCGGCGTACGTGTCAGAGCTCCGCGCCCGGCCTCAGTACGCGCTGTTGACGTTGTCGATCGAGCCGTACCTGTCGGCCGCGTAGTTGGCGGCGGCGGTGATGTTGGCGACCGGGTCGTACTGGCTCCAGGCCGTACCGGCGACGTGGTAGGCGTCGAAGGTCGGCTTGATGACCTGCAGCAGGCCGATCGAGGGGACGCCGTTCTGGGCGTTGATGTCCCAGCCGTTGATGGCGTTCGGGTTGCCCGTCGACTCCCGCATGATGTTGCGGTACAGACCGTTGTACGAACCCGGTATGCCCTTCTTCGCCATGATGTCGAGGGACTCGCGGATCCAGCCGTCGAGGTTGTTCGCGTAGGTCTTCGCGGCGACGGTCTCGATCTGGGGGCGCACGCTGGAGCGGCTCGCGGCCTTCTTCGCGCGGGCCTCCGAGGCCTTCTTCTTCGCGGCGGCCTCGGCGGCTGCCTTCTTCTTGGCCGCGGTGTCGGCGGCCTTCTTCTTGTCGGCCGCCTTCTTGGCGGCCGCGTCGGCGACTGCCTTCTTCTTCGCCGCGATGTCCTGGGTCTTCAGGTCGGCGCCGGCCAGCTGGTCGGTGACGCTCGCCTTCACGTCCTTGATCTGCTGGTCGCTGTAGGCGACCTTCGCCGAGGAGACGGAGGCGTCGCTCGTGGTGGTCCCGCCGTTGCCGGGCACCAGCGAGAACGCGAGGGCCGCGGCGCCGAGCGTCGCGACACCGGCGATCGAGAACTTGTGGACCTTGGTCAGCTTGGGACTATGGCCAGGAGTGGTGGTGTTCTTGGGCATCACTGATGGACCTCTTCGAATAGCGCGGAGGTCGCTCCCGGTCCGGTGGGGACAAAGTGTGTTTCCGGAACTGGCGCCCCGGGTAGGAACCCGCGGCGCTGAGCGACGGAGGCCATTCTTAGCGGCCGCAAAAACCTGTGGCAAAGGTGTGACGTACGAAGCCGGATAGTGGACCCCGGAGGGGCAAATCGGGACAGACTGGCACGCCTTTCCCGCTCACGTAGGTCCCCTTTATCTCCTATGCCCCTTCGTACGTGATGTGTGCCCTATGTGCGGCGTCACATCGGGCGCAGGCTGGTCTCACCAGGAGTTGCGGTAGCAATGCCCAGAGTGAGGGGCCTCCTACGGGAGGATGAGGTGCACGTCCCCGAACTCGTGCCAGAGGTAGCACCCGCTCCGCGCCGCTTCGTACCCGCGGTCCACGGCGGCACCTCCGGCGATCGCCTCCAGCATCAGCAGATGCGAGGCCTCCGGCTCGTGCAGCCCCGTCAGCAGCCCGTCGACGACCCGTACGCCCCTCTCCGGGGTCACCACGAGGTCCGTCCAGCCCTTCCGCGCCCGGACCACCCCGTCGGCGCCCACGGCGGACTCGACGGCGCGTACGGCCGTCGTACCGACCGCGACGACCCTGCCGTCGCCCGCCTTCGCCGCGTTGACCAGCCGCGCCGACACCTCCGGCACCTCGTACCTCTCCGGGTACGGCGGCTCGTGCGCCTCCGCCGACGCGACCCCGGTGTGGAGGGTGATCGGCGCGAACTGAACGCCCCGGCTCACCAGCTCCGTCACCAGGCGCGCGGTGAAGGGCCGCGCGGCACTCGGCATCTCCGCACTGCCCGAGCCGTCGGCGGACGGCAGCGCGAACACCGTCTGGTAGACGGACAGCGGCTGGTCCCGCTCCGTATAGGAGTAGCGGATGGGCCGCCCGTGCCGCCGCAGCAGCCCGAGGACGTCGGCGCCCGGCAGCCGTCCCCACCACAGCCGCTGACCGCGCGCGGTCAGCGGCTCCTCCAGTACGAGGCGTACGCCCCCCGGAAGGCGCACCTCCGTCCCCGCCGGTCCTCCCGCACGCGCACGCGTGGTGCCCTTTCCGTCGGGATCCCGCAGCTCGACGGCCCACCGCCCGTCGTCCCCGCGCGTGGAGAAATGCACCACCACGCGCGCGTGCCCGACGCGCCCGTCGACGGCGGAGGCCAGCGTCGGGGAGGTGTTGACGACCAGCAGGTCCCCGGCCCGCAGCTGCCCCGGCAGCTCCGCGAACGCGTGGTGCGAGACCTCCGTGCCCCGGGAGACGAGCAGCCGCACCGCGTCCCGGTCCAGCCCCGGCCCTCGCTGCTCGGCCGGTATCCGCGCCGAGGTGACCCCCGTCGTGGTCGTCATCGCGTCTCCAGCAGAGCCGGCGCACCGTAACGGCCACTGGGCGGACGCCGGTCGAGCAGCCGCAGGAAGGCCGGAACCACCTCGGCCGGCGCCGGGCGCGGACCGTCGTCGTCCGGCACGGCCGCCGCGTACAGGTCCGTGCCCATGTCACCGGGATCGACCGCCCACACACGCAGGCCCGGCTCCTCCTCGGCCAGCACCGCCGACAACTGGTCGAGAGCGGCCTTCGACGCCCCGTACCCGCCCCACGTCTCGTACGCCTCGGCGGCCGCGTCCGAGCTGACGTCGATCACCGAGCCCGCAGGCGCGGCCCGCAACAGGGGCAGCGCCTCCTGGACCAGGCCCAGCGCGGCCACCACGTTGACCTCCAGAGCCCGCCGCAGCCCGTCCAGCGACAGCCCCTCCAGACGTACGAGCGGTTCGGCGCCCAGCGCGCTCGCGTTGTTCACCAGGAGGTCGACGCCACCCAGCTTCCCGGCCGCCGCCACCAGCCCGGCCCGGTGCACGGAGTCGGTGACATCCCCGGGCAGCGCCTCCACCCGCGTCCCGTACGCGGACAGCGCCACCGCCGTCTCCTCCAGCGGCCCCGCGGCCCTCGCGTCGAGCACCAGATCCCAGCCGCGCCCGGCCAGCGCCGCGCCGAGCGCCCGTCCCAGCCCCTTCGAAGCCCCCGTGATGATCGCCACCGGCATGACACACGTCCCCTCGTCCACGACCGCCTCGGTCGGCGGTGTCCCCAACGTAGGAACCGCGCCGCCCCGGCCGCCTCGGACGCGGGCCCCAGAGATCAAGGGCCCTTCGCCCTAGTCCCAAGGGACCGGACGGCGGCGGCCACAGGTCGGATACGGGTTGTCACACCCCGCCGGTACCTTGTGGTCATGAGCGAAGGCCCCCGGTCCGGTCTGTACGCGGTGAGCTCCGCGTTGCTGGCCATGAGCAGACACCTGGAGGTGCGCGACGTCCTGAAGACGATCGTCGCCTCGGCCCGCGAGCTGCTCGACGCCCAGTACGCGGCGCTAGGGGTCCCCGACGACCACGGAGGCTTCGCCCAGTTCGTCGTCGACGGCATCAGCGACGCCCAGTGGAAGGCCATCGGCCCGCTCCCGCGGCAGCACGGCATCCTCGCCGCGATGCTCCACGAGGCCCGCCCCGAGCGCCTCGCCGACGTCCGGGAGGACCCCCGGTTCGAGGGTTGGCCCGGCGCCCACCCCGACATGTCCGACTTCCTGGGCCTGCCGATCCGCGACGGCGACGAGACCATCGGTGCCCTGTTCCTCGCCAACAAACTGCATCCTTCCGGGGAGCGTCCCGCCGACCCCCGGAGCCCGAAGCCGGACAGCGGCTGCGGCTTCACCGAGGAGGACGAGGAACTGCTGACCATCCTCGCCCAGCACGCGGCGATCGCCCTGACGAACGCCCGCCTCTACGAGCGCAGCCGGGAGCTCACCATCGCCGAGGAGCGCTCCCGCCTCGCCCACGAACTGCACGACGCCGTCAGCCAGAAACTCTTCTCCCTGCGCCTCACCGCCCAGGCCGCCGCGGCCCTCGTCGACCGCGACCCCACGCGCGCCAAGGGCGAGCTCCAGCAGGTGGCCGCGCTCGCCGCGGAGGCGGCCGACGAACTGCGCGCCGCCGTGGTCGAACTGCGCCCCACCGCCCTCGACGAGGACGGACTGGTCGCCACCCTGCGCACCCACATCCAGGTCCTGGACCGCGCCCACACCGCGCGCGTGACCTTCAGCGGCTGCGGGGTGCGGGCCCTGCCCGCCGCCCAGGAGGAGGCCGTGCTGCGCGTCGCCCAGGAAGCCCTGCACAACGCCCTGCGGCATTCCGGCGCGGTCCAGGTCGACGTCACCCTGGAGCGGCACGGCCAGGGCGCCGTCCTGCGCGTCACCGACGACGGCAGCGGATTCGAGCCGACCGCCACCCGCCGGGCCGGCCGCCACCTGGGCCTGGTCTCGATGCGCGACCGGTCGAGCGGCGTCGGCGGCACGCTCACCGTCGAATCGGAGCCCGGCAAGGGCACCACGATCGAGATGGAGGTCCCTGGTGGCTGACGCAATCAAGGTGCTGCTCGTCGACGACCACCAGGTCGTCCGCCGGGGCCTGCGTACGTTCCTGGAGATCCAGGACGACATCGAGGTGGTGGGAGAGGCGTCGGACGGCGCCGAAGGGGTGGCCCGCGCCGAGGAGCTGAAGCCCGACGTGGTCCTCATGGACGTCAGGATGCCGGGCATGGACGGCATCGACGCGCTGCGCAAGCTCCGCGAACTCACCAACCCCGCGCGCGTGTTGATCGTCACCAGCTTCACCGAGAAGCGTACGGTCGTGCCGGCCCTGCGCGCGGGCGCCGCCGGTTACGTGTACAAGGACGTCGACCCCGACGCGCTCGCCTGCGCCATCCGCTCCGTGCACGCCGGGCACGTCCTGCTCCAGCCCGAGGTGGCCGGTGTCCTGCTGTCCCAGGACGAGGTCAACTCCGGTCAGGGCAGAGGCGGCTCTCTCACCGAGCGGGAGCGTGAGGTGCTCGGCCTGATCGCGGACGGCCGCTCCAACCGCGAGATCGCCCGCGCGCTCGTCCTCTCCGAGAAGACCGTCAAGACCCATGTCTCGAACATCCTGATGAAACTGGACCTGTCCGACCGTACCCAGGCGGCGCTGTGGGCCGTACGGCATGGTGCGGCGGGGTGAGCGGCAATTCGGAGGGTTCCACTCCGGGCTGAGATTCATACCGTCGGGTGTATGTCCCCCAAATGGCGCAACCTCTGGGGATCCCGGCCGTTCTCCAGTGCGTGCTGCGGCGAATTGCCGCAGTGATCGCGAGGAGGGCTCAGAAGTGAAGAACCTGAAGAAGGCCGCTGCTGTCACGATGGTGGCGGGTGGCCTCGTCGCCGCCGGTGCCGGTTTCGCCTCCGCCACGGACGGCGGCTCGCACGCGGACGGCAAGGCCGTGGGCTCGCCGGGCGTCATCTCGGGCAACACCATCCAGGCCCCGATCCACATCCCCGTGAACGCGGTCGGCAACAGCGTGAACGTCATCGGCGTTCTCAACCCGGCCTTCGGCAACCTCGGCCTCAACCACTGAGGTCCCTGCCGGACGGATCATGACCACCAACCTCCCGGGTGCCCCCGGGAGGTTGGTCGGGTTGTCCGTTCGTCCGACGAATGGGCCGAACGGGCACTTCGCCGAAGCCCCCCGTGCCGTAACGATGTTCCAGGCGTTGCTCAGCGTACGACCCGCGGCCGGGTCGGATCCGCAAACGCAGGAGGAACACTTCCCATGAACATCACCAAGAAGGCCGCCGTGGCCCTCACCGTCGCCGGTATCGCCGCCGGTGCCTCCGCCGGTGCCGCTGTCGCCGACGCGGGTGCCGAGGCCGCGGCCGTGAAGTCGCCGGGCGTCGCCTCCGGCAACATCGCTCAGCTGCCCATCCACGTCCCCGTGAACGCGGTCGGCAACAGCGTGAACGTTATCGGCCTGCTGAACCCGGCGTTCGGCAACACGGGCGTCAACGACTGACGTCACCCCCACCGCACAAGAGCCCCGCGACCAAAGACGGTCGACGGGGCTCTCGTCGCTTTTCAGCCCGTCCGGCGTTTGAGGACGAGCGCGAAGCGCGAAAGGGGGGTCTGGGGGCGCAGCCCCCAGAAACAAGGGACGGGCAGGGGCGGAGGGGGCGAAAAACCCCGCAGGCCCACCCCCGTCAGCGAACCCCCCGCTCCCGCTCCTCCACGAACGCGTTGTACGCCGCCACCTGCGCCCGCCGCGCAGTCCGCTCCACCGGCCGCAACGCCCCCGCCCGAGCCGCCATCTCCGACGCACTCACCGCCCCACCGTGCCCGTTCTCGTACGCGACGGCCACCAGCAGCCCCACCCGCTGAGCAAGCTCCAACACCCGCACCGCACGCGGCGGATACCCGGGAGCCAACACCTCCCGCCCCCGCTCCGCCCGAGCCCGGTACGCCTCGACCGCCGCCTCGGCGACCGGCCCCGACCCGGCCACATCGAGCCGCGACAGCACCTCCGTGGCGTCCCGCAACGCCTCCGCCAGCTCCCGCTCGGCCTCCCCGAGCGAGGGCACGTCGGCCGGCGGCGCCTCCCGTACGGCGAGGCAGTGCCAGACCACCTCGACATGGACATCGCCGTCGGGCCCGGCCTCGTACACCTCGGGCACGAGTCCGAGCGCCACCCCGTGGCAGACGACGGCCTCCTCGGCGTCGAGGGCGCGCGCGTTGAAATCCGGCGGTCCGCTGAGCCCGAGCGGATGCCCCGGCGCTGGCAGCGCGACCCGCAGCCCGGTCACCCCGAGCGCGCGCAGCCGGCCGAGGGCGAGCGTCAGGCCGACCGGCCCCGCCTCGCCCGGCAGCCCCTCGACCCGGTGCACCGCGTCCTCCCCGACGATGGCGAGGACCGCGTCATCCGGCGAAACAAGTCCGGCCAAAAGGGCGTTTCCCCATGAGGCCAACCGTCCTGAGCGTGGTTCCGAGAGCATGCCCCCACCCTAAGGACCGGCCGATGGGATGGAGCGGCCGACCGGTGGCGTAGGTTTTCCCTGGGGGCTGCGTCCACAGACGTAAGCGACGGCCGAGACTGCAATGGGAGACAACGCGCTCATGAGCGATGTACTGGAGCTGGAGGACGTATCCGTGGTCCGGGAGGGCCGGGCTCTGGTGGACCAGGTCTCCTGGTCGGTCAAGGAAGGCGAGCGCTGGGTCATCCTCGGCCCCAACGGCGCCGGGAAGACGACCCTCCTGAACCTCGCCTCCAGCTACCTCTTCCCCAGCCAGGGCACCGCCACCATCCTCGGCGAGACCCTCGGCAAGGTCGACGTCTTCGAGCTGCGCCCGCGCATCGGCGTGGCCGGCATCGCCATGGCGGAGAAGCTCCCCAAGCGCCAGACCGTCCTCCAGACCGTACTCACGGCCGCGTACGGCATGACCGCCGGCTGGCACGAGGACTACGAGGACATCGACGAGCAGCGCGCCCGCGCCTTCCTCGACCGCCTCGGCATGAGCGACTACCTCGACCGCAGGTTCGGCACCCTCTCCGAGGGCGAGCGCAAGCGCACCCTCATCGCCCGCGCCCTGATGACCGACCCCGAGCTGCTGCTCCTGGACGAGCCCGCCGCGGGCCTCGACCTCGGCGGACGCGAGGACCTCGTCCGCCGCCTCGGCCGTCTCGCCCGCGACCCGATCGCCCCCTCCATGATCATGGTCACGCACCACGTCGAGGAGATCGCCCCGGGCTTCACCCACGTCCTGATGATCCGTCAGGGCAAGGTGCTCGCCGCCGGCCCCCTGGAACTCGAACTCACCTCGCGCAACCTCTCCCTCTGCTTCGGCCTCCCGCTCGTCGTCGAGCAGGTCGGCGAGCGCTGGACCGCGCAGGGCCTGCCCATGTCCTGACCGCGCAAACGTGCCGAACTCCCCGGCAAGAAGCGGCTCCAACCTGATCGGCGCCCTGTCCGCGACGGGACCCGCGGTCATACCATGACCACGTGGACGACATCAACGCATGGGTGTGGTGGCTGATCGCCGCCGCCGGGCTCGGTATTCCTCTCGTCGTGACCGCCATGCCGGAGTTCGGGATGCTCGCGGTGGGCGCCGTCGCGGGATCGGTCACAGCGGGCCTCGGAGGCGGTGTCGTACTCCAGGTCGTCGTCTTCGCCGCCGTGTCGGTCGCGCTGCTCGCCGTCGTACGCCCGATCGCGACCCGGCACCGCTCACAGCGGCCCCAACTCGCCACGGGCATCGAAGCCTTGAAGGGCAAGCAGGCGGTGGTGCTGGAGCGCGTCGACGCCTCGGGCGGCGGCCGGATCAAGCTCGCCGGAGAGATCTGGTCGGCCCGCGCCCTCGACGGCGGACAGGCCTACGAGGTGGGCCAGGCGGTGGACGTCGTGGATATCGAAGGGGCCACGGCGATCGTCATGTGACCTCGCACGACGCAAGTGAACCGAACGCCCCACAGCACAGACGACTGTCTGTCACACTCGTCCAGCAAGATCTTCAACAACCATAAGATCTTCAGGAATTACCGAGCGGAGAAGGGTACGGGGAGCAACGATGGAACCGATCATCATCGTCCTGATCATTCTGGTGGTGTTGGTCTTCATCGCCCTGATCAAGACCATCCAGGTGATCCCACAGGCCAGCGCGGCCATCGTCGAGCGTTTCGGCCGCTACACGCGGACACTGAACGCCGGACTGAACATCGTCGTCCCGTTCATCGACTCGATCCGCAACCGCATCGACCTGCGTGAACAGGTCGTACCGTTCCCGCCGCAGCCGGTGATCACCCAGGACAACCTGGTCGTCAACATCGACACCGTCATCTACTACCAGGTGACCGACGCCCGCGCCGCGACGTACGAGGTCGCCAGTTACATCCAGGCGATCGAGCAGCTCACCGTCACCACCCTGCGCAACATCATCGGTGGCATGGACCTGGAGCGGACCCTGACCTCCCGCGAGGAGATCAACGCGGCTCTGCGCGGCGTCCTCGACGAGGCCACCGGCAAGTGGGGCATCCGCGTCAACCGCGTCGAGCTCAAGGCGATCGAGCCGCCGACCTCCATCCAGGACTCGATGGAGAAGCAGATGCGCGCCGACCGCGACAAGCGCGCCGCGATCCTCACCGCCGAAGGTATCCGGCAGTCCGCGATCCTCACCGCCGAAGGTGAGAAGCAGTCCGCGATCCTGCGCGCCGAAGGTGAGGCCAAGGCCGCCGCCCTGCGCGCCGAGGGCGAGGCCCAGGCCATCCGTACGGTCTTCGAGTCCATCCACGCCGGAGACGCCGACCAGAAGCTCCTCGCCTACCAGTACCTCCAGATGCTCCCGAAGATCGCCGAGGGCGACGCCAACAAGCTCTGGATCGTGCCCAGCGAGATCGGCGACGCCCTCAAGGGACTGAGCGGCGCCATGGGCAACTTCGGCCCGATGGGCGGCAATTCGGGCGGCGGTGGCACCGAGCGCCGCGAGAAGCCGTCCGTCACCGACTGACGAACGCGCGTCGTATGTGACTGGGGCCCGCCTTCACCAGAAGGCGGGCCCCAGTCACATACGACGGACTACGCGGCCGGCTGCACCAGCCACTGGGGCAGCGCGTCGAAGTCGTCCCGGCCCAGCGCCAGCAGCATCGCGTCCGCGGGCGTCGGCTCGAACGGCTGCCTGAGCAGCGGCATACCGGCCTGCTCCGGAGTACGCGCGGCCTTGCGGTGGTTGTCCTCCGAGCAGGAGGCGACCGTGTTCAGCCAGGAGTCCTGACCGCCCTGCGCCCGCGGCACCACGTGGTCCACGGTCGTCGCCCGCCTGCCGCAGTACGCGCACCTGTGCCGGTCGCGGATCAGCACACCGCGCCTCGACCACGGAGCTTGTCTTCGGAACGGCACCCTCACGTAGCGGCAGAGCCTGATCACCCGGGGCACGGGTATGTCGAGTGCGGCTCCGCGCATACGGAGTTCGGGGTGGGCCTGCTCCACGACAGCCTTGTCCTGGAGCACCAGAACGACGGCTCGGTTCAACGTCACCGTCGACAGCGGCTCAAAGCTCGCGTTCAGTACCAGCGTGTCCCGCATCCCGCCCACCTCCTGTGCGCACCGGCCCACACCGCGGCGGGCTTGGATCAACTCTGGCCGGGCACGCCGAGATGGACAACGCAATAAAAACTGCCCGCCCCTGATCACTTCCAAGACCAGGGGCGGGCAAACGTTCCGTGAACCCTCAGCTGTCCGCGGGTGCCGCGTACTCACCGATCAGCTGGGCTCGTGCCAGGGTGTGGAACCGCAGATTGAAGCCCACGAACGCGGGAGACGCGTCGGCGTCCGGACCGAGCTTCTCCGCGTCCACGGCGTACACCGTGAACACGTACCGGTGCGCCGGATCCCCGGCCGGCGGCGCGGCGCCGCCGAAGTCCCTGGACCCGTAGTCGTTGCGCACCTGGACGGACCCCTCGGGCAGTCCCTCGAACTTTCCGGTGCCCGCACCCGTCGGCAGCTCGGTGACCGAGGCCGGAATGTCGAACACCGTCCAGTGCCAGAACCCGCTCCCGGTGGGCGCGTCCGGGTCGTAGCAGGTCACGGCGAAGCTCTTGGTCTCCGGCGGGAAGCCCTCCCACCGCAGCTGCGGCGAGGTGTTCCCCGCCGCGTAGACCTGAGCGTCCTTGAGCGTCGCACCCGGCTCGACGTCATCACTCGTGACCGCGAACGCGGGCACGGGCGGATGGAAGTCGTGGGGGAGTGGCCGCCGCTTGGGCTCGGTCACCTCGGTACCTCCTGATCGGTGGTGACGGTTCCGGGCCGAGCCTAGAACCAGCTGCGCTTGCTGCCGACCTCCGACAGCCACTGGTTCAGGTATGCCGCCCAGTCCGTGCTCTGGTAGTCCTGCAGCCCGACCTGGAACGAGCGGAACGAGTCGCTGCCCTCACTGAAGAGGCCCGGCTTCTTGTCCATCTCCAGGATGACGTCCATCTCGCGGTCGTCCGCGACGAAGCTCAGCTCTACCTGGTTCAGCCCGCGGTACTGAGACGGCGGGAAGAACTCGATCTCCTGGTAGAAGGGCAGCTTCTGCCGCGTACCCCGGATGTGACCGCGCTCCAGGTCCGCGTTCTTGAAGCGGAAGCCCAGCTGGATGAACGCGTTCAGGATCGCCTGCTGCGCCGGCAGCGGATGCACGCTGATCGGGTCCAGGTCGCCCGAGTCGATGGCACGCGCGATCTGGAGCTCGGTGGTCACACCGATGTTCATCCCGCGCAGTGCCTGACCGTCGATCATCGTGATCGGCGTCTCCCACGGGATCTCCAGCCCGAAGGGGACCGAGTGCACCCCGCCCGCCTGCAGCTCGAAGGCCCCACCGAGCCGCAGCTTGGCGAACTCGACGTCCTGCTTGTACTCCTGGTCCTGGCCCTCGACCTCGACCTTGGCCTGAAGACCGACCGACAGACCCTCGATCGCCTGGTTCACGGACCCGCCCTGGATCCGCACCTCACCCTGGACGACGCCGCCCGGAACGGTGTTGACCTCCGTCAACACCGTCTCGACCGAAGCCCCACCGGCTCCCAGGCTCGCAAGCAGCCGCTTGAACCCCATGTCACTTCCTCCCCAGGCAACGCAACGCCTGTGCTGTCTGTGTCCGCATGTCTGTCCGGATCCCTTGATCCCTACAAACGCGATCCGGCCGCCGCCGGTTCCGCGTCCTCACCCTTCCAAGGGGGACGCCCCCTGACCACCCCGCGACACGCACCCGTCTGGACTACGCTCGTACGCCATGATCACGGCCCCTGACCGTACGCCTCTCACCCGCGAGTTCTTCGACCGCCCTGTACTGGAAGTCGCCCCCGACCTCCTGGGGCGCGTCCTCGTACGCAGCACACCGGACGGCCCGATCGAGCTCCGCCTCACAGAGGTCGAGGCGTACGACGGCCCGAACGACCCCGGCTCCCACGCCTATCGCGGCCGGACAGCCCGCAACGACGTGATGTTCGGGCCACCCGGACACGTGTACGTCTACTTCACCTACGGCATGTGGCACTGCATGAACCTGGTGTGCGGTCCGGAGGGCGTGCCCTGCGGGGTCCTGCTCCGGGCCGGCGAGGTCACCGAGGGCGCCGAACTCGCACGCAAACGTCGACTCTCGGCCCGAAACGACAAGGAACTGGCCAAAGGGCCCGCACGCCTGGCCACGGCCCTGGACGTCGACCGCACTCTCGACGGCGCCGATGCCTGTGCCCCCGACGCCACCCCGCTAACCCTCCTGGCAGGCACCGCTGTCCGCCCCGACCAGGTACGCAGCGGCCCGCGTACCGGCGTGGCCGGCGCCGGAGGAGTGCACCCGTGGCGCTATTGGATCGCCAACGACCCGACGGTGAGCCCTTATAGGGCTCATACCCCCCGCCGCCCCCGAACTTGACTCGCCTCTGGGGGGTCCGTAATGTAGCCCGAGCCGCTTGAACCGGTTACGGCGTTCAGCCAGCAGCCGAGAGTGGCCAACCCACTACCTACGACTCCCCTCGACAGGGGCGAATTTCGGCGTGCCCGCATGCCTGAATTCGAACTCTCGGAACTCGATTATGAGTTGCGGAGGGAATCGGTTAACGTAGTGAATGTCGAAAGGCCGGGACGCGAAAGCGGCAAAGGCCAAGAGGCGAATCCCGCCGACAGGGAATCGGAACCGGAAACGGTCTGATAGAGTCGGAAACGCAAGACCGAAGGGAAAAAGCCCGGAGGAAAGCCTGAGAGAGTTTCTCGGGTGAGTACGAAGGAAGCGTCCGTTCCTTGAGAACTCAACAGCGTGCCAAAAATCAACGCCAAGTTTGTTGATACCCCGTCTC
>NZ_JBIVKZ010000015.1:0-49611 GCF_044751025.1 Streptomyces sp. NPDC088747
CTCGACGAGCCGGATCCGGTCGTCCGCGAGGACCTGCGCGCGGACGGTCGCGTCGAGGAGGTCGCGGCTGCCGAGGATCATGTAGTGGGACTCGTTCCAGCGGCGGAACCAGCCGTGCGGCGACAGCGCGACCATGTCGGTGGTGAGCGCCAGGCGGTGTGCCCCGGCCTCGGCGAGCCGTGCGGTGAAGCCGGGGAGGAGTTCCTCGATCGCCCGCGCGCCGCCGGACCACAGTCCGTGCGGATGCTGGGCCTGGGGCAGGCTCCTACGGGGCTCCGGGCCCTCGGGCAGCGCGTCGCGCTCGACGATCGTGACGAGGTCCGCGGACTCGGCGAGTGCGCGGGCCGCGAGCATGCCGGCGAGGCTGCCGCCGAGGACCACGGCGGACCTCACGGGCCGTGCGCCACCGGGCCGTTCGCTCAGGGGACCGGCGCTCGGGGTACTCGTACTCATGTGGCTGGCACGCTCTCTGCAGCGGCGGCCGCTCGCTCGCGGACCGCCCGGATGTCTTCGGTGTGGCGGAGAGCCCGGGACACGTCCTCGATCCCCTCCAGCAGTCTCTCCATGTCGGTGCTGTCGAGGGGGAAGCCGGCGTCACTCTCCCGGGACCGTCGCCTGGACTCGATGGCGTCCTGGATCACCACGACCCGGGCCAGCGTTCTCGCCCGGTCGGCGTCCCTGCCCAGGCCGAGGGCCGCGTCGTACGCCCGTCGGCCCAGATCCTCGTCGACGTACCGGCCAAGACGCAGCAGCGCGTCCCTGATGAACGTCTCGCGGCGCGTCAGCCGCAGTTCGGGGGTGGACCGGAGCTTGAAGGGCACGCTCTCGCCCGTGCCGGCGCGCACCAGTTCGTACAGGGGCCGCAGCCGCCGGTGGCCGCGCCGGGTGCGGCCGCGGCGGTGCAGGTACTCGCCCGCGTACGGGAAGACGAAGCCCGCCGCGATCAGGACGGCGGACACGCAGACGACCGGCGGCGCCAGGTGGGTGCTCAGCCAGTCCAGGTCGTGGCCGGTCCAGCGGGCGAGGACCGCCGTGAGTTTGGTGGCGGCGAACAGCAGATTCGTGGCGTAGCCGGCGCCCAGCAGTTTGAGGCCGCCGCGCAGCCACACGTCGAGGTTCCCGGTGCGGATCCAGCTCCAGATGAGTCTGGAGGTGATCAGACAGGCGACGGTGTGCGCGAGGAGGTAGAGGACGATCTCCTCGCGCATGAAGAGCGTGGTGGCGTAGTACGTGTCGAGGTCCCGCGGCCTCTCGGTCTCGACGTCGGCGAGCGCGAAGAGCACCCACAGCGCGACGATGACGGCCGAGTAGCCGGTGATCACCCAGCGCATGGCCCGGCGGGTGGCGGGCGAGCGGTCGGAGACGCCGTTGCGCCAGGCGATGATCAGCAGCAGGCAGGCCCCGGAGAACGCGGTGATGAGGCTGTAGACCAGCGGTGCCGAGATGTTCGGCACGCCGGTGACGCGGTTGGTCCAGGCGACGGTCGGCGGCGCCGCGAAGACGAAGATGGCGCAGGCCAGCGCCAGCAGGCCGCCGACGGCCCGGAGGAAGGGGTCCCGCCAGAGTTTGACGATGCTGGGCAGCTTGACCGCCAGGGCGGCGGTGAGGACGACCACCGGCAGCCAGAAGGCGAGGTAGGGCCCGGCGAGGAAACGGAAGGGGGTCATCGCCGGTCAGTCCCGGGGGCCGCGATAGCCCAGCGACGCCTGGATGGCCCGCCCGACGGGGTCGGCGGGCCCCTGCCGCTCGGCGCCGGGACCGGTCACCCACGAGCGGAACACGCTCGCCAGGTGCAGTCCGAAGTCCTCCGCCTCGGCCTCGTGACCGGCGTGGGATCCGTTGCGGGCGGCGACGGTGAGGGCGATCTCCTGCCAGGCGGCGCCGTGGGAGAGGGCGCTGGCGGCGGCGGTGGCGTCGACGTGCCGGTTGTGGTGGCCCTGCCGCATGTGCCACAACTCGTGTCCCAGTATGACCAGTTGCTGCACCGTCTCGGCGCGCTCCTCGATGACGACGAGGTCGAAGTCGTGGAACTCCATCCACAGTCCGGTGACCTCGAACTCGTCGGGGAAGCGCTCGAAGCGGAGCTGCACGGGACGGCCGTCGCGGCGCCCGCTCACCTCCTCGCACAGGGCGCGGGCCAACTCCCGTACGTCGACCGGGGTGTCGACCCTCCTGCGCAGCGCGCGGCCGAGATCCACCGCGAGACGCCGCATCTCGGAGTCGGCTCCGGCGGGCCGCAGCGCCGCCGTGAAGGCGCGGATCCGGCGGCCGAGGCTCATCGCCGCCCGCCGTTCTCTACGTGGCCGTTCTCTACGTGGCCGTTCTCGACGGAGTTGGTCCCGGCGTCGCTGCTCTCGGCGCGGTCCGGGCGCTCCCGGGCGATCCGCGCGTCGGAACGCGCGAGGGTCTCGGCAGGAGGCGGGGACTCACTCACCAAGGGGCTCCCGGCAGTTGACTCGTCAAGTTCTCGCACTGGCGCCGAGACTACGTGGCCGGGTCGGGGCGGCGCCACGGTTTCCGTACGATACTTCCTGGCCAGGGGTGTCCGGGCTTCCTGGCCGGGGGTATCCGGACTTCCTGGCCGGGGGTGTCCGGCCGCTACCCCCTGTTCACCGTGCGGGTCACGCCCGCGAGCACGGCCGTGGTGAGCACCCAGCCGGCGGCAATCAGCCCGTACGCCAGCCACTGCGGGCCGGTGTCCGCCCAGTACCAGTTCGTCCGCTGGCCGAGGCCGCCGATGGGAATCAGCAGGTCGAGCGTGTAGACGAACGGCTGGAACGGGGCTCCTCCGTTCCCCTCGACCTGAGTGGGGTCATGGGCCGTGAAGACCAGCGTGCCGAGCAGGACCAGTGAGAGGAGCCAGGCGCCGGCCAGCCACGGCCGGTAGCCGTATCCCACGGTGGCGTCCAGGACGTGTCCCCAGGCGCGTCCGGCCGGGCTCAGGGTGCGGCGCCGGTGCCGTTGTTTCGCCAGGAGCACCCGGCGGGCGTCGTCGTCATGGCCCACCCGCCGGTAGCAGTCGGCGAGTTGCTCGTAGGGCTGGGGGCTGTAGCCGGGGCTTCTGCCGATCCATTCCACCCGGCGGACCACGCCTTCCCGGCGGCCCACCGCCTCGGGCCGCCGCCCCGCGCCGGTCATCTCGATGGCGCCGTAGACGAAGCCGTCGAGTTCCACCACGTCGGGCCAGCTGTGCTCGTTCTCGTGGAGGAAGGAGACCTGGGCGCCCCGCACGTCGATCGCGCCGGTGGGCGGTTCGGCGAGGGACAGGTCGAGGTCGGTGGCCTGCGCCTGGAGGCAGACCAGGGAGGGTTCCGCCGCGCCGTCGCGCGCGCCCTTCAGCCGGGCCCGCGCGAAGTTCAGGTTGTCGGAGATCCGGGCGCCCCGCAGCCGTACGGTGCCCTCCGCGGTGAACCCCTCCGACAGGTCGAGCGTCGACGCCGTCACGCTGTCCGCGGCCAGTGCGACCCCGTCGGGGCTGCTGATCCGCGCCCCCCGCATGAACAGACCGCCGGGCAACTGCGCGCCCGGCAGCCGCACTCCGCCCCGCGTGGTGAGGTTCGTGCAGAAGACGCCGCTCTCCATGACCAGGCCGCCCGCGAACACGGCCCACTTCCCGTCGGCGGCTATCCGTGCCCCGTTGAGGCTCAACTCCCCCACCACATGGGCGTTGACGAGCGAGAGGCGCCCGCCTTCCAGCACCGAGCGCTTCAGGTCGAACCGGCCCTGGACGCGGGCGAGTCCGGCCTCGATGCCGGGCAGCCGGCTGTCCTTGACGCCGATCGTCCGGGTCGACGCCCCGTACAGGCTCAACGGCTCCTCGATGAAGCAGTGTTCGAGCCAGAGGACATGGTTGATCTCCGCGCCGTCGAGGTCGAGCGGGCCGGTGATCCGTGCGCCGGTGAGGCGCAGGGACGCGACGGCGGCGGACGGCTCGGGGTTGCCGCCCAGCAGCAGCGCGGCCAGTACGGCGGCCCTGACCGTGCGGTCGGCGCCCCACCGGTCGCCGCGCGCCGGATCGTCGGCCTCGGCCTCGCCGGTGCGCAGATCCACCGGCCGGCCCTCGGGAAAGGCGTCCCACACCCGGCGCTCCGGGGGCGTCAAATCGATGTCTGGCAGCACACGGGCACAGTAACGATCGACTCCGCGGGACGGTGAATCCGTACGGCGACTCGTGCGGACGGTTTCCGCCGCGCTGGTGTAGGAACAGTTCAGATGGTGCCCGCACGCTCGCATGCCCGCAGACAGTCCCCGGCTTCCGCGCGAAGCCGCCTACGACCAGGAGTACGCGTGACCTTCCTCTTTCCGGCCCTGGTGGGCGGCTCGGTCGCGGAACGGCCCGCGCTGCGGTTCGGCGAACGGTCCCTGACGTACGCGGAGCTCGCCGACGCGGCGGGGGGTCTGGCGGGCCGGCTCGACGGGGCCGGGCGGGTCGCCGTCTGGGCGACGCCGACCCTGGAGACCGCCGTCGCCGTGGTCGCCGCACTGCTCGCCGGCGTGCCCGCCGTGCCGCTCAACCCCAAGTCCGGCGAGAGCGAACTGGGCCACATCCTGACCGACAGCCGACCGTCGGTGGTGCTGGTGGAAGCGGGAGTGGAACTCCCCGACTCCCTGCGGGGGTTGGAGCGCATCGACGTGGAGGTGCGGGCGGGGGACGGTGGGGATCGGCGGGGCGCCCGGGGGGCTGGGGAGGACGTGGGGGGCTCCGGGGGGCCGGAGGGCTCGGGGGTATCGGGGGGCTCTGGGGGCTCTGGGGGTCTGGAGAGTCCGGGGGTTTCCGGAGGCCCGGGGAGCCGGGGGGATTCGGGAGGCCCGGAGAGCCCGGAGGTTTCCGGAGGCCCGGAGGTTTCCGGAGGCCCGGAGGTTTCCGGAGGCCCGGAGGTTTCCGGAGGCCCTGGGGGTCCGGGAACCCTGGAGGCTTTGGGGCGGCCGGGGTTGTCGGTGAGCCCGAAGGCTCCGGGCGCCCTGGAGGTTCCGGGGCGCTCGGGAGTATCGGGACGCCCGGAGTCCCCGGAGTCGGAGGTCCCGGGAAGCCCGGCGAACCCGGAGGTTCCCGGAGGCGCGGGGTCTCCCGAAGCCCCGGAGGCTTTGGGGCGCCCGGGGTTGTCGGTAAGCCCGGAGGTTCCGGGAGCCCCGGAGGTTACGGGACGCCCGGGAGTATCGGGACGCCCGGAGTCCCCGGCGTCGGAGGTCCCGGAGTCCCCGGCGTCGGAGTCCCCGGAGGCCCCGGAGTTCCCCGACGGCGCCGCCGCCCTCGTCGTCTACACCTCCGGTACCACCGGCCCTCCGAAGGGTGCCGTCATCCCGCGTCGGGCGATCGCGGCGACGCTCGACGCGCTGGCCGACGCGTGGCGGTGGACCGGTGACGACGTTCTGGTGCACGGGCTGCCGTTGTTCCATGTGCACGGGCTGATCCTGGGCGTGCTGGGGCCGCTGCGGCGCGGCGGATCGCTGCGGCATCTGGGGCGGTTCAGCGCGGAGGGCGTGGCGCGGGAGCTGAACGACGGCGCCACGATGCTGTTCGGGGTGCCGACGATGTACCACCGGCTCGCGGAGGCCCTGGAGGAGGACGTGGAGCTGGCGAAGGCGCTCGGCCGGGCCCGGCTCCTGGTGTCCGGGTCCGCCGCGCTGCCCGTGCACGACCACCGGCGGATCACGGCCGCGACCGGACGGCGGGTCATCGAGCGGTACGGCATGACGGAGACCCTCATGAACACCAGCGTGCGGGTGGACGGCGAGCCCCGGCCCGGCACCGTCGGCGTACCGCTGCCCGGCGTCGGGCTGCGGCTCGTCGAGGAGGACGGATCGACGATCGCCGCGTACGACACCGACGGCGTCCCCACCGGCGCGCACGACGGAGTCAGCGTGGGCGAGATCCAGGTCCGCGGACCGAACCTCTTCACCGAGTACCTGAACCGGCCCGACGCCACGGCGGACGCCTTCACCGAGGACGGCTGGTTCCGCACCGGCGACATGGCGGTCCTCGACGCCGACGGACACGTCCGCATCGTCGGCCGCAGGGCCACCGACCTGATCAAGAGCGGCGGCTACAAGATCGGCGCCGGGGAGATCGAGAACGCGCTCCTGGAACACCCCGCCGTGAAGGAGGCGGCCGTCACGGGCGAGCCCGACGACGATCTCGGCGAGCGGGTGGTGGCCTGGGTGGTACCCGAGGGCGCCCCCGGCCCCGCACTCGGCGACGAGCTCGCGGACCACGTGGCCCGCAGCCTCGCCCCGCACAAGCGCCCACGTGTCGTGCGCTTCCTGGACACCCTGCCCCGCAACGACATGGGCAAGATCCTGAAGCGGGCGCTGACGGCGAATGACTGAGCGCCGCACCGCCCGCGAGACAGTCGCCCTCGTCACGGACGGCGAGTTCGCCGAACTGACCGTCCCCGTCGCACACTTCGAGCCCGACGGCCCGCTGTCCTGGCAGGGGTACGACGACTCCCGCGCCCGCGCCGCCGCCCGCACCGGCGAGGACGAGTCCGTCGTCTGCGGCCGCGCCACCATCGGCGGCACCCCCGCCGTAGTGATCGCCTTCGAGTTCGGCTTCCTCGGCGGTTCGCTCGGCGAGCGCACCGGCGACCGGCTGGAGGCGGCGTACAGCCAGGCGCGCGAGCACCGCCTCCCGCTCGTCTCGCTCGTCGCGACCGGCGGCAGCCGGATGCAGGAGGGCATGCTCGCCCTCACCCAACTCCAGCGGGTGGCGGGGCAGTCGGCGCTCAACCGGGAGGCGGGGCTGGCGCAGATCGCCGTACTGCGGGATCCGACGACGGGCGGCGGCTGGGCCACCCTGGGCGCCGGCGCCGACGTGACCCTGGCGCTGCCGGGCGCCCAGGTGGGCTTCGCGGGCTCCCGGGTCCGCCCGCCCGACGCGGACCCGGCCGCGTACACGGCTGAGGCGCAGGTGTCGGCGGGGGCGCTGGACGCGGTCGTACCGCCCGAGGAGCTGAGGGAGACGCTGGCGCGCTGGCTGGAGCTGCTCACCGGCCCCTCGGCGGGAGCCGCGCCGCCACCGGCCGCCCTCGGCGCGCCCGGCCTGCCCGCCACCGGCTGGGACGCCGTCCGCAACGCCCGCTCCCCGCAACGCCCGCGCGCCCTGGCCTACTTGGACGCCTACTTCACCCAACGGTCGCAGATCAGCGGCGACCGCTGCGGCGGCACCGACCCCGGCATGCTGTGCGGTTTCGGCTCGCACGAGGGGCGGACCGTCGCGTACGCCGCCCAGTGCGGGACGGCCACCCGCCCCGCCGGTTACCGCACCGCCGCCCGCCTGATCCGCCTGGCGGGCCGGCTCGGCGTCCCGGTGCTGACCCTGGTGGACACCCCGGGTGCCGCGAACGACGCCGAGGCGGAGCGGCTGGGCGCGGGCCCGGCGATCGCGGACCTGTTCGCCGCCGTGGCCACCGCCCGTACGCCGGTCACCACGCTGCTGATCGGCGAGGGCGGCTCGGGCGGCGCCCTCGCGCTCGCCGCGCCCGGCAACACCTGGGCCACGCCGGACAGTTACTTCTCGGTCATCGCACCGGAGCTCGCGGCCGCGATCCTCAAGCGCCCCGCCGGTGAGGTGCGGGCCACGGCGGACCAGCTCCGCATCCGGCCGCAGGACCTGCTGGACCTCGGGCTCGTCCGGGGCATCGTGAGCGCGTAGGGCGGCGCCGGCTCCCCCTCCCAAGGGGAGCCGACGCCACCGGTACGAAGGGCCCTTCGGCCCGCGGGGCCGCTTACCGCACGCCCACCGCCCGGATGATCTCCTGGCTGACCGAGCCGCCCCGGTCGTCCTTCGCGGACGCCCGCAGGGACACGAACCCGGCGTCGCGCGGCACGTTCAGCACGCCCTTCCAGGAGGAGCCGCGTCCGGTCAGCGGGACCGCCCGCCAGGTCTTCCCGTCGTCATAGGACACT
Source organism: Streptomyces sp. NPDC088747 (assembly GCF_044751025.1). NCBI lineage: Bacteria > Bacillati > Actinomycetota > Actinomycetes > Kitasatosporales > Streptomycetaceae > Streptomyces > Streptomyces sp. NPDC088747. The sequence continues at coordinate 7,906 of NZ_JBIVKZ010000015.1, forward strand.
TCGAGCCGCCCGCCGCCGATGACCCCGGTGTCCGGCGCGCCCTTCACGTACTCGGCGTGGATGCCCACCGGCACCCGCCCGCCCCCGCGTATCCCACCCGCGAGGTCGGTGTCGACGTCGTAGCCGAGGTTGAGGAGCGGCAGGAAGGTCCAGCGGTCCTCCGGGGTGGCCGCCGACCTGAAGGTCCACTCGGTGTGGCCCCGGGTGGACAGCTTCCAGCGGTCCGCGTCCAGCGTCGTGTCCGTGACGACCTTGTAGGCGTGCTCGTCGGCGGGCGCGTCCCAGACGTAGGCGGCCGAGCCGAGGTTCCGGTCGACCAGTGAACCGTCCTGGTACACCTCGGTGAACTGGGTCATCCCCTTGTCCCCGCTCCACACGTCGCCGAAGCCGGTGTGGTCGGGTCCCGAGTCGCCCCAGCCCGGGGTGTTCAACTGGATCTGGTTGCCCTGGCGTTGCTGCCCCCAGCCGAGCCCCGTGCCGAGCCAGGGATGCCAGACGGGCTTGAACCAGTCGAGGTCCGGGCGGGTGCCGCCGCGGTACGAGATCACCCCGCTGCGCTCCTCCAGGGCGCTCTCCCCGAGGTCCACGGACTCGTGCCAGAGCTGCCCGGCGCCGGTGGAGACGTAGTCGGTCCGCTCGGCGGGGTAGTCGATCCGCTCCTTGAAACCGACCCCGATGGGGAAGGTGTCGGTGATCGAGTAGCGGAACTCGCCGCCGGAGACGGCCTCGGCGCCCTTCGCCGCGTGGAACCTGGTGTCGATGGCGGCGAGTTCACGACCGCGCGGCTCGTATGTCAGGTCACCGCGTGGGATCACGCCCGCGTGTCCCTCCGAAAGGTCGTACACATAGGGCGTGTTGAGCGTCCCCGTCATGTCGACGCTCCGGGCGGCCCGCAACCGTGCCGCGTCCGCCGTGTCGACCGTGGCGACCTGAAGGGGCCGGTCGGCGTAGTCGGCGGTCCCGAACCAGGCGTTGAGGCGTCCCGCGGCCCCGTCGGTCACGAACAGCGCCTCGGCGCCCGCGTCCTGGGCGGCCTGGGCGAGCGCGACCGGGTCGGCGCCCTCGGCGAGCCGCGCGAGGACGGCCTTGCCGCGCACGCCGGTGAAGGGGCCTTCCCCGACGTCGACCAGCGGCAGTCTGCCGCGTCCCTCGGTCAGTGTGGTGCCCGGCTGGACGACCGTCTCGCGAACGCCCTTGACCTCCAGGAGCGGCTTCCCGAGCCGCCACACGGTCCGGTACTCGAAGCTTCCCCGGGTGACCTTCGGGGTCGGCGCGGCGAAGATGCTGTCGTACTTCACCGGCACCTGTACGGCGCCGAAGAGGTCGGCGCCGCCCGCGTTGCGGTCGTACTCCATCAGCAGCTGACGGGTCGCGGTGCGCCGGTCGACCTTCGCCCTGATCTCGGTCAGTTTCCGTCCGTCGAGGGTGATCTCGCGGTCCTGGTCGAGGGTGACCTCGGGTGCCGTGAGGAAGCCGAGCCCGAGCGAGTCGGCGCCGTGGCTGCCGCGCACGTCGAGGAAGGTGTCCACGCTGTACGTGCCCGGCGGCAGCCGGAGTTCGAGGGTGCCGGAGTCGCCGACCGCGGCCGGGGACGGGTAGGCGTCCTGGGCGAGTCGCTGGACGACGAGGTCGGCGGCGGTTCCGGCGCCGTCACGGTCCAGGACGTGCACGGTGAGTGTGTACCGCTCCTCCTCCTTGACCAGCCCGAACACGGTGTGTGCGACGGGCGTGCCGGCCGCGGAGGCGACGATCTGCCCGGACGTGTTGCCGACGGCCGCCTTCGCGCCGTCGCCCGTCACCGTGGTGGACGCCGTCCCGTGCGCGGGCACGGTGAGCGTGGAGTCGGCGAGGGTCGCGACACCGTCGGGCGCGCCCTGCACGGCGAGACTCAACTCGACGTCCGTATCGGAGGAGTTGGCGTAGGTCACCGTCCTCGTGACGGGCTCGCTCGCCTCGTAGGGCCAGCTGTGGAAGCCGAGGTCCGCGCTGCCGGTGGCGGTGACCGCCGCGTCGATCGCGTCCGGCACGCTCACGCGCCCGGAGCCCAGCACATAGGCGGACGCGTCGAGTTGCCGCGACGTGGACATCAGCGCGTCCTTGAGCCGCGCGCCGGTCCAGTCGGGGTGCTTCTCGGCGAGCAGCGCGGCCACCCCCGCGACATGCGGTGTCGCCATCGACGTACCGCTCATGCTCGTGTAGTAGCCGTCCCCGTCGGTGAGTTGCGAACGTGCGGCGAGGATGTCGACGCCCGGTGCGGAGAGGTCGGGCTTGAGCGCGTTGTCGCCGAGGCGCGGGCCCGCGCTGGTGAAGTAGGCCGCCTGGTCCGCGGCGTCCACCGCGCCGATGGCCAGGGAGGAGTCGGCGGCGGCCGGTGAACCGATGGAGGAGGGGGCACCGGTGTTGCCCGCGGCGATGACGAAGAGGGCTCCGGTCTCCGCGGACAGCGTGTCGACCGCCTCGGCCATGGGGTCGGTGCCGTCGCTGGCCTCGGAGGAGCCGAGGCTCATGGAGATCACCCGGGCGCCCACGTCACGCGCGGCCCACTCCATGCCGGCGATGATCTGCGACTCGCTGCCCGAACCCTGGTCGCTGAGGACCTTGCCGACGGCGAGCGTGGCCCCGGGCGCGACCCCCTTCTCCAGCCCCTCGGAGGCCGCGCCGCTGCCGCCCACCGTCGAAGTGACGTGCGTGCCGTGGCCGTTGCGGTCGGCGACCTCCTCGCCCTCGATGAAGCTCTTCGTCGCCGAGACGCGTCCGGCGAGGTCGGGATGACCGACGTCGACGCCCGTGTCGAGGACGGCGACCGTGACGCCCTTCCCGGTGAGCCCGGCCTCCCAGGCCCGCGCCGTACCGATCTGCGCGTTGCTCTCCGCCATGTCGGCGGTGACGCGGCCGTCGAGCCACACCTTCTCGATGCCGTCCTGGGCGGTCAGCGCCTGCCAGAACGTCCGCCCCTTGTCGGCGTCGAGGGCGGCGCCCCCGATGCTCGGCAGCGCCCGCGTCCGCTCGGCGCCGCGCGGGGTGAGGGACCTGGCCTTCTTCTCGTACGTCACGATCAGCGGCAGCTCGGCCGTCCTGCGGTCGGTCAGCCCCTGCCGGATCAGCTCGCTCACGTCGAACAGCCGCCGGTCGAGGGTGCCCGCCCGCAGATACGGCAGGGCCTCGTCCGGTACGACGGTGACGGTGCCGTTCGCCACCTGGGTGCGCACCGCGCCGGTGGCACCCTCGGGGCGCTCGACGGTGACCGTCTTCCTCCCGCCGCCGAGGTCGGTGACGGTCACCTTGTCGCCGGTGACGAGTGTGACGGTGCGGGCGTTGTCCACCGTCCGGGCCCCGTTGTCCGCCGCGGCCGCCGACTGCCCGGATCCGGTCTCCGCCGCGGCCGCCGACTGCCCGGCGGGCAGCAGGGCGATCACGAGCCCGGCCGACAACAGTGCCGCCCCGCGTCTCGCTGGTCCTCTGGTCATCATCGCCCTTTCCTCCTCGACGTCATGCCGTGGTGCTGCGAAGAGTGTCGGTGGGCTTGTGTTTCGCGGGAGTTGACAGAACCTGGCGGAAAGACGCCCTGGCGGCTACCCGCCAGAACAGAGTCGACCTCACCGAGCGCCGCACACCGCCTTCGAGGTGTCCCGGTCGAGCCCGCCGACGTACGGGAACGCCTCCTCGACCACCCACTTCGTGCGGGAGGGTGGCCGCATCACCCGGCGCCACCCGTTGCGCCGTGCCGCGGCGGCCGAGCACGCGGTCCACGAGGGGCTGCGCGGACGGCCGGTGCCGGGTCTGTCGGTGACCTGCGCAGTACGGCTCGCGCCGGAGGCGAAGCCGTCCTTTACTGCCTGGGCGCGGAGACCGACCCCGAAACGGCGGGACCGGCGCGGTCCCTGACGGCCCCGCCGCCAAGACCACCCGTCCAGCGGCACCCCACCCGGCCCCCCACAGAAGGCGACACCCCGTCAGCGACCGCACGATGCGAGAGAGGACCGCCGTCCGGCGGAACCCCTCGGTCTGCGCTCTCGGGAGGATCTGCCATGACCGACAGTCTGGAGCAGTTGCGCCGCTGCCACTTCGCCGTCGATCTGGGCGCGGCGAGGACCCGTGTGTACGTGAAGGGCGCGGGGCTGGTCGTCGACCAGCCGAGCGTCGCCGCGATCAACACGAAGACCGGCGCGCTGATCGCGGTCGGCGAGTTCGCGGAGAAGATGACGGGGCGTACCCCCGACTACATCCGGGTCGTCCGGCCGGTGTCCGGCGGCACGGTCGTCGACATCGAGATGGCGCAGCGGATGCTGCGGCAGCTGCTCGGTGACAAGGTCCGCCGCACCCTGCGCCGCAAGCCCCGGCTGCGGGCGGCGGCCTGCACGCCGCACGACGCGGACCCGCTGGCCCAGCGCGCCGCGATCGAGACGCTCGTCGGACTGGGCGCGCGACGGGTCGAACTCGTCGACACGCTGATCGCCGCCGCCGTGGGATGCGGACTGCCGGTGGAACGGCCCGAGGCCACCATGATCATGGTGTGCGGGGCCGCCGCGACCCAGCTCGCCGTGCTCTCGCTCGGCTCGATCGTCACCGCCGAGCGCATCCCGGTGGGCGGCGAGGCCGTCGACCACGCGATCGTGCAGCACCTGCGCCACCAGCACGAGCTGATGCTGCCGAGTCAGGCCGTACGCCCGCTGCAGCTCGCGCTCTCCGGCAACGGACTCACCCCGCACGGCCCGGCGTCCACGGAGATCCACGGGCGGGACGTGGCGACCGGCCTCGCGCGTTCCGTGCGCGTCGACACCGCCGCCGTACGCGATGCCATCCAGACCCCGCTGACCGCCGTGCTCGACGGCATCGGCAAGGTGCTGCGCGCGTGCCCGCCGGATCTGGTGGCCGACCTCGCCGACCGCGGGATCATGATGGTCGGCGGCAGCGCCCTGCTCCCCGGGCTCGACCAGATGCTGCGGCACGCGACGGGCATGCCGGTGCACATCGCGGAACGGCCCGACGTCTGTGCCGTCCAGGGGCTCGGATACATGCTGGAGGGCAGGATCGAACCGCTGGTCCTGGACCCGCTGGCGGACTGACGATCCGGCGTCGGGGAGGCCCGCGTGAACGATCCCGTGCCCGGCCTCCCGCCGCTCCTCGAAGCCGTCCTCGGCGTCGGCACCGACCTCGAACTGCGGGTCACGCTCCAGCACATCGTGGACAGCGCCGCCGAGCTGACGGACGCCGGGTACGCGGCGCTGAGCCTGGCCGACCCGGGGCACGACGGGCTGGTGGGGATCCGTACGGCGGGTGACTCGCCGAAGTCGCCGGAGCCACCGGAGTCGCCGGAGTCGCCGGAGCCATCCGAGTCGCCGGTGTCGCCGAAGTCGCCCGAGTCACCGCCCGAGCCGTCTCCGGACGAGGGCGGGGCGGGTACCTCCCTCGGCGTCCCCATCCGGGTCGACGACGAGGTGTTCGGCACCCTCCATCTCGACGGGAAGAGGACGGGCGGCCGGTTCACCCAGCACGACGAGCAGCTGCTGCACCTGCTGGCCACCCAGGCGGGCATCGCGATCGGCAACGCCCGGCTCTACGAGACGGCCCGGCAGCGCGAGCGCTGGATCGAGGGCGCGGCGGCGGTCACCACCGCGCTGCTCACCGGGAAGAGCGCCGCCGAGGCCCTGATGACGGTCGCCGAACGGGCCCGGGTCCTCGCCGACGCGGCGGCCGGCGTCATCCTCCAGGCCACCCCCGAGGGCGGCATGGAGATCGTCATCGCCTCCACCCTCGACGACCCCGGCGACATCGTCGGCACCGTCATCGAGCCGGGCAGCCCCGTCCTCGTACAACTCCTGGGCGGGGAGCCCGTGTACATCGAGGACTCGGCCACCGACCCGCGCATGACCACCCACGTCCGGGCCCGCTTCGGACCGAGCATGATGCTCCCCCTCCAGGCCGACGGCCGCCTCATCGGCACGCTCGCCCTCCCCCGCCGGCGCGGCGACCGGCTCTACACCTCGGTGGAGCGCCTGCTCGCCACCCAGTTCGCCTCGCAGGCCGCGCTGGCACTGGTCCTCGCGGACGCCCAGCACCGCCGCGAGCGGCTCGCCGTCTACGAGGACCGCGACCGGATCGCCCGCGATCTGCACGACCTGGTCGTGCAACGGCTGTTCGCCACGGGAATGATGCTGGAGTCGACCCAGCGCCGCACCACGGCCGCCGGTGCCGGGCCCCCTGCCGGAACAGGAACCGACGACACCGGCACAGGCGCGGACACCGGCACCGGCACAGACGCCGACGCCGGCACCGAGGACGTACACGCCACCCTCGGACGCGCCGTCGACGCGTTGCAGTCCACCATCCAGGAGGTCCGCACCGCGATCTTCGCCCTCCAGCAGCCGCCCGCGGACGCTCCCACCAGCTTCCGCGGCAAGGTCCTGCGCGAGACGGCGGGCGCGGCGGCCACCCTCGGCTTCCAGCCGTCCGTCCACTTCACCGGCCCCGTGGAGAACCGCGTCACGGAGCCCGTCGCCGGCCACCTGCTCACCGCCCTGCGCCGCAAACTGGCCGCCGCGTCCCACCGCTCCGGGGTCTCCCGCGTCCAGATCACCGTGGACGCGGCGACCACCCTCCCAGGCGGCCGCCCCGGCCTGCTGCTGACCGTGTACGACGACGGCGCGAGGGACGACGGCGAGGGCGGCGGTACGACGGTCACGTGGCGGTCACCGCTTTGAGCAACCGGCACCCGCCGAACGCACGTCTCCCCGTTCGGGCCACCGCGCGAGCCCCGCGCCCCGGATTCAGTCTGTCGGGCCCTCTCCGATTGCAAAAACCGCAGCCTGCCACTAAGCAGGAACACAGACAACTCCGGTGTCCGGTCCAGCCCATATCCACCCGGACTCCAGGCCCCAACTGCTACTCTCCGCCTCAGCACCTGCCCCTCTTAACGAAAGCCCGAGACAAATGAACCTTTCGGTGATGCCGGCGACGCACAACTCCGCCACGTCCAGGCCCCTCCGCCGGCCGCACACCCCCCTGTCGGCCATCGACCCGATGGGGACTGCCGCCGTAAGGTCAGCCGGACGAGTGACGGACATCCCCGGACGCCGTCCGGTCAGGCCGATCACGTTCGACTCGGCGCTGTAGGGCAGACAGACTTCGACCAGGGCGCGCCAGGCGGCTCAGCACCCCCGCCAGGTGCGCCCTTGTCGTGCGCCGGAGCCATCAACGCCCTGGAGATGTAAGGGAGTTCACGGTACGCGCGACCCCTTGGCGCCACTATCGTTTCCCGGGTGAAGCTGCAACAGCTCGTCCTCAAGATCCATAGCAGATGCGATCTCGCCTGCGACCACTGCTATGTCTACGAGCACGCCGATCAGAGCTGGCAAGGGCGCCCCACCGTCATTTCCGAGGAAACGCTCAGGAAAGTCGCCCAGCGATTCGCGGCATATGCCGAATCGCATAAACTGCCTTCTGTTTCGGTGATCCTTCACGGCGGTGAACCCCTTCTGGTGGGTCCGGCCCGTATGCGAGACATCTGTGCGGAACTCACACGCACTATCTCTCCGGTCACCAAGCTCAATCTTCATATCCACACCAATGCGGTGCAGCTGAACGCCCGCCATCTCGAAGTGTTCAAGGAATTCGGCGTCCGGGTCAGCGTCTCGCTCGACGGCGACCGGGTGGCCAACGACCGGCACCGCCGCGACCGCAGGCAGCGCAGCAGCTACGACCGGGTGGTGCGCGCGGTCAACCTGCTGCGGACCCCGGAGTACCGGCACCTCTACAGCGGCCTGCTGTGCACCGTGGACGTGGCCAACGATCCGGTCGCGGTGCACGACGCCCTGGTCTCCCTGCGGCCGCCTCGCATCGACTACCTGCTCCCGCACTCCACCTGGGACAACCCGCCGCCCAGGCCCGCCGCCTCACCCGCCGCGTACGCCGACTGGCTGCTGCGGATCTTCGACCGCTGGGACCATCAGGGTCGTACGGTGTCGGTGCGGACCTTCGAGTCGGTCCTCAGCACCCTGCGGGGCGGCCCGAGCCTGACGGAGGCGATGGGCCTGGCCCCCAGCGATCTCGCGGTCGTGGAGACCGACGGCAGCTTCGAGCAGGCGGACTCGCTGAAGACGGCCTACGACGGTGCCCCCGCGACCGGCTATCACGCCTTCCGGCACAGCTTCGAGGAGTTCGCGCAGCACCCCGGCGTACGCGCGCGCCAGCTGGGTCTCGCGGGTGTCAGTGAGACCTGCCGCGGCTGCCCGGTGATCGAGTCGTGCGGCGGCGGCCTCTACGCGCACCGGTACAGCAGCGGCCGTGGCTTCGACAACCCGTCCGCCTTCTGTGCGGACCTGCGGGCCTTCGTCGACGGTGTCGCCGAGCGGATCACCGAGCACGCGCTCAGCCCGGCCGTCCACAGCGGGGAGGAGCTCCACTTCGCCCAGGGCGAGTCGATCCGGCACTGGCTCTCGCGCGTCGCGGCCATGCACGCCGGAGAGCCGGACTGGGACGAGGTGTGGCGGGCCTTCCTGAACCTGGACGGCATGGCGGGTGTCGCGCCGTACGTCGACGAGATCCTCGCCCATCCCTACCTGTACACCACGCTGAAGAGCTGCCTGCACGACCGCGTCACCACTGCGGCGCCGCTCGGCTCGGCGATCACGGCGGTCGCCGTCCGCGCGCGGGCCGACGTCAAGCTCGCCTGGGACCAGGACGAGCCGGGGCTGCACCTGCCGACGCTGGGGACGCTGACGCTCCCGAAGCCCGGCCGGGTCGAGGTCACGGTGAACTCGGGCCGCCTGCATGTGCGCACCGAGGACGGCGCGGAGTTCTCGCCCGAGGGCGCCCCGGCCGCCTGGCGGCCCCTCCGCTCCCTGGACCTCGGCGACGGCACCCCCCTGCTCATCGACGACGCCGACCCGCTCCGCGACTGCTTCCCGGTCCCCGTCGCCGCCCCTCTGGACGCCGACGACCTGGCACGGTTCACCGAACGGCTGCGTGCGGCACAGGAGTTGACGGCCGAGGGCGGACCCGGCGGAGTCGACGACGTCAACGCCCTGCTCACCACCACGGTCACCCCGCTGGTGGCGGGCTCAGGGGTGCGGCTCGGCGCCCACGGGCTGGGCGCGCTGGGGGTGGCCGTCGACTTCGAGCCGGCCGAGCTCGTCCGTGAACTGCCGCGGATCGGGCGGCTGGCCCGGCTCACCGCGCTTCGGGAGACGGTCGATCTGAACGTGCCGGGCAACCGGGCCGGGCGGCTGCTCGACGAGGCGAGCCGTGCGCTCGGCGACGCCGCGTTCCACGAGGGCGAGGCGACGGAGCGGGCCGCCGCACTGGAGCGGGCGAGCCGCGCCCTGGATCAGCTGACGGCTCTCCCGGAGCGGCAACTCACCGAGAACGGCGCCGCGTTGGCTGCCGAGATGCGTGCCGAGTCGGCCCGCTGGAGCGAGCACGGGGTGTTCCCACGGGCCACATCTTCCTGATGTGGCCCGGCAAGACGGGGAGTTCGGCACGATCGGGGGCCGACCGCCGAATGATCTCGTGAAGGAACGGGAAAATGGCGGAGAAAGTGGTGCTGCTCCTCGGGATACGGGAACGCCGTCGGCCTGACGATGGTCCAGATGTCTGGTTATCGCCAGGGTTTGACGTGAAAGAGGCGACCCGTAGGCGCCGACGGTCGGGAAGATTGTGGGCTCCGGTCGGCCGACGTCCCGTAGGGGCCGCCCGTCCACAGGCAGGGGGGCGCGTGGAGATACCTGATCGGGACCTGGAACGGGAACGGGTTTCGGACAACAGGCCCTACTTCTTCCTGAGTTACGCCCACACACCGCCCTGGGGGCCGGGCGGCGGCGACCCCGACCACTGGGTGCAGGTGCTCTTCACGGATCTCTGCGACCACATCATGGCGCTCACCGACCTCCCGGCCGGCGCGCCCGCCGGATTCATGGACCGGGAGATGCGCTCGGGAGACGGCTGGCCGGAGAAACTCAGCGAGAATCTCGCCAACTGCCGGGTGTTCGTACCGCTGTTCTCACCCCGCTACTTCACGAGCGAGAGTTGCGGCCGGGAATGGTTCGCGTTCAACGAACGCATTCTGCGTGCGCGCGCCACCGGATCCGGCGCCATGGCCTCCATCGTGCCCGCCCTGTGGACGCATATCGATTACGCCCAACTCCCCGATTCCGTACGGCATATACACGTGAACCACGCCCAGTTCGGGGACCGGTACGCGGCCAACGGCATCTACGGGCTGATCAAGCTGAACCGGCTGCGTGACGAGTACGAGGAGACCGTGCTGGGGCTGGCCCAGCGGATCGTGCAGATCGCCCACGAGTCACCGTTGCCGTCCAGCAGGCCCCGCCCCTACGAGCGGACACCCAGCGCGTTCAAGCCACGCGGCGAGGGGCCGCGCCACATCCACCTGACCGTGGCGGCACCCACCCGGCACAGCATCCCCGACCACCGTGACATGCGTCCGTACGGCGAGGACGCCCAGGACTGGAACCCGTACCACTCGGAGTCGACCCGGCCGCTGCCCGCGCTCGCCGAGGAGCTGATCCGGTCGCTCGACTACCGGATCACGGTCTCCTCCTTCGACGACGAGGACCCCGGCGAGGACCCGGTGACCGACGACGCCGAAAAGGCGGCGCCCAGTCACCCCGGGATCCTGCTCATCGACCGCTGGGCGCTCAGCGACGAGGAACGGCGGCGCAGACTCAAGGCGTTCGACACCAACGCCCGCCCCTGGGTCAGCGCGATCGTCCCCTGGAACCGGGCCGACATCCAGTGCCACGGCGAGGAGGGACGGCAGCTGGCCGAGGAACTGGAGCGGACGCTGCCGGTGATCCTGGAGCGTGGCCGGCGTACCGACTCCCGGGTCGCCGTCAACGGCGTACCGACGCTCAAGTCCTTCACCGATGTGCTGCCGGCCGTCGTCGCGCACGCGACCCGGCAGTACCTCAAGCACGCCGAGGCCCACCCGCCCCCGGGCCCGTCGCTCCGCAGGCCCCGACTGACGGGCCCCACCCACTCGCCGCCGCAGCTCGACAGCGGATCCGATCACGGAGGAGAAGCATGACGGCCGTGCAGGACGGACGCATCATCACCTTCTACTCGTACAAGGGCGGCACGGGCCGCACGATGGCCCTGGCCAACACGGCGTGGATCCTCGCCGCCAACGGCAAACGCGTCCTGACCGTCGACTGGGACCTGGAGGCACCGGGGCTGCACCGCTTCTTCCATCCCTTTCTCCCCAACGCGCTCGCGGCCACCACCGGTGTCATCGACATCATCAGCGAGTACGCGTGGGCGGCGACCACCCAGACCCAGCGCTCCGGCCCCTGGCACCTGGACTACGCGCACGTGGAGCAGCATGCCGTCTCGCTCACCCCCGAGCGGCTCGGGCTGCGCTTCCAGGAGGGCGGTTCCCTCGACTTCCTCTCCGCCGGGCGCCAGGACCGCTCGTACTCCGCGACGGTCTCGTCCTTCGAGTGGGACAACTTCTACGAACGGCTGGGCGGCGGGCTGTTCTTCGACGCGCTGCGCGACGACATGAAGGCGTCCTACGACTACGTGCTGATCGACTCGCGCACCGGACTGTCCGACAGCGCCGACATCTGCACGATCCAGATGCCCGACGTGCTGGTGGACTGCTTCACGCTCAGCGACCAGTCGCTGGACGGCGCGGCGGCCGTGGCCCGCAGCGTCGAGGCCGGATACGGCAGGCGCAAGATCCGGGTGCTGCCCGTGCCGATGCGCATCGACGAGGGCGAGAAGGAGAAGGTCGACGCCGGACGGGCGCTGGCCCGGCTGAAGTTCGACGGGCTGCCCAAGGGGCTCGGCGGCGAGGAACTCGGCTCCGAGGACCTGACCGCGTACTGGGGCAACGTCGAGATCCCCTACCGCCCGTACTACGCCTACGAGGAGACGCTCGCCACCGTCGGCGACGAGAGCGGTATCGCCAACTCGCTGCTGTCCGCGTTCGAGCGGCTCACCGCGGTCATCTCGGACGGCGAGGTCACCTCGCTCCCCTCGGTGCCGGAGCCGGTGCGGCTGCGCTGCCGTGACGCGTTCCTGCGGCGCCGGCCGATGACGACCGCCGCGGACATCGTCATCGCGTACGCGGCGGAGAACCGCATGTGGGCCGACTGGGTCGAGTCGCTCCTCCAGCGAGCGGGCTGTCACGTCACCCCGCACGACATCTCCACCGGGCCCGTCGAGCACCTGAACACGTCCACGCGCACCCTCGTACTGCTGTCCAACGCCTTCAGGAAGTCCCGGTACGCCGACGCCGTCTGGCGCGCGCTCATCGAGTCCGGCGCGGGCGCCCCGGGGATGGCGGGCGCCCCGCTGGTCCCGCTGCGGGTCGACGAGGTCCGGCTGCCCGAGGCCTACCTCGACCACAACCCGGTCGACCTGCACCGGCTCGACGAGGGCCAGTGCGTCGCCGCGCTGCTGAGCACCCTGGAACTGCCGGGCCTGGTCTCCGACGACAGCGAGTCGGGGGCCCGCTTCCCCGGAATCGCCCCGGCGATCTGGAACGCGCCGCAGCGCAACAACACCTTCACGGGACGCAACGCCATCCTGGACCGGGTCCGCGACCAGATCGGCGGCGGCATGTCGATCGTGCTGCCGCAGCCGCAGGCGCTGTTCGGGCTCGGCGGAGTCGGCAAGACGCAGGTGGCGCTGGAGTACGTGCACCGGTTCATGGCCGACTACGACCTGGTGTGGTGGATCTCCGCCGAGGACACCGGCAACGTCGTCGCCTCGCTCGCCGACCTCGGGGCCCGCATCGGCGCGCCCAGCCGTGAGGACATCAACCTGGCCAGCCAGGAAGCCGTGCAGATGCTGGCCCGCGGGGCGCCCACCAAGCGCTGGATCCTGGTCTTCGACAACGCCGACGACCCCTCGCAGCTCACCCGCTACTTCCCCAAGGGAGGCGGCGGCCACATCCTCGTCACCTCGCGCAACCAGGCCTGGGCGCAGCAGGGGGTGTCGCTGCCCATCGACGTGTTCCTGCGCGAGGAGAGCGTGGAGCACCTCATCGGGCGCGCCTCGGGGCTCACCCCCGAGGAGGCCGACCAGGTGGCGAGCGCGGTCGGTGACCTGCCGCTCGCGGTGGAGCAGGCGGCGGCCTGGCTGGCCGAGACGGCGACGCCCATCAAGGACTACCTGCGTCAGCTGGCCGAGCAGACCACCGAGGTGCTGGACCTCAACCAGCCGCCGGACTACCCCAAGACGGTGGCCGCGACCTGGAACATCTCGATAGCGCGCCTGAAGGAGCGTTCCCCGGCGTCCGTACGGCTGTTGCAGCTGTGCGCCTTCCTGGCCGCCGAGCCGATCTCCTCCGACCTGCTCTACAGCAAGGAGATGATCGACGCCCTCAAGCCCTACGACGCCGCCCTCCAGGAGAGTCTGCTGCTCGGCCGGGTGATCCGTGAGATCGGCAGGTTCGCGCTGGCCAAGGTCGACCAGGTCAGCAACAGCATCCAGGTCCACCGGCTGGTGCAGGCCGTGATCCGCTCCCAGCTGACCGAGGAGGAGCAGCGGGAGGCCCGCCATGTGGTGCACACGGTGCTCGCGGGCTGCCGGCCCGACGGTGACGAGCCGATCGACGACCCGGAGAACTGGCCGAAGTTCGCGGTCATCTGGCCGCACCTGTCCGCCTCCGACGCCCGCAACTGCACGGACGCCGGCACCCGTCGTCTCCTCATCGACCGCGTCCGCTACTTCTGGAAGCGTGGGGATTTCCCGGGTGCCCAGCAGCGCGCCGAGGACCTCCTCGCGCACTGGAAGCCGATCCTCGGCGAGGACGACGTGCAGTACCTGTACCTGCGCTGCCAGCTCGGCAACGTACTGCGCTCGCAGGGGCTCTACGTCGAGGCCCGGGAGATCAACACCGAACTCCTGGAACGGCAGCAGCGGGTGCTCGGGCGCTCGCACCCCCACACGTACGTCACCATGTCCAGCCTCGCCAGCGACCTGGCGGCACTCGGCGTGTACGAGTCGGCGGTGGAGTTCGCCCGCGAGGCGCACGAGGGGTTCAGCCAGATCTTCCACGAGTCGCACCGCAGGACACTGAGCGCCGCCAACAACCTCGCGCTCGCGCTGCGCATGGTGGGCCGCTACGGCGAGGCACGCGTCCTGGACCAGGAGACGTTCGACCGCCGTACGGAGGTCCTCGGCAACGACCATCCGTACACGCTGGCCTCGGCGGGACGGCTGGGCCGTGACCTGCGGGAGGTCGGCCGGTACGCGGAGTCCGTGTCGCTTCTCTCCCGCGCCTACGAGTCCTACAAGCGCATCCTCGGCAAGGAGTTCCCCGGCACGCTGAGCTGTGCCAAGTCGCTGGCGGTGTCGCTGCGCAGGGCGGGCCAGTTCGAGGACGCCCGCCGCCTGACGACGGCGACGCGGGCGCAGTACCGGGCCCAGTACGACGCGCACACGCCCGACTCCCTGGCCTGCGACCTGAACATGGCGGCCGACCTGTTCGCCGCCGACGAGCGGGAGGCGGCGCGTGAGGTGGCCAAGGAGACGGTCGCCGAGTACATGAAGGTCCCGGGCGAGGCCCACCCGTACACCCAGGCCGCGCTGAACAACCTCGGGATATTCCACTGGGGCTGCGGGGACTCCGACCAGGCGGAGGCGGTGTTCCGGCAGGTCCTGCGCCGCATGGGCGAGGTGCTCGGCGAACAGCACCCGCACACGCTGTTCACCGGCGTCAACTACGCCAACGTGCTGGCCGACCAGGGCCGCCTCGACGAGGCCAGGAAACTGGAGGAGAACGCCGTGGTCACCCTCCGCAGGGTCCTCGGCGCCCACCACCCCGAAACCCTGGCCATAGTCACCAACTCCGCCCTGACCATGTCCGCGCTGGGCCGCAAGGAGGAGGCCCGCCGGATGGGCGAGGAGGCGCTGGGCGAGTTGCGCACGCTGCTCGGTGACGACAACGGGATGACGCGGATCGCGACCGCCGGGCGGCGCATCTACCGCGACCTGGAGCCGCTGGCGGTGTGAGGGGCGGTTCCGCGGTTCTACGGTCATCTGCGGGGGCCGGTCCACGGGGGCCAGTCCTGGCGGGGGTGGTCGGCCGCGGGGGCCGGTCCAAGCGGGGCCGGTCGGCCGCGGGGGCCGGTCCAAGCGGGGCCGGTCGGCCGCGGGCGCCAGTCCAAGCGGGGCCGGTCGGCCGCCGGAGCCGGTCCAAGCGGGGCCGGTCGGCCACGGGGAGCCAGCCCAAGCGAGGCCGGTCGGCCGCGGAGGCCAGCCCAAGCGAGGCCGGTCGGCCGCGGCGCCAGTCCTCTGCGGGGGCCGGTCCTACGCCGGGGCCGGTCAGCCGTGGGTATGACCTGCGCGGAGGGGCTGCGGGGCGGGCTGGCCGGTCAGTCGGACGGGTCCGAGAGGAGCCAGCCGAAGACCTTCGGCAGGGCCCGCAGCGCGGCGAAGTGGGCGCCGGTCGGTTCGAGCACGGCCGTCGCCCGGGGGATCCGCGCGGCCAGCCAGGACGAGTGGGACGCCGGCGAGAAGACGTCCTTGGCCCCGTGCCACAACATCACCGGGACCTGGATGTCCGCCGGGTCGAACCCCCAGTCCCCGGTCAGCGCGAGCGCGTCGTCGATCCACCCGTAGGGCGAATGGCGGAGCGCCTCACGGTAGTTGCGCAGCAGCATCGACCGGATGGTGTTGTCCGAGACGATCTGCCGGTCGTCGTCGGTGAGTTCGCGGCGCAGTTCCTCCAGCAGCCGCGCGGGGTCGCTGCGGATCGCCGCCGAGCGCGGGATCAGCCGGGCCACGAAACGCTCGGGGTCGGTGAAGGCGGTCTTGAACTCGTTGACGTTCGACGGTGCCATCCCCGCGAACCAGTCGAGCCCCTCCGCGTCCCGCGGCGCGAGCCCGACCAGCGCGGCGGCCCGGGTCACCCGGTCCGGCAGCAGCGCGGCACAGGCCAGCGCGTGCGGGGCGCCTCCGGAGCGGCCGGCCACCGCGAACCGGTCGATGCCGAGCGCGTCGGCGACGACGGCCACGTCCTGCGCGACATCGACGACGCGCCGCCCGGCCTTGCGGTCCGAACCGCCGTACCCGGGACGGTCGTAGCTGATGAGGCGCGTACCGCACTGGTAGAGGAACATGGGCCGCGGCCGGGGCCCGACCCGGCTGCCTGGCATGCCGTGCAGCAGGAACACCGGGCGCCCGTGCGGATCGCCCGAGATCTCGACCCGCAGAAGCCGGCCGTCCGGCGTCCGCACATGGTCATGCACAGCGCTCCCCCTCCCTCGGTCCGGACGGACCGGGACAAACGCTGCCCGGACCCTGCCCATGCGCTCTCACCACGAAACGGACGCACAGGTCAACACCGGCTCATTTTCCGGCCACTTGAAACCTGCGGGAAACCTTCGCGACCTGGCGGGCCTCGGTCACGCGGCCACCCCCGCACTGTTCTACTCTGACGCGCATGAACGCACCGGGGGATCTCATCGACGGACGGTTCGAGCTGGTGGAGCCGCTCGGGACCGGAGGGATGGGTACCGTGTGGCGGGCTCACGACACCGTGCTGCACCGCCACGTCGCCCTCAAGGCCGTGCGGCCGGACGCGGCGGCCTCCGAAGCGGTACGCGAGCGGGTGCTGCGGGAGGCCAGGGCGCTGGCCCGGCTCAACCACCCGAACGTCGTGACGGTCCATCACATCGTGGACGTGGAGCCCCATCCCTGGATCGTGATGGAGCTGGTGCCCGGCACGTCGCTCCAGGACAGACTCGACCAGGGATCCCTGACCCCGGTGGAGGCGGCCGGACTCGGCCGTCAGATGCTCTCCGCGCTCCACGCCGCGCACACCGCCGGCATCCGGCACCGCGACATCAAGCCGCCCAACATCCTGCTGCGCCCCGACGGCACCGCGGTCCTCACCGACTTCGGTATCGCGGCCCTGCACGACGCGACCTCGCTGACGATGACCGGCGAACTGATCGGCTCCCCCGAATACATGGCCCCGGAGCGGATCCGCGGCCACGGCGACGAACCGGCGTCCGACCTCTGGTCCCTCGGCCTCGTCCTGTACGTCTGTGTGGAGGGCGTCAGTCCGCTGCGCCGTGACACCGCACTGGGCACGCTGGCCGCGGTGCTCGACGATCCGGTGCCGCCCCCGCACCGCTCCGGTCCGCTCGCCCCCGTCCTGGAGTCCCTGCTCGTACGCGATCCGACGGCCCGCCCCGACGCGGCGCGGCTCGACTCGATGCTCGCCGAGGTCGAGTCGGGCAGGGCGGCGCGCTGGGATTCGCGGTCGTCGACGGCCGTCGCTCCCCGTCCGCCCGCGGATCACCCGCCCACCCTGCTGAACGCGCCCGGCCCGCCGCCGGACTCCGGGGCCCGGAAACGCGACCGGAACCGTACGAAGGTCGTCGTCGCCGTGGCCGCCGTACTGGCGCTGGCCGCCGGGACCGTGCTGGTCCTGAACCTGCGGGGCGACTCGGACGACGCCAAGAAGACCGCCGGGGGCGGGAGTTCGGGCTCGTCGGCGAGTGAGGTGTCGGCGCCTTCGTCGAGTTCGGCTCCGGAGCCGTCGCCGAGCGAGACGGGCGGCCCGACGGCGAGCCCGAGCGGATCGGCGAGTTCGGACGTTCCCGTGGCGGACCGCTGGATCGCCCAGCTCTTCTCCGAACCTGTCAGCTCCGGAACCGCCGCCCGCGACAAGCGCCTCGCCGCCGTCAGGGAGTCGGTGCCCGACGCGGCCTTCGTGCGCAGCGACGAGTACGCCTCACTGACCCCCGGCTACTGGGTGATCTACGCGCCGGGCCCCTTCACCGACGGCGCCGCCGCCCTGTCGTACTGCGCCGAGCACGGCAGAACCACCGGCAGCACCTGCATCGGCCGCTACCTGAGCAAGAGCCCGAACGACTTCGCCCTCCAGTGCCACCCCCCGGTAACAGCCCCGACGGGCCGCTGCACCCGCTCCTGACGGACGTAACCCCGGAGCGCTTAAAATCTCGTCTCACATCGCGGTCGTCTCCCGCGGCCGACGAGATGCCACAGGCGTCCCGAGCGTTAAAGCGGAGTTACCACGGACCGCGTCGAGTAAAAAACTCTAAAAGATTCCACCAAAGATGGAATGTTCGACGGAGTCCGACGTCGCCTCTCGCTTCCCACAAGCGTGGTTGCGGCATGTATGTTTGGAGCAATCCGCCGTACCCGGCGGGCAACATGATGCCAGGGGGAGTGCACCATGCTGGTTACCGAACGGCAACGGAAAGAACTCGCCTCCTTTCTTCGAAACAGGCGCGAACGCCTCACACCAGAGGCCGTCGGAATCAAGAATTCCTATGGCCGACGGCGCACCCCGGGTCTGCGCAGGGAGGAACTCGCCCAGCTCGCAGGCGTGAGCGTGACGTGGTACACGTGGCTCGAACAGGCCCGCAGGATCCGGGTGTCGAGCCAGGTTCTGAGCGGACTCGCACGGGCGCTGCGGCTCGACACGACAGAGACCGGGCACCTGTTCCGGCTGGCCGGTGAACTGCCGCCCGCCGTACAGGCCCCGCGCTCCCGGGAAAACATTCCGGCGCAATATCTGACGTTCCTCGAATTCCAGGACCCACTGCCCGCCTTCATCGTCAATCACCGCTTCGACGTGCTGGCGTGGAATCATGGGTTCTGCGCACTGTTCCCCTATTTCGAATCGCTGGAACAGAGCCGTCGCAACACCCTTGTGATGATGTTCGACGAACGGGCCCGTGAAATGCACCCGAACTGGGAACAGGACGCGCTGGAGACAGCCGCACTGTTCCGCGCCCAGGCCGCCGACCAACTCGCCCAGCCCGAATACGCGAAGATGATCGACGACCTGCAGAACGAGTATCCGGAGTTCCGGGAACTGTGGGAACGTATCGATCTCGCCCCGCCCGTCCCTTCCGTACGGGTCTTCGACCATCCGACGCTCGGCCGGATCGAACTCGGTTACGTGAAGCTGCGTCTCTCCAGTGCGGACGCGACCCTGGTCGTCTACCAGCCCGTCCTGGACAGCCGCCTGCTCGCGCGCTTCCGCGATCTGGTCGAGGAGCGGATCAGGGTGCGGCTGCACTCGGCCGGGGGCTCAGTCGGACGCTCGTACCGACAGAGCGTGCCGGAAGACGTCCTGCGGGTCCCAGACGGCCTTCACCCGCTGGAGCCGGGGGTAATTCCCCTTGAAGTACAGCGCGTGCCAGGGAACTCCTGAGGTGTTCCAGCGCGGGTCGGCCAGGTCGACGTCCGGATAGTTGATGTACGACCCGTCGGTGCGTGCGCCGGAGACGGGCACCCCGCCCGTCTCCGCGTACAACTCCCTGTACAGCTCCCGGAGTCTGCGAATGTGCCGCTCGTCCTCGGCGGGATCGGTCCAGTACGTTCCGAGATAGCTCTTGAGGACCGAATCCCGCTGGGCGGCGACGGTCGCCGCCCAGTCCACGGCATTGACCTTCCTGCCGTAGGAGAACAGCACCACGGTCGTATGCCCGTCGTAGCCGGGGTCGGAGAGATACCGGAAGAGCAGCTCGGTCTCGGCGGCCGAATACGGCCGGCGCAGATAGGCGCCCTTGCTCTTGGAGCGCGTCAGCACCCCCCTGTTCTCCACGTCCCGCTGACTGACCCGAAGCCACGGCATCTCGCTGTGGGTCACCCGGCCGGTGGCCCGTACGCCATTGCCCACCGCCGCGACGTAGTCGTCAAGTCGCCTGCGTGCCATGGGAGTCGAGCCGTCGATCTGTGCGCTGAGGGTGACACGGCCGACCGCGCGCTGGTTGAGGTACAGCGCGCTGTAGAGGCTCTCGTACGCCGGGTCCGTACCGTCCTCCTCGCTGTGCCAGTCGCCGTGGTTGCGGACAAGCCTCGTGAAGTCCCCTTCGCCCAGTGACTCCCAGGGCCACTCGACGGAGACGAAGAGCGTCGTCTCCGGGGGCCGGGGCAGCAGATCACGCGGGGCGTCCGACTCCGCCTCCGAGGAACGGAACCAATAGCGTGTGACGACACCGAAGTTGCCGCCGCCCGCGCCGGTGTGCGCCCACCACAGGTCGTGATGGGGATCGGCGGGGTCCCGCGACGCCACCACGGTGCGCGCCTCGCCCGAGCCGTCGGCGACGACGACCTCCAGCGCCTCCAGATGGTCGACGATCAGCCCGTGCCGCCGGCACAGTGCGCCGAAGCCGCCGCCCTGGACGTAGCCGCCGAGCCCGACCGAGGGGCAGGTGCCGCCGGGCACGGCGACTCCCCAGTTCAGGTACAGGGAGCGGTAGACGGGGCCGAGCAGCGCCCCCGCGCCCATGCCGAAGGCACGGCGCTCCTCGTCGTAGCTGACGTCGTCCAGCTCCGACAGGTCGATGAGCGTGCGCACGGCCGGGTCGTCCACCAGACCCTCCAGTCCGTGACCGCCACCACGGACCGCCGGCCTGCACCCGTCGCGGACGGCGGCGGTGACCGCCCTGCGCACGTCCTCCGCGCCGCGCGGCACATGAACGCGGTCCGGGCTGCCGACGAAGCGCGTGTTGCGCGAGCGTGTGGTCAGGGAGGAGTAACGGGGGTCGGCACGGGTGATGGCGGGCACGCCCTGCGAGGGGACCCGCGGTGCGGCCGGCGTGGTGGCGACGGGGGTGGGGGTGGACGCGGGTATGCCAGGCAGGGATACGTCAGGCATCGGTGGCCGCAGCCGCCTTTCGTGAGGTCACGGCGCGGCGCACGGCCGCGTGGCCGAGGAGCAGAAGCAGCGCACACGCACCCGCGGCGCCACCGAGGAGGGCGGTGTCCGGCCAGCCGCCGTGCGCCCAGAGCGGGCCCGTCAGCGCGGAACCGGCGGCGCCGCCGAGGAAGTAGCAGGTCATGTAGACCGTGGTGACCCGGCTGCGCATCTCGTCGCCGACCTGGCCGAACACCGCCGTCTGGTTGGAGATGTGCGCCGCCTGGACCGCGAAGTCGATGAGGACGATCGCCGCGCCGAGCACGAGCAACGAGGAGGACAGGGCCGACACCACGGCGAACGAGACCGCGATGAGCGCGAACGCGGCCGCGCTGACGGCCCGTTGGCGCCCCCGGTCGGCGAACCTGCCCGCCAGATTGGCCCCGAGCGCACCGCCCGCGCCGAGCAGCCCCATCGCACCGATCGCCGCGGAGCCGTAGTGATAGGGGCCCTCGATCAGCCGGAGCGGCACCGCGGTCCACAGCACGGTGAACGCGGCGAAGCCCAGGGCGCCGTACAGACAGCGTTCCACGATCACCGGCCGGGTGCGGACGAGGGAGAACAGCGAGCCGATGAGCCGGGCGTAGCCGCGGGCGGTGAGGGGGGCCTGGGCGGGCTGCGCGGGCAGGATGCGGCGCAGGGTCGCGCACACCGCCAGCATCATGAACGCCGCACCCCAGAACACGGCGCGCCAGTCGAGGAGTTGGGCAACCACTCCGGCGAACGTCCGGCACAGCAGGGCGCCGAGGATGACCCCGGTCATCACCGTGCCCACCACCTGCCCGCGCCGTTCGGGCGGCGCCATCCCGGCGGCCTGCGGCACGATCACCATGGCGGCGACGCTGACCAGGCCGAGCAGGAAGAACAGCTGGCCGAGGAGGGCGCCGTGCGTCAACGGGATCACCGCGAGCACCACGGCGGCCGTGGTCACCAGGACGGTGAGGAGCCGTCTGCGGTCGACGGCGTCGCCGAGCGGCACCAGCGCGAACAGGCCGAGCGCGTAGCCGAACTGGGTGGCGGAGACGGCGGACGTGAGCGAGCCGGGGGTGCGGTGCAGCGAGGCCGCGAGTTCGGGCAGGATCGGCTGGAGGTAGTAGAGGTTCGCCACGCACAGACCGCAGGCGGCCGCGAGCAGCAGCACGGTGATCCGGCCGGCCCGCGGCCGCGGCGGTGCGGCGGGCCCCGCCAGGCCCGTCGCACCGCCGTGTGCCGCGTGGTTCACAGCGTGCCGCCGCCGTCGACGTGCAGCACCGCACCGGTCACGAAGGTGTTCTGGAGGAGGTGCAGCACCGAGGCCGCGATGTCGTCGGGCTGACCGATGCGGCCCACCGGCGTGCTCTGCGCGGTCTGCTCGAAGAGCCCGGCGCGGGCGTCCTCGGGCAGGAAGGACCACAGCGGGGTGTCGATCATGCCGCCGACGACGACGTTGACGCGCACCGGGGCGAGTTCGACGGCGAGGGAGCGGCCCATGCCCCCGATGCCGGCGTTGGCCGCGGCGGTCGCGCTCATGTCGGCGTACGACTTGAAGCCGGCCGCCCCGGCGATCAGGACGATCGAGCCCTCGCCGGAGATCTTCCGGCCGGCGTGCCGGACGCTCAGCAGCTGACCGACGATCTTGGTGTCGAGGGCGGCGCGCACGGCGTCGAGGGACACGTCGTAGACGGAGCCGACGGCCATGTCGCCGGGGCAGACGACGAGGTGGTCGAGGGAGTCGATGCCCGCGAAGAAGGCGCGCACGCTCTCCTCGTCGGTCACGTCGACCACACCGGTGGTCACGCCGTCGATCTCCTTGGCGGTCTGCTCCAGCTTTTCCTGCGAACGGGAGCCGACGACGACCTGCGCGCCGGCGGCGACGGCCTGGCGGGCCACCGCCCTGCCGATGCCGGACGAGCCGCCGATCACCACGACGCGGGCGTCGGCGAGCGAGGAGGCGGACACGGAGGAAGCGGGGGAAACGGGGGAAGCGGACAAGGTCGTCTCCTGGTCACGAGCTGTGGGGTGTCGGTCGGCCGGGGCAGAGGTGGAAGCCCGGCCACCGATGACGCTGTCAGCTCGCGCGAGGGTCAGGGAGGCGAGGATTCATGCTAGTTGGAACACCACCTGGTTAGGCCTTCGCGAGCGCGCCACCATGGGTTGTCGTCGGTCGCGACGGTTCGCCCGACGCGATGGCTGTCAGCTCGCCCGACGCCGCAATGGCCGTAGTTGCCGCAATGACTGTTATTTCCGAGGCGGTTCTCTGTGAGTACGGAAACTCCACTCCCGCACGATCCGATCCCGACGGCCCGCGGCCCGGTCGCCGCGGCAGAACTGGGCGTCACCCTCGCGCACGAACACCTCTTTGTGCTCAGCTCCGAATTCCAGTCGAACTTCCCGCATCTGTGGGACCCCGAGGCCGGAGTGCGTGCGGCCGTGGACCAGTTGGAGCAGGCCTACGCGGCGGGTGTGCGGACGCTGGTGGACATGACGGTGCTCGGCCAGGGCCGGGACATCGGTCTGGTGAGCGCGGTCGCCGAGCGCACCAGGGTGAACATCGTGCTCGCCACCGGCGTCTACAGCGTCGACGGCATCCCGCTGTTCGCCCGCTTCCGGGGTCCCGGCGCCGCCATCGAGGCCGAGGACCCGCTGATCGAGCTGCTGCTGCGCGACGTCACCACCGGCATCGCGGACAGCGGCGTACGGGCGGGCCTGGTGAAGTTCGCCTGCGAGCGCACCCCGCCGGACGGGGCCGCGCACCGGATGGCGGCCGTCGTCGCCGAGGTGCACCGGCAGACCGGTGTCCCCGTCGTCGTGCACGGCGACCCCTTCGAGGGCAACGGCGTCGCGCTGGTGCGGATCCTGGAGAAGGAGGGGGTGCCCGCGGGGTCGGTGGTGGTGGCGCACGCCGGGGACTCCGCGGACCTGGACGGGCTGCGCGCCCTCGCCGACACCGGCTGCGTGCTGGGCTACGACCGCTACGGCATGACGCCGTTCGCCCCCGACGAGCAGCGCAACGCCACCCTCGCGGCGCTCGTACGGGCTGGTCACACCGCCCAGTTGCTGATCTCGCAGGACCACGCGGTGCACATCGACTACCTGACGGCCGAACAGCGTGAACGGACGTATCCCGGCTGGAGCTATGTGCATCTCTTCGAGCGCGTCCTGCCGATGCTCCTGAAGGAGCCGGGCATCGACGACGAGACCGTACGCACTCTCCTCGTCGAAAATCCGCGGCGGCTGCTCTCCCGGATCGCCGCACCCCACCCCGCGGGCCACTCCACAGACCACCCCACGAGCCACTCCGCGGAGGCCGGCCATGCCGCTTGACCCCTGGCAGGAGCTGGGTTCCGATCTGCTCCTGGACGAGGAACACGTCAAGTGCTGGGTGGAGACCGTGCCGCCCGGCGAGCGGCGGCCCGCCCACACCCACCGTCATCCCTGGGTGACCGTCGTGCTCTCGGGGGCGCACGGTGAGTCCCTGGACGAGAACGGCGCGCTGATCAAGGCCGTGACGCTGGAGACGGGCCAGGTGGTGTACAACCGCGGCGAGTCGCTGCCCATGCGGCACTACGTCCACAACCTCTCCGACCGGACCCTCGTCATGGTCGCCATCGAACTCCGTACGCCCACGGCGCCGGAGGAAGGACCGAGTACATGAGCCGACACGAACGCCGGGCCGAGCGGAGCGGTGAGGGGCAGCCGCAGCCGAGCGCTCCCGCCCTCGTCACCGGAGCCACCTCCGGTCTCGGCCGGAGCCTCGCGCGGGCCCTCGCCGACCGTGGCTGGACCGTCCTGGTGCACGGCAGGGACGAGGGCAGGTGCGCCGAGGTCGTCGGCGAACTGCGGGCGGCCGGCGGCACGGCCTATCCGTACCTCGCGGACCTCTCCTCCCTTCAGGAGGCCCACGAACTCGGCAGGAGAGTGGCCGCGGAACATCCCTGCCTGGGGCTGCTCGTGAACAACGCGGGCGTCGGCGCGGGTCGCGACGCGCGCCGCCGCGAGGTGAGCCGCGACGGCTACGAACTCCGGCTCGCCGTCAACTACTTGGCGCCGGTGGTCCTCACCCGTGCGCTGCGGTCCCCGCTGCGGGCGGCGGGCACGGCACAGGTCCTCAACATCGGCTCGATCGGGCAGAGCCCCGTCGACCCGGACGACGTGCAGTTCACCCGCCGCTACGACGGCATGGAGGCGTACACACGCAGCAAGTTCGCACTCGCCGCCTTCACGTTCACCATCGCCGAGGAGTACGCGCGCGAGGGCATCCGGGTCAACTGCGTGCACCCCGCGAACTACATGGACACCACGATGGTCACCGAGGCCGGTGTACGCCCCTGGTCCACGGTGGCCGACGGGCTCGCCGCCGTGCTTCACGCCATCGACGACGGCGCGAGGGGGGCCGGCGGCCAGTACTACAACGAGAGCCGCCGGGCCGAGGCGCACCGTCTCGCCTACGGCGCCGACACCCAGCGGCGGCTCGCCGCACTCACCGACCGGCTGATCGCTCCGGCGGAGGGGACGGGCGGCACGGACTGGTGACGCGTGGCCACGGGTCAAGGGTGGGGCCCCGGGTGCGGACACACCCGGGGCCCCGCCCTTGACCATGCGTCAGTCTTCCTGGACCAGCGCCAGGAGATGGTCGGGGAAACGTTCGCCGGCGAAGGCGCCGACAGGGGCGATCTCGTCCACCCGGCCGAGGAGTTCGGGGGTCAGCGTGACGGCTCCGGCGGACGCGTTCTCACTCATGTGCGTACGCCGCTGGGCTCCCGGGATGGGCACGACGCCCTGCGCGACCAGCCAACCGAGGGCGAACTGAGCTGGTGAGCAGCCCAGTTGGGCAGCCAGTTCGCCGATCCTGGTGACCAGAGCCTGGTTGAAGCCGAGGTTGTCCTCGGAGAACCGGGGCAGACCGCGGCGCATGTCGTCCGCGGCCAGCTCGGTCCCGGAGATCTCCCCGGAGAGCAGCCCGCGGCTGAAGGGGCTGTAGGCGACGAACCCGATGCCGAGCTCACGCACGGTGGGCAGCACGGAGCGCTCGGGGTTGCGGCTCGCGAGGGAGTACTCGGTCTGCACCGCCGTGATCGGGTGTACGGCGTGCGCCGCGCGGATCGCCGCCGTACCCGCCTCGGAGAGGCCCAGGTATCGCACCTTTCCGGCCTCGACCAGCTCCGCCATGGCACCGACCGACTCCTCGACCGGCACGTCGGGGTCGACGCGGTGCAGGTAGTAGAGGTCGATGTGGTCGGTGCCCAGGCGCTTGAGGCTCGCGTCGACCGCCTCGTGGATGTGCCGGGGACTGGCGTCGACCCGCACACCGTCCGGGGTGCGGATGAGACCGCACTTGGTGGCGAGCGTGGCCCGGTCGCGGTGCCCGCCGGCCAGCGCACGACCGACGATCTCCTCGCTCAGGCCCGCCCCGTACATGTCCGCGGTGTCGAGGAAGTCCATCCCCCGGTCCAGGGCCCCGTGGATCGTCCGGACCGACTCCTCCTCGTCACTGTCTCCGTAGAACTCGGCCATGCCCATGCAACCGAGTCCGATCACGGACACCTCCAGGCGTCCGCCGAGCAGGACGCGGTCCAGGACGCGCGATGTGGTGGTGGTCATGCCTTCTCCTCGTGGGATACGGGGGGTACGGGCGGGATGGGGGTACGGGTGTCCGCGGGTGCGGTGGTGTCGCGGGGGTGCGGATGCGCGCGGGTGGTCCCGGGTGCGGGGGGCACGCCGGTGGTCCCGGGTGCGGGGGGCACGCTGACGTCGCCGGGCACTGGAGGCACGCCGGCGGCCCCAGGCGCCGCGGTCACGCCGGCGGCCCCAGGCGCCGCGGGCTCGCTGACGTCGCCGGGTACTGGAGGCACGCCGGTGATCCCGGGCGCCACGGGCACGCCGGTGGCCCCAGGCGCCGCGGGCACGCTGACGTCGCCGGGCACTGGAGGCACGCCGGCGGCCCCGGAGAGCGCGGGCGAACTGGTAGCCCCGGACGCGGCGGGCGCGCTGATGTCGCCAGGCGTCCGAGGCCCGCTTTCGGCCCCGGATACCGCAGGCACACCGGCGGCCCCGGACGCCGCAAGCACACTGTCGCCCTCGGATGCCGCAGCCAGCAGCCGCTCCAAGCGGCGCAGGGCGTCCGGGTCGGTGAGGGCGGCGGCAGCGGCGACGACGCCGTCCGGGCGCACGAGCACCACACCGGGACGGCGGACGCCGAGGGCGCGGGCGGTCCGGGTGTCCAAGTGGGCGCGGGCGGGCACGTCCCGCTCGGGGAAGGGGCGGCGACCCGCGAGGGCGAGCAGCACATGGTGCCCGTCGCGCAGCAGGTCGTGGGTGCGGCCGCCGCCCGGGAGGGGAATGTCCGGCAGCCGCGTTCCAGGGCCGAGCCGGCCGAGCGAGGGCCCCTCGGCGGGGTAGCGCAGGTCCATCTGAGCGAGACGGGAGGGCAGGACGCGGTCGAGGACACCGCTGCGCTCCGCGGCCGACGCCGCGACGTCGCGGGCCCGTGCACGCCAGCCGCTCCAGGTCCACAGGCGGGTCTGCCGGTCGGTGTCGTCGACCACGGCGCGAGCGACATGCCCGCGTTCCCGCTCCCACTCCCCGAGCGCGGTCTCCGGCAGCCTGCCCCGAATCACGCCGGCGAGACGCCAGGCCGCTTCGTGCGCGTCCTGGATGCTGGTGTTCAGGCCCTGGCCGCCGGCCGGGCTGTGCACATGCGCGGCGTCACCGGCCAGCAGCACTCGCCCGTCGCGGAACCGGTCCGCCACCCTGCGGTGGACCTGGAAGTGGCCCGCGCCGTTGACGGAGGCCAACTCCAGGGGAACAGGGCTGCGTTCGGCCGCGATGGCGCGCACCGTCTCCTCGACGTCCTCCGGTCCCGCCCCGTCGGGCACGCTGCCGAAGACACGGACCCGGCCGCCGGGGAGTCCGACGACGACGAGTACGCCCGTGGGGCCCATGAAGTAGTGCGCCTCGGCGTGCGCGAGCGGCGTGTCCCACTCGCCGTCGACGAGGACGAACGACTGCGGGTACGTCGGCCCGTTGAAAGCGACGCCGAGCCGCTCGCGGACCGCGCTGTGCGCTCCGTCGCAGCCAAGCAGCCGGCCCGTACGGTGGAGGGTGCCCGACAGATCGGCGTCCACCCCGTCGGCGTCCTGGGTGAGGCCGGCCAGCCGGTGCCCGTACTCGACGTGGCCGCCCGCGCCGCGCAGCGCGTCGAGGAGCAGTCCCTCCGTCTCGTTCTGGGGGAGGGAGAGCGGAGTGCCGAAGCGACTGCCCTTCAGGCCACGGAAGTTGATGCGGGCGACGCGACGGCCGCGGGAATAGTAGTTGGCGGCGACGACTGGAAGCGCCGCGTCGCGGATGCGGTCCTCCAGGCCGAGGCGGGCCATCACGTCCAGCGCGCGCGGCTGGAGGATGATCGCCTTCGCATGGGGGTTCCTACGGGCCGCGCGATCGACGATCCTGGTGTCGATACCGCGGCGGATCAGCTCGGTGGCCATCATCAGGCCGGTCGGCCCTGCGCCGACGACCAGTGCTTCGCTGTCCACGGTGATGCGTCACACCTCCTGCGTTCAGGGGGGAACAGGCATACGGGGTAGGGCGTGGGTGGTGCGCCGGGAAACCATGGTGCATGAACTCCAACAGGCCGACGTGGTGCGCCTGATACCCCTGAGCGCAGCACCACCCTGGGCGATTTTCTGGCCGGGAATCCGTGTCCCTGCGGTCGCATCGCTCATGGCGGGGCCGCCGCGAAGCCGCTCCGCCACCGTGCCGGACAGCCGGCGCTCAAACATCAACAGGCCTCGGCTGCAGCTGAATTGGCATAAAGCACGGAAAGTCAGCACACGCTGACTCCGGGTAACTGGTAGCGAATTCAAGGGTATGAGCCGCACGGGTGGCAGAAGGCTCTGGCTGGTCGCGGCGGGGCGCTCGAAGAATGTGGTCCACGAGCCCGGCCACTGCCCAAGGAGCAGCACACCGATGCCCCTCCCCCAGAGCGCCCTCGCACCGAACGCGGCCACAACCGCCCCGGTTCTCTCCTATCGCCACACGATCGACCGCGGTGACGTGCACCGCTGGGCGGTCAGCGAGGTCTTCCTCACCGACTACGCCGACCTGACATCCGACAACTACCTGGCGGCGGCGCAACTCCCGCCCGCCCACCACTACTTCGGTGACCACACCGGACCGGCCGCCGATGTCCCCGACAGCATGCTTCTCCTGGAGTGCTGCCGACAGGCCGCCACCTGCATCGCACACCGCGGCCTCGGCGTCGCCCGGGACAGCGCCTTCCACGTCACCGACTGGACGCTCGAACTCGTCGGCGGCACCCCGCCGCCGGCCCACGGCAGGCCCCGCGAGCTGGACATCCGGGCCGCCGTCACCCGAAGTCGGGTCCGCTCGGGAACGGTTCGCGCCGCGCTATACGTCCTGGAGCTGTCGCACGACGGCGAGACGATCGGGCGCTGCGACATCTCCGCCCGCTACTCCCCGGCCCAGGAGGCGGAGCTCGTCCGTCGCCACCACCGCAGGTCGGCGCCTCCACTGTCGAGTTCGCTGCCCTCGGTGCCTGCGGGCAGGTGCGTACCGCCCGCCGATGTGGGCCGACGGGACCCCGCCAACGTGGTGCTCGCCGACGCGCGCCGGGCGGCCGGCGGTGTGGCCGCCGTGGTGGCGGTGCCGTCCGGGCACCGTACTCATTTCGACCACCCGCAGGACCACTACACGGCGATGATCCTCATGGAGGCCGCCCGGCAGGCCGCGCTCCTCGCGGCGGGCCCCGGTGTGCGGATCACCGGCTACCGTTCGGCGTTCGCCAGATTCGCCGAACTCGACGCCCCTGTCCGGGTGTCGGCCGTGCGGCGCGGCTGCGACGAGGTGGCCGTGCGCTTCAGGCAGAACGGCACCGTGGTCAGCGAGATCGGCGTCGGCGTCTCGGAGGTCTTCTGATGACGGCGGCGACCGGGCCGGTACGCGCGGTCTGGACCGACTACGGCGGGGTGCTGACGCCGCCGACGGCTCAGTCGATGGAGTCCTTCAGCGCCCGGCTCGGCGTACCGTCGGCCCAACTCCTCGCCGCCATGCGGCAGGTGTCCCGCGACTGCGGGGCGGGCGAGGACCTCATGGCACCGCTGGACACTCCGCTGCTCACCCAGGAGACCTGGGAGCGCCGGGTCGAGGAGGCCCTCGCGGCACACAGCGGCATCCGTGTCGACCTCAG
This sequence comes from Streptomyces sp. NPDC088747, assembly GCF_044751025.1. Taxonomy (NCBI): domain Bacteria; kingdom Bacillati; phylum Actinomycetota; class Actinomycetes; order Kitasatosporales; family Streptomycetaceae; genus Streptomyces; species Streptomyces sp. NPDC088747. Next base: position 37,743 of record NZ_JBIVKZ010000015.1, read on the forward strand.
CGACTACCCCGCACGCTGGTTCGCCGACCGCGCCGTCAACCAGCCGTGGCTCGACACCCTGTACCGGCTGCGCGGGCGCGGCGTGTTCGTCGGCCTGCTGTCGAACATGCCGCCCGCCTGGGACCGCCACTGGCGCCTCGCCGTACCCCCCGAGGATCTCTTCGACGCGGTGGTGCTCTCCTACGACTCCGGCTGCCGAAAGCCCGAGGAGGAGATCTTCCGCCTCGCGGCCGAGCGGGCCGGGATGCGCCCCGAGGAATGCGTGCTCGTCGACGACCTCGCGGTCAACTGCGCGGGGGCGGTGCGGGCCGGCTGGCACGGTGTCGAGTTCACCGGCGCCGCGACCGCCACGCTCCGGGTCGACGCGCTGGTGACGGCGGGCAGCGTTCTGGTCCCCGGGGGCGAAGCGTGAGAGCCGCCGTCATCAGCGGCATCGGCGCCTGGCTGCCGCCCGGCGTCGTCACCAACGACGACCTCGCCGCCCGCATGGAGACCTCCGACGAGTGGATCCGCACCCGCACCGGCATCAGCACCCGGCACTTCGTGTCCGCCGGGATGCCGACCTCCCGGCTGGCCGCCGAGGCCGGGGCGCGGGCCATGGAGTCGGCGGGCTCCGCGGACGTGGACGCCGTGGTGCTCGCCACCACCACACCCGACCGCCCCTGCCCGGCCAGCGCCCCCGAGGTGGCCCGCCGCCTCGGCCTCACCGGCCGCCCGGCCTTCGACGTCTCCGCCGTCTGTACGGGCTTCCTGTACGCCCTCACCACCGCCGCCGGGATGATCGCCTCCGGGGCCGCCGACCAGGTTCTCGTCATCGGCGCCGAGGCCTTCAGCACCCTCATCGACCCCCAGGACCGCTCCTGTGCCGTCGTGTTCGGCGACGGTGCGGGCGCGGTGGTGCTGCGCGCCGGGGAGCCCGGCGAGCCCGGCGCCCTGGGCCGGATCGTGCTCGGCAGCGACGGATCGCTCGCCGACCTGATCACGGTGCGGGCCGGCGGCTCCGAACACCCGCACCCCGGCGCCGACCCCGGCCGCACCGACCCGGCCGACCGCTACTTCTCGATGCGGGGCCGGGAGGTCTTCGGACACGCCGTGACCCGTATGTCCGAGTCGGCGCGCGCCGCGCTCGCCCACACCGGATGGGGACCGGACGATGTCGACCGCTTGGTCGGCCACCAGGCCAACCTCCGTATCCTGCGGGCCGTCGCCGAGCAGCTGGACATCCCGGCGGACCGGCTCGTCATCCACCTCGACCGGGTCGGCAACACCGCGGCGGCCTCCATCCCGCTCGCCCTGGCACACGCGCACGGCACCGGCGAACTCGTGCCCGGGTCGCGCGTCGTCCTCGCCGCCTTCGGAGGCGGCGCCACCTGGGGAGCCACGGCACTGACCTGGCCCGCGCTCAAGTCCGCTCGACCGTAGGACCGTTCACGACGATCGCCTCACACACCCGAACCCACAGCCGGAAGGCGGCAACAGCCATGAGCACCTTCACGCCCCCCACCTTCGAGATCCTCTCCCGGATCCTGGAGGAGAAGTTCGGCGTCCTGCGCGCCGACATCAGGCCCGACACCGTGCTGGAGGACATCGAGCTGGACTCTCTCGCGCTCATCGAGGTCGCGCTGACCCTGCAGAAGCAGCTCGGCTTCGCGATACCCACCGAGGATCTCAACAGCAGCGGCACCGTATCGGACCTCTACGATCTGGTGAACACGGCCGCGGAGAAGGCCTGATGGCCGAGCGCACCGGACAGGACACGCCCGTCGCGATCACCGGGATCGGCCTCGTCACCCCGGCCGGCATCGGAGTGGCCGCGAACTGGGAGCGGGTTCTGTCGGGCCGCCCCACCGCACAGCGCGACCCGGCGCTCGCCGGGCTGCCCGTGGACATCTCCTGCCGGGTCCCCGGTTTCGACGCCGACGCCCTGCTCGGCCGCTCGACGGCCTGGCGCCTTGACCGGGTCGGCCAACTCGCCCTGGTGGCAGCCGAGGAGGCCCTGTCCGACGCGGGCCTGGACCCCGAGAAGTGGGACGGCACCCGGGTAGGTGTCGTGATGGGCAACGCCCTGGGCGGCACCGCCTCCTACGAGGACGCCCACACCGCGTACCACCAGGGGGGTGCCGACCAGGTCTCCCCGCTGGTGATGGTGAACTGGCCGGTCAACATGATCTCCGGGTATCTCGCGATGCGCTGCCGGGCGTTGGGCCCGAACCTGGTGGTCGCGACCGCCTGCGCCTCCGGTGTCACCGCGATCGGTACCGCACGGCAGATGCTGCGGTCCGGCGTCTGCGACGTCGTGCTCGCCGGCGCCTCGGAGGCACCGCTGAGCCCCACACCGATGGCCGCCTACCACCGGATGGGCGCGCTGTCCCGGCGCACCGACGACCCGGCCGGGGCGTCCCGTCCCTTCGATGCGGACCGCGGCGGTTTCGTGGCCGCGGAGGCGGCGTCCGTACTGGTCCTGGAGCGCGAGCGGGACGCACGGGCCCGGGGCGGCACGGTCCGTGCGCTGGTCTCCGGCTACGGGGCCAGCGCCGACGGGCACCACGCCTCCGCACCCGATCCGACCGGCGCGGGCGTGGAGCGCGCCCTGCGCTCGGCGCTCAGCGACGCGGACGTCGCTCCCGACGCCGTCGACCACGTCAACGCCCATGGCACGTCGACCAGGTTGAACGACCTGATGGAGTCCCGGCTCATCAACCGCGTGCTTGTCGGGCGGCCCTCGGTGACCTCCACCAAGGGCGTCACCGGACACGCGCTCGGCGCCGCGGGCGCCATCGAGGTGGCGTACACGGCCCTGACCATCGAGCACGGTCTGGTGCCGCCCACGGCCAACCTCGACAAGCTCGACCCCGAGATCGACCTCGACGTCGTCAGCGGTACCCCACGTGAACAGCGGGTCACCACGGCGACCAGCCACTCCTTCGGGTTCGGCGGGCAGAACGCCGTCCTGGTCCTCCAGAAAGCAGGCACACCATGACCGGCGGCCGATCCGTCTTCGTCACCGGCGGCAACCGGGGGATCGGTCTGGCCATCGCCCGCGCCTTCGCCGCACAGGGCGACCGGGTGGCGGTGGGCCACCGGTCGGGCGAGCCCCCCGAGGGCTTCTTCGGCGTACGCTGCGACGTCACCGACTCCGACTCGCTGGACGCGGCGTACGGGAAGATCGAGGCCGAGCACGGTCCGGTGCAGGTGCTGGTGGCGAACGCCGGGATCATGCGGGACAAGCTGGCGCTGCACACCACCGACCAGGATTTCCTGGAGATCCTCGACACCAATCTGGTGGGTGCCTTCCGGTCCGCCCGGCGGGCCATCCCCGGGATGCTGGAGGGCCGTTGGGGACGGCTCGTGTTCATCTCCTCCTTCTCCGGAATGCTCGGCTCCCCCGGGCAGGCCAACTACGCGGCGTCGAAGACGGGCCTCACCGGTCTGGCCCGCTCGCTCGCGCGCGAGCTGGGACGCCGGGGCATCACGGCGAACGTCGTGGCGCCCGGCTTCATCGACACCGACATGGTCGCGGGCGTCACCCCCAAACGCCGGGCCGAGTACCTCTCCATGACCGCGCTCGGCCGCCCCGGCACCCCCGAGGAGGTGGCCAACGTGGTGCGCTTCCTCGCCGGCGAGGACGCCTCCTATCTCACCGGCGCGTTCCTGCCGGTGAGCGGCGGGCTCGGGATGGGCGTATGAGCACGGGGCCGAAGGGCGTGGGACTGCTCGCCGGGAAGCGGCTGCTGATCACCGGCGTGCTCTCCGACACGTCGATCGCCTTCCACGTGGCCCGGATCGCCCAGCGGGAGGGCGCCCAGGTGGTGTTGACCTCGTTCGGGCGGGCGCTGCCCATCACGGAGGCGATGGCCGAACGGCTGCCCGCCCCCGCCCCCGTGATCCGGCTCGACGTCACCGATCAGGGCGACCTCGACGCGCTGGCGGACACGGTCACCGACCGCCTGGGCGGCCTCGACGGCATCGTGCACTCGATCGCGTTCGCTCCGCGGTCCGCGCTCGGCGGCGCCTTCCTCCAGACGTCGTGGCAGGACGCGGCGACCGCGCTGGAGGTGTCGGCGTACTCCCTCAAGGCCCTGGTCACGGCGTGCCTTCCGCTCCTCGATGAGGGCTCGTCCGTGGTGGGTCTCGACTTCGACGCGGCCCTGGCCTGGCCCGGCTACGACTGGATGGGCGTCTCCAAAGCCGCGCTCGAGTCGGTCAGCCGCTACCTGGCGATGTACCTCGGCGAACGGCGCGTCCGCGTCAACCTCGTCGCGGCGGGCATGGTCCGCACCCTGGCGGCTCGCTCGATCCCCGGGGTGGAGCGCATGGAGGAGATCTGGCGCACCCGCCCGCCGCTGGCCTGGGACGTGCACGACCCGGAACCGACGGCGAAAGCCTGCGCGGTGCTCCTCTCGGACTGGCTGCCGGCCACCACCGGCGAGATCCTCCACGTCGACGGGGGCCTGCACGCGGTCATGACGTGACAGGCACCGACACGTTCCCGGCCGCCGCCGCACCGACGCCGCGGCGGCCGGGCCACGACGACGTACGCCCCGCACCGGTATCCGGAACGGAGCAGCCCCAGCCCCGTACCGCACCCCCTCACACACTCTCCAAACCGCCGACCAGCGCGCGCCCGCCCCGGGCCTCCCCCGCGGGTCGTCGTCCATCAGGAGCCCGCCAGGTACCGGCCGGGGGCGATGATTCCGTCCGGGTCCCAGAGCCTCTTCAGGCCGCGGAGCGGACCGTCCTGGAAGTCGGCCGAGCGGTCGGTGATCTCCCACGGCTGCTGGTCGATGTTGGACCGGTAAGGCGGGAACCCGGCGCGCAGGAAGGAGTCCCGGGCGGTGGCGCGCAGCACGTGCGCCCGCTCGATCGAGTCCGGCTCCCGCAGGAACGGGATCTGCGTGACCATGTTGGTGGAGTGCTGGGAGATCACGTTGAACTCGAGCATCCCGGCCGTCCCGTGCCGTTCGGACTCGATCGCCATCAGCTCGACCGCGGTGACCAGGCTCACCGGGTGGAGGGGGACCACGGGCAGGAACATCAGCCAGCCCACGGGGGCCGCGTCCGCCTGGGCGCAGGTGTCGACGCGCAGGCCGGCCCGCAGCGCCTCGCAGGTCGGCGTGCCGCTCGCGAACCGGGTGCGTGCGTAGAGGGGGTCGTCCTCCGAGGTGGTGGCGGTGTCCAGCGCCCGGATCTCGATCGGCTTCGCGAACTGCCGGAAGACGTCACGGATACCGCGTTCGGCGTCCTGCACGGCCGCTCGCGTGCCGAGCAGCGGAACCTGGATGGTGATCGTGTTCGGGTCGGCGTTCTCGGGGACGGCCGCGGAGCCCTCGTCGGGGATGACGAAGAGGTCCTTGAGGCGCAGCATGCCGTGGGCGGGTACGCGTGACCTGCTGATGCGGACCATGGCATCGGCGGCGGCGCCGAGCGCGTCGCGGGCGAACGTCGCGTGGATGAGAGTGATCGCCTCGGGCCGCGGGATGAGGCTGACGGCCATGGCCGTGACGACGCCGAGGTTGGACTGCACGAAGGTCCGGGTCAGGTCGGGTCCGGCGACCGTGCCCGACCGCCTGCCGTGCCGGTCGAGGCCGCCGGTGGTGAGGATCTCGCCGGTGCCGAGTACGACCTCCAGGCCCAGCAGATCCTCCGCGCGGGCCCGGATCGTGCCGTCCCCGCGTTCGAGGGTGTTGCCGACGACACCGGCGTCCGCGCATCCCGCGGTCACGTTCAGCATCCAGGGCGTACCCTCCAGCAGCTCACTGAGCTGACGCTGTGTCACCCCCGGTTCGACCACGGCGTATCCCTCGTCCAGGTCGAGGGTGCGAATGGCGTCCATCCGGCTCAGGTCGAGCACGGTGCAGTCGCCGACCACCGGCGACCGCGACCCCATGCCCCAGTTGCGGCCGGTGCTCAGCGGGTACAGCGGGGTTCCCTCGGCCCGCGCGACGAGCACCTGCCTCCTGACCTCCTCGACGGTGTCCGGGAACCGGGTCGCCCGGACCTTCCTGGGGCGGTGTTCGCCCAGGTCCGGCTGTGGGCACAGGGCCGCGCCGACCGCGTCGGCACACGCGCCGGCCGGCCTGGAGGTCTCCTCCGTGATTGCCATCTCTGCTGCTCCAGGTGACTTCTGAAGAAAGGGCGTCGGGCTGCGACGGCGGTTCCTCCTGCCGTCCAACCCCGACAACGGAAGCCGGAGTTGACCGGATCACCTGGAAGGGCACGAATGTGTGCGGATCTCGCTACGAAGGGCGGGCACCGTCCCCGCGACCGGTGCCCGCATGTGCGCCGGGATCCCTGTCCCGGCACGAACTCGTAGCCTGACCGGCCGTCAGCAGGACTGGTGGATATAGCCCTTCGTCCCCTTGGGCACGACGAGTTCGTCGCGGCGGATGACGCTCAGGGTGCTGCTCCAGTCGGGGCACACCTGCGACAGGCCCTTCGCCGTGTACTCGACGATGAACACGTTGTTGTCGAACGCGTCGGCGAACTGGCCGCACTCGTTCCACTCCGCGCAGCCCTCCACCACGGCGAAGTCCAGCCCCACGGACTCACGGTCGGTCACCAGGTCAAGGGTGTTCTTCTGCGCGATGGCCAGGCCCTTCTCGTGGGCGTGCGTCGACAGAAGCTTCATGAGCGCCTTGGCCTGGCTCGCTTCGAGGTAGTCGGGGAAGCGGGTGAAGCTGTCGTAGTTGTCGGGCTCGACGGCCTTGTAGCCCTTCGCCGCGCACGCGTCGATCCAGGAGTTCACCTGCGCCGCGACCCGCTTCCGCTTGGCGTCCGTACGGATGTCGAGGACGGCCTCGTTCCAGACCTCGTCGTAGACGACCTTCCCGGCGTCGTCACGCAGCAGCAGGTCGGAGTCCCACTCGTCCGCCGCGCCCTCCTGCACCAGGAACGCGTTGATGTTGCAGATGTTGTAGACACCCCGCGCGGGCGCGTCCTGCCAGTCGCGGCTGACCACCCGCACACCGGCCGGCGGGGGGTACGCGCCGCCGATCTGGTAGTCCCACCGCACGTGCTTCGGCGGCAGCGTCACCGTGGCCGCGCTCACGGACGAGGGAGACGAAGGGGACGAGGGGGACGAGTCCGCGGACGCGTCGTCGGACGGACTCGTCGACGACGGTGTGGGCTCGGGCGCGTTGGCCGACCGGGAGGGCCTGTCCTGGCCCGACAGGGTCTTCACGGCGGTGATGCTCAGCCCGGTGACGACCACAACCGCGGCGAGGCCGACGAGCACCCGCCGCCGCCCCCGTCGTTTCTGACCGATCCGGGTGAGGTCGGCGGCCCCCGCTCCACTGGAGGTGACAGGCTCCGGCAGAACGGAGTCCGTACGGGAGACCTGGCGCCCGGGTGACACGTGGGCGGCCCCGGCCCCCGCCCCGGATTCGGCCGCCTCCGCCCCGCGAGACTCCGCGCCCTGAGTTCCGACGCCCTGAGCCCCGGCGTCTTGAGCCCCGGCGCCCTGTGCCTCCGCCGCACGAGACCCGCCCCGAGCCTCCGCCCCGCGGACCTCGACCGGGTCGCCCTCGACCGGGTCGCCCTCCTCCGCAGCGGCGGAGTCCCACAACGTCCGGAACACACCGTGCAGTTCGGCGAGTCCGGGCCGGGCGCCCGGATCCTTGTCCAGGCAGCGCTCGGCGACGCTCCGCAGGGGTTCCTGGACCTCGTCAAGGGCCGGGGCCTCGAACATCACCTGGTAGCCGGTCAGGTACGGGCTGCTGCCGTCGAACGGACGGTTCCCGGTGGCCGCGTACACCAGCAGCGAGCCCAGCGAGAACACGTCCGACGCCACGGTGACGTCACGCGGCGAGGCGAACTGCTCGGGCGACATGAACGGCGGCGTGCCGATCAGCCGCCCGGTGACGGTGAGGGCCTGGTTGTCGACGGCGTGCGAGATGCCGAAGTCGATGACGCGGGGCCCGTCCTCGGCCATCAGGACGTTGCTCGGCTTCAGGTCGCGGTGCACCACACCCACCCGGTGGATGTCCCGCAACGCCTCGACCAGACCGAGCGCGAGCGCGTACAACTCACGTCCGTGCAGGGGACCGTCGTTGGACACGACGTCGGCAAGGGTGCGACCGGGCACGTACAGCGTCGCCATCCACGGCTGCTCGGCGTCCGGGTCGGCGTCCACCACCGGGGCCGTGAACGCTCCGCTCACCCGCCGGACCGCCGCGATCTCCTGCCGGAACCTGGCCCGGAACTCCTCGTCCTGGGCGTACTGCGCGTGCACGACCTTGACCGCGACCCGCCGCCCCGAGGTCGAACGCCCCAGGTAGACGACACCCATACCGCCGCTACCGAGCCGGTCGATCAGCGTGTAGTCGCCGATCGACTCCAGATCGCCGGGCCTCAGCGACATCGCTGATCACCTTTCCCATGTGCCCCGTATCGAAAAGCTGTTCAGGGACATCAGACTAGTACTGAGGTCTGTCGGCATGTTGTGCAACCTCCTTGCGGATCGCACGCGAGGTCAGCTCCCCCAACGGCCCGCCGTCAGCCGTGCCGTGACCGTCTTCGGCCGCTGGAACTCGTGCAGCGCGAGCGCGCTCAGATCCGTCCCGTGGCCCGAGGATCCCCGGCCGCCGTGCGGAAGTTCGGCGGTCTGTACGAGGTGGCAGTTGAGCCAGGTCTCGCCGGCGTCGAGGCGGGCGGCCAGCGAGAGGCCGGTGGACAGGTCGCCGGTCCAGACGCTGGCGGCGAGGGCCTGGGGAACGCCGTTGGCGAGAGTGACGGCGCCGTCCAGGTCGTCGGCGGCCTGGACTGTCAGCAGCGGGCCGAACACCTCCTCCACGACCGCCGGATCGTCGTCCGGCAGATCGGCCAGGACCCGGGCGGCACGCCAGAAGCCGGACTCCTCCCCGGAGTTGGGCGCGATGTCCCCGGCGACACTCCGCTTGGCGGCGGAGGCGGCGAGGATACGGTCGTAACGGGCTGCCTGGTCCGGGTTGTTGAGCGGCCCGAAGTCGCGACCGGCGACGCGGGCGGACAGTGCCTCGGAGAGTCGCCGCACGGCGGTCTCGTAGTTCTCGCGGAGGGTGATCACGCGGGCTGGCGCGGCGCAGCTCTGACCTGCGTTGTAGGTGCAGGCGCGGGCCAGCTCGGCCCAGGTGTCCTCGGGCGCGTCGGGGAGGACGAGCACGGGGGCGTTCCCGCCGAGTTCGAGACTGACCCGGCGGCCCCCGGCGCGGGCCGCGACATCGGCGCCGGCCCGGCCGCTGCCGGTGAAGGCCACCATGTCGACGTGGTCCTCGACCAGGAGCCGGCCGGTCCGCCGGTCGCCGGGCAGGCACTGGAGGACGTCGGGACCGAGGACTCCGGCGGCGTGTTCGGCGAGGAGCCGCAGGCTGTCGGGGGTGGTCTCGGCGGGCTTGGCGACGACCGTGTTACCCGCGGCCAGCGCGGGCGCGCACCGCCAGGCGGCCATCAGCAGCGGGTAGTTCCACGGGACGATCACGCCCACCACCCCGACGGGCTCCCAGCGCACCCAGCTCTCGTGTCCGTCGACGAGCCGTCCGGCGGCGGGGGCCGACTGGGCCCGTACGGCCGAGGCGTAGAACCTGAGCAGGTCGGCGAGTTGCTCGACCTCGCCCGCCGTCTCCGCGTCCGGCTTGCCGGTTCCGGCCCGCTCGCGGGCGACGTACTCGGCGGAGTGCTCCTCGACCAGCGCGGCCAGCCGCTCCAGCCTGCGGGACCTGTCCTTCGGGGTGAGCCCACGCCAGCCGGGCAGCGCGGCACGGGCGCCGGACACGGCCGAACGCACCTCGCCCTCCCCGGCGATGGGAACGGTTCCGCGTTCACGGCCGGTGCGGGGGTCCACGAGAACGGTGTTCATGCTGATGGAGGTCTCCTTGGTGAGGCGAAGAGGGTCACAGCCCGTACGACCGCAGCCACAGCTCAAGAGTGAGGACGAGCCACAACTTGCCGCCCTGGCGCGGCAGTAGCGTGCCCTCCCCCTTCATCCAGGTGCGTACGGTGTCGGACCGGAACAGCCCGCGCTGCCGGGCCGCCCGCCCGAGCAGCAGGTCCCCGCCCAGGTCCCGCAGCGGCCCGCTCAGCCACTGCTGCACGGGAACCCGCATCCCGCTCTTGGGCCGGTCCACGACGGTGGCGGGCAGCAGATCGCGTACGGCCTCCTTCAGCACCCATTTCTCCGCCGTACCACGGAGTTTGAGGGCGGGCGGTGTGGCGAAGGCGCGGTCCACGACCCGCCGGTCGAAGAGCGGGGAGCGGCCCTGGATCCCCTGGGAGGCGGTGAGCCGCTCGACCTTGGTGAGGATGTGATGGGCGCCCTTGGTCCGCAGATTGCAGTGCAGTAGCTGGTTGAGCAGGTACGTCATCCGGTCCGGTCCTGTGAGATACGGCTCGACGAACCGCTGGAGCGGCGGGGCGTCCTCCAGGGCGCGCAGGGCGCCGGGGGTGAGCAGCTCGGGTATGTCCGTCCAGCATTTCCGGTACGACCGCAGATAGGCGGTGGCACGGTCCTCACCCCCGACGGAGGATCCGCCGGAGGACCTCCCGGAGGCCCCGATGGATCCCCTGGATCCCCCGACGGATCCCGCGGCGGCCCCGTGATGCATCTCGTGCACCAGCAGCGGCAGGTTCTTGGGCCCCCCGAAGACCGGGTCACCGCCCTCGCCGTTCAGCACGACCCGCAGCCCGTCGCCCGCCACCGCCTCGGCGAGCATCAGGTTGGGCACCGTCAACGGGTCGCCGACCGGGCTGTCGAGCAGTGCCGCCGCCTCGGCGAGCCTGGCCGCGACGGCGTCGCCGGAGACGCTCAGGACGCGGTGCCTGGTGTGGCAGTGGGCGGCGACGAGGCCCGAGTAGCCCAGTTCGTTGGGGAGTTCGTCGCCGAAACTGATGGAGTAGGTGTGCACCGGGTGGGCGTGCAGCTTGGCGGCCAGCGCGGTGACCAGGGAGCTGTCGATGCCGCCGGACAGGAGCACCCCGACGCCCTCCGCCTCCGGGAGCCGGCACGCGGTGGCCTCCTCCAACAGGGCGCGCAGGGCGAGGACATGGCCAGCGGGATCGTCGTACGCGAGGTCCGCGGCGTCCGCGAGGTGTTCACGCGGTTCCCAGTACACATGCTCGGTGACGGTGCCGTCCGTCGCGAGCCGCAGCACCCGGCCGGGCAGTACCTCCCGTACGCCCCTCAGCAGCGTCTCCTCGCCGGGCAGATAGGCGAAGGTCAGGAAGGAGCGCACGGCGGCGAGGTTCAGGCCGGTGCCGAGTGCGGGCCAACGGCGCAGCGCCCGCAGGGAGGTGGAGGCGGCCCAGGCGTGGTCGGCGCGGGCGTAGAAGAGGGTGCGGGCGCCCACGTGGTCGCGGATCAGCACGAGTTCGGTGCCGTCGAGGACCGCGAGCGCGAACATCCCCTCCGCCAGGGCGACTCCGGGCGCGCCGAGCCGGGCCCAGCAGCGCAACAGGAGTTCGCCGTCGGGGCAGTCGGGCGGCGCGGGGGCGCTGTCCGCGGCCAACGCGGCGTGCAGCCGGGCCCTGTTGTGCAGGGTGACCTCGCCGACGCCGGTCAGCCCGTGGACAGTGAACGGCCCCTCCGCGTGGCCGGGTTCGTCCTCGACCAGCGCGAGACCGGGTGTCCTACCGGGGGCGGCGCCCATCGCGGCGAGGTGATCCTCGGCCCGCGCGGATACGGGCGCCAGGCAGGCGCAGAAGCGCGCCATCAACGGCTCCTTCCATGTGCCGAACTGCGACAAGTCCAGGTGCGAGGGCGGGCGAACGGACGGTCACCCGGGCGCCCGGACAGTCGGATGTACGGGAGTACGGGAGTACGGGAGTACGGGAGTACGGGAGTACGGGAGTACGGGAGTACGGGAGTACGGGAGTACGGGAGTACGGGAGTACGGGAACG
>NZ_JBIVKZ010000015.1:49706-263915 GCF_044751025.1 Streptomyces sp. NPDC088747
AGTACGGGAGTACGGGAGTACGGGAGTACGGGAGTACGGGAGTACGGGAGTACGGGAGTACGGGAGTACGGGAGTACGGGAGTACGGGAGTACGGGGTACGCGACAACGGAGCCCGGAGTGCGGAGTCCGGAAGCGGAGCCCGGAGTGCGGGACCCGGAGTGCGGAACCCGGAACCCGGCGCCCGATAGGGGAAGTCGGGAATCCGGCCCCGCGTCAGCCGAAGTCGTCGTCGCTCCACCCACCCCCGTCGTCACTGCCCCATGACCCGTCCCACACGTCGTCCCCACCGTCCCCACCACCCCCGTCGCCCCCGCCGCTGTCTCCCCCGCCCCCGGACGACGAGTTCTGCGCCTGCTGGCGCAACTCCTCTTCCTCCTCGGGCGTCAGGCTCAGCGGAGGCAGCTGCGTGGCGGTGATCGCCAGGCCCGCCAGACCGAGCCCGACGAGGATCGTGCCCAACTGGCCGCCGAAGGACGTCCGGTTGATCATGACGGTCTCGCCGGGGCCCCACAGGGTCCGGCCGTAGCCGATGTCCCGGCCGTAGGTCACCGTGCCGTCGGCGAGCAGACGCTTGATGATCCGGTCCCCGAGCAGTTCGTCGGTGCCGGAGGCGCCCCGGTTGTCGTGCCAGTGCACGACACGGCCGGTGGCCTGGTCCCGGCGGCGCCATTCCTGCCGTCCGTCGTCGTATCCGCGGTGAACGCTGCCGTCGGCGAGCAGTTCGTCGGTGTAGCCGATCTCGCGTGGCCGGATCATCGTCTCTGGTCCTCGGGTCTGCGGCGGTTCAGGCGGGTGGTCGTACGCCGGGCCGAGCCGCGGCGGTGCACGCCGGGCCGGGCGCGGGTGACGCTCATACGGCGGGCCAGGTCATGAAGCCCGCGCCACGCAGGTCGCGCAGCTCGGTCCAGACGGAGTTCCGGGGCGGTCGGGGCCCGCGGGTGAGCCGCAGCACGGTCCGCAGCAGCCGGGCGGGCCGCACGGCGGCGACCTCCGTGAACCGGCCCTCCGCCAGCCAGGCGACCTCATCGGGCCGCAGCCCCGCGGGCAGCGGTCCCAGGGCCGGCCGCGGGTCGGGCCGGCGGCCGGACATCAGGTGCAGCGCCGCCGCCTGCCGCGGCACCAGGCCCAGCGAGGCGACCCGTACGCCGGGAACCGCCCCGGCCTCGGCCCGTACCCGCGCGGGCAGGGTGAGTCCGGCCGGGCTCGCGTCGTGCAGGACGTACACGGTGGCTCCCTGGGCCCGTTCCAGGGCCGCCAGGAGCCTGGGGTCGAGCGGCAGATCGTCCTCGGCGGCCAGCACGGGGCAGGCCACCTCCAGGTGCAGATGGTTGGCGAGCAGCATCCGTGCGATCGCCCGGCCCTGGCAGACCAGCAGCCGGGGCAGGCCGTAGTCGTAGAGATCGGGCTCCCGGGAAGGTGCCGCGCCGACCGGAGGGTTCGCGGCCGGCTCCGGAAGCAGTCCGGGCATTTCCTCCCTGCCCAGGGCGTCGAGCGCGCGCGTGAACCGGGGCAGCCGTAGCGGCGGAGGCGGCGTACGGGGAATCCGCCGCGCCAGCCCCTCCGGCGGCGCGGGACGCAGTACCCGGCACGTCTCGTAGTACAACTGCCGCTCCGTGAAACGGATTTCGCCCGGCGCAGCCGCCCGTTCGGCGCCGAGCGCGATCCCCCGGCCCAGCAGCGGGCCGGGGGCGGGTGCCGTGTCCGGCCGCCGCCGCCCTGTGCCGCCTCGCACTGTCATCGAGTGATCCAGCCCTCTCTCACGTCCACGCACCGACACCCAGCGCCCTCATCCGGTGCTCCCGTCCCGCGCCGCGGACGTGCCGGACGGCTCCGGCCACGAGAAGAAGCCGACCGAGGCCGCGGAGCCGCGTACTCGGGCCAGTTCCAGCGCGCGTTCGACCGCCCGCTCGACGACCCTTTCGAGCAGTACCGGCGGCACCGCGGCGACCGGGCTCCACCAGCCCGCGGCCAGCCACTCGGCCTCCGTCAGGTTCAGACCGGCCTCCTCGCGCAGCCGGGTCACCAGGTTCGGCCCGGCCTCGGCGGGACGCGCGTACAGCCGTACCGTGTGCCGTCCGCGCATCGCCTCGCGGAGGGGCGGCGCGACGTCCACGACCACGCGTTCCGGCCTCGCCGCGCGGAGTTCGGCGGTCAGCAGCACGCTCCCCAGGCCGGTGTCGTGCACCGCCACCACCGGTACGTCGTCCCGCGGAAGCTCCTCGGCGGTGGTGACCAGGGCGACACCGAGCCGGGCCGGCACGCCGTTGGCGTCCAGGAAGGCGGTGACGGCCGGGTCGAGGCTGAGCAGGACGGCCCCGGGCTCCGCCGGGCGCGCGCCCACCACGTACCCCTTCTCGTCCATGATCCCGGCCGGCAGCCCGCCGTACGTCTGCGTCCACGGGCCGGCCATCAGCGCGCGGAAGGCGGCGTACGAGGGCACGACGGCCGCGGTCGGCGGCCACTGGGTGGTGTGCGTGGTGCGCTCGCCGCCGAGGTCGCCGAACGCCTCCGTCGCCCACCGGTACACGCCGGGGCAGACCGCGAACCCGACGAACGCGAGGAACCCGAGGGCGAGGAACCACACCAGCCCTTGGTTCACGGCGACGGCGAGGGCGACCGCTCCGGCGGCCGACGCCGCGGCGACACCGAAGAGAACGGCCAGCACCGGGACGATCACCAGCCACCGCACCCAGGACCGCTCCACCGTCGTACTGCTCCCGGTCGTCGCCGGTGTCACGGGGTTCTCGGTTCTGGCCAGGTACCACAGCTGGGTGAGCGTGACCCGCAGCCGTCCGCCGCCCGTGAGCCGACGGGCCACCCGCTCGATCCGCAGGTCGTTCATGCCGCGCCCGTGCTCCACCGGATCGAGGGCGAACCGCCGGCGGCAGTGCGCGCACACCTTGCCCGTACGGTCCTTGCGCCGGAGTCCGGCCCGGCAGTGGGGGCAGATCATCAGGCCCCCCTGGGCGGCGCCGACGGCATCGGCGGGGCGGGCGGTGCCGGCCAGGTCAGGAAGCCCAGGGAGGCCGCGCGCCGGCGCTGCGGGTCGGCGGCGGTGGCCACCCGTTCGGCGACCCGGTCGACGACGGCCAGCAGCCGGGCGGGCGGCACCCCGACGAGCGGGTACGTCCAGCCCTTGGCGAGCCACTTCAGTTCGGCGGGGGTGAACTCGCCGGAGGCGGCGAGCTCGGCCATGTCCGCCTCGCCCGGCCCGGCGTCCCGGAACGGCACCGCGCTCTCCCTCTCCCGCAGCCGGCGCAGCGGCAGTCCGGCGTCGACCACGGTCCGTCCCGGCAGGGCGACGCGCAGCCTGCGTACGAGGAGCAGGCCCTGCGCGCTCGCGTCGTGCAGGACGATCACCGGGCCGTATCCGGTCAGCCGACGCGGGTCGGTGAGGAGGGTGAGGCCGTGCCGCGCGGGCACACCGGCGGCGTCGAGGCACACGGCGACGGACAGGTCGGGGCAGATCAGCATGGCGGCGCCTGCTGGCGGGGCGGCCTGCCCGTCCGGGAGCCGGTCGTCGTCGACCAGGCCGGGCGGGAGGGAGCCGTAGACGCGCCGCCACTCCGCGAGCGGACCGGAGCGGAAGGCGCTCCGGGTGACCTTCGGCCGGCCCCGGCCGACGCCCAGCTGCATCGCGATCACGATGCCGAGGGCAGTCAGCAGCAACAGCCCGCCCGCCGCGGCGACCAGCGAGAGCTGGGTGATCAGCCCCACGAAGGCGAGCGCGCCCCCGAAGTACGCCGGGAGGCACCCACAGCCGAGCTGGATCCGGCTCTCGCGCAGCGACTTACGCGACAGCGCGTACCACAACTGACCTGGTGTGCAGGGCAGTTGCCCCTCGTTGGTCAAGGTGCCCATGACCCGACGCACCCGCAGGTCGCTGAGCCGCAGGTCGTTGGTCTTGGGGTCGAGCGCGTAGGCGCGCCGGCAGAATCCGCAGACGTTCCCGGGTCGTTCCTTGCGCAGGAGCGACTTCTCGCAGTGCGGACAGATCACCGTGACCCCTCCAGCGCGCCCGCCACCCGCCGCAGCCGCGCCGCGAGCCGTTCCCGTACGGTCGTGGCGCCCACGCCCCGTATTCGCTGGGCGTCCTCGATGGCCCGCAACTCGGCGGCGAGGGCGTGGTAGTCGGTGCCGGTGCCATAGCCGGTGGCGGTGAGGGCGACCGAGCCCGGCGGCGCGTCCGGCTCGTCGGCACCGGAGGCACCGGAGGCACCGGAGGCACCGGAGGCACCGGAGGCACCGGAGGCACCGATCAGAGGGGACACGGACACCCCCGTCGCGCGCCGCTCCGCCTCCCCCGCGGTGATCGCGTAGTCCTCGTGGTCGATGCCGTAGCCGGTGTTGGCGGCCAGGATCGTCAGCGGCACCGAGCCACGGTTGGCGAAGGAGTGCGGCATCATCTCCGGGATCCGGATCATCATGCCCGGCGACAGGGGCACTTCGGTGACCTCACCGCGTACGGCGTCGTACAGACCGCACGCCGCGTGCCCCAGGCTCAGCACGAAGTGCTCGCCGCCGTGGGCGTGCGGGGTGAACGCGCTGCGCGGGCCGACCACGCCCAGTTTGACGGTCGCGTTGGAGGGCCGCTCCGGCGAGGTCTTCGCGTCTCCCACCAGATAGTGGGCGAACTGCCCGTCGTCGATGAAGCGGAGGAACTCCCGCTCGGGGCCGAGCTCCCGCACGCCCTCCCGGTCAGCGAAGACGATCCCGCCGTCCGGTCCGAGGAGATACAGATCCACCCCGCCCGGCAGCCTCCCCGCCAGCAGCCGGAGCGGTGCCCCCTGAGATATGCCAGACATGCCGGACATAGAGACTCCCCCAGTGCTCTCCGCGCGCATCCGCATCGTAAGGCGCAGATCCGGAACAGCAGGAGCGTACAAGCCGAACTCCGGGGAGCCCAGAGGCGAACGGTGCCGCGCACGGCACCGCGCCCCCGGGGACCGCTCAGTCGGCGGCGACGTCGGAACTGCTCACGGCATCGCCGCTGGACGACGGCACCGACGACTCGGGCGCGCTGGGGGTGGGGCTGACCGTGGGATCGGCAGCGTCGCCGGAACTGCTGTCCGGCGTCGGGCTCGCGTCCGGCGAGACGGTGTCGGCCGTCCCCGGCACCGTGCCGTCCGACGCCCCCGGGGTCGGTGTGGGGCTGTCCGCGGGCTCGGCGTCACCGGCGGTGCCGCCGCCCACCGAGGTTCCGCTGCCCGACTCGTTCTTGAGAACGGCGGCCACCGGCTTGCCGGCGAACAGCTCCACCGCGGTCACCGTCACCATCCCCAGAGCGAACACCAGGCCCGTCGCCAGGGCGTACTTCTTCCAGGCGAAGGACTTCCACCGGGAGTCACCCCCCACCGCGGTGACCGGCCCGCTCCCGGAATCCGCGGAGGCCGCGGATTCCGCCGAGCCCTCGGAAGCCGCCGGTGCGCCGAAGGCGGCGCGGGCGTCCGCGCGCTGCTCCGCGCGCTCCTCACCCGGTGTCCGGGCCCCTCCCACGGACGGCACCCGGCTGCGGATCTCCTCGCCGGTCCGCCGGAACGCGTGCTGGAAGACCGCGGCGCCGGTGGTCGCGCTGGTACTGACCACGGCGGCACCGATGATCGTCCCGGTCACCCCCAGCATGGACGCAAGCCCCGCGCCCACCACGGTCGCGAGCGCACTCGCCGCCACCTGCACGGCGGTCAGGTCGAACACCTTGCCTTCTGACTCCTGTTCCTCTTCCTGCCCGGGTTCCTGTTTGGGCTTCTCCATCAACATCCCTAGCTGTCGGTAGCTCTCGGTAGCTGTCGGTGTCGGACGCCGTCCCGTGCCCGCCGGGCGCGCTGCGGCGAGATCGGTCGAACTCGCTTGATTGCAGCGGCACATGAGGCTCCCCCGGCGCCGCGGACGGCACAACGGGACGACTGCCCCGCTGGCGGCGTTTCATCTGCCGCAGCGGACAAGGGAGTTGGCAGACAGCAGAAAGCCGGGCGCGTGACCCGCCCGTTTCGACCGTCCGGTTCAGCGGCGTCCGGGGGGCCTGTCGGACTGAGGCACCGGCCGCAGGGGGGACGTACAGGGCCGCGACGCCGCGCAGTACAGCGCGGTTCTGGCCGTCGGCGTGCACACGTCCGCCGATACCGGTGGGCACCAGGGCCGACTGTCCGGCATGGAGATCGTGATGACCGGGCACAGCCCGTGGATCGTCCTGCTGTCCGACGTCAACCACGGTATGCCGATGAGCGTCGACAGCTACAAGCCGACGAGCGTCGGCAGCTACAACACGAGCAACGACATCGCCGACGTCGCGCGCTGACCCAGCGGAACAGGGGCCCGCGCAAGTCGCGGGCCCCTGTCCCCGTCGCAGAGAGGCTTCCCGGTGTCCCACCGCCTCCACCCGACGCAGTCGGCGCCGACCGTGCTCCTGACGGCCGTGGCGGTCGGCGGATGCTCCGCGTCCGCGAGCCCCCGCGCAAGAAGCGTGGGGGCGGTGGAAGGGGAATCCGCTGTGGGCGCGTTCGGGACACGTTCGCGAGCGTCGGGAGTGGTCGGGACCTAAGGCCCGGTGGCGTCCGTTCAGACGCGGTCGGCCGCGATCAGCACGTACTGGAAGGAACCGTCCCGGTAGGACTCGATGAACGCCTCCTCGATCCCGGTGACCAGCGAGGACGTGGCCCGCAGTTCCCAGTACGGCAGGGTGTCGGGAGTCAGGTCGATCACGGTCTGCGGCACGAGCCGGTTGTCGGCCATGGCCCGCAGGTACTCGCGCCGGGAGTGGATGTTGCACTCGAAGTGGGCGTTGATCTGCGAGACCCACTTCGACGGCTGGCCGTAACGGGGGTTCCAGCAGCCGGTGATGGTCACGTAGCGGCCCCCCACCTTGAGGAAGCGGGAGTGCTCGGCGAACAGGTCGTGCAGGTCGACGTACATGGTCGACTCGTTGTTCCACGAGGCAGCGACGCCGCCGTTCTCGAAGGGGGTGTCGAGCATGTTGCACACGCGCGAGCGGACGTGATCCTGGATACGCAGCTCCCGCGCCCGCGAGTTGCCGAAGTCGGCCTGCGTGGCCGAGAGCGTGACGCCTTCGACCTTGCAGCCGAAGCGCTGGTGGGCCATGACCATGGATCCGCCGCGACCGCACCCGGCGTCGACGAGGGTGTCGTCGGCCGTGACGGGGCCGAGATGGTCCAGGAGGAACTCGGCCTGGGCGGACTCCAGCCGGTGCAGCTCGGCGATCAGCCTCTTCTCGTACTCGCTGTGCTCCGGGTCGCCGAGCGCGGCGTGGTCGACAGCGCCGATGCCGTAGTGATGGTGGTAGAGCCCGTCCACGTCACCGAGGCGCAGGTTCACCGGCCTCGCCTCGCTGTTCCAGTAGCGGGCGATGTCTCCCTGATAGGGGGTCGTCGGGGCCGGGATCTTCGCGGAGAGTGCGGGGGTGAAGTCCGTGGTCACAGATGGCGTCCGTTCTTTACCAGAAGTCGGGCAGGCTGTAGCGGTAGGTGTTGGTGCGGTGCCAGTCGTGGTTGCCGTCGACCCAGGTGGCCACGCCCTTGAGGAAGCGCAGCAGGGCGGGCAGGGGGCAGGCCGCGGCGAGGTCGGCCGTTGCCGCCTCGAAGGCGTGCATGAGGTCGTTGTGGACCTCGACCGCCTTGAGATACGCGTCGCGCTCGGAGAGCCCTTCGCGTTCCGCGATCACCACGGGCAGGTTCAGGTGCCGGCCGGGACTGGCCAGTTCCTTGGTGTAGGAGTACAGGTCATTGACGATGGTGGTCGCGTTCCCGGCCAGCGCGATGACCCGTTGCGTCTCCGGCCGCGCTTGCAGGTCCGCCGGGAGCTCGTAGCCTCCGACGGTGTCCGTGATGGTGGGGCAGGGGCGGAAGTTGTTGAACTGGCGCATCGCCAGGTACTCCCACACCTCCGGGACATGGTCGGTCTCGGTCCAGGCCGCCTCGGCGAGATAACCCATGTGCAGCCGGGCCATGTCGTGCCGGAAGCGGTCGGCCTGGGAGGGCGTGGCCGCGCGGACGAAGTAGTCCATCGCGCTGCGATAGGCGCGCCGCGGCGGATCCGAGCCGAGCGACGTCTCCCACTCCGGGGCGTACTCCGGGGTGGTGTGGAGCGGGTCGAGCGCGGTGTGCGCGAGGAGGAGTCGCCCGCCGAGACCGACGGGTGAGCCGCCGTGGTCCTCGCAGTAGCAGTCGTCGACGGCGTTCTCCGCGACCATCAGCCGGGTGGCGATCATCAGGTGATCCACGGTGGGGGCGTCAGGATGGCAGCCGACCATGTACCGCCCGACGGAGAAGCCGTCGAACTGGCCTTCCCAGTCCTCGGGGTAGAGCTGGACCTCGTCCTCGGCCCAGCGTTTGATCCGACGGCTCACTTCCTCGACGCGCACCGGGTCGGGCTCCGGGACGGGGTGGTGGTACAGGCCGGGAACGGCCTTGCCCTCGGCAGGCGGCGCGGGAGCGGGGAGCGCCGGGTCCGGTGTGCGGGCCAGCGACAGCGAGGCCGTCCCCAGACCGGTCGGCCCGCCCAGGCCCCGGCTCTGGCTCCGGACGGCGGATACGGGGACGGGGGGTGCGGCCGGTGGACGCGGTGCACGGGCCAGGGACAGCGAGGCCGTCCCCAGGCCGGTCGGCCCGCCCAGGCCCCGGCTCCGGACGACGGGTTCGGGAGGTTCGGGAGGTTCGGCGGGCAGGACCGGCGTGGTGGTGGACGGCCCCGGCCGCCATTTGGGCACGGGTGGTCCGAGGGGCCCGGTGTCGGGCATCTGTTACTCCTTGCTGCGCTGGGCCGAGCGGGGGCGTCCGCCTGTTCGACGCGGGCACGCCGTCAGTGCCGCATGCGGGCGATCTGCACGTTCTCCAGCACTCCGAGCGCGTCGGGCAGGAGGACCGCGGCGGAGTAGTACGTGCTGACGAGATAGGAGATGACGGCCTGTTCGTTGATGCCCATGAAACGCGCGGAGAGGCCCGGCTCGACCTCGTCCGGCAGGCCTGTCTGCCGTAGGCCGATGACTCCCTGGTTCTCCTCACCCGTGCGCATCGCGATGATGGAGCTGGTCTGTTCCCTGCTGATCGGGATCTTGTTGCAGGGCAGGATCGGAACCCCGCGCCAGGCCGGGACCGACTGCCCGCCGAGGTCGACGTGGTCCGGGTAGAGGCCACAGGAGTTGAAGCCGTGTCCGATCGCGGCGATCGTCCTCGGGTGGGCGAGGAAGAACTTGGTTCCGCGGCGGCGGCAGAGCAGGTCGTCCATGTCGTCCGGGGTCGGCGGGCCGGAGTGCGTCTGGATGCGCTGCTTGAAGTCGGCGTTGTGCAGCAGCCCGAACTCACGGTTGTTGATGAGCTCGTGCTCCTGCCGCTCACGCAACGCCTCGATGGTGAGACGGAGTTGCTCCTCCGTCTGGTTCATCGGCCCGTTGTAGAGGTCGGCGACCCGGCTGTGGATTCTCAGGACGGTCTGGGCGACGGAGAGTTCGTACTCGCGCGGCTTCAGCTCGTAGTCCACGAAGGTGGCCGGCAGGTCGGCCTCGCCGGTGTGGCCGGCCGACAGGGCGATCTCGGCCTCGCCGTGTTTGTTCTGCGGCCGCCGTGCGGCGGAGCCGAACTCCTCGATGTGGGCCTGGAGTCCGGGCGCGGCCTCCCGTACGGCGGCGAAGTCGGAGCGGGAGAGCGTGAGGAGAGTGCCGGAGGTCTCGGCGGTGGCCGTGCAGGGGTGGCGGGCGTCGGAGTCCAGCAGAGCGTTCTCGCCGAAGTGGTCGCCGTCCGCGAGTACCCCGATGGCGGTCGCTCCGCCGTACTGGCCCTCGCCTGACTGGCGGACGCGGCCGTGGGCGATCAGGTGGATCCGGTCCGCCGGGCTGCCGCGCTCGACGAGGACCTCACCGGCGGCGAAGTCACGCTGCACACAGCGTTCGGCCAGGGCGGTGAGGACGTCCACGTCGTCGAAGCCCCGCAGCAGGGCCAGTTCACCGAGTTCCTGGGGGATCACACGAACCGTGGGACCCTCCTGGACGAACTCGATGCGCCCGTCGCCGACGGTGTGCCTGAGCCGCCGGTTCACCCGGTAGGCGCCGCCCTTGGCCTCGACCCAGGGGAGCATCCGCAGCAACCAGCGGGAGGTGATCTCCTGCATCTGCGGGGCGGACTTGGTGGTCGTGGCGAGGTTACGGGCGGCGACGGTGCCGAGGGCCTGCTGTGGAAATACCGGCGCGGCCTGGACTTCCGGGCTGCTGTCAACGGTCATCGGGGTGAGGTGCTCCTTGCCGGAGACGGTGCGGATCGGGGCGATCCCTCTACCCCCAGGACGGTAGGACCGGCCGCCCGGCATCTCCACGGAAACCCCAGCAGCTTCCGTCGAAGCGGTGAACATCTTCGGCTTCGGTTTATCGGTGGGCGAGCACGGGATTCCCCAGGTGGGCCGGGTTCCGCGGCAGGTGGTTCGCCGGAGCCGGGGTGGCCGAGGCCGCTGTGCGGGGCAGTGCGGTGCGTGCGGGCGGCGGCCCGGCCGGGCCGGGAGCTCGTGCCGAGCAACCCCCGCTCGATGGTGGCGAAGAACCAGGCGTTCTTCGGAACCGGAGAGAGTGAGCAGAGCCCGTCGAGCTTGACGGGAGTCGACGTCCCGAATCTGTCCCGCCGCTCACGAAAGCGTGATCAAGACGTACCGCCCGCGGCCCCCGCCTTGTCTGCCCACCGGCAAAGCCGCTGCTCGGATCGATTCTGCCCGCGTAGCGCGTGGTGGGGCGGGTGGGACTCGAACCCACGGCCGACGGATTATGAGTCCGCTGCTCTAACCGGCTGAGCTACCGCCCCATCTACGGCGCGTCGCGCACATTTGTGCGCGCCGTCTGCCGCAGCATAGCCGCTCATACGATCTCCTGCTTCGGATGGTCGGCTTCGCATGACCATGAGGACTTCGGCGTGCCGCGCCCGGTTCCGGCGGACATGAAAAAGGACCCCTGAGGGGTCCTCTTCCGTTGCTCTCCCGACTGGACTCGAACCAGTAACCTGCCGGTTAACAGCCGGCTGCTCTGCCAATTGAGCTACAGGAGATCGAGCTCCCCCGACTGGACTCGAACCAGTAACCTGCCGGTTAACAGCCGGCTGCTCTGCCAATTGAGCTACAGGGGATCGCTTCGCCGCATCGAACGCGGCTACCTGGGTATTCGCCAGGGGGCGTGCGCTCGCTGCGACACATACATTAGCGCAAGCAGGGGGGTGCTCCGCCAATCGGTTCCGCCCCCACACCGATGCCGACGCAAGGGAAGGGTGGTCGTCATGCGCTACCGGCTCACATTCGTCGCCGGAGTGGCTCTGGGTTACGTGCTGGGCACACGCGCCGGGCGCGAACGTTACGAGCAGTTGAAGAAATCCGCCCGGCGGATCTCGCAGAACCCGGCGGTGCGCAACACCGCTGAGACCGCCGCTCAGCAGGGCCGCGAGTTCGCCGGCAAGGCGTACCACGCGGTGAGCGAGAAGGTGGGGGACAAGGTCCCCGTCTCTGTGGCCGGGCGGGTCCGCTCACTGCGCGAGCGGAACACGAACGGCCGCCGCGAGGACGACTGGGGCACGTCCAACACCTAGCGATCGGGTCCGTACCTGTCCGGTCCGGCGCGGTTCCCTCCCGCAGTACGGCAGAATTTGCGCCATGGGGATAGTCGCCGGGTTGGACAGTTCACCCGATTTCACTCGAATCGTCGTCTGCGACGCGGACACGGGCACCGTGCTCAAACAGGGGTTCGCGCCGCATCCGGTCGATCCCGCCGAGGGCGGCGGTCGTCCTTCCGACGTCGATCCGCAGGCCTGGCTGCTGTCCCTGGGAGAGGCGGCCGGCGGCGGGCTGCTCGAAGGTGTGCAGGCCATCGGCGTGTCGGCGCAGCAGAACGGCCTCGTCCTGCTGGACGCCCAGGGCAACACGGTGCGGCCCGCGCTCGTCGGAAGTGACAAGCGGGCGCAGGTCGCCGCCGCCGATCTGGTCGACGCCCTCGGCGGGCGCGAGGCCTGGGCGCAGGCCGTCGGCTCCGTGCCGCAGGCCGCCCAGCCGGTGACCAAACTCCGCTGGCTGAGCCGGACCGAGCCGGACGCGGCGCGCCGGACGGCCTTCCTGATGCAGGCGCACGACTGGCTCGTGTGGCAGTTGCTCGGACGGCCGGCGCGCAGGACCACCGACCGCGGCGGCGCCTCCGGAACGGGTTACTGGTCGGCGGCGACCGGCGGTTACCGGCCGGACCTCGTCGAGATGGCGCTCGGCCACCAGGTCGGCCTGCCCGAGGTGCTCGGCCCGTCCGACGCGGCGGGGACCACTCCGGAGGGGCTCCTCATCTCCGCCGGTACGGGCGAGACCATGGCGGCCGCGTTCGGGCTCGGTATCGGGCTCGGGGACGCGGTCGTCTCGCTGGGAGCCTCCGGGTCCGTGATGGCCGTACACCCCGAGGCGCTGGTCGACTCCTCCGGCATGATCACCTCGCTGGCCGACGCGACCGGCATGCACCTGCCGGTCGTCAGCACCCTCAACGCCGTACGAGCCCTGCGCGGTGCCGTCGAGCTCCTCGGGCTGCCCGACCTGGAGAGTCTGTCCGACCTGGCGATGAAGTCGACGCCGGGTTCGCACGGGCTGGTGATGCTGCCGTATCTGGAGGGCGAGCGGACGCCGAACCTGCCGCACACGGCGGGGCTGCTGGCCGGGCTGCGGCGGGAGTCGATGCGGCCCGAGCACCTGGCGCGCGCCGCGTTCGAGGGGATGCTGTGCGGGCTCGCGGACGCGCTCGACGTGCTGCGCGGCCGGGGCGTCGACGTACGCCGGATCTTCCTGCTGGGACAGGCCGCCGAGCTGCCCGCCGTACAGGCCGTGGCGCCCGCGCTGTTCGGCGCGCAGGTCGTGGTGCCGCAGCCCGCGGACTACGCCGCCTTCGGCGCGGCCCGGCAGGCGGCCTGGGCGCTCGGCGCCTCGCAGGGCACCCTCGACCCGCGGAACCCGCCCGCCTGGCAGGGCCCGGTCGCGCAGGTGCTGGAGCCCGGCGAGGAACTGGCCGTGGGTCAGGCCGTACGACAGCAGTACGTGTCGGTACGGGAGCAGACGCACCCGGGGGCGTTCCGCGGCTAGGGGACGGGGGCGTTCCGTGGCTAGGGGCCGGGGGCGTACGTCCGAGGGCCGAGGGTGGCTCGGTTCTTGGCCTGCACTTGGGTTAATCGGTTGAGGTAACACGGGTGGAGTGTCGGACGATAGGGAGGGGTGCACCCACCGCACCCATCGCGCCCGCCCGCCAGCCGTCGACTCCGAGAGACCCCGCGTGCTCATACGACTTCTGAAGACTTATCTCCGTCCGTACAAGAAACCCATCGCCCTGCTGGTGCTGCTCCAGTTCCTGCAGACCTGCGCGACGCTCTACCTGCCGACGCTCAACGCGCACATCATCGACAACGGTGTCGTGAAGGGCGACACGGGCTACATCCTGTCCTTCGGCGGGGTGATGATCGCGATCTCGCTGGCGCAGGTCGTCTGCAACATCGGGGCGGTCTACTACGGAGCCCGTACGGCGTCGGCGGTCGGCCGGGACATCCGGGCCGCCATCTTCGACCGCGTCCAGTCCTTCTCGGCGCGCGAGGTCAACCACTTCGGGGCGCCCTCGCTGATCACCCGCACCACCAATGACGTCCAGCAGGTGCAGATGCTGACCCTGATGACGTTCACCCTTCTGGTGTCGGCCCCGATCATGTGTGTGGGCGGAATCGTCCTGGCCCTCGGCCTGGACGTGCCGCTGTCCGGGGTGCTGGTCGCCGTGGTGCCGGTCCTGGGTCTCGCCGTGACGCTGATCATCCGGCGGCTGCGGCCGCTGTTCCGCACCATGCAGGTCCGGCTGGACACCGTGAACCGCGTGCTGCGCGAGCAGATCACCGGCAACCGCGTGATCCGCGCCTTCGTACGGGACGACTACGAGAAGGAGCGCTTCCGGAAGGCGAACACCGATCTGACCGAGGTGTCGCTGGGCACCGGGCGGCTGCTCGCGCTGATGTTCCCGATCGTCATGACCGTCGTGAACCTGTCGTCGATCGCCGTGGTGTGGTTCGGCGCCCACCGCATCGACAGCGGGGGCATGCAGATCGGCGACCTGACGGCGTTCCTCGCCTACCTCATGCAGATCGTGATGTCCGTGATGATGGCCACCTTCATGTTCATGATGGTGCCGCGCGCGGAGGTCTGCGCCGAGCGCATCGAGGAGGTCCTGGACACCGCCAGCAGCGTGGTGCCGCCGACGGCGCCCGTCCTGGAGCTGCGGCGCCACGGCCACCTGGAGATCCGGGGCGGCGGGTTCCGCTACCCGGGCGCCGAGGAGCCGGTGCTCAGGGCTGTGGACCTGGTGGCGCGGCCGGGTGAGACGACCGCCGTGATCGGGTCGACGGGCAGCGGCAAGTCGACGCTGCTGGGGCTGGTGCCCCGGCTGTTCGACGCGACCGACGGCGAGGTGCTCGTGGACGGCGTGGACGTGGCGACCATCGAGCCGAAGCTGCTGGCCCGGACGGTCGGCCTGGTCCCGCAGAAGCCGTACCTCTTCGCGGGCACGGTGGCGACGAACCTGCGCTACGGCAATCCGGACGCCACCGACGAGGAACTGTGGCACGCGCTGGAGGTGGCGCAGGCCAAGGGCTTCGTGGAGCAGCTGGAGAACGGCCTCGACTCCCCCATCGCGCAGGGCGGCACGAACGTGTCGGGCGGCCAGCGCCAACGCCTCGCGATCGCCCGCACCCTCGTGCAGCGGCCGGAGATCTACCTCTTCGACGACTCGTTCTCGGCGCTCGACTACAAGACCGACGCCATGCTGCGCGCGGCGCTCGCGGAGGAGACCTCCGAGGCGACCGTGGTGATCGTCGCCCAGCGGGTGTCGACCATCCGGGACGCCGACCGGATCGTGGTCCTGGACGAGGGCCGGGTCGTCGGCACCGGACGCCACCACGAACTGATGGCGGGCAACGAGACCTACCGGGAGATCGTGCTCTCCCAGCTCACGGAAGCGGAGGCAGCCTGATGGCCGGGCCTATGGGGCGCATGATGGCCGGGGGCGGTCCCGACCAGCGCTCGATGGATTTCCAGGGGTCCGGCAAACGGCTCCTGGCGCAGTTCAAGCCCGAGCGCGCCACGATGTACGTGATGCTCGTCGCCGTGGTCCTGAGCGTGGGCTTCACGGTGGTGGGCCCGAAGATCCTGGGCCGGGCCACCGACCTGGTCTTCGCGGGCATCATCGGGCGGGAGATGCCGGCCGGTCAGTCCAAGGCCGAGGTCCTCGCGGCCATGCGGGAGCGCGGCGACGGCGGCATGGCCGACATGCTCTCCGGGACGGACTTCACACCGGGCGAGGGCATCGACTTCCACGCGGTCGGTGAGGTGCTGCTGCTCGCGCTCGTGGTGTTCTTGCTGGCCGGCGTGCTGATGGCGGTGGCCACCCGGCTGGTCAACCGGTCGGTCAACAAGACGGTCTTCCGGATGCGCGAGGACCTCCAGGCGAAGCTGTCGCGGCTTCCGCTGTCGTACTTCGACAAGCGGCAGCGCGGCGAGGTGCTCAGCCGGGCGACCAATGACCTCGACAACATCGGGCAGACCCTCCAGCAGTCGATGGGCCAGCTCATCAACTCGATGCTGACCATCATCGGTGTGCTGGCGATGATGTTCTGGGTCTCGCCGCTGCTGGCGCTGGTGGCGCTGGTCACCGTGCCGCTGTCCTTCTTCATCGCCACCCGGGTCGGCAAGCGTTCCCAGCCGCACTTCGTGCAGCAGTGGCGGACCACCGGCAAGCTCAACGCGCACGTCGAGGAGATGTACACCGGGCACAACCTGGTGAAGGTGTTCGGGCGCCAGGAGGAGTCGGCGGCGCAGTTCGCCGAGCAG
Organism: Streptomyces sp. NPDC088747; assembly: GCF_044751025.1. Taxonomy (NCBI): domain Bacteria; kingdom Bacillati; phylum Actinomycetota; class Actinomycetes; order Kitasatosporales; family Streptomycetaceae; genus Streptomyces; species Streptomyces sp. NPDC088747. The sequence continues at coordinate 65,569 of NZ_JBIVKZ010000015.1, forward strand.
AACGAGAAGCTGTACGAGGCCGGGTTCAAGGCGCAGTTCAACAGCGGGATCATGCAGCCGCTGATGATGTTCGTGTCCAACCTGAACTATGTGCTGGTCGCCGTGGTGGGCGGACTGCGGGTCGCCTCCGGCTCGCTGTCCATCGGTGACGTGCAGGCCTTCATCCAGTACTCGCGGCAGTTCTCGATGCCGCTGACGCAGGTCGCCTCGATGGCCAACCTGGTGCAGTCCGGCGTCGCCTCCGCCGAGCGGATCTTCGAACTGCTCGACGCGGAGGAGCAGGAGGCCGACCCGGTACCGTCGCTGCGCCCCGAGGAACTGCACGGGCGGGTGGCCCTGGAGAACGTGTCCTTCCGCTACGACCCCGAGAAGCCGCTCATCGAGAACCTGTCGCTGAAGGTGGAACCCGGGCACACCGTCGCGATCGTGGGACCCACCGGCGCCGGCAAGACCACCCTGGTCAACCTCCTCATGCGGTTCTACGACGTCACCGGGGGCCGGATCACCCTCGACGGGGTCGACATCACCGCCATGTCCCGCGACGAACTCCGGGACGGCATCGGGATGGTGCTCCAGGACACCTGGCTGTTCGGGGGGACGATCGCGGAGAACATCGCGTACGGCTCCTCGCGCGAGGTGACTCGCGGGGAGATCGAGGAGGCCGCGCGGGCCGCGCACGCCGACCGGTTCGTGCGGACGCTTCCCGACGGGTACGACACCGTCATCGACGACGAGGGTACGGGGGTGAGCGCGGGTGAGAAGCAGCTCATCACCATCGCGCGGGCGTTCCTGTCGGATCCGGTGATCCTGGTGCTCGACGAGGCGACGAGTTCCGTGGACACCCGTACGGAGGTTCTGATCCAGAAGGCCATGGCGAAGCTCGCGCACGGGCGTACGTCGTTCGTGATCGCGCACCGGTTGTCGACGATCCGCGACGCGGACACGATCCTCGTCATGGAGAACGGGTCCATCGTCGAGCAGGGCGCCCACGCGGAGCTCCTCGCCGCCGACGGCGCCTACGCCCGCCTCTACCAGGCCCAGTTCGCGGAGGCGGTCGCCGAGGTGGACTGACCTTTTTTCGCCCCCTCCGCCCCTTCCCGTCCCGTTCCTGGGGGCTGCGCCCCCAGACCCCCCTTTCGCGCTGACGCGCTCGTCCTCAATCGCCGGACGGGCTGAAGAATTTCAGCCCCTCCGGCGTTTGAGGAGCGGGGGTTCGGGGGCGGAGCCCCCGAGAGACGGGAATGGGTAGGGGCGGAGGGGGCGAAGAAAGCCCCTCAGTCCAGATAGCCGCGCAGCTGGTCCGCGAAGGCGTGGTCCCTCAGTTTGTTGAGGGTCTTGGACTCGATCTGGCGGATCCGCTCGCGGGTGACGCCGAAGATCCGGCCTATCTCCTCCAGGGTGCGGGGCCGCCCGTCGGCCAGCCCGTACCGGAGCTGGACGACCTTCCGCTCCCGCTCCCCGAGCGTGGACAGAACCGCCTCCAGATGCTCCCGGAGCAGCAGGAACGCCGCGGACTCCACGGGAGACGCCGCGTCGCCGTCCTCGATGAGGTCACCGAGCGCCACGTCGTCCTCCTCCCCCACGGGCGCGTGCAGGGACACCGGTTCCTGCGCCAGCCGCAGCACCTCACTGACCCGCTCGCTCGACAGGTCGAGCTGGACGGCGACCTCCTCGGGCGTCGGCTCGTAGCCGCGTTCCTGGAGCATGCGCCGCTGCACCCGGACGACCCGGTTGATCAGCTCGACCACGTGCACCGGCACCCGGATGGTCCGGGCCTGGTCGGCGAGAGCGCGGGACATGGCCTGGCGGATCCACCAGGTGGCGTACGTCGAGAACTTGTACCCGCGGGCATAGTCGAACTTCTCGACGGCCCTGATCAGACCGAGGTTTCCCTCCTGGACCAGGTCGAGCATGGTCAGACCCCGGCCCACGTACCGCTTGGCGACGGAGACGACGAGCCGCAGGTTCGCCTCGATGAGGCGGCGCTTGGCCATCCGGCCCATGACGACCAGCTTGTCCAGGTCGAGGGCGAGCTGGCTGTCGAGGTCGGACGCGAGCCGGAGCTTCTCCTCGGCGAAGAGGCCGGCCTCGACACGGCGGGCGAGATCGACCTCCTCGGCCGCGGTGAGCAGCGGGATCCGGCCGATCTCGCGGAGGTACTGGCGGAACAGGTCCGAGGAGGGGCCGCCGGTGTCGGCGGCGCGGCCCCGGCGGGGTTCGACGGGCTCGGGCGCCTCGGACTCGGCCTCCACCTCGGGGCTCTCGACGGCGGCCGTGGGCTGCTCGCCCAGCTCGGGCGGGCTCCCCGGCTCCGTCTCGGGGTGGTGCGCGGCACGGCTCTGCGCGGGTACCGCCGCGAGGACGTCGGTCTCTGCGTCCGTGTCCGTGTCCGTGGTGTTGTCGGTCTGTGCGAGGGTCTGGGTCTGCACGGGGGCGACCTCCAGGAATGTCGCTGCTGAGGCGTGCGGCAGCGGTACGTCGGGGATGGGGTCGACGGCCTTGCCGCTGTCCATCCCGTAGTCGTTTAGCGGAACCGCGGGGATCGGGGACCCGTCGCGTTCGGGTCGGCCGCGCTCCGAGGACTCAGGCACCGCCACCCAGTGTGGAGTACGACACATCGCCGCCACGAGGGGCGTGCGGTGACTTTTTGCGCCCGGTCCGTGACCGCGCGGTTACTTTCATGCACGAGTGCGCGTTTTAGGGGCCTCGAAACAGGTTGAGAGCCCGGCATCGAACGAAATCGGCCCGGTTCACGACCGACCGCGGCTCGGCGCCCGGCCGACCTGCGGCTCCACGCACGGCTCCGGGCACGGCTTCCGGAGTCGACCCGCGCGGACAGGCTCAGAGAGCCTCCGCGCCCCGCTCCCGCAACGCCTGCTCGTACTGCTGAAGCACCCACAACTCGTTCTGCACGGCGGCCAGCTGGGCCGGGTCGCCGTGGGCGCTCTGCCGCGCCAGGCTGCCCTGGACGTCGCGGATGCGGCGGTCCACGGCACGTCTGCGGACCATGACGAGCTGGTCGCCCGCGTAGGTCTCGTCGACGGTCCTGCGCATGATCGCCTCGACGGCCAGCTCGGTGACCATGGCGCGGGCCGCGTCGTCCGGGGCGGCCTCACGGACCCGCACCAGATACTCCTGAGGGTCCTGGACGCCGTACTCCGCGCCGCCCGCCTCCATGATCACCTGGCGTACGGCGGCGTAGGGCGGGGCGGTGAACTCGTCGATCCCGTAGGCGTCGAACGCCGGGGAGACCAGCTCGGGCCGCTGGAGGGCGAGTTTGAGCAGCTCGCGCTCGGTGGCGAAGACGGGGTTGCGGAGGTTCAGGGCGGGGCCGCCGGTGGGTGCCTGGGTGGCGGCGTACGTCTGCTGGGGGCGCTGCCGGTCCGGCGCGGGGCCCTTGCCGCCGCGGTCGCGGGACCAACGGGCGAGCTGGGCCACCCGCTTGACGACGAACTGGGTGTCGAGGATGCCGAGCATGCCGGCGAGCTGCACGGCGACCTCGTGCTGGGCGCCGCTGTTCTTGATGCGCGCGACGATGGGCGCCGCCTCGTCCAGGGCGGCGGCGCGGCCCGCGGGCGTCTCCAGGTCGTAGCGCAGGACGATCTGGCGGAGCGCGAACTCGAAGAGCGGCGTGCGGGGTTCGGTGAGGTCGGCGACGGCCGCGTCGCCCTTGGCGAGGCGCAGCTCGCACGGGTCCATGCCGTCCGGGGCGATCGCGATGTAGGTCTCCGCGGCGAACTTCTGGTCGTCCTCGAAGGCGCGCAGGGCCGCCTTCTGGCCGGCCGCGTCGCCGTCGAAGGTGAAGATCACGCGGGCGGAGCCGTTGTCCATCAGCAGCCGGCGGAGGATCTTGATGTGGTCGGTGCCGAAGGCCGTGCCGCAGGTCGCGATGGCGGTGGTGACGCCGGCCAGGTGGCAGGCCATGACGTCCGTGTAGCCCTCGACGACCACCGCGCGGCTCGCCTTCGCGATGTCCTTCTTGGCGAGGTCGATGCCGTACAGGACCTGGGACTTGCGGTAGATCGCGGTGTCGGGCGTGTTCAGGTACTTCGGGCCGTTGTCCGACTCGTAGAGCTTTCTCGCGCCGAAGCCGACGACCTCGCCGCCGATGTCCCGGATGGGCCACATCAGGCGGCCGCGGAAGCGGTCGATGGGGCCGCGGCGGCCCTCCTGGGAGAGGCCGGAGAGGAGGAGCTCCTTGTCGGTGAAGCCCTTGCCGCGGAGGTAGCGGGTGAGGTGGTCCCAGCCCTGGGGGCTGTAGCCGACGCCGAAGTGGGCGGCGGCGGACTGGTCGAAGCCGCGCTCGGCGAGGAACTTGCGGCCCGTGTCGGCCTCGGAGCTGGTGTCGAGCTGCTCGATGTAGAACTGCGCGGCGATCTTGTGGGCCTCGACCAGGCGGATGCGCTCGCCGCGCTGGTGGGCGGGGTTGTACCCGCCCTCCTCGTAACGAAGGGTGATGCCCGCCTGGCCGGCGAGGCGCTCGACCGACTCGGAGAAGGTGAGGTGGTCGACCTTCATCACGAACGTGATGGTGTCGCCGCCTTCCTGGCAGCCGAAGCAGTGGAAGAGCCCCTTGCTGGGGCTGACCTGGAAGGACGGTGACTTCTCGTCGTGGAAGGGGCAGAGACCTTTCAGGTTTCCGCCGCCCGCGTTGCGCAGCTGGAGGTACTCGGACACCACGGCGTCGATCGGGACCGCGTCCCGAACCGCCTTCACGTCCTCGTCGTTGATCCTTCCGGCCACGGATGGATTCTACGGTGAGGGTGTGACAGTCGAGCGCCGCGTGCGGTCACGGGACCAGACCGTCCAGCGGTACGTGCGGGTCGGCGAGCGCCTCGGTGTCCACCTGGGCCCGGGATCGGATCAGCTGCTGGATGGGCTCCGTGACGTCCCACACATTCACGTTCATCCCGGCCAGCACCCGACCCTCCTTCACCCAGAAGGCGATGAACTCCCGCTTCCCGGCGTCTCCGCGGATCACCACCTGGTCGTAGGTCCCCGGGGGCGCCCAGCCCGAGTACTCGAGCCCGATGTCGTACTGGTCGGAGAAGAAGTAGGGCACCCGGTCGTACGTCAGGTCGCGGCCCAGCATCGCGCGGGCGGCCGCCGGGCCGCCGTTGAGGGCGTTGGCCCAGTGCTCGACGCGCAGCCGGGTGTCGAAGAGCGTGTGGTGGAAGGAGGCGACGTCGCCGGCCGCGTGGATGTCGGGGTCGGAGGTGCGCAGCCGTTCGTCCACGGCGATACCGCCGCCGTGTTCCCGGTCGGCGATATCCAGGCCCGCGGCCTCGGCGAGGGCGATGCGCGGAGCGGCGCCGATCGCGGCGAGGACGTCGTGCGCGGGGTGTTCCTCGCCGTCGTCGGTGCGGGCGGCGAGGACCATGCCGTCGTGGCCGACGATCTCGGTGAGCCGGGCGCCGAAGTGGAAGCGGACGCCGTGCTCGCGGTGCAGCTCGGTGAAGAGCTGACCGAGCTCGGGGCCGAGGACCGAGTGCAGCGGGGTCGGCTCGGGTTCCACGACGGTCACCTCGGCGCCGTACTCACGTGCCGCCGCCGCGACCTCCAGGCCGATCCAGCCGGCGCCCGCGATCACGATGTGGCCGTTGTCGCGGCCCAGAGCGGCCAGGACGCCCTTGAGGCGCTCGGCGTGGGCCAGCCGGCGCAGGTGGTGGACGCCGGCCAGGTCCGTGCCCGGGACGTCCAGGCGGCGGGGTTCGGAGCCGGTGGCGATGAGGAGTTTGTCGTACTGCACGAGGGTGCCGTCGTCGCCGAAGCGGACGGTCCTGGCGGTGCGGTCGATGGCGTCGACGGTCTGGCCGAGGTGCAGCTCGATGTCGTTGCGCGCGTACCAGGCGGGTTCGTGCACGAAGACGCTGTCGCGCTCCTCCTTGCCGAGGAGGTAGCCCTTGGAGAGCGGCGGCCGTTCGTAGGGGTGGTCGCGCTCGTCACAGATCAGTATCACCCGCCCGGTGAACCCCTCCGCTCGGAGCGTCTCGGCCGCCTTCGCTCCGGCCAGCCCTCCTCCGACGATGACGAATGTCTGATCCGCGTCGACCACTTGATGCCTCCTCGTAAGGATGTCGCCATATGCGAGCGTCCCGCACGCAGCGTGATGCGGGAAGAGGGTGTGGCCCGATCAGGCCACGCAGGGTCACCCCCGGCGGGCCTCCTGGGGCCGTCTGGTGAGCCTGAGGTGCAGGGAACGCGCCGAGGCGTCGGTGAGTGAGGCGATGTGGTCGACGATCACGCGCTTGCGCGCCCTGTCGTCCGGGGCCTCGTCGAACAGGGCACGGAACTGCGGGTCGAGGCCGTCCGGGGCGCGGTCGGTGAGCGCCTGGGCCAGCTCGGCGACGACGATCCGCTGGTCGGCGCGGAGCAGCTCCTGCTCGGCGCGCTGCATGACGTACCGGTCGGCGACCGCCTTGAGGACGGCGCACTCGTGCCGGGCGGCGCGCGGGACGACCAGCTCCGCCGCGTACCGCGTGAGCCTGCCGGTGCCGTACGCCGCGCGGGTGGCGCTCTCCGCCGCCAGGCAGAAACGCCCGATGAGCTGGCTGGTGGCGTCCTTCAACCGGGCCTGCGCGACGGCCGATCCGTCGTATCCGTGCGGCCACCAGTCCTGGTCGAGGAGCCGGTCGAGGGCTTCGGAGAGCTCTTCGGTGTCGGTGTCGGCGGGCACGTAACGCCCTATGGCCACCGCGAAGATCTCCTGCCGCTCCGGCTCCGCGTGCAGGCAGTTGGGGTCGATGTGGCCCGCGTGCAGGCCGTCCTCGACGTCGTGCACCGAGTACGCCACGTCGTCCGACCAGTCCATGACCTGGGCCTCGAAGCACGTACGGGTGCCGGGGGCGTCCTTGCGGATCCAGTCGAAGACGGGCCGGTCGTCCTCGTAGACCCCGAACTTCCGCGAGGCGGGGTCGGTGGGGTGACCGGCGCGCGGCCAGGGGTACTTGGTGGCGGCGTCGAGGGCGGCGCGGGTGAGGTTCAGGCCGACGCTGACGAGGTCGCCGGTCTCCTCGGAGCGCACGAAGTGCTTGGGCTCGATGCGGGTGAGCAGGCGCAGCGACTGCGCGTTGCCCTCGAAGCCTCCGCAGTCGGCGGCGAATTCGTTCAGCGCCTGCTCGCCGTTGTGCCCGAAGGGTGGGTGGCCCAGGTCGTGGGAGAGGCAGGACGCCTCGACGAGGTCGGGGTCGCAGCCGAGGGCGGCGCCGAGTTCGCGGCCGACCTGGGCGCACTCCAGGGAGTGGGTCAGGCGGGTGCGGGGGCTGGCGTCCCAGATCTGGCTGCTGGTGCCGGGCGTGACGACCTGGGTCTTGCCGGCGAGGCGGCGCAGTGAGGCGGAGTGCAGTACGCGTGCGCGGTCGCGCTGGAAGGCGGTGCGGCCGGGGCGCTTGTCGGGCTCGATCGCCCAGCGCTCGACGGCTGTCTCGTCGTACCCGTCCTGTCCTTCGGGCGTGGCGTGGCCTTCGTATGCCTTCGGTGCGGTGCCTTCCATGCCCCGACAGTAAACGCCGCCGGTGACAAACGGGGCACCCCGGTCCCGGGGGAGGTCGCTGTCAGGCTGTGGCCAGTACGAGTTCCGCGGCGGGCTCGGGGGTCGCGAGGGCCCGGTCGTAGCGGTGCAGGACGAGGCGGGCCATCGCCGGGTGGTCGCCCAGCGGCTCGGCGGTGATCCAGGGGGCGGCCGCGGCGCACTCGGTGGCGAAGCGGCCGGGGGCGGTGAAGTAGGAGGCGACGGCGATCCGGTGGCGGCCCCGGGCGGTCATCGCGCGCACGGCGGCGGGGACGGTGGGCGCGGCGGCGGAGGCGTACGCCGTGAGCACCGGAACGCCCAGGCGCTCGGCGAGGAGGTGGGCGGTGCGGCGGGTGTCGACGGCGGCGTCGGGGTCGCGGGAGCCCGCGGCGGCGAGGACGACGCCGGCGGCGCGGCGGTCCGCCTCGCTCGGGTGCGCCGGCCAGCCGGCTTCGACGAGCCGGGCGTACAGGGTCTCCACGAGCAGGGGGTGTGGGCCGAGCGGGGCGGCGACGCGCAGCCGGAGCGGCGCGGGGGCGGCCGCCGCGGCCTCGGGGATGTCGCGCCTGACGTGGTAGCCGCGGCTGAGCAGCAGCGGCACGAGGACGGCCTCGCCGGTCCCCTCGTCGTGCAGCGCGGTGAGCGTGTCGGGCAGCAGGGGCTCGTTCAGTTCGATGTGCCCCAGGCGCACGGGCAGGTGGGGGCGCAGCTCGCGGACCCGCTCGATCAGGGTGCGTACGGTGCTCAGCGCGCGTGGGTCGCGGCTGCCGTGCGCCACGAGGACGAGCGCGGGCGGTGCGGGGCGGCGCGCGCCGTTGGGCGCGACGAGGCCGAGCTGACTGCCGAGCCTGCTGGTGATCGCGTTCATGAGTTGCGCCGTACTGTCGAGGTGGGCGCCGTCGAGTGGCCGTGGGCCACCGGGGCGGGGCGGGGACTCGTCGCGTACTGGGTTCGACGCCGTCATGGGCCGATCCTGACGGTACGAGGTTGCCTCGCCGTTGCGCGAGTATGACGGGTGTTTACGGGGGGTTCACCGCGGGGTGCGGGCGTGTGTGAGCGGGCCGGGCCCGCGTCCGTGGGGCGCCGGGCCCGCGTCCGTGGGGCGCCGGGCCCGCGTCCGTGGGGCGCCGGGCCCGCGTCCGTGGGGCGCCGGGCCCGCGTCCGTGGGGCGCCGGGTGAAGCTGGTCACGCCACGGATGCGAACCGGATCACTGTTCGACGCGTCCTCCAGGTGGAGGCCACCTGGGAGGGACCGCCCGATGCGTCACCTGAAGCTGCCGAAGCCGCGCGTACCGCGTCTGTCGCGACTGCCCCGCCCCCGCCTGCCCCGTCTGCCGCGTACGCGTGCCGGGCAGCGGCGGGCCGTCCAGGGGGTCGTGCTGCTGTGTGTGCTCGCGCTGCTCCCGGCGACCTGGATGTACGTCGTGACGGGCGACCGGCTGCGGACGGCGGCGGACGCCCCGCGTACCGAGGTGGCCGTGGTCTTCGGCGCCGGTCTGTGGGACGGCGAGCCCTCCCCCTACCTCGCCAACCGCCTCGACGCGGCGGCCAAGCTGTACCGCGCGGGCCGCGTGAAGGTCGTCCTCGTCACCGGCGACAACAGCCGCGAGGACTATGACGAACCGGACGCGATGCGGACGTACCTGACCGAGCACGGGGTGCCCGACGGCCGCATCGTCAGCGACTACGCGGGCTTCGACACCTGGGACTCCTGCGTGCGCGCCAAGAAGATCTTCGGCGTGGACCGGGCCGTACTGATCAGCCAGGGTTTCCACATCCGCCGCGCCGTCGCCCTGTGCCAGGCGGCGGGCGTCGAGTCGTACGGCGTCGGGGTCTCCGCCAAGCACGACGTGACCTGGTACTACGGGGGCGCCCGGGAGATCCTCGCGGCGGGGAAGGCGGCCCTGGACGCCGCCTTCGAGCCCGATCCGCACTTCCTGGGGCCCAAGGAACCCGGGGTCGCGCGGGCGCTGGGGACGGATGGGTAGGGGCGGGCCGGGGACGGGGACGGGGAGAGGGCCAAGCCGGGACGGGCGGGGGGCGCCTCGGAAGCGGGCGCGGCGGGCTTTCCCGCCCGGCCTCACGGCGCCGCCTCACGGTGGCCCTCACGGCACCGCCTCACGGTGGCCCTCACGGCGCCGGGAGGTGACCGCCCCGGCCGTGTAACGCCCTTCGCCCCGCCCCGTAACACTCCCGACGCACGCTGGCCGGTATGCACCCCACCGTGACGCCCACCCACTGCCCGTACTGCGCCCTTCAGTGCGGGATGAACCTGACGCCCACGCCCGGCGGAGGCGTCGAGGTGACGGAGCGCGCGGACTTCCCGGTGAACCGGGGCGCGCTGTGCGGCAAGGGCCGTACCGCGCCCGCGCTGCTGTCGTCCCGGCTGCGGCTGACCTCGCCGCTGGTCCGGCGGGCGGGCACCCTCGAACCCGCGAGCTGGGACGAGGCGCTGGACCGGATCGCCGAGGGGCTGTCCCGCACGCGGACGGAGCACGGCCCGGACGCGTGCGGGGTGTTCGGCGGGGGCGGGCTCACGAACGAGAAGGCGTACACGCTCGGGAAGTTCGCCCGGGTCGTCCTGCGCACCTCGCAGATCGACTACAACGGCCGCTTCTGCATGTCGTCCGCCGCGGCGGCCGGCATCAAGGCGTTCGGGCTCGACCGGGGGCTGCCCTTCCCCCTGGAGGACATCCCGAGGACCGGCTGTGTGATCCTCGTCGGCTCCAACCTCGCCGAGACGATGCCGCCCGCGCTGCGCTACCTCACCGAGCTGCGGGAGAACGGCGGCACGCTGATCGTCATCGACCCGCGCCGCACCCGCACGGCCGAGCAGGCGGACCTGCACCTGGCCCCGCGCCCCGGCACCGACCTGGCGCTCGCGCTGGGGATGCTCCACCTGATCGTGGCGGAGGGGCGCACGGACGAGGCGTACCTCCAGGAGCGTACGAGCGGCTGGGAGGAGACGCGGGCGGCGGCGATGGCGCACTGGCCCGAGTACGTCGAACGGATCACGGGGGTGTCCGTCCCCGAACTCCGGGAGGCCGTACGGCTGTTCTGCGAGCCGGAGGCCGCCATGGTGCTCACCGCGCGCGGGCCCGAGCAGCAGTCCAAGGGCACGGACACCGTCGGCGCGTGGATCAACCTCTGTCTGGCGACGGGGCGTTCGGGGCGTCCACTGTCCGGGTACGGCTGCCTCACCGGGCAGGGCAACGGCCAGGGCGGACGCGAACACGGCCAGAAGGCCGACCAGTTGCCCGGCTACCGCAAGCTGACCGACCCGGCGGCGCGCCGCCATGTGGCCGAGGTGTGGGGCGTCGACCCCGACTCGCTGCCGGGGCCGGGGCGCAGCGCGTACGAACTCCTCGACGCGATGGGTACGGACATCCGCTCGCTGCTGCTGATGGGTTCGAACCCGGTGGTGTCCGCGCCCCGCGCCACCCACATCGAACAACGCCTGAGGTCACTGGAGTTCCTCGCCGTCGCGGACGTCGTGCTCTCCGAGACGGCGGCCCTCGCGGACGTCGTGCTGCCCGTCACCCAGTGGGCCGAGGAGACGGGCACCACGACCAGCCTGGAGGGCCGCGTCCTGCTGCGCCGCCAGGCCCTCACCCCTCCCGACGGCATACGCAGCGATCTGTACGTCCTGCACGAACTGGCCCTCCGGCTGGGCGTGGAGAAGGGCTTCCCCACGGATCCGGAAGAGGTCTTCGAGGAGTTGCGCCGGGCGAGCGCGGGCGGGGCGGCGGACTACTCGGGGATCACCTACCGCCGGCTGGCGGAGGAGTCGGGGGTGTTCTGGCCGTGCCCGGCGGGTGGTCATGGGGACACCTTGGCGGGCGGTCCGGGGGGCACCTTGGCGGGCGGTCCGGGGGGCACCCTGGCGGGCGTGGCGCCGGACGTTGCGGCGGGCGTTGCGGTGAGCCCGGCGGCCGGTGTGACCGTGAGCGAGCCGATCGGGACGCCCGTGTGCGAGCCGGCAGGCCCGTCCATGGGTGAACCGGCCGGCCCTTCCATGGGTGAACCGGTGTGCCCGGCAGGGGACTTCGCCGGTGGCGGGGCGAGCCGCGCGGAGGTGCACCCCGGCACCCCGCGGCTCTTCCTCGACCGGTTCGCCACCGAGGACGGCCGTGCGCGGTTCGTGCCGGTGTCCCATCGGCCGTCGGCCGAGGAGCCGGACGAGGAGTACCCGGTGCTGCTGACCACCGGACGGGTGGTCGCCCAGTACCAGTCGGGCGCCCAGACCCGGCGGGTCGACGAGCTGAACGCCGCCGCGCCCGGACCGTTCGTGGAGATGCACCCACGGCTGGCCGCACGGCTCGGGGCGGCCGAGGGCGACCCCGTCGCCGTGGTCTCCCGGCGCGGACGCGCCGTCGCACCGGCCCGGATCACCCGCGCCATCCGGCCGGACACGGTCTTCATGCCCTTCCACTGGCCGGGCGAGGGCCGCGCCAACAACCTGACCAACCCGGCCCTGGATCCGACCTCACGGATGCCGGAGTTCAAGACGTGCGCGGTGCGGGTGGAGACGCTCGCGTCCGGTGGCCCGGCGGCAGCGGAATCACCCGCCTGAGCCGGGCCGGCCGCGTCCGTCGGGCGCCTTCGCAGAAACGGTTCCCGCCCGTCACACGCCCGCACAGACCCACACACGTCCTCCCGGAACCCTCTATGGACATGACATGTCGTGGACCTTTGAATCTGAGTCACCATCAGCGCCTTCCTGAGGAGACCGATGACTCGGAGCCGGAGCCGGAGCCGGAGCCGCACACAGATACGGATACGGATACGGAACGCCGATGGCACCCGGCGCACCAACGGTGCCCGGGGAGTGCTCGGTTCACGACTGGCCCTCGCAGGCATCGCCGTGGCCGCCACCGCTCTGCTGGCCGCCGCGTTGACCCCGACCGCGGGCGCCGCCGACCGGCCGACCCGGGCGACGGCGCTGGACAACGCCGCCCAGGTCCTGGTCGAGGAGGCCGCGCGGCTGGGCCTGACCTCCGCCGAGGGCACCGCCGTCCGCGACGTGGTGATCGACGCGGACGGCACCCAGCACGTGCGCTACGACCGGACGTACCGTCAGCTCCCGGTGCTGGGCGGCGACTTCGTCCTGCACCTCGCCCCCGACGGCTCCTACCGCGGCGCGAACCGGGCCACCGCCCGCCCCCTCTCGGTACCCACCACCGAGCCCGCGCTCTCCGCGCCGAGGGCAGCGGGCCTGGCCACCGCCGCGCTGCGCGCCGCGAACCTCGGCGAGGTCCTTCGCAGGGTGACGGCCGAGCCCCGGCTGGTCGTCGACGCCTCGCACGGCGCACCCAGGCTGGCCTGGCGCACCGACGTGGCGGGCCAGGACCCGCTGGGCAACCCGGTCGCCCGCACCGTCCTCACGGACGCCGGTTCCGGCGAGCAGATCGACACGTGGGACAGCATCGAGACGGCGAGCGGCGACGGCAGGTCCCTCTACGCCGGCACGGTCCCGCTGGAGACGACCGGGTCCGGATCGGCGTACCAGCTGAAGGATCCGACGCGCGGCAACACGTACACGGGCGACGCCGCGAACAGGACGGACCTGTGCGTGCTGGGCATCTGTCTGACCCGCGCCCCCGCGACCGTCTTCACGGACACCGACAACCACTGGGCCACGGGGGCGACTTCGGACCGGGCCTCGGCGGCGGTCGACGCCCAGTACGGCACCGACGCCACCTGGGACTACTACGAGGACGTGCACGGCCGCAGCGGTATCGCCGGCGACGGCAAGGGCTCGTACAACCGCGTGCACTACGGGAACAACTACAACAACGCCTTCTGGGACGACAGTTGCTTCTGCATGACGTACGGGGACGGTGACGGGACGACGTTCGGGCCGCTGGTCGCGCTGGACGTGGCCGGGCACGAGATGTCCCACGGGGTCACGTCGAAGACGGCGGCGCTGACGTACTCGGGCGAGCCGGGCGGCCTGAACGAGGCGACCTCCGACATCTTCGGCACGCTCGTGGAGTTCCACGAGGACAACTCCTCGGACCCCGGGGACTGGCTCATCGGCGAGAAGATCGTGAAGCCGGGCTTCGGCAGGTCCGCGCTCCGCTACATGGACCAGCCCTCCAAGGACGGCAACTCGGCCGACTGCTGGAGCAGTTCGGTCGGGAACCTCGACGTGCACTACTCCTCCGGCGTCGCCAACCACTTCGCGTACCTCCTCGCGGAGGGCAGCGGCCCGCGGGTCATCGGCGGCGTCCAGCACGACGGCACCACCTGCGACGGCACCACGCTGACCGGCATCGGCCAGGAGAAACTGGGGGCGATCTGGTACCGGGCGCTCACCGTCCACATGACGTCCTCGACGAACTACGCGGGAGCCCGCACCGCCACTCTCGCCGCCGCCCGGGACCTGTACGGGGCGGGGAGCGCGGAGTACGGCGCGGTGGGGGCGGCCTGGTCGGCGGTGCACGTGGGCTGACTCCGGCCCTCGCACCGCCGCCGCGCAGGACAGCCGGACCCGCCCCGGCGGGACGGCGATCGTGCGGTCGGGACCCGCGGGTGCGGGAGTCGGTCACCCTGCCTTCGCCGGGTCCATTCCGTACAGGGTGGCGGCCGTCACCGCCTGCCGTACGACGCAGGCCTGTTGCTCGTCCGCCGGGGCGGCCCACAGCGGCACCAGGCTGGACGCGGAGGCCGAGGAGTCCATCCGCAGGTAGTGGCAGGCGTCGTTGATCCGCAACGCGAGGACGTACACGTCGGCGCCCACCGCCTCACCGGACACCTCGGCCACGGTGTCCCCGTCCGCCAACAGCCCTCTGTCCCGCAGAAAGTCCGTGGCGCCCCGCGGGGCGTGCGCGTAGCCGTCGGCGGCGACGGCACGGTAGGCCTGGCTGCCGGTGGGGAGCCGCGCGAGCAGCACGCCGAGTTCCGCGGCGAGGCTGCCGGCGCTGTCGTCGGTCCGCGAATCCGGGCAGTCCATGGCGGACCGTTTCACCGTGTAGGCGCCGAGGCCGAACGTGTAGCGGTAGCAGCGGACGGGATAGGCGGCCGGGTCGACGGTCTTCGCGGCGGGTGGTACGAGCCCCAGCATCACCTTCACGGTGTGCACGCCCGCGCCGGGGGACCCGCCGCCCGGCACGGTGTCCGCGCTGAGCAGCGCGCCGCCGTGTTCCAGGACCTGGGCGGCGATCGTGCCCCCGGTGAACGGGCCCCCGTAGGTCTTCCCTCCCGAGTGGAAGCCGGCGGTCAGGTCGGTGCGGAGGTCCTCGGAGAGCTCGGCGGCCTGCGCGTCGACGGCGGACGTGTCCGGAGCGGTGAGCCGCTGCTGGAGCAGCGTGCCGCCCACGCCCGCGGCCCCGGCGACGAGCGCTGTCGTCACGAACAGCAGGGCTCGCACCGCGGCACCGCGACCGCGGCCGCGCTCCCGGTCGCGTGCCCGGTCGGCGCCGGGCCGTGGGTCCCGGTCGGCTTCCGTGACGTGCGTCGTCATGGTTGTTCCCCCTGGCTGTGGACGGGCCGCAGGCCCTCTCGGATCAGCTGTCGCTGCCGCCGAATAGTGCCAGTTGGCCGTTACACGCGTATGGGCGGGCGCCCGTCCGCACCGATCGGGCCGGGCGCCCACCCGCCGCTCACCCCACGTACGGCCGCTTCACCCTCGCCTCCCGCAACGCCCGTGCCCACCAGGCGAGTTGGTCGAGCATCACTTCCGCCGCCGCCTTCGGGCCCGTGGAGTCCCGGGGGTGCCCCTCCGCGTCGAACGCCGCCCCCGCGCCGTGGAACGACACCGTGTCGCGCACCGTCACGGCGTGGAGTTCGGCGAAGACCTGGCGGAGGTGCTCGGCGGCGCGGAGGCCACCGGCGAGCCCGCCGTAGGAGACCAGGGCGACGGGCTTGGCGCGCCACTCGGTGTAGTGCCAGTCGATCAGGTTCTTCAGGCCCGCCGGGAAGGAGTGGTTGTACTCGGGCGTGAGGACGACGAACGCGTCGGCGGCGGCGAGGGCGGGGGTGACCTTGGCCAGTTCGGCGGCGGCCCCGGGGCTCGGGGAGAGCGTCGTCGGGAGAAGGACCGAGGCGACGTCGACGACCTCGGGCAGGAAGTCGTCGCGCTCGCGGATCCGGCCGAGCAGCCAGTCGGCCACGACGGGACCGAAGCGGCCCTCACGGTTGCTGCCCAGGACGACGGCGACCCGTACGGGGGTCTCGGGCTCCGCGAGGAAGGCGGCCTCCGGATCGGTGGCGGGCTCGGGAACAGGAACAGGAACAGGGGCAGGGGCAGGGGCGTCAGCTGTTGGTGTCTTCATGGCAGCCAGCCTCGTACCTCAACCATTATTGAGGTCAAGCACCGGTGACGGACGCCGCGCGGACGGCTCACCGGCGAGGCCGGGACGGCTCACGGACGAGGCGGGGAGGGCTCACGGACGAGCCGGGGAGGGCTCACGGAAGAGACCGGGACGGCTCACGGACGAGGCGTGAGTGGCTTACGGACGCCTCACGGGCCACCGGTGGGCGGCTCCCCCGCAGCGAGCGGTCACCCGTTCACACCCCCACCCCGCCGCCCTTCGGGTTCTTTTCCGAGGCACGCCGCCCCACCCCGGTGACCTGCCGGAATGCCCGCGAACCCACCCGTCCGGGCCACCCGCCCGACACCCGTTCACTTCATTTCTGACGTTCCATCAGGAAGCGGGCCGGGCCATGTGCCACTTACCTCGGAAGGGCAGGGGCACGACCGACGCAGCGGCACTTGGGGGTGTCGCCGGCCGCGCCCCCTCGGAGGAGCAACGAACGATGCGACGCACAGCCCGTCTGGTGACCGGTACCGCGCTCGCCGTCGCCGCCGCGGGCCTCGCCGCCGCGCCCGCGTACGGCGCGGACACCGGTGGCCTGGAGGTGTACCCGTCCACCGTCGTGCCCGGCGGTGACGTCACGGTGAACACGGCCGCCTGCGGCGTGGGCGGCACGGGAGCGGGCGACGCCAGCGCGGTGGGCGCGGGCCAGTTCACGCTGGCGCCCAGCGCGCACGAGGAGGACGTCATCGGGCAGTTCCGGGTGCCGCCGGGCGCGCAGCCGGGGACGTACGAGATCGTCGCGAAGTGCCCCGGCGGCCGGACGGTCACCGGAGACCTGGTGGTGACCCTGACCTCGACGCGCGAACAGGTCCATCCGCGCGGATACGTGAAGACGGGGGTCGGCGGCGCACTGGGCCCCGACCCCGTGCAGACCGCGGCGGGAGTGGCGGCCCTGGCCGTCGCCGCCGCGGGCGGTACCTGGCTCCTGCATCGCCGGGCGAGAGGCGACGGGATCTGACGGACACCCTCCGCTGTCCGTCCGCGGTACCGCAGTGTCCTCTCCCCCTCCGTGGCGCGACGCCCCTCGCGGCCCGGAGGGGGAAGGGGGCCATCCCGACCCCGAGGGGACACCCGAGAGGAGGCCGCACGTGCGCCGCCGGGTCAGCAACATCGCCATAGCCTCGGTCACCGCCGCCGCCCTCTGCTCCGGCGCGTGGCTGCTGCGCAGCGGCGCCGAGACGCACGCGCCGCCGCAGCCGTCCGCCGCCCAGGCGGGCGCGAGGGAACCGGCCGGGCGGGCGCCCGCGGCACGGGCCCTGCCGCACTCCCCGCCGGACCGCATCCGCATCCCGTCGATCCGCGTGAACGCGCCGCTCATGGGCCTCGGCCTCACCCCGCAGGGCAGCCTGGACGTCCCGCCCGCCGCGCGGAAGAACCTCGCCGGCTGGTACGAGGCGGGCACCACCCCCGGTGAGACGGGCACCGCCATCGTCGCCGGACACGTCGACAACGCCGAGGGCCCCGCCGTCTTCTACCACCTGGGCGCCCTGAAGAAGGGCGGCCGCATCGAGGTCGGCCGCCGCGACGGCGGTACAGCCGTCTTCACCGTCGACGCCATCGAGGTGTACGACGCCCGCGACTTCCCCGACGAGAAGGTCTACGGCGCGGCCCACCGGCCCGAACTGCGCGTCATCACCTGCGGTGGCGGCTACTCGAAGTCGACGGGGTACCAGGGCAACGTGGTCGTCTTCGCCCACCTCACCGGCAGTTACTGAGGCGCCGTACACCGCGCCCGGCCCGGACGTACCCGTGGACGCCTCACGCGATCCACTCCTGGTACGCCAGGTTCGCCACCAGTGCGAATACCACCGTCAGCAGGACGACCCGGACGAAGCCGCTCCCCTTCTTGAGTGCCGTGTGCGCGCCGAGCATGCCGCCCGCGAGATTGAAGACCGCCATCAGGGCGGCCAGTTGCCAGAACACGGTGCCCTTCCAGGCGAAGGTCGCGAGGGCACCCGCGTTGGTGCAGCAGTTCACGATCTTGGCGGTGGCGGAGGCGGTCACCAGGTCGAGGTGGAGCAGCGCGGTGAGGGCCAGCACGAGGAACGTGCCCGTGCCGGGGCCGATGAGACCGTCGTAGAAACCGATGCCGAGGCCCGCGAGTCCGATCGCGGCGACCACCCGGCTCGTCGGGACCGGGGCCGTCGAGGGTGCCGTGCCGAAG
This sequence comes from Streptomyces sp. NPDC088747, assembly GCF_044751025.1. Classification (NCBI taxonomy): domain Bacteria; kingdom Bacillati; phylum Actinomycetota; class Actinomycetes; order Kitasatosporales; family Streptomycetaceae; genus Streptomyces; species Streptomyces sp. NPDC088747. The sequence continues at coordinate 83,564 of NZ_JBIVKZ010000015.1, forward strand.
GCGGGCCTGAAGAGGACGAAGGCGCCGACCCCGAGCAGCACGACCATGACGACGGGCTTCAGCACGTCGGTGCTCATGCCGGCCGCGACGAACGCCCCCGCCGTGGAACCCGCGAGCGCCGCGAGCCCGATCCGTACGGCCACGCGCACGTCCACCGGTGCCTTGCGCGCGTACGTCACCGCCGCGCCCGTCGTCCCGACGATGGCCACCGCCTTGTTCGTGCCGAGCGCGTACGCGGCCGAGGTCCCGCCCGGCAGTCCGAGCAGCATCGCCGGGAGCAGCAGCAGCCCGCCACCGCCCACCACCGCGTCGATCCAGCCCGCCGCGAGTGAGGCTGCGCAGAGGACGACGACCATGGTCAGCGATATGTCGGGCATGATCGCGACCCTATGGACGGGATAGATGTGCCGTCCATGGGTCTCGGGAACCTTGAGGGTCTTCTGAGGTTCCCGAGACCCTCAGGGCGGGGATCCGGTCGGCCCCGGGCCGGAAACCCTCACACCCGGCCTCCGGCTCCGCTGAGCGCAGCGTTCCCGCCGGGAAACAGCCGAGATGCGGTCGGGTAACACCGGCACCGCACGCTGCGGTCATGACCTCGAATACGCGTGTGGTGGTGATCGGCGCCGGGCTCGCGGGCGTACGGCTCGCCCGGCGGCTGGGTGAGCTCGGTGCCGGGGGGCCCGGCACCCCGGGTGTGTCCGGCACCCCGGGTGTGTCCGTCACGCTCGTCGGTGACGAGGAGCACCGCCCGTACAACCGTGTCCTGCTCGCCGAGGTGCTGGCCGGCCGGTACGCGCCCGAGGTGATCGCCCTGCCCTCGCCGGCCGGGCTGACCCGGGCCAGGGTCACCGGCATCGACCGCGCCGCCCGCACCCTGGAGTGCGCCGACGGTTCGGAGATCGCCTACGACACGCTGGTCCTCGCGACCGGTTCGAACCCCGTACTCCCGCCCCTGCGCGGCCTGTTCGCGACCCTCGCGGAACCGGGCCGGCACGAACTCCCCGAAGGCGTGCACGCGTTCCGCACCATGGACGACTGCCTGAGCCTGTCGAAGGCGGTACGGCGGGGCGCCCGCGCGGTGGTGATCGGCGGCGGTCTGCTCGGTGTCTCGGCGGCCCGCGCGCTGGCCGCCCGCGGCGCCCAGGTGGTGCTGGCCCAGCAGGGCGAGCGGCTCATGGAGCGCCAGCTCGATCCCTCGGCCTCCCGGCTGGTCCTGCGGCATCTGACCGACCTGGGTGTCGAGGTGCACACCGAGTGCCGGGTGCGTGACGTGCGCTGCGTCGGCGGCGCGGTCCGCTCGGTCGAGATGGCCGACGGGTACGCGCTCGACACCGACCTCGTCGTCCTGGCCTGCGGGGTGCACCCCCGCGTGGGGCTCGCGCAGACCGCCGGGCTCGCCGTCCACAAGGGCGTCCTCGTCGACGACGAACTGCGTACGTCCGACCCGCACATCCGGGCGATCGGCGACTGCGCGCAGCACGCGGGCACCGTCTACGGACTGGCGACCCCCGCGCTCGAACAGGCCGACGTGCTGGCCGAGTCGATCGCCGGTGACGCGGGCGTCCGCTACACGGGCACACGCGCGGTCACCCGGCTCACGCTGGCCGGACCCGACTTCCTCGACCTCGCCGCCTTCGGCGAACCCGACGCCCGTCCCGGCGACGACGTCGTCCAGCTCACCGACGCGACCCGGGGCACCTACCGCAAGGTCGTCGTCCGAGACGACCGCGTCGTCGGCGGCGTACTCGTCGGCGAACTCGGCACCGTCGGCGCGCTCGCCCGCGCCTGGGAGGGAGCCGAACCCCTCCCCGCGGACGGCGCACCGCTGCTCCACCTGCTCACCAACGACGGAGGCTCCTGATGCACACGGACACGACGAAGGCGGCGAACGCGATGACGGCGGCGCACACGACCGACGGGATCGGGTCCGCGCACACCGTCGCGACCGAGGGAGACGCGTCCAGGTCAACGCTCACCGTCGCGACTGGGCGAGACACGTCCGGGTCGGCGGCGCACACCGCCGCAACCGGGCGAGACACCTCCGGGTCAGCGTCGCTCACCGTCGCGACCCAGGAAGACGCGTCCGAGTCCGCGCACACCATCGTGCTGGTCGGCCACGGCATGGTGGGCCAGCGTTTCCTCGAAGCGCTGGCCGAGCGCGGGCTGACCGCCACGCACCGGGTGGTCGTGCTGTGCGAGGAGCCGCGCCCGGCCTACGACCGGGTCCAGCTCACCTCGTACTTCTCCGGCCGCACCCCGGACGAACTCTCGCTCACCAACCGGGAGTTCATTACCGAGCACGGCATCGAACTGCACCTCGGCGACCCGGCCGAGACGGTCGACCGCCAGGCGCGGACGGTGACGGCCCGCTCCGGTCTCGTGGTCGCGTACGACACCCTCGTGCTGGCCACCGGCTCCTACCCCTTCGTCCCGCCCGTCCCCGGCAAGGACGCCGAGGGCTGCTTCGTGTACCGCACGATCGAGGACCTGCTCGCCATCGAGGAGTACGCGAAGGCGCGCGCCGCCACGGGTGCCGTGGTGGGCGGCGGGCTGCTGGGCCTGGAGGCCGCCGGCGCGCTCAAGGGGCTCGGACTGGCCACGCACATCGTGGAGTTCGCGCCGCGTCTGATGCCGGTGCAGGTCGACGACGGTGGCGGCACGGCGCTGCTGCGGACCATCGAGAACATGGGCCTGTCCGTGCACACGGGAACGGGCACGCAGGAGATCGTCGTCGGCGACGACGGGGCCGTGTCCGGCATGAAGCTGTCCGACGGCTCCCAACTGGCCACGGACCTGGTGGTGTTCTCGGCGGGTGTGCGCCCGCGCGACCAACTCGCCCGCGACACAGGACTCACGGTCGGTGAGCGCGGCGGCATCTCGGTGGACGAGCAGTGCCGCACCTCCGACCCCCGGGTGTTCGCGATCGGCGAGTGCGCGCTGGCGTCGGACGGCCGGGTGTACGGACTGGTCGCGCCGGGTTACGAGATGGCCGAGACGGCCGCCGCCACCATCGCCGCGGACGAGGCGAGTTTCACGGGCGCCGACCTCTCCACCAAGCTCAAGCTCCTCGGCGTCGACGTCGCGTCCTTCGGCGACGCGCACGGCGCCACCGCCGACTGCCTTGACGTCGTCTATTCCGACTCGCGCTCGGGCACGTACAAGAAGCTGGTCATCGGCCCCGGCGGCGAACTGCTGGGCGGCATCCTGGTCGGCGACGCCGACGCGTACGGCACCCTGCGCGCCTTCACCGGTTCGGTCCCGCCGATCGCCCCCGAGCAGTTGGTCCTCCCGGCGGGCGCGGGCGCCCCGGCCGCCCTCGGCCCCTCCGCGCTCCCCGACTCCGCGGTCATCTGCTCCTGCCACAACGTCACCAAGGGCACGATCCGCGGCGCGGTCACCGAGCACTCCTGCACCACCGTGCCCGAGGTCAAGAAGTGCACCAAGGCCGGTACGGGCTGCGGCAGTTGCGTCAAGGTTCTCGGGCAGCTCGTCAACGACGAGCTGGAGGCGAGCGGCGTCGAGGTCGACCACGGGCTGTGCGCCTGCTTCGGACAGACCCGCGAGCAGCTGTACGAGATCGTCCTCGCCCTCCGCGTCACCTCGCACCAGGTCCTCCTCGACCGCTACGGCCGTGAGGGCGCCCGGGGCGGCGACGGCTGCGAGATCTGCAAGCCCGCCGTCGGCTCCATCATCGCCTCGCTCGCCCCGACGATCGGCGCCGACGGCTATGTCCTGGAGGGCGAACAGGCCGCGCTCCAGGACACCAACGACCACTTCCTCGCCAACCTCCAGCGGAACGGCTCCTATTCGATCGTGCCGCGCATCCCCGGCGGCGAGATCACCCCGGAGAAGCTGATCGTGATCGGTGAGGTGGCCCGGGACTTCGGCCTCTACACCAAGATCACCGGCGGTCAGCGGATCGACATGTTCGGCGCCCGGGTCGAGCAACTCCCGCTGATCTGGTCCCGGTTGGTGGACGCCGGCTTCGAGTCGGGGCACGCGTACGGGAAGTCTTTGCGCACGGTGAAGTCCTGTGTGGGACAGACCTGGTGCCGCTACGGCGTCCAGGACTCGGTCCGCATGGCCATCGACCTCGAGCTGCGCTACCGGGGACTGCGGTCCCCGCACAAGCTCAAGTCGGCCGTCTCCGGTTGCGCCCGCGAGTGCGCCGAGGCACAGTCGAAGGACTTCGGCATCATCGCCACCTCGGGCGGCTGGAACCTGTACGTCGGCGGCAACGGCGGTGCGACCCCGCGCCACGCGGACCTCCTCGCGCAAGATCTGTCCGACGCCGAACTCATCCGCCTCATCGACCGGTTCCTGATGTTCTACATCCGCACCGCCGACCGCCTTGAGCGCACCTCCACGTGGCTGGAGCGGATCCCCGGCGGCCTCGACCACGTGCGTGACGTGGTCGTGGACGACTCACTGGGCATCTGCGAGGAGCTGGAGTCGCTGATGACAGCGCATGTGGCGGGCTACCGCGACGAGTGGGCCGAGACCATCAACGACCCCGAAAAACTCTCCCGGTTCGTGTCCTTCGTGAACGCCCCGGACACCCCCGACCCGGTCGTCGGCTTCGTCCCCGAGCGCGACCAGATCAAGCCCGACCTGCCGCTGCTGACCATCGGTACCCGCCCCCTGGAAGGAAGCGCCAAGCGATGACCCTGGCCCCCGAGACGACGACTCTCAAGGTCCAACTCCTGCTGGAGGACGGCTGGTTCACGGTCTGCGACCTGGCCCTGCTGATCCCGGGACGCGGAGTCGCCGCGCTCCTCCCCGACGGCCGTCAGGTGGCGGTGTTCCGCGACCGCGCGGGCCGCACGTACGCCATCGACAACCGCGACCCGTTCACCGGCGCGGCCGTCCTCTCCCGCGGCCTCACCGGCAGCCACCAGGACCGGGTGTTCGTCGCCTCGCCGCTGTTGAAGCAGCGGTTCGACCTGGAGTCGGGGCGCTGCCTGGACGACCCGGAGGTGTCGGTGGCGGTGTACGAGGTGCGTTCGGCCTGAGAGGGGAGCAGCCGTGCACGCGGCCTGAGAGCGGGAGCGGCCGTGCGCGCGTCCGCGGGGTGCCGGTACGGTCTCCGTCTCCGTCGCGGTCTCCGCTCAGCCGATGGCCGTACCGACCCGATGGCCGTACCGACCCGAGCCCGTACCGACCCGATGGCCGGCGCTCAGGCCTTCAGCGCCTCGTACGTCACCCCCGTCAACTCCTCCGAGGCCGCCCAGAGCCGCTCCCCCGCCAGGTCGTCGAGCGTCCAGCCGGCCCGCCGGGACCTCGCGGGCGAGCCGCGCCACATCGCGAACGAGGGCCCGGTGAAGGAGTCGGGTGCCACGCCGGGCGCGGTGGCGGCGTACAGCGCGGGCAGCGCCCCGGCCTCGGCGCTCTGGCCGAGGACCCGCACACCGGCCCCCACGACCCGCTCCGCGGCCTTGCGGCCCGTCATCCTGGGCCCGGCGGCGTGGAGGTTCGTGTCGGCGTACCCGGGGTGGGCGGCGGCCGCGACGACCTCGGAGCCGATGGTGGCGAGGCGGCGGGCGAGCTCGTGCGTGAACAGCAGGTTGGCGGTCTTGGAACGGCCGTAGGCGATCCAACGCCGGTACTGGCGCTCGCTGTTGAGATCGCGGATGTCGATGTTGGCGAGCGCGTGCATGAAGCTGGAGACGGTCACGACGCGGGCGCCGGGGGTGCCGAGCAGGGCGGGCAGGAGCAGCCCGGTGAGTGCGAAGTGCCCGAGGTGGTTGACGCCGAACTGCGTCTCGAACCCGTCCGCCGTCAGGCCGTACGGCAGCGCCATCACACCGGCGTTGTTGATCAGCAGGTCGAGCCGGTCGTACCCGCGCTCGTACGTGGCCGCGAACTCCCGTACGGATTCCAGGTCGCCGAGGTCCAGTCGTACGAACTCGGCCCGCGCGCCCGGCACTTCGGTCCTCAGCCGGTCCGCCGCCTCGCTCCCGCGTGCCTCGCTCCGGCAGGCGAGGACGACCCTGGCGCCCTTGCGGGCCAGCTCGCGTGCCGTGACGTAACCGATGCCGCTGTTGGCTCCGGTGACGACGGCCGTGCGGCCGCTCTGGTCGGGGATGTCGCCGGCGTCCCAGCCCGTCATGGCCGAACTCCCTCGATGTGTGTGCTGCCGCGGACGGTTCAGCGTATGCCGCCGGGCGGACCGGGGCCCTGGGCCGGTCGTGAGAGCCGCTCGTCACCATCCGCCGCCCACCCGTCACGATTTGTCCATGACACGTCAACTCTGTGCGTCTAGGGTCCATCAGCGCGCGACCCCGCCATCGACCGGCGGCGGGGCGGTCACGGCCCTCTGGAGCGAGAGTGGAACGTCGTACCCTTCTGCGTGCAGCCGTCCTCGGCGGTTCGTCCGCCGTCCTGGGCGGAACCCTGTGGCGCGGCGCCGCCTACGCCGCACCCGCCCAGCCCGGCGCGGGGCCCTACGGGGCTCTCGGCGCCGCCAACGCCAACGGCATCCAGCTGCCGGCGGGATTCACCAGCCGGGTGATCGCCCGTTCCGGGCAGACGGTCACCGGCACCTCGTACACCTGGCACAGCGCCCCCGACGGCGGCGCCTGCTACGCCGACGGCACCGGCTGGATCTACGTGTCCAACTCGGAGATCAACCCCTCCGGCGGGGCGAGCGCGGTGAAGTTCTCCTCGACCGGCGCGATCACCGGGGCGTACCGCATCCTCTCGGGCACCCGCACGAACTGCGCGGGCGGCAAGACCCCGTGGAACACCTGGCTGTCCTGTGAGGAGGTGTCCCTCGGCCTCGTCTACGAGACCGACCCGTGGGGGGTGAACGCGGCGGTGCAGCGGCCCGCGATGGGCCGCTTCAAGCACGAGGCCGCCGCCGCCGACCCGGTGCGCCAGGTGATCTACCTGACCGAGGACGAGACCAACGGCCGCTTCTACCGCTTCGTCCCGACCACCTGGGGCAACCTGTCCTCCGGCACCCTCCAGGTCCTCGTCGCGGGATCTGCGACCTCCGGCTCCTTCACCTGGGCGAACGTGCCGGACCCGGACGGCTCACCGACGACCACCCGCACCCAGGTCTCCGGTTCGAAGTCCTTCAACGGCGGCGAGGGCTGCCACTACGCCGACAACACGGTCTGGTTCACCACCAAGGGCGACAACCGCGTCTGGCAGCTGAACCTGGCCAACAGCACCTACGAGCTGGCGTACGACGACTCCCTCGTGACGTCCGGCACCGCTCCGCTGACCGGCGTCGACAACATCACCGGCTCCGCCTCCGGTGACCTCTTCGTCGCGGAGGACGGCGGCAACATGGAGATCTGCGTGATCACCCCCTCCGACGTGATCGCCCCCTTCCTCCGCATCACCGGCCAGTCCGCCTCCGAGATAACCGGCCCCGCCTTCTCCCCCGACGGCAGACGCCTCTACTTCTCCAGCCAGCGCGGCACCAGCGGCAGCTCGTCCGGCGGCATCACGTACGAGGTGACGGGGCCGTTCCGGTCCTGAGCTTCCCGCGGCGATCCGCGGGGGCGGCGGTGGCCCCGTACAGGGCGGATGGCTGGCTTCCTGAGCTGGGAAGTCAGCCATCTGTCCCACCTGGAGGGCGCTCTCGGGGGACATCGTTGAGCGGCGCCTTCATCGGCCCGGCCGTCCGATCCTCTCCCTTGGAGAGGCACTCGTGGTCACCTTGTCGGGCGCGAACACGAGTTGCAGCCAGGCCCACCAGCCGTGGTCCGCGACCTACCTGCCGTTCGTTTCCGACGCGGACCGCGTCGACCTGTCAAACGCCTCGCGGACAAGGCGTCTTGCCCAGCCGACCATCTCGCCTGGCTGCGCGCGCACCGCATCAGCGTCTCGGTGGTGTCACCGGCGTCCACGGTCTCTTGGTGGACCACCCGCTGCTCCTGTTGAATGCACTGGATCCACGCGGGTGGAGCGGACGGGTTGACGGTCTGAACGATCGGGGGATTGCCCATGGACGACGCTGGGAGAAGTGACGGCCCGGCTGGGGTGAACACGAAGCTGTACCTATCCTCGCTCGGTCTGGCCGCCGCGCTGCTGATCGTCATCAGGTTGTTCGCGTTGCCGCACCTGGGCGGGGCGACGGAGGTGAGTCTCAGCGACATGATCATCTCGATCGTCGACTCGCTCACCGGGGCCGCGGTGGCCTCATTGTGCGTCTCCCTGCTCGTGGTGTTCTTCTACGGCCTGAAGCGGCAGGGACCGACGGAGGTTCAGGTCACCGACCCCGGATCGATCTCCGCCGAACTCGACAAAGCGGCAGGCGCCACCAACTCCTGGGACTACCGGGGTCATACAGCTCGGTACTTCAGATCGGCGGTCCTGCCGACCCTTCTCCAGCGCGCCGAGAGACAGGGGCACTATCTCTCGGTGAACGTGCAGGTGCTCGATCCGGACAACGTCGAACTGATGGACTTCTTCGCCGAGTACCGGAGGAACGCGAACCCCGACCGGCGGGACTACTGGACGCGGCAGCGCGCGCAGGCGGAGATCGCCGCGACCATTATCAGGCTCCAGCTCCTGAGTTACCAGTTCTCCCGGCTCAACTGCCGGGTGTACCTGGCGACCTTTGTTTCACCGTTCACGATCGACCTGTCCGACACCTGCGTGATCGTGACCCGCGAGAAGGCCGGCACGGCCGCGTTGAAATACCCGGTCGGCTCTTCCTTCTACGACTCGACCAAAGAGGACATGCGGCTGAGCAACCGCCAGAGCACAGAGCTGCCTCTTCCCCGGTCCGCCACTGAGCTGGATCCTGGTTCCGTCGCGGACGTCAGAGAAGTCCTCTCCCTGCTGGACATACTCCAAGGGGCGGACGACGAGCTCCTGAGCATGACGCTGGACGCGTACCAGAGGCCGGTGAACCCCTATGCCAACGCGTGAGGCGATCGGCTCGTGGATGACCCGTCAAGGGTGGCCGGACCTGCGGACGTTCCTGGACGACTCTCCCTCCTACCTGCACCCCTACGGATTCCTCGTGTTCCGCCTGCCTCTGGACACGTTCCCGGAGTGGGGCATCCGCGTGCATCTGTGGCCGCCCGCCGGAGAACGGAGAACCGACTCCGACCCCTTCATCGTGCACAGCCACGGCTGGGACCTGCTGACACGTTCCATCGTCGGCTGTGTCCGACACGCGATGTACGACGTGGACGACGGCGCGACGGCTGTGCGGTACGACTCGTTCACCGTCGAGAGCTCGCTCGGCGTCGGAGTCAGCTTCCTCACGCCGGAAGGAAGGTCCACGAGCGTCCGCCTGGTCTCGGCATGGGATGCCACACCGCAGGAGAGCCCTCTCGACATTCCTGCCGGGAGGTTCCACACCACGACAAGCCCGCATGAAGCCGTATGGGATTCCTGGTCCGTGACCCTGGTCGCCACCGAGCACGTGGCCGGTAACGACTCAAAGGTGCTCGGCCCTTCGAAAGGCAGCGCCGTGGTCAACGAACGAGCCGCGATTACGGATCCCGGTGTTCCGCTCTCCGCCGTCGACCACTTGTACGAGCAGCGGACCAATGGATCCAATCTGTGGACGTCCTTTGTCTTCCTTATCGAATCGGGAAGGATCCTGCTCGCACGGACTCGCCGCTATCCCGGGTACTGGCATCCCGTCGGGGGCCAGATGGAGTCGTGGGACGACACGCCCTTGGACACCGCCCGCCGCGAGGTACGGGAAGAGCTGGGCATCGACCTGGACGCGAGGGAGATGATCTCGCTCGGTTGCCTCCCCAGGGACGAAGGGCCAGGGAAGATCCACGCATGGGTCTGCGTCGGAGACTTTCCCGCGCGTCCCGACCTACAGGAGGAGGAAATCCACGAGGTCCAGTGGATGACGCTGGAGGAGGCCCTTCGGACGGACTCCCTTGCCGCGTCACGGACCTTCCTCACCAGCATCTCGGACAGGCGGCGCGAGTTCGGTTTGGAGATCTGACTCCGGTCCCCGAGGCGGCGGCTGGCCCACGGGAACCCACTCGCCCCGACGACAGCCACCGCTACCGCACGGTCAGCGATCCGGGGATGGCCCTGGCAACCCTCTCGCATGTGCGGCGAGGGGGGTTGCCAGAGCCCTCGGTGCGGGGACGCAGTACATCTGACGGCCCGGGGCCGCAGGCGGTTACTCAGGCAGCCTCACGCTGGGGCGCCCGCCCTCGATCCATGCGAACGGGGCGTGGACGGAACTCAGCCGCACCCGGAGGGCAGAACGAGGGCACAAGCCTCTCGCGGGTTCAACGGCAACCAACGCACCCAACCACCATTTCCGCTGGTCAGCGAAGTATCTTGACAGTCCCCGCAGACCATGCCCGAAGGGGCGGCACCCCCGCACAGGGTGCCGCCCCTTCTTCGTGCACCGGGGCCGCTGTCGGGTCGGTGAGGGTCGGGGTGACTCGACAGCGGTCCCGGGGGTTTCGGGGGGGGTCAGCGGTGGTCGCTGCCTGCCGCCGAGGAGGCCGCTCGGCCCGCTTCCAGGCGGGCGACGGGGATGCGGAACGGTGAGCAGGAGACGTAGTCGAGTCCGACCTCGTGGAAGAAGTGGACCGACTCCGGGTCGCCGCCGTGTTCGCCGCAGACGCCGAGTTTGAGGTCGGGGCGGGTCGCACGGCCGGCGACGGAGGCGTCCCGGACGAGCTTGCCGACGCCGTCGCGGTCGATCGTCTCGAAGGGGGAGACGCCGAAGATGCCCTTCTCCAGGTAGGCGGTGAAGAAGGAGGCCTCGACGTCGTCGCGGGAGAAGCCCCAGACCGTCTGGGTGAGGTCGTTCGTGCCGAAGGAGAAGAACTCGGCGGCCTCGGCGATCTGACCGGCGGTCAGCGCGGCGCGCGGGAGTTCGATCATCGTGCCGATGGCGAGCTTGAGGTCGGTGCCCGTCGCCGCCTGGACCTCGGCGATGACCTGGTCGGCCTCCTCGCGGACGATCTCCAGCTCCTGCACGGTACCGACGAGCGGGATCATGATCTCGGCCCGCGGGTCGGCCTTGGCGTTCTTGCGCTCGGCGGCGGCCTCGGCGATCGCCCGTACCTGCATGGTGAAGAGGCCGGGGATGACCAGGCCGAGGCGTACGCCGCGCAGGCCCAGCATCGGGTTCTGCTCGTGCAGCCGGTGGACGGCCTGGAGGAGCCGCAGGTCGTTTTCGTTGGCGTCCTTGCGGGACTCCGCGAGGGCCACCCGGACCGACAGCTCGGTGATGTCCGGCAGGAACTCGTGCAGCGGCGGGTCGAGCAGCCGGACGGTCACCGGCAGGCCGTCCATCGCCTCGAACAGCTCGATGAAGTCCTGCTTCTGGAGCGGCAGCAGCTCCTTCAGCGACTCCTCGCGCTCCGCGTCCGTGTCGGCCAGGATCAGCCGTTCCACCAGCTCGCGCCGGTCGCCGAGGAACATGTGCTCGGTGCGGCACAGCCCGATGCCCTGGGCGCCGAAACGCCGGGCGCGGAGGGCGTCTTCGGCGTTGTCCGCGTTGGCCCGCACGCGCAGCCTGCGGACCCGGTCGGCGTACGCCATGATCCGGTGCACGGCGGCCACCAGTTCGTCGGCGTCGTCGGCGCCCGCGTGCATCCGGCCCTCGAAGTACTCGACGACGGGGGACGGTACGACCGGGACCTCACCGACGTACACCTTGCCGGTGGAGCCGTCGATCGAGACGACGTCGCCCTCCTCGACGACGGTGCCGTTGACCGTCAACCGGCGCCGCTTGGTGTCGACTTCGAGGTCCTCGGCGCCGCACACGCACGTCTTGCCCATGCCCCGCGCGACGACGGCCGCGTGGGAGGTCTTGCCGCCCCGGCTGGTCAGGATGCCCTCGGCGGCGATCATGCCGTCCAGGTCGTCCGGGTTGGTCTCGCGGCGGATCAGGATGACCTTCTCACCCGAACGCGACCACTTGATCGCGGTGTACGAGTCGAAGACCGCCTTGCCGACGGCCGCGCCCGGCGACGCGGCGATGCCCCGGCCGATCTGCGTGACCTTGCCGCCCGCCGTGTCGTCGAAGCGGGGGAACATCAGCTGGGCGAGCTGAGCGCCCGTCACCCGCTGGAGCGCCTCGGCCTCGTCGATCAGCCCCTGGTCGACGAGTTGCGTGGCGATCCGGAAGGCCGCGCCCGCCGTCCGCTTGCCGACACGGGTCTGGAGCATCCACAACTGGCCGCGCTCGATGGTGAACTCGATGTCGCAGAGATCCTTGTAGTGATTCTCCAGGGTCCCCATGATCTGCATGAGCTGGTCGTAGGACTTCTTGTCGATCGTCTCCAGCTCGGCGAGCGGGACCGTGTTGCGGATGCCCGCGACGACGTCCTCGCCCTGCGCGTTCTGGAGGTAGTCGCCGTACACGCCCTGGTGGCCCGAGGCGGGGTCGCGGGTGAAGGCGACGCCGGTGCCGGAGTCCGGGCCGAGGTTGCCGAAGACCATCGAACAGACGTTGACCGCCGTGCCGAGGTCGTGCGGGATGCGCTCCTGGCGGCGGTAGAGCTTGGCGCGGTCGGTGTTCCAGGAGTCGAAGACCGCGTGGATGGCGAGGTCCATCTGCTCACGCGGGTCCTGCGGGAAGTCCCGCCCGGCCTCGGTCTTGACGATCTTCTTGAACTTGGTGACCAGCTTCTTCAGGTCGGCCGCTTCGAGGTCCGTGTCGACGGCGACCTTCTTGGCGTCCTTCGCCGCCTCCAGCGCGTCTTCGAAGAGGTCGCCGTCGACGCCGAGGACCGTCTTGCCGAACATCTGGATGAGACGGCGGTACGAGTCCCACGCGAAGCGGTCGTCACCGGCCTGCTTGGCGAGGCCCTGCACCGACCTGTCGGAGAGCCCGATGTTCAGCACCGTGTCCATCATGCCGGGCATGGAGAACTTCGCCCCGGAACGGACGGATACGAGCAGGGGGTTATCGGCCTGCCCGAGCGTCTTGCCCATCCACTGCTCCAGCGCGTCGAGGTGCGCACTCACCTCGTCACGCAGTGCCGCCGGTTCCTCGCCGCTGTCGAGGTAGGTCTTGCAGGCCTCGGTGGAGATGGTGAAGCCGGGAGGGACGGGAAGGCCCAGGTTGGTCATCTCGGCGAGGTTCGCTCCCTTGCCGCCGAGCAGGTCCTTGAGGTCCTTGTTTCCCTCCGTGAAGTCATAAACGAACTTCACGCCCTCGCCCGCGCCCTCGACCGCGCTCTCAGCTACGTGGGGATCTTTGTTTTCCGACACGAGTCTCGACTCCTCGACGTCGCGGTGGCTGCCCTGACGACGGGGAACATACCCAGATCGAAGGCGTCTGGGTACGTCCACTTGCGCGTCATGCGCCTGTAACCACTCGTCCGCCCCCAGATCGAAAGTCAAGGCTTGGCAAGCGATGGGGTGACGATGTTTTCACTTCTTGAACGGGGCAACCCCCGTAGACCAGGCTTATCGCTCACTTGAGCGGCTACCAGCACGCCTGAGTTCAGCTGCTGAACGATCAAAGGGTGGCACTGAGTGCCACCCTTTGGAGAAGTGCAGCCGCTCATGATCCGCTCATCTGAGCCTACCCCTTATCAGGCGTGGCGAGAATCACGCCGGAACGAAGTCCGGATTTCACCATGCGGACCCCGATGTGGACACATCACACGCCACGTCACACGGATGTCACACGAGCCAACGGAACGGGTGCTGTGGGCTCTGCACGCCCCGACAGTGCGCACGCCGGGGTCGGTTCACACACCCAGCGCCGCGAGCCGCTCCTCGGCCCGTTCGGGCGCGTACAGGTACTCCACGACCAGCGCCCCGGCCCCCACCAGGCCGGCCCGCTCGCCGAGCCGCGAGGTCACCACGTCCAGATGAGCGGTGGAGCGGGGCAGCGCCCGCTGGTACAGCAGCTCACGCACACCGGTCAGGAAGGGAGTTCCGGCCAGATCTCCGGCGATCATCAGGACACCCGGGTTGAGCAGCGTCACCACGGTCGCCAGTACGTCCCCGACCTGGCGCCCCGCCTCCCGCGCGAGCGCCATCGCCTCCGGATGTCCGGACGACAGCAACTCCCGCACATCGGACCCCGAAGCGGCCGCCACCCCGGACTCGACGAGCCGCCGCGCCACCGCGCCACCACTGGCCACTGCGGCCAGACAGCCGTACGAGCCGCACCGGCACAGCGCGTCGGCGCCCACCCGGATGTGCCCGATGTCGCCCGCGCCGCCGTCGATCCCCCGGTAGATGGTCCCGCCGACGACCATGCCCGCGCCGATACCGGTGGAGACCTTGACCAGGGCGAACGCCGAACAGTCCGGATAGCCGGTGCGCTGCTCCCCGTACGCCATGAGGTTGGCGTCGTTGTCGACGAGTACGGGGACGTCGGTCCTGGCGCCCGCGTGCATGGCGAACGCGCGGCTCAGGCGTCCCCTTATGTCGTAACCGTCCCAGCCCGGCATGATCGGCGGCTGGACGACCCGGCCGGTGTCGCTGTCGACCGGCCCCGGCACGGCGAGCCCGATTCCGCACACGGCGCCGGCGGGCTTGCCCGCCTTGACCAGCAACTCGGCGAACCAGCGGCCGAGTTCGCCGAGGACCGCCTCCGGGCCCTCGTCGATGACCAGAACTCCCGAGCACTCGGCCAGGATCTCGCCCGTCAGGGTGAGGACGGCCGCCCTGCCGTGCCGGGTGTCGAGGTCGGCGGCCAGGACGATCGCGTGGGCGTCGTCGAACTCGAGGGTGATGGAGGGCCGTCCGCCGAGCGGGGAGTCGACCGGGCCGCCGGCGCCCTCGCGCAGCCAGCCCGCGCGGAAGAGCCGGTCCAGGCGCTGGCCGACGGTGGCCCGGGAGAGGCCCGTGGCCTGTTGCAGCGCGCCGCGCGTTCTCGCCCGTCCGCTGCGCACCAGTTCGAGCAGCTCTCCGGCGCTTGCCTGATTCCCTGCCCGCACGGTCCTGTCCACCTTTCCTGTCATGCCCACCCTCTTGCGTTCCTCAACTCTGCATTACATATTGAGTTTTGCGTGTTAAATAGACGTAACCCTACGGTAGCTACAGCCGAACTGGTCGGCAGGATGTCTTCCGGGAGACCTGAGTGGACAGCACAACCCAGCTCACCGCCCTGCGCACGGGGATCACCACCTCCCTGCGCACCTCAGGCACGCCCGTGCACGCCTCCGGCCCACCCTCGCCGCCCGGCACCGAGGGGGTAACCCGTGCGGAGGAGCTTGTATACGATCCTGCCGCGACGGCGGGGTCGCTGCACCTCAGGGCGGCCCGGGTACTGACCGGCAACTGGACGGGAACGTCCACCGTGCCGTCCCGCGGTCTGTACCCGCACCAGTGGTCCTGGGACTCCGCGTTCATCTCGATCGGGCTGCGCCATCTGTCACCCCTGCGGGCGCAGACGGAGCTGGAGACGCTGCTCGGCGCGCAGTGGGGCGACGGCCGGATCCCGCACATCGTCTTCAACCCCTCCGTGCCGCTGGACGCGTACTTCCCGAGCCCCGACTTCTGGCGCTCCTCCACCGCGGGACGCGCCGCGGGCGCCCCGCGCACCGTACAGACGTCGGGGATCGTGCAGCCACCGGTGCACGCGCTCGCCGCCTGGCTGGTGCACCAGGCCGACCCGGGCCTGTCGCGGGCCCGCGGTTTCCTCACCCGCGTCTATCCTCGCCTCGCGGCCTGGCACCGCTATCTGCTGCACCGCCGGGACCTGGGCGGCGGGGGCCTCGCCTCCGTGGTCCACCCGTGGGAGCAGGGCATGGACAACAGCCCCTGCTGGGACGCCCCGTTGAGCCGGATCACCCCGGCCCCGGCCCGCTCCTTCCGGCGCGCCGACCTCGACCACGGGTCCGCCGAGGACCGGCCGACGGATCTGGACTACGGGCGGTACGTACGACTGGCCGCCGACTACCGGGACGGCGGGTACGCGGACGGGGCGGGCGAGTTCGCGGTCGAGGACCCCGCGTTCAACGCGCTGCTGATCGCCTCCGAGCACGCCCTCGCCCACGTCGCGCAGGAGCTGGGCGCGGCGGGCACCGCCCGGCACGCGCGCGCGGAACGCCTCACGGCGGCACTGGTGGCACGACTGTGGGACCCGGCGGAGGGGATGTTCTTCTGCCGGGACGTGTACGGGGATGCGGGCGGCGACGCCCGCGGGGCCGCGGAGAGCGGCGCTCTCGGTTCGGAGCGGCGCTCTGGGCGGGGTGCGAGCGGTGCTCTCGAAACTGAGCGGCGCTCTCCTCGTGGCGTGCTCATTCCCGAGCGCGGTGTCGCCGGGCTGATCCCGCTGCTGCTTCCCGCGTTGCCCCGCGACATCGCCGCCACGCTCGTGCGCACGGCGAGCGGTCCGCACTTCGGGCTCGGTGACAGCACTCGGCTCGTGCCGAGCTATGACCTGACCGGGGAAGCCTTCGACCCGCACCGCTACTGGCGCGGCCCCGCCTGGTTCAACACCAACTGGCTGCTGGAGCGCGGGCTGCGGCTGCACGGCGAGCAGGCGCGCGCGGACGGACTGCGGGCCGCGCTGCTCGACACGGCCGGGGAGTCCGGGTTCGCGGAGTACGTGGACCCGTACAGCGGCGAGGCCTGCGGAGCGCTCGGCTTCAGCTGGACCGCCGCGCTGACCCTGGACCTGCTGCACGCGCCCGAGGGGACCGACCGTGTCGCGCCCCACTCGGGACACGACACGTTCGCCAGGGCACACAGCGCGGGCACCTACGGGAACGCGCGCGCGGACACGTACGAGACGGGCGCCAAGGGAGGGGACCGGGGATGACGGACAGGCATCATCTGCTCGTGCACGGTGGGACGTTCGCCGCGGTGGGCGACGGCGGGGACATCAGCGGTGTGCGGGGCGGCAGTTCGCCGGACGGGTTGTTCGTGCGCGACGCACGGCACCTGAGCCGCTGGCAGCTGACCGTGGACGGCGCGGTGCCCGAGGCGCTCACGCCGGTCGCGGACGGCGACACGGCGCGCTGCGTCCTGGTACCGCGCGGCGGCCGGAACGAGCCGCCCGCCTGCACGATCTTCCGCGAACAGGCCGTCGCCGAGGGCGCGTTCGTGGAGTCGTTGCGCTTCACCAGCAACCGCCAGGCGCCCACGACCGTGCGCGTCGCGGTCACCGCGGACGCCGACTTCACGGACCAGTTCGAGCTGCGCTCCGACTACCGCACCTACGCCAAGTCGGGCGCCGTCCGTACCCGTCAAGTCCTCGACGACGGCGTGCGGTTCGGCTATCAGCGCGGTGACTGGCGGTCCAGTACGACGGTCACCGCCGAGCCCGCCCCGGACGGCGTGGAGGAGACGGGCACGGGCGCCCGCCGCCTCGTATGGACCCTGGAGCTCGAACCGCACGGCAGCGCGGAGCTGTCGCTGCGGGTCGCGGCGCGTCCGCACGGCGCCGCGCACGATCCCGAGGTACCGCGCTCCCCCGCCGCCGCGAACGAACGACTCATCGCTCTGGAGGGCGAGTTCGCGGAAGGGGTGCCCTTCCCTACTGGCTGGCCCGAGCTGGCCGCCGCCTGTGCGCGGGGGCTGTCCGACCTGGCGTCGCTCCAGGTCCCGGCCCGCGGCCCGGACGGCGAGGAACTGCGCGTCCCGGCCGGTGGAGTGCCGTGGTTCCTGACCCTGCTGGGCCGGGACGCCCTCCTGACCTCACTCTTCACCCTCCCCTACCGCCCCCAGCTCGCCGCGGCCACCCTGCCCGCGCTCGCCGCGACCCAGGCCACCGAGGTGGGCGCGCAGGCGGTGTGCCAGCCCGGCAAGATCGTGCACGAGGTGCGGCACGGGGAGCTGGCGCACTTCGGGCAGGTGCCGTACGGGCGTTACTACGGTTCGGTGGACGCGACGCCGCTGTTTCTGGTGCTGCTCGGCGCGTACACCGAGCAGACCGGCGACCTCTCGCTGGCCCGCCGCCTGGAGCCCAACGCCCGTGCCGCGATCGGATGGATGCTGGACCACGGCGGGCTGACCTCGCGCGGCTATCTCGTCTACCGCTCGGACGGCGGAGGCCTCGCCAACCAGAACTGGAAGGACTCCCCGGGCGCCATGTGCTCGGCCGACGGCAGCCGCCCCTCCGGTCCGGTGATGGCGGCGGGCGCCCAGGGATACGCGTACGACGCGCTGCGCCGCACCGCGCAGTTGTCCCGCACGGTGTGGGACGACGAGGTCTACGCGGCTCTCCTCGAACAGGCCGCGGGTGACCTCCGGGACCGTTTCCAGCGGGACTTCTGGATGACCGAACGAGGCTTCCCCGCCCTGGCGTTGGACGGCGACGGCCGCCATGTCGACGCCCTCGCCTCCGACGCGGGCCACCTGTTGTGGTCGGGGCTGCTCGACAAGGAGTACGGCGAGCTGGTCGGCCGGCGTCTCCTGGAACCCGACTTCTTCTCCGGCTGGGGTGTGCGCACCCTCGCCTCCGGCCAGGCGGCGTACCACCCGCTCTCGTACCACCGCGGCTCGGTCTGGCCGCACGACAACGCCCTGATCACGCTGGGTCTGGCGAGGTACGGCCTGCACGACGAGGCCCGTACCGTCGCGCACGCCCTGGTCGACGCCGCCACGGCCGCGGGCCACCGCCTCCCGGAGGTCCTGGCGGGCTACGGCCGCGACACCCACAGCGAGCCGGTGCCCTACCCGCACGCCTGCGTACGGGAGTCGAGGTCGGCGGCGGCGCCGCTGGCGCTGCTCACGGCGGTGGGGGGCGCGTAGCGGGGACGAAGGAGCGCCCGCGTGCCCGCGCCGCGAGCCTACGAGTCGGCCATGATCGTGCGGGCTTCCTCGATGAACCGCTCCAGTCTGTGCCGGAACACGGCGTGGGTCTCGTCGAAGCCTTCGCGGGCTCCGGGTTCGCCCCGGGAGACCCGCGCCAGTGCGCTGTTGGCCTCCGCCGCCGCGCCCATGACGGCCTCGGCCGCTTCGGCGGCCGGGGCCGGTCCTTCGAGGACGATGACGCGGACGCAGCGCATGAGGGGGTCGAAGGCGCCACGCAGTTCGACGCGGAGTTCCTGAACGCGTGTCAGCCGCTCAGGTGAGTCGGTGAGCTGGAAGTACGCGTCGCCCACCTGCCAGTACAACTGGCCGGTGACGTGCGCCTGTTCCATGAGGTCCAGGTAGGCGGCCCGGCGGATCTCCCGGACCCGGTCCCGGTGCTGGGCCCGCACGGACGCCTCGACCTGGACCTTCGCCGCACGGGCGTTGCCCACGGTGGTCACCCAGCTCGCGAGCACCGCCGTCGCACCGGTGAACACCCCGACCCACACCACGCTGTCCGCCACCCGCACAGTGTCGAGGAGCCGGATTCCTTGTGTCGAGGCCGACACGGGGAATCCGTGTCGAGTGACTCACCCGCCCGACGTGTCCAGCTCCGCGTCCTCGCCGACCCACGCGCAGTCGTAGGGGTCCTTGAGCCAACCCTCGGGCAGAACAACCCTGTTGTTGCCCGACGAACGGCCGCGGGGGCCGTCCGCGCCGGCCGGCCAGGGCTGGTCGAGGTCCAACTCGGCGAGTCCCTCGGAGAGTTCGGCGATCGAGGACGTGATGGCGAGGCGCTTGCGCATGTCGGAGCCGACGGCGAAGCCCTTGAGGTACCAGGCGACGTGCTTGCGGAAGTCGATGACCCCGCGCGCCTCGTCGCCGATCCACTCGCCGAGGAGGGTGGCGTGGCGGACCATGACGGCCGCGACCTCCCGGAGCACCGGGCGGGCGTACCCGTCGAGGCCGTCGTCGCGGACCCCGCGGCCCTCGAACGCGGCCACCAGGTCGCCGAACAGCCAGGGCCGGCCCAGGCACCCACGCCCGACGACCACTCCGTCGCAGCCGGTCTCCCGCACCATGCGCAGCGCGTCGTCGGCGGACCAGATGTCGCCGTTGCCGAGGACGGGGATCTCCGGCACGTGCTCCTTGAGGCGGGCGATGGCGTCCCAGTCCGCCGTGCCGCCGTAGTGCTGGGCGGCGGTCCTGCCGTGCAGGGCGATGGCCGTGACGCCCTCCTGGACGGCGATCCGCCCGGCGTCCAGGTAGGTGATGTGGTCGTCGTCGATGCCCTTGCGCATCTTCATCGTGACGGGCAGGTCACCGGCTCCGCTCACGGCCTCCCGGAGGATGGCGCGCAGCAGGTTCCGCTTGTACGGGAGGGCGGAGCCGCCGCCCTTGCGGGTCACCTTGGGGACGGGGCAGCCGAAGTTCAGGTCGATGTGGTCGGCGAGCCCTTCCTCCGCGATCATGCGGACGGCCTTGCCGACGGTCGCCGGGTCCACCCCGTACAGCTGGATCGAACGCGGCTTCTCGGTCGCGTCGAAGTGGATCAGCTGCATGGTCTTCTCGTTGCGCTCGACCAGTGCTCGCGTGGTGATCATCTCGCTGACGAAGAGCCCCTTGCCGCCGCTGAACTCCCGGCACAGCGTGCGGAAGGGCGCGTTCGTGATCCCGGCCATGGGGGCCAGGACGACGGGCGGCTGGACGGTGTGGGGGCCGATCGTCAGGGGGGACGCGGGCGCGAGGGTGGGCGTGGGCATTCCCCCATTGTCACGTACGCCGGCGAGTGCGGCGACAGTTGTTAGTTAGCCACACTATTGAAGTCGTCGTACCATGGATCAATGCCCGAGCTCAGCCCCCGCCACCGCCTGCTGGTGCTCGCGATCTGTTGCATGAGTCTGCTGATCGTGAGCCTCGACAACACCGTCCTGAACGTCGCACTGCCGTCGATGCAGACCGATCTGCACGCGAGCCTGGCCGGCCTTCAGTGGACGATCGACGCGTACACCCTGGTCCTCGCCTCACTCCTGATGCTCGCCGGCTCGACGGCGGACCGCATCGGCCGCCGCAAGGTCTTCATCGCGGGCCTGGTCCTGTTCACGCTCGGTTCGCTCCTGTGCTCCCTGGCGCCGAACCTCGAATCCCTCGTCGCCTTCCGCATGGTGCAGGCGGTCGGCGGTTCGATGCTGAACCCCGTGGCGATGTCGATCATCACCAACACCTTCACCGACCCCCGCGAGCGTGCCCGCGCGATCGGCGCGTGGGGCAGCGTGATCGGTATCTCCATGGCCGCGGGACCGCTGATCGGCGGTCTGCTCGTGGACTCCGTGAGCTGGCGCGCGATCTTCTGGATCAACCTTCCGGTGGGCCTGGCCGCGCTGCTGCTCACCCTGCGCTACGTCCCCGAGTCCCGCGCCCCCAAGGCCCGCCGCCCCGACCCGGTCGCCCAGCTCCTCGTCATCGCGCTCCTCGGCTCCCTCACCTACGCGATCATCGAGGCGCCCACCTCGGGCACCGTCG
This sequence comes from Streptomyces sp. NPDC088747, assembly GCF_044751025.1. Classification (NCBI taxonomy): domain Bacteria; kingdom Bacillati; phylum Actinomycetota; class Actinomycetes; order Kitasatosporales; family Streptomycetaceae; genus Streptomyces; species Streptomyces sp. NPDC088747. The sequence goes on from NZ_JBIVKZ010000015.1 coordinate 104,750, forward strand.
AGGTCGCCGCCTTCGCCGCGGTGGCCGTCGTCTCGCTCATCGGCCTCCTGCGGTACGAGCACCGGCGCGAGGAACCGCTGATCGACCTGCGCTTCTTCCGCTCGGCGCCGTTCAGCGGGGCCACCGTCATCGCCGTCTGCGGATTCGCGGCGCTCAGCGGTTTCCTGTTCCTCTCGACGCTCTATCTGCAGAACGTGCGTGGTCTGGACGCGCTGCACGCGGGCCTGTGGATGCTGCCGATGGCGGCCATGTGCTTCGTCTGCGCACCGCTGTCGGGCCGGCTGGTGGGCAGCCGCGGTCCGCGCGTGCCGCTCATGGTCGCGGGAGCCGCGATGGCCGCGAGCGGGGTGCTGTTCGCCGCGTTCGAGGGCGAGACGTCGAACACCACGCTGATCATCGGCTACGTCCTCTTCGGCCTCGGCTTCGGCTTCGTGAACGCGCCCATCACCAACACCGCCGTCTCCGGCATGCCCCGCTCGCAGGCAGGCGTCGCCTCCGCCGTCGCGTCGACCAGCCGCCAGATCGGCGGCACCCTGGGCGTCGCCGTGATCGGCGCGGTACTGGCCTCCGGGGTGACCACATCGGCGTACAAGGACACCTTCGTGGCGGCCGCCGCCCCCGCCTGGTGGATCATCGCCGGGTGTGGCCTCGCGGTCCTCGTCCTGGGCGCCCTGACCACCGGGACCTGGGCACGGAACACCGCCAGGCGTACGGCGGAGTCCCTGGCGCCGGAACACACGCCCGCCCGGGACACGGCGGACGCGCGGTCCTGAACCGCCGGACGGGGAACCAGGGGACGGGGAACCAGGGGCCCTACGCCCTCCCGGAGAGGCCCGGCCGGTCAGTCCTTGCAGCTCAGTCCGGTGGGGACGGTCCCAGCCCGCGGCGCGACCCCGGCCGCCCCGCGCTCCGCCGCGATCACGTGCAGCTTCTCCAGCCGCTCGCGTGACTCCTCGTCCGCGGGCACGTACGTCACGATGCGCGGCCCGACGTCCGGACCGAGCCACAGGTCGGTGTGGTCGACGGTGATCCGCCCGACGTAGGCGTTGCGGAACTCCTTGCGCTTGGTGCCGGGGCCGACCACCTCGTGCCGGTCCCAGGCCGCGCAGAAGTCCGGTGACTCCGCGCGCAGCCGGTTGAGCAGCGTCTTCCAGGCGGGCGAGGCGAGATGCCCGGCCATCGAGGCGCGGAACTTGGCGGCCATCATGCGGGTGCTCTCGTCGAGATGCACGAGCGAGGACCGCCACTCCTCGTTCGTGTAGGCGAGGACCATGCAGTTCAGGTCCTCCGGCGGTACGGCGTCGAGGTCGCAGAGCAGCAGGCCGTACGTCCGGTTGTACGCGAGGATGTCGTACCGGCTGTTCTGGACGCAGGCCGGCATCGGCTCCAGCTGCTCCAGGACGGTCTGGATGGCCGGGGACACCGTCGGGCAGGTCATGGGCGGCGCCGGGTCCACGGCTCCGGCCAGCTGGAAGAGGTGGACGCGCTCGCTCTGGTCGAGCATCAGGGCGCGGGCGAGCGCGTCGAGCACCTGCACGGAGACCTGGATGTCACGGGCCTGTTCGAGCCACGTGTACCAGGTGACGCCGACGGCGGCGAGCTGCGCGACCTCCTCGCGGCGCAGCCCGGGGGTGCGCCGGCGCGGGCCGCGGGGCAGACCGACCTGCTCAGGGGTGACGTGCTCGCGGCGATGCCGCAGGAAGGCGGCCAGTTCGTGCCGCCGGATCTCGGACTCACGCCCGCCGTGCCCGGCCGCCGTCCCCGCCTGCTCCTGTGCCATCGTCGTCATGTCCCCAGCTTGCCGTACGGCTCAGCCTGTTTCCAGGTACTTCTTCTACCAGGATAAGAAGACTCTGGTACCAGTCTCGGGTCGGGAGCACGCTGAGGCACGTGACCGAAATTGGAACCCTCACCACCACCCCCGTCCGCTCCCCGGACGCCCCGCCCGCGCTCGGCGGACTCGGGCTCTTCACCGTGCTCCTCGGCGCGGCGCTGCCGCTCATCGACTTCTTCATCGTCAACGTCGCCCTGCCGACCATGGGCCAGGACCTGCACGCGAGCGAGTCCGTCCTCGAACTCGTCATCGCCGGGTACGGGGTCTCGTACGCCGTCCTCCTGGTCCTGGGCGGCCGGCTCGGCGACCTCTTCGGCCGGCGCCGGCTCTTCATCGCCGGTATGGCGGCCTTCGGCCTGACCTCGCTGGCGTGCGGGCTCGCGCCCGACGCCTGGACGCTGGTGGCCGCCCGCGTCGCCCAGGGCGCGGCGTCCGCGGCGATGCTGCCGCAGGTGCTCGCCACCATCCAGTCGGCGACCGCGGGACAGCGCCGCGCCAAGGCGATGAGCCTGTACGGGGCGACGGCCGGGCTCTCCATGGTGGCCGGGCAGATCCTCGGGGGCGTACTCGTCGCCGCCGACATCGCGGGCACCGGCTGGCGCTCGGTCTTCCTCGTCAACGTGCCCGTGGTGATCCTCGGCCTGGTCCTGGCCACGCGAGCCGTCCCGGAGACGCGCTCGCAGCACCCGGAGCCGATCGACGGGCCCGGCACGGTCCTGCTCGGCGTCACGCTGCTCGCACTGCTGGCCCCGCTGACCGAGGGCAGGGCGGCGGGCTGGCCGCTGTGGACCTGGCTGTCGCTCGCGCTGTTCCCGGTCGCCGCGACGGCGTTCTACCTCGTCGAACGCCGGGAGGACCGCGCGGGCCGTACGCCGCTGGTGCCGCCGAGCCTGTTCGCGGTGACGTCGCTGCGCCGGGGCCTGGTGATGGTCGTGCCGTTCTCGATCGGCTTCAGCGGGTTCATGTTCGTGATCGCGGTGGGGTTGCAGGAGGGCGCCGGGCTCGGTCCGGTCCTGGCGGGGCTGGCGCTCGCGCCGATGGCGGTGGTCTTCTTCGTCGTCTCGCTGTGCGGTCCGCGGCTGATCGCCCGGTACGGCACCCGGGTCGTCACCGCCGGCGGCCTGATCCAGAGCGTGGGCGTGGCCCTGATGGCACTGGCCGCGTGGCGGTCCTGGCCGGACCTGAGCGTCTGGGAACTGGCGCCCGGCGCGGCGGTGGCGGGCGCGGGCCAGGCTCTCCAGCTCCCCGTCCTCTTCCGGATCATCCTCTCCGAGGTCCCGGCCTCGCGCGCCGGTGTGGGCAGCGGCGTGATGATCACCACCCAGCAGTCCGCCCTCGCCCTCGGCGTGGCCACCCTGGGTTCCCTCTTCCTGTCCCTCGTCCCGGGCCACGGGATGCAGTACGCGCTGGTGACCACCCTGCTGGCGCAGCTGGCGGTCATCGTCCTGACGACGGCCCTGAGCCTGCGCCTGCCGCGCACGATCAGCTGACGGACCGGCCCCGGCCACCGGGCCCCCCGCGCCCGGCGCGCCGACCCGGATGCCGATCGGCCGACCGCGCCGCCAACTCGGCTCCTGAGATTCCCCGTTGATCTTCGCCATGCTGCACACTCCTTGCTGCGTAAGGGAATGCGGAAACACGTGGCATCACGCGGGAACACCAGGAGGTGGCATGCCGCAGATCAACTCGAGCAAGGTGAGCCGCTGGGACCAGCACGGCCGCGAGCACGTCGTACGCGTCCAGCGGACGGGAGTTCAGCGCACGATCAAGTGCGACACCTGCGAGTGGCGCAAGTCGGCGCAGTTCCTGCCATGGCTCAAGGCCGAGGAACACCTGGCGGAGGCGCACCAGGCGACGGTGGACCCGACGGACGGCTAGTCCGCCCGCGGGCCCACACCACACCTCGTTGGTCCAGACCTATTGACTACTGGTCTGGACCGCGCGCACTGTCATGCCTACGACACCTCCCGCGTCCCCCACCCCTGGAGGCTCAGCATGATCCGCCGGAAGATACGCGTCCTGGCCGCCGCGCTCGCCACGGCCTGCCTCACCCAACTGTCCGTCGCCGCCGCCCCCGACGCGTCCGCGGCCGAGGTCTGCGCGGTGAAGTCCCGCCCGTCGGGCAAGGTCCTCCAGGGGTACTGGGAGAACTGGGACGGCTCCTCGAACGGCGTCCACCCGCCCTTCGGCTGGACCCCGATCACCGACTCCCGGATCGCGGCGCACGGCTACAACGTGCTCAACGCGGCGTTCCCGGTGATCCGTTCGGACGGCACCGCACTGTGGGAGGACGGGATGGACGCGGGCGTGAAGGTCGCGACCCCGGCCGAGATGTGCGCCGCCAAGGCGTCGGGCCAGACGCTCCTGCTGTCCATAGGCGGAGCGGCGGCCGGCATCGACCTCAGTTCCAGCACGGTCGCCGACAGGTTCGTGGCGACGATCGTGCCGATCCTCAAGCAGTACAACTTCGACGGTATCGACATCGACATCGAGACCGGCCTGGTCGGCAGCGGCAACATCAACACCCTCTCCGCCTCCCAGGCCAACCTGATCCGCATCATCGACGGCGTACTGGCGAGGATGCCCTCGAACTTCGGCCTCACCATGGCGCCCGAGACCGCCTACGTCACCGGCGGCAGCGTCGCCTACGGCTCGATCTGGGGCGCGTACCTGCCGATCGTGAAGAAGTACGCGGACAACGGACGCCTGTGGTGGCTGAACATGCAGTACTACAACGGCAGCATGTACGGCTGCTCGGCCGACTCCTACTCCGCGGGCACCGTCCAGGGCTTCACCGCCCAGACCGACTGCCTGAACAAGGGACTCGTCGTGCAGGGCACCACCATCAAGGTGCCCTACGACAAGCAGGTCCCCGGTCTGCCCGCCCAGTCCGGCGCGGGCGGCGGCTACATGTCCCCGAGCCTCGTCTCCCAGGCCTGGCGGCACTACGGCACCTCCCTCAAGGGCCTGATGACCTGGTCCGTGAACTGGGACGGCTCGAAGAACTGGACCTTCGGCGACAACGTCAGGTCACTGCAAGGGCGTTGAGTCCCGCTCGGTCCGGCTCAGCCCTGCCGCGTCGGGATCGCCAGGTCCACCACCTGGCGGTCCCGCGGGAAGGCCCCGGTCGAAGTCGCCTTCCCCGTCAGCAGGTCGATCCGGAAGGCCTTGCCGCCGGTCACCGCGAACCCGGTGTTCGTCCCGTTCCGACCCGAACTGTGGATGTCGAACCCGGAGTTCGCCGGCGCGTCCACCCCGAGTTTGCCCGTCGGGGCGAGGTTCCCGGCGTTGGCGGGTGACTGGACAGCCACCTGATCGAGGGTGGTGTCGAGGTCGAAGAGCGTGGTGGCCGTCGTCGCGTCGAGGTCGTTGTTCGTGTACGCGGCTCCTGTCACGCCGATTGCGGTGGCACCCGGGTTCGGCGGCACCGGCGGGTTGGTGAGCGTCCCGTCGACGGCCGTGCTGCCCGCCGCGGGGGCGCCCGCCGGGTCGTCGAGGTTGTGCCGGAGGTTCTGCCCGGTGTCGCTGATGATGCGCAGCCGGTTGGCGGCGGGGTTGAAGTCGACGCCGAAGTTCCCGCCCTGGAGAGCGACGGTGAGCTGTGAGACCTTGGTGGCGCGGGCGCCGGCCTCGCGGATCGTGTAGATCCCGCCGCGGTCGCCGACGCCGTACAGCTTGTCGTCCTGCACCCGGTAGTCGATGCCGACGAGTGCCATGTCGCCCTTGAGCCCGCCGATCCTGCCGAGCGTGAGCACGGCGGCGGGCCGGTCGGCCCGGAACGCGGTCAGCCGCTGGTCGGCGGTGAGCCCGACCGCCCGCGGTCCACTCGGCGCGAACCCCCCGGCGGAGGTGCCGGCGCCGCCCTTCGCCTCGACGGCCCCGGAGCCCGAGGACGCGGAACCGCCTCCCAGCGCCCCGGTACCGAGGGCGGCGACCGTCCCGATCGCCACCGTCATCGTCAGTACGCCCATGACTGCCTGCTTGCGCATGTGAACCCCCGTGGAAGACGCTCGGCCCACCCCCTGCGGGCCGTATGCCATCTCCTTCGGAGCGGCGGTCGCCCCGGATTGCCCCTCGTGGCAAGGAAATTCCCCCGGTTCTCCGAAAGTTCCGGTGCCGTTCCCTTGGACACCGATGACCCGTTCTCGGACAATTCGAGCCGTCTGCGAGCAGTCACCTCCGGGAGGCGCCATGACCGTGCGTATCGCCACCTTCAACGCCGAGAACCTGTTCCGGCGGCCCGCGGTCTTCGGCATCGAGGACGAGGCCACGCGCAACGGAGTCCTCGACGAATTCAACGAGTTGGCCGCCCTGGTCTCGAAGGACCTCTACACGGAGGCGGACAGGGCGCGGATCGCCGAACTGGTGCGGAAACACCGGGCGTTCGAGGCCGATCCGGACCAGGGCGGGGCGATCTTCGTCAACCAGACCCGGGGAGCCGGCGCCAAGCTCTTCACCGTGGGCGGGACCGAGACCGACCCGGTCATCACCATCAAGGCCAAGGGCCGCTCGGAATGGGCGGGTTGGGTGGAGCTGGTGCGCACCGGCATGAGCTGGGACGCGGTGCGCAACACCGGCCGGGTGCTCTCCGAGATCAACGCCGACATCGTGCTCACCGTCGAGGTCGAGGACCGGCTCACTCTGGCCCGCTTCAACAGGCAGGTGCTGGGTGACGCGTTGGGGATGCCGCCGTACCCGTACAACATGCTGATCGACGGCAACGACAGCCGGGGCATCGACATCGGCGTCCTCAGCCGGTTTCCCCTCACGTCGCTGCGGTCGCACATCTTCGACCCGCGGCCGTCCGAACCGCCCGTCTTCAGCCGGGACTGCCCCGAGTTCGAGATAGGGCTCGACGGGACGCCGCTGTGGATCCTGGGCAACCACTTCAAGAGCCAGATCCAGGGCGCCGGATCGGGGCGGCGGCTCGCTCAGGCCCGGCGGGTCCGGGAGATCTACGAGGAGGCCCTGCTGCGCTCCGCGCGCATCGTGGTCGCCGGTGACCTCAACGACCATCCGGAGAGCCCGCCCATCAGGGAACTCACCGACGCCGGCCTCCGGGACGCGATGACCCACCCCGGCTACACGGGCTCCCCCGGCACCCACGGGACGGGCACCAGGGCCCATCAGAAGCTCGACTACCTCATGTTCTCGCCCGAGTTGTGGGACCGCGTGCGGGCAACAGGCGTGGAGCGGCGCGGAATCTGGGCGCCGAACACCTTCAAGTCCTTCGACACCGTGACGTCGAGACCGGCCCAGGCCTCCGACCACGCCGCCGTCTACGCGGACCTGGATCTCTGACCGGGGGGCGAGCCTGGGCACAGGCACGGACACCTGCACGGACACGGACACGGACATAGGCACAGGCACCGGCACCGGCACCGGCACCCGCACGGTGGACGCCACAGCACCCCACAGCGCCCCGTGGCGCCCCGTGAACGCACCGATGCCGGGCCCCGACCGTTCCGGGACCCGGCACCAATGACGTACGTGAGGTGGCGGCTCAGCAGCCGATCAGGCGGCTGGCGAGGTAACCCTCGATCTGGTCGAGCGACACCCGCTCCTGCTTCATCGTGTCGCGCTCACGCACGGTCACGGCGTTGTCGTCGAGCGTGTCGAAGTCGACCGTGACGCAGAACGGCGTACCGATCTCGTCCTGGCGGCGGTAGCGGCGGCCGATGGCGCCGGCGTCGTCGAAGTCGATGTTCCAGTTCTGCCGGAGCGCCGTGGCGAGGCCCTTGGCCTTCGGGGAGAGCTCCGGGTTCCGGGACAGCGGGAGGACCGCGACCTTGACGGGGGCCAGGCGCGGGTCGAGGCGCAGCACCGTGCGCTTCTCCATCTTGCCCTTGGCGTTCGGCGCCTCGTCCTCGATGTAGGCGTCGAGCAGGAAGGCGAGCATCGAGCGGCCGACACCGGCGGCGGGCTCGATGACGTACGGCGTCCAGCGCTCGCCGGCTTCCTGGTCGAAGTAGGAGAGGTCCTGGCCGGAGGCCTTGGAGTGCGCGCTGAGGTCGAAGTCGGTGCGGTTGGCGACGCCCTCCAGCTCACCCCACTCGTTGCCGCCGAACTGGAAGCGGTACTCGATGTCGGCGGTGCGCTTGGAGTAGTGCGAGAGCTTCTCGGCCGGGTGCTCGAACCAGCGCATGTTCTCCTCGCGCATGCCGAGGCCGGTGTACCAGTTCCAGCGCTCCTGCATCCAGTACTCCTGCCACTTCTCGTCCTCGCCCGGCTTGACGAAGAACTCCATCTCCATCTGCTCGAACTCGCGGGTGCGGAAGATGAAGTTGCCGGGCGTGATCTCGTTGCGGAAGGACTTGCCCATCTGCGCGATGCCGAACGGCGGCTTGCGGCGCGAAGTCTGCTGGACCTGGGCGAAGTTGGTGAAGATGCCCTGCGCGGTCTCGGGGCGCAGGTAGGCGACGGAGCCGCTGTCCTGCGTCACGCCGAGGTGGGTGGAGAGCAGGCCGGAGAACTGCTTCGGCTCGGTGAACTGGCCCTTGTTGCCGCAGTTGGGGCAGTTGACGTCCGCGAGGCCGTTCTCCGGGAGGCGCTTGTGCTTCGCCTCGTACGCCTCCTCCAGGTGGTCCGCGCGGTAGCGCTTGTGGCAGGAGGTGCACTCGGTGAGGGGGTCGGTGAACGTGGCGACGTGGCCGGAGGCGACCCAGGTCTCGGTGGCCAGGATCACCGACGAGTCGATACCGACGACGTCCTCACGCGAGGTGACCATGTAGCGCCACCACTGGCGCTTGAGGTTCTCCTTGAGTTCGACGCCGAGCGGGCCGTAGTCCCAGGCGGCACGCTGTCCGCCGTAGATCTCGCTACTGGGGAAAACGAAGCCACGGCGCTTGCTCAGGCTGACGATGGTGTCGATCTTGTCGGCGGCCACGGTGCTCTCTTCATTACGAACGGACGAGTAATAGGGGCGGCGCTGGGGGTCCCCCAGGCATTCGGCTCCGGGGGAGCCCCGTTGGGGGGTGGCGGTCGGGACGGGCGGGCGAATGACTCAGGTTACCGGCGCCTCCCACCCCGGTATCAAATCGGTTGGATGACCAACCCCTTGTTGACAATCGTTTCCAAATTTGTTGAAAATGACTGTCATGAACGTACGACGACGCCTCATATCCACGACCGCTGTGACCACGGCCACAGTCCTCGGTCTCGGCATGCTCTCCGCCTGCTCCGACTCGTCCGCCGCCGGCAGCAACAGCAGCGGGAAGCTCGACGTCGTGGCGTCGTTCTATCCCTTGCAGTATCTCGCCGAGGAGATCGGCGGGGACCACGTGAGCGTCACCAGTCTGACCGAGCCCGGTCAGGAGCCGCACGACCTGGAGATCAGCGCCAAGCAGACCGCGCAGCTCCAGGAGTCCGACGCCGTCCTCTATCTCAAGGGCCTCCAGCCGGCCGTCGACGACGCCGTGGCGCAGTCCGAGGTCAAGACCAAGATCGACGCGGCCACGCTGACCACTCTGGAGAAGCACGGCAACGAGGTCGGCGGCCACGCGGCCGAGCACGACGACTCCGAGGGCGAGGAGACCGGGGCCACCGACCCGCACATCTGGCTGGACCCGGTGAGGTACGCCGAGGTCGCCGAGGGTGTGGGCAAGGCCTTCGAGAAGGAGGACCCGGACAACGCCGGGGAATACCGGAGCAACACCGCCGCGCTGGTGAAGAAGCTGGACGCCCTCGACACGCAGTACGAGGACGGACTCAAGAACACGGACAGCAAGGTCTTCATCACCACCCACGCCGCCTTCGGCTACCTCGCCGAGCGCTACGGCCTCACCGAGGAGGCCATCAACGGCCTGGACCCGGAGTCGGAGCCCAGCGCGAACCGCGTGAAGGACCTTGAGACCATGGCCAAGGCGGACGGCGTGACGACCGTGTTCTACGAGACGCTCGTCAGCGACGACACCGCCAGGACCATCGCCGACGACGCGGGCCTGAAGACGGACGTCCTCGATCCCATCGAGGGCATCACGGACAAGTCCAAGGGTGACGACTACCTCCAGGTCATGGAGTCGAACCTGAAGGCGCTGCGAGCGGCCCTGGGCGCCAAGTGAGGGACCGGGCACGCCCGGTGACAGGACGCACCACGAAGTGACGACACGAACACGGAGGACGGCGGAATGAAGAGCGAGCCCGTCATATCCCTGCGCGGTGTGACCGCGGAGCTCGGCTCACGCCCCGTCCTGCGCGGCATCGACCTCACCGTGAACCGCGGTGAGGTCGTCGCCCTGCTCGGCGCGAACGGCTCCGGCAAGTCCACCGCCATCCGCAGCATCATCGGCCAAGTCCCGGTCAGCGGCGGCGAGATCGAGATCTTCGGCACCCCGCGCCGCCGCTTCACCGACTGGGGGCGCCTCGGCTACGTACCGCAGCGCACCACGGCCGCGGGCGGCGTGCCCGCGACGGTGACCGAGATCGTCGCCTCCGGACGGCTGTCCCGCGCCCGCTTCGGCGTGCTGCGCAGGGCCGACCACGAGGCGGTATGCAGGGCGATCGACCTGGTCGGCATGGCGGACCGCGCCAAGGACTCGGTGAACGCGCTGTCCGGCGGCCAGCACCAGCGGGTCCTGATAGCCCGCGCGCTGGCCTCCGAACCCGAACTGCTGATCATGGACGAGCCGATGGCGGGCGTCGACCTGGCGAGCCAGGCGGTACTGGCCTCGACCCTGCGCGAACAGGTCGCCCAGGGCACCTCCGTCCTCCTCGTCCTGCACGAACTGGGCCCGCTGGAACCGCTGATCGACCGGGCGGTCGTCCTGCGCGACGGCTGCGTCATGCACGACGGGCCGCCGCCGGCAGCACTGGGCCAGCACGCGCTGCCCGGCCACGACCACGTACACCCGCACGCGGCTCACGACGCCGAACCGATCCGGACGGGACTGCTGAGCTGATGGGACCGAAGAGCTGGCTGATGGGACCGAAGAGCTGATGGAAATCCTCGACTACGCCTTCATGCAGCGGGCCCTGCTGGCCGCCGTCCTGGTCGGCATCACCGCGCCCGCCGTCGGCATCTACCTGGTGCAGCGCCGCCAGGCCCTGATGGGCGACGGAATCGGCCACGTCGCGATGACCGGCGTCGGCCTCGGCTTCCTGCTCTCCTGGTCCCCGGTGTGGATGGCGACGGCCGTCTCCGTCGTGGGTGCGGTCCTCATGGAGCTGATCCGCTGGTACGGCAAGACGCGCGGCGACATCGCGCTCGCCATGCTCTTCTACGGCGGTATGGCGGGCGGTGTGATGCTCATCAACCTCGCGCCGGGCGGCTCGAACGCCAACCTGACCTCGTACCTCTTCGGCTCCCTCTCGACGGTCTCCGAGTCCGACGTGACGGCGATCTGCGTCCTGGCCGCCTTCGTGGTCCTGGTCACCTTGGGACTGCGCCGCCAGCTCTTCGCGGTCAGCCAGGACGAGGAGTTCGCCCGGGTGACGGGCCTGCCGGTGCGGGCCCTGAACCTGCTCACCGCCGTCACGGCCGCGGTGACCGTCACGGTCGCGATGCGGGTCGTGGGCCTGCTGCTGGTGTCCGCCCTGATGGTCGTTCCGGTGGCCGCGGCGCAGCAGCTCAGCCGGAGCTTCGCCGCCACCTTCGCGATCGCGGTGGCGATCGGCGTGAGCGTGACGATCGGCGGCACCGTGACGTCGTACTACCAGGACGTGCCGCCGGGCGCGACGATCGTGCTGCTGACCATCGGCGCGTTCATTCTGCTGACCGCGCTGGCGACCCCGCTCGCCCGGCGCAGAGCACGGGCGGTGGCGGCCTCGCAGGCTGCCGGGGACCCGGCGGAATGTGCGATTCCGGCCACCCGCGGGGCAGACAGCCAGGTCGGCGTCTGACGAGGCACAGTCCGGGCTGGCACAATGGCCGGGCTAGTGCAGACGTGGAGGAGGCAACGGTGACAACCGCTGGATCGCCCGTACGGGGCCGTTCCACCCGGCAACGTACCGCCGTGGCGGCGGCCCTGGACGAGGTGGACGAGTTCCGCAGCGCTCAGGAACTCCACGACATGCTGAAGCACAAGGGCGACTCCGTCGGGCTGACCACCGTCTACCGCACGCTCCAGTCCCTCGCCGACGCCGGTGAGGTCGACGTCCTGCGCACGTCCGACGGCGAGTCCGTCTACCGCCGCTGCTCCAGCGGCGAGCACCACCACCACCTCGTCTGCCGCGTCTGCGGCAAGGCCGTCGAGGTCGAGGGCCCCGCCGTGGAGAAGTGGGCGGAGGCCATCGCGGCGGAGCACGGGTACGTGAACGTCGCCCACACCGTGGAGATCTTCGGCACCTGCGCGGAGTGCGCGACCAAGCACGCCTGACACACGGCGGCTCAGGCCGCCCACGTACGGTCCGAGCCAGACGGCTCCAGCCCCCGCATACGTCCGACACCCCCGGCAACTGAGGCGGGTGCGCTCGGCACGCCCACCCCGGCCCCGGAACGCCGGTAGTCCTCCGCGTATCCCGACCCCGAGACGGCCGTCGTACCCGCGCCCCGTACTCAGAACGCCGGCCGCACGGCACGCCCCCGCCCCGAGACGGCCGGTCATATCCGCGCCCGCCCGTGACGGGCACCCGCCCCCGGTGAGACCGGCGGACCCGACCGCACCCGTCCAGCGGCGGCCCTCCCCGTGTCATCGAAGAACCATCGAACAGCCATCGAATGGCCTGCTCAGCCGTGAGGCAGAGGGATAACCCTCGACCTCCCCGATCACTGATGACATGGCCTCATCAAAGGTGCCACTGTTCCTCCAGCCATCCCCCCACGTTGCGCGCACCGCATCCCCATGAGGGAGCCCCGCACCGCATCCCCATGAGAGATCCCGCACCGCATCCCCATGAGGGACCCCGCACGGCCTGCTCAGCTCGCCCCGGGCTGCACACCCCCGTCTGCCCGGGTCTGTCTCCGGCCGCCGAACAGCGGCCGTCGCAGTAGGAGTACGAGTGAGACGCAACAGCCCCCACAGATCCCCCCGCCTCGCGAACCGCCTCTCCTCCAGGGCGACCGCGACCGGCGCGCTGGTCGCAGCCGCCGCACTCCTGGCGGTCGGCGTCCAGACGGTTCCGGCCGCCGCGAAGCCCGCGCCCCCGAGCCCCAGCCCGCTGCGCACCAGCGCTCTGGAGGCGAAGCTCACCCCCGCCCAGCGCACCGCGCTGATCAGCGGCGCGGCCCGGAAGACCGCGCAGACCGCCGCCACCCTGGGCCTGGGCGCCAAGGAGAAGCTGGCCGTCAAGGACGTCGTCAAGGACAACGACGGCACCCTGCACACGCGGTACGAGCGCACCTGGGCCGGTCTGCCGGTCCTCGGCGGCGACGTCGTGGTGCACACCCCGCCCGCCTCGCAGGCCTCGGGCACGGTGAGCAGCACCTTCAACACCCGGCGGACCATCGAGGTCGCCTCCACCACCCCGGCCTTCGCCAAGTCGGCCGCCGAGTCCAAGGCACTCGGCGCCGCCAGGGCACTGGACGCCGAGAACCCCACCACCGACAGCGCCCGCAAGGTGGTCTGGGCCGGCAGCGGCACCCCCAGGCTCGCCTGGGAGACGGTGGTCGGCGGTCTCCAGGACGACGGCACGCCCAGCAGGCTGCACGTCATCACCGACGCCACCACCGGCGCGAAGCTCTACCAGTTCCAGGACATCAAGACCGGCACCGGCAACAGCCAGTACAGCGGAACCGTCACCATCGGCACCACGCTGTCCGGTTCGACGTACCAGCTGTACGACACCACGCGCGGCGGCCACAAGACGTACGGCCTCGCCAACGGCACCTCGGGCACCGGCACCCTGATGACCGACGCCGACGACGTCTGGGGCAACGGCCTGGGCTCCAACACCCAGACCGCCGGTGTAGACGCCCACTTCGGCGCCCAGGTCACCTGGGACTTCTACAAGAACACCTTCGGGCGCAGCGGCATCAAGAACGACGGGGTGGCCGCCTACAGCCGCGTCCACTACGGCTCGGCGTACGTCAACGCGTTCTGGGACGACGACTGCTTCTGCATGACCTACGGCGACGGCACCAGCAACACGCACGCGCTGACCTCGCTGGACGTGGCCGGGCACGAGATGAGCCACGGCGTCACCTCCAACACGGCGAACCTCAACTACACCGGCGAGTCAGGCGGGTTGAACGAGGCGACCTCCGACATCTTCGGCACCGGCGTGGAGTTCTACGCCAACAACAGCACCGACGTCGGCGACTACCTCATCGGTGAGAAGATCAACATCAACGGCGACGGCACGCCGCTGCGTTACATGGACGAGCCCGACAAGGACGGCGGCTCCGCCGACAGCTGGTACTCGGGCGTCGGCAACCTGGACGTCCACTACTCCTCGGGCCCGGCGAACCACATGTTCTACCTGCTCTCCGAGGGCAGCGGCTCCAAGACCATCAACGGCGTCACCTACAACAGCCCGACCTCCGACGGCGTCGCCGTCGCGGGCATCGGCCGGGCCGCGGCCCTGCAGATCTGGTACAAGGCGCTGACGACGTACATGACGTCGAGCACGACGTACGCCCAGGCCCGCACCGCCGCACTGAACGCCGCCGCGGCGCTCTACGGCACCAGCTCCACCCAGTACGCCGGGGTGGGCAACGCCTTCGCCGGTATCAACGTCGGCAGCCACATCACCGTGCCGACCACGGGCGTCTCGGTCACCAACCCAGGCAGCCAGTCCTCCACCGTCGGCACCGCGGTGAGCCTCCAGGTCGCGGCGAGCAGCACCAACGGCGGCACGCTGACCTACGCGGCGACCGGTCTGCCGACCGGCCTGTCGATCAGCTCCGGCGGGGCGATCTCCGGCACCCCGACCACGGCGGGCACCTACAGCACCACGGTGACGGCGACCGACAGCACCGGGGCCAGCGGTACGGCGTCCTTCACCTGGACGGTCAGCTCGACCGGCGGCGGCTCCTGCACCTCGGCGCAGCTGCTCGGCAACGCGGGCTTCGAGTCGGGCGCCACCACCTGGACCGCCTCCAGCGGGGTCATCACCACCTCCAGCGGCCAGGCGGCCCGCACCGGCTCCTACAAGGCCTGGCTGGACGGCTACGGATCGACGCACACCGACACGCTGTCCCAGTCGGTGACGATCCCGAGCGGCTGCACGGGCACCACGTTCACGTTCTACCTGCACGTCGACACGGCCGAGACCTCCACCAGCACGCAGTACGACAAGCTGACGGTCACCGCCGGGTCGACGACTCTGGCCACCTACTCCAACCTGAACGCGGCGAGCGGTTACGTCGCGAAGTCGCTCAGCCTGTCCGCCTACGCGGGCAGCACCGTCACGCTGAAGTTCACCGGTGTCGAGGACTCCTCGCTCCAGACGAGCTTCGTCGTCGACGACACGGCGGTCACGACCAAGTGACCTCCTGAGCCCGTACGACAGACAGCGGCATCCGGCGTGGGGAGCGCCGGGTGCCGCTGTCCTGCCGTGTCCTGCCGTACGGCGGTGGGCTCAGGCCTGCGTGTCGTCGCCCCGCATGTCCCGCTCCATCGCGAGCAGTTGGTCGTTCGGGACGGCGCCGCCGAAGCGGCGGTCGCGGGAGGCGAACTCGACGCAGGCGCGCCACAGGTCGCGCCGGTCGAAGTCGGGCCACAGCACGTTCTGGAAGACCATCTCGGCGTACGCGCTCTGCCAGAGAAGGTAGTTGGAGGTGCGCTGCTCGCCGCTCGGCCGCAGGAACAGGTCGACGTCAGGCATGTCCGGGTAGTAGAGGTACTTCGCGAAGGTCTTCTCGTCGATCTTCGAAGGGTCGAGCCGGCCGGCCCTGACGTCCTCCGCCAAGGCCTGCGCGGCGTCGGCGACCTCGGCACGCCCGCCGTAGTTCATGCAGAAGTACAGCGTCAGCCGGTCGTTGTCCTTGGTCTGCTCCTGAGAGATCTGGAGTTCCTTGGCCACCGATTTCCACAGCTTGGGCATCCGGCCCACCCAGCGGACCCGGATGCCGAGCTCGTCGAGCTCGTCGCGGGTCTTGCGGATGAAGTCGCGGTTGAAGTTCATCAGGAAGCGCACCTCGTCGGGCGACCGCTTCCAGTTCTCGGTGGAGAAGGCGTACAGCGAGATGGCCCCGACGCCGACCTCGACCGCACCCTGGAGCACGTCGAGGACGCGCTCGGCGCCGACCTTGTGCCCCTCGGTACGCGGCAGCCCGCGCTCCTTGGCCCAGCGGCCGTTGCCGTCCATGACGATCGCCACATGGTTCGGCACCAGCTCGCCGGGGAGCTTCGGCGCGCGGGCGCCGGACGGGTGCGGTTCCGGCGTCTTGTACTCGCGGCGCTGGCGTCCCAGGATCCCGCGTACGGCCATGTGCTTCTCGTTTCCTTGATTCTTGCTATTTCTCTACGTAACGCAGTGAACGAAGGCCCCGTTCCAGATGCCAGTGCAGGTAGGCGGAGACCAGCCCGCTGCCCTCCCGGACATGCCTCGGCTCGGAAGCGTCCGCTGTCTCCCAGTCTCCCGTCAGCAGCGCGCCGAGCAGCTCCAGGGCCTCCGCCGAGGGTACGACGCTTCCGGGGACCCGGCAGTCGACGCAGACGGAACCTCCCGCGGCGACCGAGAAGAACCGATTCGGCCCCGGCATCCCGCACTTCGCGCAGGCGCTGAAACTGGGCGCGTAGCCGTTCACCGCGAGGGAGCGCAGCAGGAAGGCGTCGAGCACGAGATGCGGCTCGTGCTCACCGCGGGCGAGGGTGCGCAGCCCGCCGACCAGCAGCAGATACTGCTGCACCGCCGGCTCCCCCTCGTGGTCGGTGAACCGCTCGGCGGTCTCCAGCATGGCCGTCCCGGCGGTGTACCGCGGGTAGTCGGTCACGATCCCGCCACCGTACGGAGCGATCGTCTCGCTCTGTGTGCACAGCGGCAGCCCCCGCCCGACCAGCTCGCTCCCCCGCGCGAAGAACTGCACGTCCACATGCGAGAACGGCTCCAGCCGTGCCCCGAACTTCGACTTGGTGCGCCGCACCCCCCGGGCCACGGCGCGTACGCGACCGTGACCGCGGGTGAGCAGGGTGATGATGCGGTCCGCTTCACCCAGCTTCTGGGTGCGCAGCACGATGCCGTCGTCGCGGAACAGACTCATGGGGTCCATTCTCGCCTACGGCACCCGGTCCCCGGGCCTACTGCCCCGAAGGCCCCGGCGGCCGCCCGCTTCAAGGGACCTCACCGCGGCTGCGTGCGTTGGCATACGCCGTCGCGGCGCTGAGCCGCTCCGCCGTGGTGGCACCCCGGACGGCGTCCGGCTCGCAGTCCCACTCCTTGCCGCCGCCGTACGGTCTCAGCTGCACGTACGGCCCCTCGTGCCCCATGACCATCCCCACCCTTCCGGTCCGCGTGTCCATCGCGTACGTGCCGATCCCGGGATCCATCGGCTTCGCCCCCTTCACCACTTTCACTGGCTTCACCGCCTTCACCGCAGGGCCGCCGCCAGCCGGGCAGCGAGCTCGACGGAACAGCCGCCCAATTCGATGCGCGGACAGGGCGCCTCTCGCGCCACACTCGCGGGATCGATCCTCAGTGACGGCAGCGTAATTCCGGCGCTCGCGAGCACCTTTCGCAATTCCTTCACCGTTTCCTCCGCTTCTTCGACGCACCGCGCCGAGTGTTGTGCCTTCACCCTGCTCCCCTGTCTTTTCGACTTTCACTCATCGCACCTCCAGGATGAGGGCCCGTGCCTACACTCGGCAGGAGTCTCACCTCTACAAGGGCGGCGCAGCGTAAGGGGGTTGGCCTGTGGCCAACGGTTCGCGGCAGGCAGCGTGGGAGTTCTTCGGCACCGAACTGAAACGACGCCGGGAGGACGCGGGTTTCTCCCAGGTCGAGTTGGGCCTTCGGGTATTCGTCTCCGGCGGCTACATCGGACAGTTCGAACAGGCCATTCGCAAACCGCAGTTGGACGTCGCCCAAAGGATCGACGAGCTACTACGAACAGGCGGCTTTTTCGAACGAACCTGGCGAAAGCTGATTGACGACAAGCGGTACGCGGACTATTTCGCGGAGGTGGTGGAACTGGAGCGGACGGCGACGAAGATCGCGGAGTTCGCGCCCACGCTGGTGCCGGGGTTGTTGCAGACGGCGGGGTACGCGCGTGGGGTGATGCAGGCAGGCAACCCGTTCGTCACCGACCTCTATGTCGAGGAGAAGGTGGCAGCCCGTAGGGAGCGCGCGCGAATCCTGGACGATGCTACAAGGCCCGTGTATTGGGTGATCCTGCATGAGCACGTGCTGAAGATTCCGGTCGGCGGCGAGGTGGAGATGGCCGAGCAGCTCGCCCACATCGCGGAACTGGGGCGCCAGCGGAAAGTGCTGGTGCAGGTGTTGCCGTACTCGGTGGGAGCGTATCCCCTCATGGGCCGCATGGTTCAGCTCATGGAGTTCGAGGATGCCCCGCCAACTGCCTATACAGAGGCCGTGTATTCGGGGAATCTGCTCGACGATCCGGCCCTGGTTAAGCGTGCGCAGGGGGCATACGATCTGCTCAGGGCCGCCGCGCTGCCGCCGGAGGCGTCCCTGACCCTGATCGAATCGGCGGCGGAGGACCACAGACGATGCGCGAGTACGACCTGAGCCTCGCCCGGTGGCGCAAGAGCAGCCACAGCGACGACAACGGCGGCAGCTGCGTCGAGGTCGCGTACGACTTCGTGGGCGCCGCCCGCTGGCGCAAGAGCACCTACAGCGACGACAACGGCGGCGACTGCGTCGAGGTCGCCGACGGAGTCCCCGGTGTCGTCCCCGTCCGGGACAGCAAGGTCGCGGACGGTCCCGTTCTGATGGTCGGTCCCCTCGCCTGGGCGGAGTTCGTCGGGGCCGTGCGGGGCTGAAGGGGTACAGGCGAAACGACGAACGTCCGGGCCGGCCCACGAACAAGGGCCGACCCGGACGTCATGTCCGGTCAAATGTCGATCAGACCAGGTCGAACCGGTCCAGGTTCGAGACCTTGGTCCACGCCGCGACGAAGTCGTTCACGAACTTCTCCTTCGCGTCGTCGCTCGCGTAGACCTCGGCGAGCGCGCGCAGCTCGGAGTTGGAGCCGAAGACCAGGTCGGCACGGGTGCCGGTCCACTTGACCTGGCCCGAGGCGTCGCGGCCCTCGAAGGTGTTCTGGTCCTCGGACGTCGCCGACCACGTCGTGCCCAGTTCGAGCAGGTTGACGAAGAAGTCGTTGGTCAGGGACCCGGGGGTGTCGGTGAGGACGCCGAGCTTGGAGTCGCCGTAGTTGGCGCCCAGGACGCGCAGGCCGCCGACGAGGACCGTCAGCTCGGGCGCGCTCAGGTTCAGCAGGTTCGCCTTGTCGATCAGCAGGTACTCGGCGGGGAGGCGGTTGCCCTTGCCGAGGTAGTTGCGGAAACCGTCGGCGGTCGGCTCGAGCGCGGCGAAGGACTCGATGTCCGTCTGCTCCTGCGTGGCGTCCACGCGGCCCGGCGTGAAGGGGACCTCGACGTCGTAGCCGGCGTCCTTGGCGGCCTTCTCGACACCCGCGGCACCGGCGAGGACGATCAGGTCGGCGAGCGAGATCTGCTTGCCGCCCGCGTTGAAGGACTCCTGGATGCCCTCCAGGGTGCGCAGCACCGTGGCGAGCTGGTCCGGCTCGTTGACCTCCCAGCCGCTCTGCGGCTGGAGACGGATGCGCGCACCGTTGGCGCCGCCGCGCTTGTCGCTGCCACGGAAGGACGAGGTGGCCGCCCACGTGGTGGACACGAGCTGGGAGACCGAGAGGCCCGAGGCGAGGATCTGCGCCTTGAGGGCGGCGATGTCCGTGGCGTCGACGAGCTCGTGGGTGACCGCGGGCAGCGGGTCCTGCCAGATCAGCTCCTCGGACGGTACCTCCGCGCCGAGGTAGCGCACGATCGGGCCCAGGTCGCGGTGGGTCAGCTTGAACCACGCGCGGGCGAAGGCGTCGGCGAACTCGGCGGGGTTCTCGTAGAAGCGCCGCGAGATCTGCTCGTAGGCCGGGTCGATCCTCAGCGCGAGGTCGGTGGTCAGCATCGTCGGAGCCTTGGACTTCGACGGGTCGTGCGCGTCGGGGATGGTGCCCGCGCCCGCGCCGTCCTTGGCCACCCACTGGTTGGCGCCGGCGGGGCTGGACGTCAGCTCCCACTCGTAGCCGAACAGGTTCTGGAAGAAGTAGTTGCTCCACATGGTCGGCGTCTGCGTCCAGGTGACCTCCAGGCCACTGGTGATCGCGTCGCCGCCCTTGCCGGTGCCGTAGCTGCTCTTCCAGCCGAAGCCCTGCGCCTCGATCGGGGCGGCCTCGGGGTCGTCGCCGACGGCGTCCGCCGGGCCGGCACCGTGGGTCTTGCCGAAGGTGTGACCGCCCGCGATCAGGGCGACCGTCTCCTCGTCGTTCATCGCCATCCGGCGGAACGTCTCACGGATGTCGCGGGCCGCGGCCAGCGGGTCCGGGTTGCCGTTCGGGCCCTCGGGGTTGACGTAGATGAGGCCCATCTGGACGGCGCCGAGCGGGTTCTCCAGCTCGCGGTCGCCGGTGTAGCGCTGGTCGTCGAGCCAGGTGGTCTCGGGGCCCCAGTAGACGTCCTCGTCGGGCTCCCAGACGTCGGCGCGGCCACCGGCGAAGCCGAAGGTCTCGAAGCCCATCGACTCCAGGGCGACGTTGCCGGTGAGGATCATGAGGTCGGCCCAGGAGAGGCTCTGGCCGTACTTCTTCTTCACCGGCCACAGCAGACGGCGGGCCTTGTCGAGGTTGCCGTTGTCCGGCCAGCTGTTGAGGGGGGCGAAGCGCTGCTGACCGGCACCGGCGCCGCCGCGGCCGTCGCTGATGCGGTAGGTGCCCGCGCTGTGCCAGGCCATCCGGATCATGAACGGGCCGTAGTGGCCGAAGTCGGCCGGCCACCAGTCCTGCGAGTCCGTGAGCACCGCGGCGATGTCGGCCTTGACGGCAGACAGGTCGAGGGTCTTGAACGCGGCGGCGTAGTCGAAGTCCTCACCGAGCGGGTTGGCCACCGCCGGGTTCTTCGCGAGGATCTTCAGGTTGAGCCGCTCCGGCCACCACTGGCGGTTTCCGCCGCCCTGGGTCGGGTGGGGGGCACGGTCGTGCGCGACCGGGCAGCCGCCTCCACCCTCCGTTTTCGAGTCGGTGACGATTGCGTCGTGGTTCTCAGTCATGAAAATCCTTCCGGACCTGGCGGATCACGGTGCTCAGGGGGTGCGGGCGGTGGAACGGTCTGACGGGGGTACGAAGTCTGTGGTGGCCGGCGGCGGAGTCGGGGACCCAGGTCTCGACGGCCTGTGGCGGTTCTCACACACCGCATGAGGGGAGATATGGCCCGCGCGACCGCGCATCCCGGAGGGGATGGATCGCCTCGAAGCCGAGGTGGTCCCGTCACGTCTCTGTCTCATGCCGTACTGGAGTCTTCCTGTCCCTTGGCTATCGCCGGAACCGATCCTACGATGGACCGAGTCCAAGTCAAGAAGCGGGCCAAGCCCATCTCCGGGGACCCGGACGTCAACCGGTAAACTCCAGGCATCCCACTGAACCTGAATAGGTGAACCGATATGAGTGACCTGCTGGAGCGACTGCGAGGACGTGGCTGGCGGATGACTTCCCAGCGACGTGTCGTTGCGGAGGTACTCGACGGCGAACACGTGCACCTCACGGCCGACGAGGTGCACGCCCGCGCGGCCCAGCGGCTGCCGGAGATCTCCCGGGCGACGGTCTACAACGCCCTGGGCGAGCTGGTCTCGCTCGGCGAGGTGCTTGAGGTCTCCACCGACGGCCGCGCCAAGCGCTACGACCCGAACGCGCACCACCCGCACCAGCACCTGGTCTGCTCGAACTGCGGCACCATCCGCGACGTCCACCCCTCCGGCAACCCGCTGGCCGCCCTCCCCCAGGAGGAGCGCTTCGGCTTCACGGTCTCCGAGGTCGAGGTCACCTACCGGGGCCTGTGTCCAAACTGCTCCTGAGGGACGTGGGCCCGGTCCGGGCCGAGCGCCGGGACGCCCCGCCCCGGCGCCCCGACACCGACGTCACTCCGGACGTCACTCCGGATCAGCGGACGGCTCCGGAGCCTGTACGGCGTCCCAGAGCTTGTTGAAACGCTGGATCCGCTCGTTGACGTGCTGCTCCCGCGAGTTGAGCGTGGTCCTGGCGTTCACGTGGTACGGGTCCGGGTCGACCTCGTAGCACATCGTCCCGTCGAAGATGATGAAGTCGTTCGTCGTGCCGCGGCGGATGTTGGGCGACAGGTCGGACAGCACCACCACCCTGACGTCGATGTCGAGTTCCTCCTGCTCGCGGCGGAGCTGGGCCAAGTCGTCGATGTCCTCGCGCTTCTCCACGATGAACAGCCGCCGCACCTTGACCCCGCGCATCTCGATCGCGTCCCGCTGCGCCAGCAGATAACGGCCCGCGGGCTCACTGCTCCAGAAGTCCCGGTCGACGGAGGTGCTGATGGCGTCGATGGTCTCCTGCGCGCACTTGGTGAGTCCGAGGAGCCAGTCGTTGTTCTCCCCTGGGCAGTCGGCGCTCCGGTCGGTCAGATCGTCCATCAGTGCGGCGAGGCGGCTGATCTCCCCGCGGGCGAAGGTGCGCATGATCTCCGGGGCCATCGCGACGACCTTCGTGGCGCTGCTGGCCAGCTGCGGCACACCGTCCTTGCGTAACACCTCGACCTCACTGAACAGTTCGGTCGCCTCGCTGATCCGGGCGAAGCTCTTGTCGATCACCTCCCGCATCTCGTGGTTGTGCCGCGCCAGGTCCGCCTTCAGGTCGGTGAGCTGCTGGGCGAAGGTGAACATGTACTGCACGATCAGCACCGCCCCGCTGACGAGGACGGACAGGACCAGCTTCCACACCTCGTTCTGCTCCGGCTTGAGCACGTTGGTGAGCACGTAGACGATGCCGCCCACCACGACCGTGATCAGGAGCTTCTGGAACAACCGCGATGAGTCGGGGCTGCCGCCTGTCGGCTGAGCGCCCTGGGTGTGGGTGACTTGTGATGCGCTGCTCATCTCTTCTCTTCCCCCCGTTGGGATTCCGCGGGACCTCGTCGAAGTCCGGTCGGTCGTTCCTGTCCTCAGCGTGGCGTCAGTGCCGCGCGCAGCAATGGGATGGCCTGCACGGCCAGTTGGTCCCGGATGCGCTGGACCAGCGTGTGCCACTGGCGGCTGAAACCCGGTTCCCGTTCCAGCACCTCCCACAGCGGAGCAAGCACGTGGTGCACCCGCGCTCCCGGCATCCACAGGTGCAGCAGATGCTCGACGGCGGGGCGCAGCGCCAGCGCGGCGTCCGCCTCGTTCGCCTCATCCGCCTTGCTCGCTCGGCTCGCCGGTCCGGGCCGACTACTGTCGAGCAGTCGTACGATGGTCGTCAACAGCCAGTCGTGCAGGGCGAGGTCCTCGCACAGCCCGGCCACGGCTGCCGGTTCCACGCCCTCCGGGACCCTCAGCCGTACGGTCCTCAACTCGTCCTCGGCGAGCGTGAACCGTTCGATGGAGGCGCCCTCGCCGTCCGCCGCGGGCAGCGCCACCCAACGCAGGCGGGTGTACTGGGACTTCATCGGCGTCCTGTGGACGACCAGCTTGTGGCGCAGAAGTCTCGCGAGCAGGTTCTCGGCGATCAGTCCGAGATCGAGCTCGCCCCGGCCGCTTCCCGCCAGAGCGCCCTGGGCCGCGGTCTCCTGGGGAAGCTTCCCCAAGGGCTCGACCGTTCCGGGGCGTACGAGGTAGTGGCCCCAGGGCCGCCGCTCGTCGGGTCCTGACGCGGGAGCGCGGAAGTACGCGTCGGCCTGGAGGAGGCGGCCTTCGGTGAGCGCGGCACGGGCGGCGACCGTTCCGACGGCCCGGACCTTGGCGCCGTTGGAGGTGGGCAGCCGGCAGTCCACTCCGGTGAGGGTCTCCGGCGACAGCACGTACAGATTGGGCCGCTTGGAGACGAGGACCAGTTCGTCGGCGCGCAGTCTGAGGAGTTGCTCGGCGGCCCGGACGTCCAGCGGCTCGAACGTCGGCAGCAGTCCGGTGCGCACTTCTCCGCAGACCAGCACCGTGCGCGTGACGTCCCCCGGGGCCCCCATGTCACAGCCCCGCGTAGAAGACGTACGAGACACGGTCCGCGACCGACTCCGGCACCGCTGTCCCCTCCTGGGCGGACCGTGCGGCCACCTGGCGCAGTGCGCCCGGGTGTACGTCGGTCTGGTCGAGGATGACGCGCACGGCGTGCTCGACGGGCAGGAACCGGGACGGCAGCACGGAGCAGGTGCGGTAGGCGCTGAAGGCGGGCGCGGAGGCGTTGAGTTGGAGCAGCGGCGCCAACTCGTCCCACTCTCGCGGGAATTCACCGGACGGCCGGGCCCTGGGCTGGAACACGGCCTCGCCCTCGTTGCGGAGCAGGCCGAGCCGGGCCAGCTGCCAGACGGCCGCGAGGAAGGGGCAGGACCAGGTGCGCCGCCCGTCCTTGTCCTCGTCCCACAGCTCCACGTCCATGAAGACGGAGTGGCGGCGCGCCGCGGTCTCGCGCGGCGGCTGCCAGACGACGGCCCCCTTCATCGCCTGCGCGGAGCGCGTCGCGGGGGTGCGGTCCCCGTTGGCGAGCCAGCCGGTCTGGCCGACGGGCGGGCGCAGGCCGTAACTGCCTGGCGGCGGGGACTCGACCAGCCGGTTGGCCACGGACTCCGCGAGGGGGACCTTGTCGGCCACGGCGCAACCGGACTCCCTCGCCAGGTAGTCGATGCTCAGCCCGGCCCGCTCCGCCTCGGTGAGCAGCACGGGCAGGACATCCGCCGGTGTGGAGAAGCGGGTGAAGTAGTCGTCGATCAGGAAACAGGTGCTGATGCGGGGCCGCTTGCCGTTCGCGCGGGCGGTGGCGTCGGCGTGGACCGCGTCCACCCAAGGCCGGACCCGCTCGAAATGCCGCCGCAGCCGCTCGGGGCCCGCTTCGAAGTCCTCCATGTACAAGTGGCCCAGCTCCAGCGAGAGATGGGACAGCGGCACGGACTCGGTGCGCGGCTCGGCAGTGGTCTCCCTGAACACGGACGGGGACGCGGATGCGGATGCGGATGCGGAGATGGAGGTGGATGCGGAGGTGGAAGGGACCGCGGACGTAGATCCGGATTCCGTCATCGCTGCCCCCAGTACGCGTCGTCCGTCAGCCGTTGGGCGATCTCCTCCAGCTTTTCCAGGGTCTCCTTGTTGGCGATCTTGGTGGAGGTCACGTCCTCCTCGGTGATGAGCTGCTCACGCCACTGAAGGATGGGCTCCAGTGGCACGGTGCCCAGCACCACGCTGTCGCCGATCTTCCGATCGGAAGCCAGCCTCTTGAGGTTCTCGTTGCACGTCTCCATCCAGGTGGCCTGCGCGGGCGACGCGTGGGACCACAGCGGCGACTCGGGGTCGGGCACCGCGGCCCGTACGAAACGGATCGCATCCCTCAGCAACTCCTCGCTGTGCCCGCGCGCGGCGCCGCCCGCCAGGATGCCGTGCGCCCCGAAGGCCAGCCCGGAGGCGGCGATCACATGCTGCCGGGTCCAGCGGTGGAAGACGAGCCAGCGGGCCTCGACGCCCCGCAGTTCGGGCTGGGCCGTCGCCTCCAGCACCATGTCCATGGCGTAGCTGCGGCCGGCGCTGAGGTCCACGATGATCAGGTCGAACTCGATGTTCAGGCGCAGGATGAGGTCGACGCAGCGGCGCAGGGTGTCCTGGTCCGTGGCGAACTCGCCGCCGCTGAGGTCGCCCGGCATCAGCACCAGCCGCCCCGAACCGTTGGGCCTGCTGCGCAGCACCGGGTGCTGGGTGCGGGCCCAGACATCCACCCTCGCCGGCTCCCCGGTCGTTCCCTCCATGTAGGAGTGCAGGCCGTCGTGCTCGACCCCGCCCAGCGCCTCGGGGACGTCGAAGACCGCTGCGGCGGTGGGCGAGCCGAAGTCGAAGTCGACGTAGCAGACGTCGTCACCGGCGATCGCCCGCTGGTAGGCGAGGTTGGCGCTGGTGACCGAGCGGCCCGTGCCTCCCTTGTCGGAGGCGGCGAAGACGAGCACCGGTCACACCTCCTGCGCCGCGGCGTCCCTGGCCTGGGCCAGGGTGTCGAGTTCACCGAGCACGGCGAGCGTCAACGCGCAGGCGGTGCCGGGCTGTTCGTCGAGGACGCGGCGGGCGCGGCGGAGCCTGATCTCGATGCTCCTGAGCGACTTGCCCCGTTCGCTGTCGCCCGCCGTGCTGTGTTCCATCTGTTCGAAGCCGAAGAGGTGCGTCGACTCGCTGAGCAACGCCTGCGCCATGACGGTGAGTTCGGGACTGCGGATGGGGCGCGACTCGTAGAGCTTGCGCGCGGCGACCATGCACTCGGTGACCCGCTCGGTGATGCTCCAGGACGGCAGCGTGCCGTTCTGCGGCGCGACGGGGTAGACCGCGTGCACGTTGTCCCAGAGTCCGGTGCCCTCGCCCTCCTGGATACGCCGCTGCCAGAGGTGGTCGAGGATGTCCTCGGCGAGCCGTAACAGCCGGTCGTGCGAGCTGATGTTGCGGGACAACTCGCAGAGCTGGATGGTCCGTTTGAGCAACTGGGCGGAGAAGTCGGTCATCGTCCAGCACAGCGGCGGGCCCGCCCGCTCGCTGCCCTGGAGCGGCAGGGTGACACCCGGGCTGTGGAGCTGGACGGCCGGGTCGTCGACGGCCATGCGGCTGGTGACACGGCCGCGTTCGGCCAGGCGTTCCATGACGGTGACGGTGCGGGTGAGGTCGTCGTCGGTGGCGCGTCGCCGGACCAGGTCGTGGACGACGATGGCCGCGACGGACAGCGAGAAGTAGTCGGACTCCAGCCGCTGTCCCGTCGTACGCCAGGGGAGGTCCTCCAGCGGCCAGCGGTCCGGGTCGAAGCGGGCGATCCCCGACCAGTACTGCTGGGTGATCTCCCAGCGCAGCCTGAGCGCGCCGGCGAGCGTCTGCTGTTCGGGGGTGAGCAGGCCGAGGGTGAGGGAGCGGTCCGAGAACAGGTCCTGGATGCCGTCGAGTGCGACCACGGTGAAGTAGAGGTAGGGCACGGAGTCGGCGACGCCGTCGGGCTGGGCGATCCGTTCGTCGGGCTCCCCCTCCGGCGTCGTGATCTCCACTTCCGGCGCGTCCTTCACCAGCCCCCAGGCCCAGCCGCACTCGAAGAGCTGGCTGTCGTCCCTGAGCCCGTCCTCGACGTCGACGCCGAGGGTGAGGCCCTCGGTGATCGTGGCGCGCAGCGGCTTGAAGCGGCGCTGGAACTGCTGGAGGACGGCCCGCTCGGACAGCCGGCCCTGTCCGACAAGGCGGCGCAGCCGCTGTCCCTGCGGGGAGTCGGGGTCGAAGACGTTGACGGCGAAGGAGCGCAGCAGGCTGACCATCGCGGCGGTCAGCCGGACACTGGTGGCCTCCCGGAGTTCCGCGATGGACTTCTTCATGTCCGTTCGCGAGGTCTTCTCTTCGTAGATCTTGAGGAATCCGAGCGTGGCCAGACAGAGCGTGATCGACATGGAGAAGGCGTCGACAACGCCCAACTCCCCTTGTTCCTGGGTGACTTCCTCGTTCTCGTCCTGGCTGTTGAAGTAGTAGCCACCGGCGAATGTGGGCTTGCCGTCGGGTCCGGTGTGCATCTCCATGAACTGGCCGAGCACCGTGACGAGATTCCCGGGGATCTCCAGGCGTCCCCCGACCCGCTTCAGGACCTTTTCGATGTCGCGCTGGGTGGTGTCCGGCTCATCGAGGCGGAACGCGGGGATCTCGGTCGCTGGATACATGAGACACAGCAGCCGCTCGGCGTCCGCGACACTGCTGCGACCTCCCCATTCCCCCCAGACCCACTTTCCGTCGTCGAATGAGTGCCTGGCAATCGCCTGCCAGATATCCAACAGGTGCTGACGTGGCTTGATCTGCATCCCCATGCCCCCTCACACAGGTAGTGCCGCTTCCCGGCCGAATATGCCTGCTGAATTCAGGCGTCGCGCCGGAGCATCCGCTTCAGCCATCTGAAAAGGGCGACGGAATGCGGCTTGCGATGCCCGAGGGCAAGGATGATCCCCGTGTGCCCGGGACGCACTTCGCCCAGCCGGTGGTACGTCACGTTCTCCGCGAACTCGTCGAGGATTTCATCGACCTGCAATTCGTTGACATCACAGGCCGGGAAGAACCGGTCGCCGACGTGATATCCCTTCGAGCCCTCCATGAAGGCGGCGGCGAAAGGAGCACCGGGAGCGAGAGCGCGTACGAAGCACTCGACCGCACGCCGGAACTCGTCATGGGAACTGGACAGCGACTCGGCGACGAAGAACATCGTGCCGATCTGGTAGCGCTCCTGACGCGGGCGCGGGCTGAGCGGATTCCGGTCCTCCAGGCCGAACAGATCGGCCTCCCGGACCCGGACCACCTGGCGGAACCGTGCTCTCCGGTCCGCGTCGACTGCGCGGTACGCCTCGTCCTGGTCGCACAGCAGCTTCCAGAACCTGCCCCACTCCGGCTCGAAGTCGCGCAGTTGGCGGTTCAAATACTCCACGTTCTTCGGCGACCGCTCAAGAAGGGTGATCTCGCGGCACCAGGGAAGCATGGAGAGCGCCGGATACAGGTTCGCCCCCGCGCCGACGTCAATACCCAGAACAGGACGATTGAGTTTCCCTCGAAAATGATCAGAGAAGTACCGGCCTACCAGCTCGACGATCTCCGCGTCGGCTGCGAGCACGTCACGGTAATTGTGATCGAAGTAGGCATCCGGATCGAAGGCATCCCAAGGCGCATCGGCGTTGAGCATAGGGAGGCTCTCGGGAGATCTCAAGTCCATCCTTCCACCGTACCGCGACCCCGACATCCTGCACCCGCGTTCGCCATGTTGTAGCGGTCCCACGACACGAAGGGACGCGGCGAAACGAAAGGATTTTTGGTCCGGAACCGCCCTTGGTCAGCCGCGAGCAGCCAAGTAATGCTGGTCGGACCTCCGCTTAATCGACCGATTGGCACGATTGGCAGGAAGCAGGCCGTTCGACACGCATTCACCCATATGAGGTCAACTCACCTCCGCATCTCACCAGGGGGCGGCATGACAGCTGTACCGGACGCGTCGAAGAGCGTTCCCGAGGATCCCCCGCCGCGGATGAGGGGCGTGGAGTTGTCCGACCTGGAGGCCACCACCCTGCTCGACCAGGAACTCTTCGAGCGGGACTCGTACTCCTACACCGTGATGCGCCAGTTCTACGACCTCTACTCCAGGCACTTCCTCGTCATCGACGACGGCAAGGGCATCCAGGGGTACGTCCTGGCCGGTACGGCGGTGGACGGCAACAGTTGTGTGCTGGGCCTCGGCATCACCCGGGACCGGCGAGGACGCGGCCTCGGCCGACGGCTCATGCTGCGGGTCCTGGACCTCCTGCGCGCCGACGGCGTCCACACCGTACGGCTGTCGGTGGCCCCCGAGAACGACACCGCCATCGACCTCTACAAATCCCTGGACTTCACCACCGAGGGAGATCTCCAGAAGGACTACTTCGGGCCGGGCGGTGACCGCTACGTCATGGTCCGGCAGTTGTGAGCTGCCGTCGTCACCCCGTGAAGCCCCGCACGTACCCCCGCTGCCAGGGCGTCTCCACCGCCCGCCGGTCGTAGTTGCGCCGCACGTAGTCCACGGCCTCGTCCGCGGGCACGCCGTCCAGGACCGCGAGGCACGCCAGTGCCGTCCCGGTACGGCCCCTGCCCCCGCCGCAGGCGATCTCGACCCGCTCGGCCGCCGACCGGCGCCAGGCCCCGGCCAGCGTCTCGCGGGCGAGCGCGCGGTCCGCCGGGAGGCGGAAGTCCGGCCAGCGGATCCAGCTCGACTCCCAGGGCACCTCGGGCGGCCGCCGGCCGAGCAGATGGACGGCGTACGAGGGGACCGGCGCCGCCGGGTCGAGCGGGCGGCGCAGCGCGCGGCCCCGTACCAGGCGGCCGGAGGGGAGGCGCAGGACGCCCGCGCCGTCCGGGTTCCAGGGCTGAGGCTCGGTCACCGGATCAGCTCACCCCTCGCGACTCCTGCGCGGCCCGCGCCTCGACGCCCCGGAAGTGGACGGCCATCGCCCGCTGCGCGCCCTCGACGTCGTGGGCGCGCAGGGCGGTGACGATGTCGCGGTGGCGGCGGACGGTGACCTCGGGGGCCGGGTCGTCGGTCCAGCCGCGGACTCCCGAGACGCGGCGGAAGACGGCCCAGAAGGCGCCGAGAAGCTGCGGGACGAGCGCGTTGCCGAGCGAGGCGTACAGCAACTCGTGGAATTCGCGGTCGAGTTCGGCGAAGGGACCGCCCTCACGCCCCGCGGTCTCCATCCGGGTCACGACGGATTCGAGGCCGTCGAGCTCGGGCTCGGAGAGGGTGCCCGCGACCCGGCGGATCAGCCCCTCCTCCAGTACCTCGCGGACCTGGAGTATCTCGGCCAGCGCGCTCGCGTCGTCGCCGGACCGGGCGAGCGTACGGAACGTCAGGCCGTCCACCAGCGGCGTCAGCGACGCCTCGCCGACGTAGGTGCCGTAGCCGTGTCTTATGTCGACTATGTCGAGGGCCTGGAGTGCCTTGAGGGCCTCGCGGACGGAGTTGCGGCTGACGCCGAGGTCCTCCATCAGCTCCGTCTCGGTCGGCAGCGGCGCACCGGCCCGCAGTTCCCGGTCGAGGATCAGCTGGACGACCTCGTGCCGGACCTGGCCGCTCACCCCGCGCCCGGGTCCGCGACGGCCACCGGGCTCCTCGGGCATGCGCCGCATCGTACGCTCGCTGGACATCCGACGTCCCACCTCCGGGATGAAGAAACGTCAATCAGGCTTACTTTCCGGGCGAATTGGTCACACTTTTGGGTGCCATTGGTCGCACCTTTGGAACATACGCCATTCGTGCGTGTCCCCTTGACCCCCCTTACGCCCCCTCTTATGGTCGCGCTGCTCCCCTATGACGTAGGACGTCGTATCTCCCCCTGACCGGACCCCTCACCGGACTCCCCACCGAACCCCCCACCGGACCACTCCTCACTGGAGGAACCGTGCGCGACGTGACCCCCACTCCGGCGCCGCGCCGCCGGTCGCTCCTGAAGTACACCGGTGCGCTGGGTGCGGCAGCCGCCGCCTCCTCGCTCTCGGCGTGCGGCCCTGAGTCGACGAACGACACGGGCGGCGGAACCGGCTCCGACGCGACGCTGACGGCCGTGATCGGCTACGGGAACGACGGCAGCTGGGATCCGACGCAGACGGCGTCCGCCTTCTCCATGGCCGCCAACAACCACATCTACGAGGGCCTGCTCGACACGGACCCGATCACCCGCGAGCCGTACGCCGCGCTCGCCACCCGGATCCCCGCCGACCTCACCGGCACGTCCTGGAAGTTCGAGCTGCGCCCCGGCGCCCGGTTCCACGACGGGAAGCCCGTCACCGCCGACGACGTGGTCTTCGTGTTCGACCGGATCCTGGACCCCGGGACACAGACCCTCGGCAAGGGCTTCTTCGCGAGCTGGCTGCGCGAGGTCAGGAAGATCGACGCGATGAACGTCGAGCTGGTCCTCAACTTCCCCTTTCCCGAGGGGGTTTCACGGCTCACGCTCGCGAAGGTCATGCCGAAGCACGTCTTCTCCCGGCCCGGCGCGTGGGACGACGCGATCCGCGGCAAGGCGATCGGCTCGGGCCCCTACCGGCAGGCCGCCCACCACCCGAAGTCGAACACCACCTTCGCCGCGTTCCCCGACTACAACGGCCCGCGCAGGGCGGCCTTCAAGAAGATGAACTGGCTGACCATGGTGGACGCCGCGCCCCGGGTCGCGAAGGTCTCGGGGGCGAGCGCCGGGGCACCGATCGCGGACAACATCCCGTACGCCAACATCCAGCAGCTCAGGCAGGGCGGCATGACCGTCCAGGGCGCCGCGGGGATGAACAACCTCTTCCTGATGTTCAACACCCAGCGCGAACCCTTCGACGACGTACGGGTGCGGCAGGCGCTGCACTACGCCATCGACACGGACAAGCTGATCGAGGTCGCCCTCAAGGGGCATGGCAGGGCGTCGAGTTCGTTCCTCAACGAGGGCAACCCGAGCTACCGGCCGGCGAGGACCGTCTACGCGTACGACCCGGTGAGGGCGAAGCGGCTGCTGGCCGAGGCCGGGGTCACCGGGCTGAAGGTCTCCATCATGGCGGTCAACGTCAGCTGGATCGTCGACTGCCTGCCGACCATCAAGGCCTCCTGGGACGCGATCGGCGTCAGAACGACGCTCGACCCGCAGGAGACGACGGCCGTCTTCACGAAAATGGACCAGAAGCAGGACTACCAAGTGGTCGCCGCCGCCTCGAACCCCAACCAGTTCGGCGTCGACGCCGACCTGATCATGCACTACAACTACGGCCCGCAGAACCTGTGGATGGGCTATGCCCGCTGGAGCGGCGACCCCGTCGCCAGGAAGCTCTTCAAGGACATGGCCCAGGCGACGCGCGAGCCGGACGCCACCAGGAAGAAGACGATGATCCAGGACTACATCGACGTCGTCGCCGAACAGGCCGTGCTCTATCCGGTCGTGCACAACGAGCTGATGACGGCCTGGAACCCGCGCAGGCTCGCGGGGATAAGGGCACAGCCGTACCCCGGAATCAACCTCCTGCAAGCCAAGTGGGCGTAGAACGGAGGTAGTCAGCACGTGGTCACCGTCGCAAGAATCCTGCTCCGCCGCGTCGCCCTGCTCGTACCGCTGATGCTCGGGATCGTCCTGTTCGTGTTCATCGTGATGCGGTTCTCGGACGTCGACCCGGCGTCCGCGTTCTTCCAGGGCGCCAACCCGACTCCGCAGCAGCTCAACGAGTTCCGGGAGCGCAACGGCCTCCTCGATCCCTTCCCCGTCCGCTACTTCTCCTTCCTGGGCGACCTGTTGCACGGCGACCTGGGCACCAGTGCGCTGACCAGGGAACCGGTGCTCCAGCAGATCACCACCGCACTGCCGCTCACCCTTCAGCTCACCTTCCTGGGCCTCGGCATCGCGGTCGTCCTCTCGCTGCTCGGCGGGGTCACCGCCGCCATCTACCGCGACCGGCTGCCCGACCAGGTCATCCGCGTCGTTTCGCTCACGGGCGTCGCGGCGCCCGGCTTCTGGCTGGCGCTGCTGATGATCCAGTACCTGGCCGTCGACCTGGGCTGGTTCCCGACCGGCGGGTACATCAACCCGGAGGACTCGGTGACCGGCTGGCTCAAGACCATGACGCTGCCCGCGCTCGCGCTGTCCCTGCCGGTCGCCGCGCAGCTCACCCGGATCGTGCGGACCTCGGTGGTCGAGGAGCTCGACAAGGACTACGTGCGGACGGCGATCGGCAGCGGCCTGCCGCCGCACGTGGTGGTCGGCCGCAACGTCCTGCGCAACGCCCTGATGAACCCGCTGACCGTGCTCGGGCTGCGGGTGGGCTATCTGCTCGGCGGGGCGGTCGTCATCGAGACGATCTTCTCGCTGCCCGGCATGGGGAAGCTGATGATCGACGCCGTGAAGAACGGCGACCCGGCGGTCGTACAGGGCGTCGTCCTGACCACGGCCATCGGCTTCGTCGTCGTGAACCTCGCCATCGACATCCTGTATCTGCTGGTCAACCCGCGGCTGAGGGAGGCGACCTGATGTTCACGCCGTTCCATCGCAAACGTCTCACGGACGCCCTGTCCCGGCCCGGCATCCGGCTGCGCGGCCGGCGCCGGCTGCCCCTGCTGTCCAGGATCGCCGTCTGCTTCCTGGTCCTGGTGGTCCTGGTCGCGGTCTTCGCGCCGCTGCTCGCCCCGGACGACCCGCTCGACCAGCAGTCGCTGGTCGGCGGCACCGGCGCCCCGTCCGCGAGCCACTGGATGGGGCAGGACAGCCTCGGCCGGGACATCATGAGCCGGCTGATGTACGGCGCCCGCTGGTCCCTCGCGATCGGGCTGGGCGCCACCGCGCTCGCCCTCGTGGTGGGCGCGCTCCTCGGCGCGGTCGCCGCGACCTCGCGCAAGGCGGTCGACGAGACGCTGATGCGCTGCCTGGACGTGGTCATGGCGTTCCCCGGTATCGCGCTGGCCGCCGTCCTGGTCGCCGTGTTCGGCGGCGGGATCACGGTGCTGATCTGCGCGATCGCCTTCCTGTTCACTCCGTCAGTGGCGAGGGTCGTACGGGCGAACGTCCTCGCCCAGTACGGCGAGGACTACGTCACCGCCGAGCACGTCATCGGCGCCCGCACCCCGCACATCGTCATCAGGCACGTGGCCGTCAACTGCGCCGCCCCGATCCTGGTGTTCTGCACGGTGCAGGTCGCCGAGGCCATCGTCTTCGAGGCCTCGCTGTCGTTCATCGGCGCGGGCGTGCGGCCCCCGGACCCGTCCTGGGGCAGCGTCATCGCGGACGGCAAGAACATGGTGCTGACCGGCGGCTGGTGGGCCACGGTCTTCCCGGGCCTGCTGATGCTGGTCACCGTGCTGTCGCTGAACATCCTCTCCGAGGGCGTCTCGGACGCGTGGGCCGCGCCCGCCGCCCGGGACGTCCCCGCGCGCGAGGCGAAGGACCGGCTGGAGGCCCCCGAGCCCGGCAGCGGGAAGGTCCTGGCGCTGCCGGGGCTCACCGAGGCCGCCCGGCGGCTCCGCGACCGGGCCCGCCCGCTTCCCGAGGGCGCGCTGCCCGTCCTGGCCGTCGAGAACCTGGCCATCGGCTTCGACGCCCGCCACGGGGGTGTGGACATCGTCGACGGCATCAGTTTCGAGGTGCGGCCGGGTGAGGTGCTCGGGCTGGTCGGCGAGTCCGGTTGTGGCAAGTCGCTGACCGCGCTGACGCTGATGGGCCTGGAGCCGAAGGGCGCCCGGGTCAGCGGCCATGTCCGGTTCAACCAGCGGCAGTTGATCGGCGAGCCGATGCGCGTGAAGCGCCGGCTCCTCGGCCACGAGATGGCGATGATCTACCAGGACGCGCTGTCGTCGCTGAACCCGGCGATGACGATCAAGGCGCAGCTCAAACAGGTCGTACGACGGGGAGGCAGGCGCACTCCGGCGGAACTCCTCGATCTGGTCGGCCTCGATCCCGAACGCACCCTGCGCAGCTACCCGCACGAGCTCTCCGGTGGCCAGCGCCAGCGCGTCCTGATCGCGATGGCCCTGTCCCGCGACCCCAAGCTGATCGTCGCCGACGAGCCGACGACGGCCCTCGACGTGACGGTCCAGGCCCAGGTCATGGAGCTTCTCCTGCGGCTGCGCGCCGAGCTGGACTTCGCGCTGATCCTCGTCTCGCACGACCTGGCGCTGGTCTCGGCGGTCACCGACCGGGTCGTGGTCATGTACGGCGGCCAGATCGTCGAGACGGGGGTCACCGCCGACCTCGTGGAGGAACCGGCCCACCACTACACGCGCGGGCTGCTCGGCAGCGTCCTCTCGCTGGAGACCGCGGCCGAGCGGATGACGCAGATCAAGGGCGTCGTGCCCTCCCCCTCGGACTTCCCGATCGGCTGCCGGTTCGCCGACCGCTGCCCGATGGCGAGCGAGCGCTGCCGTGAGACGCCGCCCGAACTGCTGGGGAACCGCAATCACCTGACGGCCTGCCACCATCCGGCGATCGACCTGACGCCGGAGCCGACCGGAAGCGAGGTCGTGAATTGAACACGCCGACAGGCGAAGACGGCCTGCCGTCGGCCGAGGGGACCAGGCCACTCTCCCGGAACGGGAACCCCCTGCTGGCCCTCTCCGACGCCCATGTCGTCCACAAGGCCCGCACCGGTGGTCTGTTCACCCGCGACCGGGTGTACGCGCTGACCGGCGCCGACCTCTCCATCGCGCCCGGCGAGACGGTCGGTGTGGTGGGCGAGTCCGGGTGCGGCAAGTCGACGCTCGCCAAGGTGCTGGTGGGGGTGCAGCGGCCGACGTCCGGCACGGTGACGTTCGGCGGCCGGGACCTCTGGTCGCTGAGCCCCACCGAACGGCGCGAGACCGTCGGCGCCAGCACCGGCATGATCTTCCAGGACCCGTCGACCGCCCTGAACCGCCGTCTGACGATCCGGCAGATCCTGCGGGACCCGCTGGACGTCCACAAGCGCGGAACCCCGGCCGAGCGGGAGGAGCGGGTCAGGGAGCTGATGGAGCTGGTGGGCCTGCCGCGGGTGCTGGCCGACGGTCTGCCGGGCCAGCTCTCCGGCGGCCAGCGCCAGCGCGTGGCCATCGCCCGCGCACTGGCCCTGGACCCCGACCTGGTGGTGGCCGACGAGCCGACGAGCGCCCTGGACGTGTCGGTCCGCGCCCAGATCCTCAACCTCCTCCTCGACCTGAAGGAACGTCTGGGCCTGGCCCTGGTGTTCGTCTCGCACGACATCCAGACCGTGCGCAGGATGAGCGACCGGGTGATCACGATGTACCTCGGCCGGATCGTGGAGGAGACACCGGCTCACGAGGTCACCGACAGCTCCCGGCACCCGTACACCCGCGCCCTCTTCTCGGCCACCCCGGGTCTCCTGGACCCCATCGACCCGATCCCGCTGGTGGGCCCCGTCCCCTCGGCCACCCGTCCCCCGTCGGGGTGCCCGTTCCGTACCCGGTGCTGGAAGGCGGACGAGGTGTGCGCCGGGGCCATGCCCGACTTCACGGCCGCGTCGCGCGCCGATCACCGCTACCGGTGCCACCATCCTGTGGAGGAGGGCCAGTCCACGCGCGATCTGGTCGCGCAGGCGCTGTCCGCCGCGCCGGCCGCCGCCACGGCCGACGTCCCGTTCCAGTAGCACCCAGGGAGCCTCCATGACCGTCCCCGCCCTGCTGACCGGTGTCGTCCCGCCCGTCTGCACGCCCCTGACGCCGGACCGCGAGGTGGACGTCCGCTCGCTCACCAGGCTGGTGGACCATCTCGTGGAGGGCGGGGTGGACGGCCTGTTCGTGCTCGGTTCGTCGTCGGAGGCCGCGTATCTGACGGACGCGCACCGGCGGCTCGTCGTCTCCACGGTGGTCTCGCACGTCGGCGGGCAGCTCCCCGTCCTCGCCGGGGCGATCGACATGACGACGCCGCGCGTCCTCGACCACATCGCGTACGTCACCGCCGCGGGCGCCGACGCCGTCGTGGTGACCGCCCCCTTCTACACCCGCACCCACCCCGCCGAGATCGTCCGCCACTTCCGCGTCCTCGCCGCCCGCTCGCCCGTGCCCCTCTTCGCCTACGACCTGCCGATGTCCGTCCACACCAAGCTCAGCCCCGAACTGATCCTCGAACTGGCCGCCGACGGCTCCCTGGCCGGCCTCAAGGACTCCAGCGGCGACCTCGCCGCCTTCCGCTCCGTCGTCATCGGCGCCCGTACGCACCCCGGCATCACCGGCTTCAGCGTCCTGACCGGCTCCGAACTCGTCGTCGACTCCGCGCTCGCGCTCGGGGCGGACGGGGTCGTCCCCGGGCTCGCCAACGTCGACCCCGAGGGGTACGTACGGCTGTACCGGCACGCCCGGAACGGTGACCTGGGGCGGGCTCGGGCCGAGCAGGAGCGGCTGTGCGCGTTGTTCGCGATGGTGGCGGTGGGTGATCCCACCCGTATGGGCGCCAGCTCCGCCAGTCTCGGTGCGTTCAAGGCCGCCCTGTACCTCCGGGGCATCATCGACTGTCCCGTCACGGCGGAGCCGCAGGTCGCCCTGTCGGAGGCGGAGATCGAACGGGTGGGCAAGTACTTGGCGTCGGCGGGCCTGCTGTAGAGGCTTTCTTCGCCCCCTCCGCCCCTTCCCGTCCCGTACTCGGGGGCTCCGCCCCCGAACCCCCGCTCCTCAAACGCCGGAGGGGCTGAAATTTTCCGCCGGGCGGCGCTAGAAATCTTTCAGCCCGTCCGGCGTTTGAGGACGAGCGCGTCAGCGCGATGCGGGGGTCTGGGGGCGGCAGCCCCCAGGAATGGGACGGGAAGGGGCGGAGGGGGCGAAAAAACCACCCCCTACCCCCGCAGGTCCGCGACCCGTACCCGGCGGAACTCGATCCGCTCGTACGTCCCCGAGACACCGGTCTCGTACAGCACCCCCACCCGCCCGGTCCCGAGCGGCACCAGATCGGAGTACGCGGCAGGGGAAGCCGACAACGTGACCGCCTTGGCGAACGTCGCCCCGGCGTCAGCACTCCGCCACACAGCCATCCCCCGCCGAGCGGTGGGAACGGACGGCCCGGAGAAGAGCAACGCACCGTCGGCCCCCCGCAGTTGGAGAACACTGCCCTGGACGACGGGCACATCGTCCAGGCTGTGCTGCACCGCGTACGGACGCGTCAGACTCTCACCCCCGTCAGCGGAGTACGAGTCGAGCCGGTTCCCCACACTCGTCCCGTTCTGGTCACGCGAGCTGAAGTACACCCGCCCATCGGCCAGTTCGGCCGCGCCGCTCTCGTTCGCGTTGTCGACCCCGTCGTAGGAGTCGTCGACGAACCCGAGCCGCCAGCTCGCCCCGCCGTCGTCGCTGTAGATCGCGTGGGCGCCGTAGTACCTGGGCTCCTGCCCGGTGTCGGCGGACCCGGCCGGCGGCGCGACGGAGTGGTTGGCGGCGACCAGCAGCCGCCCGGCGTGCGGCCCGTGCCGCAGGGCGACCGCGTGGCCGGGCCCGGTGGCGTACCACCGCCAGTTCGGCGACTTCACCTCCGCGGTGATGTCACGGGGCGCGGAGAAGCTGAGCCCGTCGTCACGGCTCGTCTGCACGAAGACCCGGCGGCTCTGCGCCGCGGTGACCTCGCCCCGCATGATCTGCCGCTCGGTCACCGACCCGCTGTTGTACGAGGTGACGAGCACGATCCGCCCGGTCCGGGGGTCAACGACGGGCGCCGGGTTGCCCCGGGTGTCGCCGTTCCCGGACGCGACGACCCGCAGCGCGCCCCAGGTGCAGCCGTGGTCGTAGGAACGCCTGACGACGACGTCGATGCTGCCGGTGTCGCCCGCGCCGCCGACCCGCCCCTCGGCGAAGGCGAGCAGTGTGCGGGCCGGCGTCGTGACGGTGGCCGGGATCCGGTAGGTGTCGTAGCCGTCCTGGCCCGCGGTGAACGGCACGGAGGAGGTGCAGTCCCGCGAGGACAGCGGGCCGGCGGAGGCGCTGCCGGGGCCCGCGACGGCGGCGAGGAGTGCGGTGGCCGCCGCGAACGCGGCCGTACGGCTCATGACGGTCATGGCGCTCCCTGGACTGCGACGGACGGCAGACACAGAACGATGGAATCGGCTCGCAGGACATGGGGCGGAGGGCATGGGGCGGAGGACAGGGGAGAGGGAAGGTGGGATGTCCTGCGGGACCTGGTTTGCCCGTCGGGGCGCGGAGATATGCGCGCGCTACTGCATCTTGACGACCCGTCAGGGCGGCGGGCCGTGCGGGAAGGCGCCCGGCCGCCGGTCCTTCGGGAGAGTGCGGCGGCGGGCGTCAGGAGGGGGTGCGCGCCGCCGCCAGGAGGCGCGTCACGTCGTCCGCGCGGATCGTCAGCGCCGCGCCCACCGTCGCCAGGACATCACGCTCGGCGGGCGTGTACGGCCCGTCGGCGAGCGCGATCCGTGCCCCCTGGAGGAGGATCGCCTCCCGGCCGGTGGGCGCGAGGTGCGGGGCCAGCGGGTCGAGTGCCTCGTGGAGCTCTATGGCCAGACTCGCGCCGCACGGCTCCCCGAAGACCCGCCCGGTGTCCGCGGCGAGCGCCTCGACGAGGGCGCCGAGCTGGTCCTCCGTGCAGTCGTCGAAGCCTGCCGAGCGGACGGCCGAGGCGGCGGTCTCCAGGGACGTACGGGCGCAGCTGCCGCTCGTGGCGAGCACGGCGAGGGCGACGGTGTGGACGGCGTCGCGGAGCATCGCGGAGAAGCGGGTGGTGGTGGGATGGTCGAGGACGTCGGCGCCGTAGTGCTGACCGCAGGCGGCGCATTCGACGACGGGCCCGGTCTCGCCGCGCGGGAGAACGGGAACGCCGAGGCAGGTGAAGCGGCGCCGCCCGACGAGCCGCTGGAAGTTGCGGTCGCCTCCGCAGCCCGGACAGAAGAACTCGCCGTCGCCCACGGTCGTCCACGCCGTACGGAAGCCCAGGATCCGGGAAACCGGAACTGCCCGACCGTTTCGTCCCCATCCTGGCAGCACCGTCGCACACCTCCGTAACGCCGCGGCAACATCGCCGCGCTGGCGTGATGTTAGCCACATTGTTGAGGAAGAGTCAGTACCCCCGACGAGACCCACCCGTGACCCGCACACGGATTGGCCGGTAAACGACCTGGCCCCGCCCGCCTCGGAAGGCGGACGGGGCCGGGAAAAAGCCAGGTGAAAGGGGTCAGCGCTCCGCGCGGTTGACGGCGGAGACCACGGCCTTCAGCGAGGCACGTGTCGTATTCGAGTCGATCCCGATTCCCCACAGAACCTTGTCGCCGACAGCGCATTCGATGTAGGAGGCGGCCTGCGCGGAGGCGCCCTCGCTCATCGTGTGCTCCTGGTAGTCCAGCAGGCGTACGTCGATGCCGATGGACTGGAGGGCGTCGAAGAACGCGGAGATCGGACCGTTGCCGGTGCCGGTCAGAACCACGTCCTGGCCGTCCACGGAGGCCTCGACGGTCAGCGAGTCGATGCCGTCGCGGTCGGTCGTCGTCTGGCCCGTCTTGACCTGGACGCGGCCCCACGGGTTCCCGGAGTTGGGCAGGTACTCGTCCTGGAAGACCGACCAGATCTCCTGCGGGGTGACCTCGCCGC
Organism: Streptomyces sp. NPDC088747; assembly: GCF_044751025.1. Classification (NCBI taxonomy): domain Bacteria; kingdom Bacillati; phylum Actinomycetota; class Actinomycetes; order Kitasatosporales; family Streptomycetaceae; genus Streptomyces; species Streptomyces sp. NPDC088747. The sequence continues at coordinate 145,168 of NZ_JBIVKZ010000015.1, forward strand.
CCTCGGCGTCCGTCTTCGCCTGGATGAGCCGGGAGAACTCGATCTGCATCCGGCGCGGCAGGTCCAGCTTGTGCTCGTTCTTCAGGACGTACGCGATACCGCCCTTGCCCGACTGCGAGTTGACGCGGATGACCGCCTCGTAGGAGCGGCCGACGTCCTTCGGGTCGATCGGCAGGTACGGGACCGCCCACTCGATGTCGTCGACGGTGACGCCCTTGGCGGCGGCGTCGGCCTCCATGGCGTCGAAGCCCTTCTTGATGGCGTCCTGGTGGGAGCCGGAGAAGGAGGTGTAGACGAGGTCGCCGACGTACGGGTGACGGGGGTGGACCTCCATCTGGTTGCAGTACTCGGCGGTGCGCCGGACGTCGTCGATGTTCGAGAAGTCGATCTGCGGGTCGACGCCCTGCGAGAACAGGTTCATGCCCAGGGTGACCAGGTCGACGTTGCCCGTGCGCTCGCCCTGCCCGAACAGGCAGCCCTCGATGCGGTCGGCGCCGGCCATCAGCGCCAGCTCGGCCGCGGCCACCGCCGTACCGCGGTCGTTGTGCGGGTGGACGGAGACGCAGACGTACTCGCGGCGGGAGAGGTTCCGCGACATCCACTCGAAGCGGTCCGCGTGCGTGGAGGGGGTCGAACGCTCCACCGTGGCGGGCAGGTTGAGGATGATCTCGCGGTCCGGTCCTGGCTGCCAGACGTCCATGACGGCCTCGCAGACCTCCAGGGCGAAGTCCAGCTCGGTGTCGGTGAAGATCTCGGGGCTGTACTGGTAGCCGAACGACGTCCGCTCGTCCAGCAGCTTCTCGGCGTACTCCATGACCAGCCGGGTGCCGTCGACGGCGATCTGCTTGATCTGGTCCTTGGAGCCGCGGAAGACGACCCGGCGGAAGACGGGGGCGGTCGCGTTGTACAGGTGGACGTTGGCGCGCCTGGCGCCGACCAGGGACTCCACGGTCCGCTCGATCAGGTCCTCGCGGGCCTGGGTCAGCACGGAGATCGTGACGTCGTCCGGGATCGCGCCCTCTTCCTCGATGATCGAGCGCACGAAGTCGAAGTCGGTCTGGCCGGAGGCCGGGAACCCGACCTCGATCTCCTTGTAGCCCATCTTCACCAGCAGGTCGAACATCTCGCGCTTGCGAGCGGGCGACATGGGGTCGATCAGGGCTTGGTTGCCGTCACGCAGGTCGGTGGAGAGCCAGCGGGGTGCGACGGTGATCCGGTTGTCCGGCCACGTACGGTCGGCGATGTCGACCTGGTCGTACGGGCGGTACTTGTGCACCGGCATGGAAGTGGACTGCTGGCGGTTCTGGCTGTTCGCCATGATGCGAGGGCTCCTCGTGGGTGTCCTGAAGGACGGCCGACGGCGCAACGCCAGACTCCGCGGGGAGGGGGTCGGCCTCGACTTACAGGCCCTCGCCGCGGCAGCTAAGGAGGAGCAGCCCGAAACGCATGATGCTCCGCATGCTAGCCGAGCCGCACCGGATGCGGGGGCCCGTATCACTATGCGGGACCGCTCGCGCAAATGGGGCAAAAAGTGCGCCATACCACTCCGCGACCAGGTCGGGGACCCCTTATCGGCACATTTCACCAATCATGGTTGCCGGTAGTGACAGAGTCATGACTCAGTGCAAATGTGCCCGACATGACCGCCAATCCGGCAGGCTTCGAGCCTGTCTTCTGCACCATCGTGCCGCCCCACGTCCTGGACACGCTGGCTCAGGCCGAGGACCCCACACTGGCCGGGCCCGCCCGCCGCACCCTGGAGCGGGACGCCCTGGAACGCACCCGCCGACGGCTGACCACGGTCATCGGCGCGCCCGCGGTGGCCCCGGCCAGCGAAGCCGTCGAGGACAAGCCGCACCGCACGATCTACGACGCCCGCCACCGCACGGACCTGCCCGGCCGGAAGGTCCGCGACGAGGGTGACAAGCCCGGCAAGGACGCCACCGTCAACCGCGCCTATGCCGGACTCGGCGCGACCTTCGAGCTGTTCCTGAACGCCTACCGGCGCAACTCGATCAACGGCGAGGGCCTGCCACTGGACGCGACCGTGCACTACGACGACAGCTACAACAACGCGTTCTGGAACGGCGAGCAGATGGTGTTCGGCGACGGTGACGGCGAGATCTTCCTCGACTTCACCATCCCCGTCGACGTCATCGGCCACGAACTGACCCACGGCGTCACCCAGCACACCGCGAACCTCACCTACTTCGGCCAGCCCGGCGCCCTCAACGAGTCGATGTCCGACGTCTTCGGCTCGCTGATCAAGCAGTACACGCTCGGCCAGACCGCCGCCGAGGCCGACTGGCTGATCGGCGCGGGCCTGCTCGCCCCGCGCGTCACCGGCATCGCGCTGCGCTCCATGAAGGAGCCGGGCACGGCGTACGACGACGACGTGCTCGGCAAGGACCCGCAGCCCGCGACGATGGACGACTTCGTGAACACCGGCCGGGACAACGGCGGCGTCCACATCAACTCCGGCATCCCCAACCGCGCCTTCTACCTCGCCGCCACCGCCCTCGGCGGCCACGCCTGGGAGCGGGCGGGACAGATCTGGTACGACGTCCTCACCGGCGGCGACCTGGGACAGCAGGCGCTCTTCACCGACTTCGCCGCGCTCACCACCGCCGCGGCCCGCACCCGCTTCGGCGACGGCGCGGAACTCCAGGCCGTCCTGAAGGCGTGGGAACAGGTCGGAGTGCCCGCCGCGTAGCTCCGCGCCCCGACTCGTACTAGACAGGACCCATGCGTATTCAGGTAAGGCGCACGGGCGGGTTCGCGGGCATCGAGCGGCATGCCGAGGTGGACACCTCGGGACGCCCCGACGCCCACGAGTGGCACGCCCTGGCCGAGAAGGCACTCTCCGCCGGCCGGGGCGCGCCTCCCATCGGCGTGCCCGACGGTTTCAGCTACCGGATCACCGTGGACGGGGACACGGTGTACGCGGCCGATCCACGGCTGACGGAGGAGCAACGGAGCCTGATCTCCCGGGTGTTGAAGGAGGGCGCGTAGAGACCGGCGCGTGGAGACCTCACCTCACGGGGCACCGCCGAAATCCGCGACTCGCAGTTCACCGGACCCCGTTGACTTCCCTTACCGGGGGTAAGGATGATCTCGCGCATGGCGACGAGTCCTCTCCCGCAGTTCCCGCCCGGCTTCCTCTGGGGCGTGTCCACCTCGGCCCACCAGATCGAGGGAGCCGCCGACGAACGCGCTCCCTCGGTGTGGGACACCTTCACCGCCGAACCAGGGCGCGTGAAGGACGGCTCCACCGCCGAGGTGGCCTGCGACCACTACCACCGCTACCGCGAGGACGTCGCACTCCTGCGCGACCTCGGCGTGGACGCGTACCGCTTCTCGATCTCCTGGCCCCGGGTGAACTCCCCCGGGGGCCTGGACTTCTACGACCGCCTGGTCGACGAACTCCGCGCGGCGGGCGTACGTCCGGTGCCGACCCTCTTCCACTGGGACCTGCCCGTCGGCCTCGACTGGCTGGACCGGTCGACGGCGGAGCGCTTCGCCGAGTACACGGCCGTCGTCGCCGCCCGTCTCGGAGACCGCGTCACGAAGTGGATCACCCTCAACGAGCCCGCCGAGCACACCCTGTTGGGCCACGCGCTGGGCGCCCACGCTCCGGGGAGGAAGCTGCTGTTCGACGCCCTGCCGGTGGCGCACCACCAGCTGTTGGCGCACGGCCTGGGCGCACAGGCCCTGCGCGCGGCCGGAGTCACCGACATCGGCATCGCCAACTCGCACGGGCCGACCTGGGCCGCGTCGGACAGCGCCGAGGACGTGGCGGCCGCCGACTTCTACGACCTGCTCCTCAACCGCCTGTTCGCGGACCCCCTCCTGCTGGGCCGCTACCCCGACGGCATCGCCGAACTGCTCCCCGGCGACGTCGAGGCCGACCTGAAGATCATCGCGGAGCCACTGGACTGGTACGGCGTCAACTACTACCAGCCGACGAAGGTGGGCGCCCCCCAGGGCTCGGAGATCGAGTTCAGCGGACTGACCCTGCCCGCCGAACTCCCCTTCTCGGTAAGGGAACTGGAGGGCTACCCGGTCACGGACTTCGGCTGGCCGGTGGTTCCCGAGGCCCTGACCGAACTGCTCACCGGCTTCCACGAGCGCTACGGCGACCGGCTGCCGCCCGTCGTCATCACCGAGAACGGCTGCAGTTGCGAGGGCATCGACGACCAGGAGCGGATCGCCTTCCTCGACGGTCACGTACGGGCCCTGCACCGGGCCCTGGAGGCGGGCGTCGACGTACGCGGCTACTTCGTCTGGTCGCTGCTCGACAACTTCGAGTGGGCGGAGGGGTACACCCGCCGCTTCGGCCTCGTGCACGTCGACCACGGCACGCTGGAGCGGACCCCGAAGGCGTCCTACGGATGGCTGCGGGACGCGCTGCGGGGTTCCCTGCGGGCGGCCAGGAGATGACCCCGGCGGCCTGCTGAAGCTGGTCCAGCACGCCGTGGACGGGCTCCCGGGCCGGGTCCCTAGAGCGCTCCGGCGTCCCGGGCCGCCCAGACGGTCGGGAAGAGCGGCCGGAAGCCGAGGTCCCGGCGGATCCGTTCGGCGGACATCACCCCGAACCACGGGTCGGGGTCCGTGCGGGTGTGGGCCTCGGCGGGGATCTCGACCCCGTTGAGCAGGTGCAGCTCCAGCGCGGTGACCGGGGCGTCGTCGGCGATGTTGTAGACGCGGCCGTCGATGCCCGGCGCGTGCAGGAGACGCAGCAGGCCCTGGGCGACGTCCGCGTGGTGGGCCATCTGGAGCCGCTGGGACGCCGCCCAGTTGCGGGCCCACATCAGGGACTGGGCCAGGTGCGGGTCCCCTTCGCCGTAGACGAAGGGAAGCCGCCCGATCCGTACGTCCAGGCCCTCCAGCGCGAGCAGCTCACGCTCGGCCTCGGCCTTGGACTCGGGGTAGGCGCCCCACATCTCGCCGCCGGGCCGGATCTCGTCGTCCTCGGTGAGCGGCCGGCCCCGCCCCAGGCCGTATACGACCCCCGTGCTGACCTGCACGAACCGTCGTACCCCGGCGGCCTGCGCGGCGCGGCCGAGATCCACGGCCGCGTCCCGGTTGATGGCCCACGCCTCCTCGTCGGGCACCCCGCGGAAGGACGCCGCGATGTTCACGACGGCGTGCACGCCGGCCACCGTCTCGCCGAGCGATCCGGCGTCCCGCAGATCCCCGACAACGACCTCCGCCCCGAGCTCCGCCAGCCGCTCGGCACGGGCCGCGTCCCGCACCAGGACCCGCACCCGCTCCCCCGTCCGGGCCTGCGCCAGCAGCCTCGGCGCGAAGCGTCGGCCGACCTGTCCTGTCGTTCCCGTCACCAGTGTCAACATGATCTGTTCCTCTCCGTCCGGTGCCACCAGCCTCGGACGGGATCGCGCCGGCCGGGAGAGACGCGTCGATCAGGGGATCAGCACTCCCTGGATAAGACGGGCGCCTTCGGCGACGCTGGAGGGGTGAACCGACCCGAACTCGCCGACTTCCTGCGCCGCGGCCGTGCCCGCCTGGAGCCCTCCGACGTCGGGCTCACGGCGGGCGCGCGGCGCCGTACACCGGGCCTGCGGCGGGAGGAGGTGGCGGGGCTCGCGGGGATGTCCGTGGACTACTACACGCGGCTGGAGCAGTCCCGTGGCCCGCGGCCGTCCCGGCAGATGCTGGGCGCGCTCGCGCGGGCGCTGCGGCTCAGCGGCGACGAGCGGGACCATCTCTTCCACCTGGTCGGCGAGGAGCCGCCGCGCTCCGAGAGCGCCTCCGCCCACGTCCGGCCCGGACTGCTGCTGATCCTCGACCGGCTGCACGACGCGCCCGCGCAGGTCGTCACGGACTACGGCGACGTCCTCGCCCAGAACGCGATGGCCGCGGCGCTGGCGGGCCACGCGTCGGCCGACCGCAACATCGTGCGCCGCTTCTTCACCGATCCGCGGGCCCGCGACCTCTTCCTGCCCGAGGACCGCCGGGAGCTGGCCCGCTCCCACGTCGCCAACCTGCGGGCGGTCACCGCGGCCCGCCCCGACGACCCGGGCCCGGCTCGCCTGGTGGCCGGACTCCGCGCCACCAGCGAGGAGTTCGCGGAGCTGTGGGAGGCGCACGAGGTCGCGGTACGCCGCTCCTCGGTCAAACGCTTCCGGCACCCGACCGTCGGTCTGCTCGAACTCGACTGCGAGATCCTGCTCAGTTCGGGCCACGACCAACAACTGATCGTCCACACGGCCCGACCGGGCACGGAGTCCCACCAACGCCTGCAACTGCTGCGCGTGATCGGCGTACAGGACCTGTCACCGAGCGGCTGACTCCCAGCCCGTCGACTCCCAGCCCGTCCGGCGTTTGAGGACGAGCGCGAAACGCGATGCGCGGGCCTGGGGGCGGCAGCCCCCGCCGAGCGGCTGACTCTCAGCCCGTCCGGCGTTTGAGGACGAGCGCGTCAGCGCGACAGGGGGGTCTGGGGGCGCAGCCCCCGGATACGGGACGGGAAGGGGCGGAGGGGGCGAAGAACGCCCGTCAGAACCCCAGCTTCCGCAGCTGCCGGGGATCCCGCTGCCAGTCCTTGGCGACCTTCACATGGAGGTCGAGGAACACCGGCGTACCGAGCAGCGCCTCGATCTGCTTACGCGACTTGATGCCGACCTCCTTCAACCGCTTGCCCTTGGGGCCGATGATGATCCCCTTCTGGCTGGGCCGCTCGATGTAGACGAAGGCGTGGATGTCGAGGAGCGGCTTGTCGGCGGGGCGGTCCTCGCGGGGCAGCATCTCCTCGACCACCACGGCGATGGAGTGCGGCAGTTCGTCCCGTACACCTTCGAGCGCGGCCTCGCGGATCAGCTCCGCGACCATGACCTGCTCGGGCTCGTCGGTGAGGTCGCCCTCCGGGTACAGCGCGGGCCCCTCGGGCAGCAGCGGGACGATCAGGTTCGCCAGCAGGTCCACCTGCTCGTCCCCGACCGCCGACACCGGCACGATCTCCGCCCACTCGAACCCGAGCTCCGTACCGAGCTGGTCGATGGCGATGAGCTGCTCCGCGAGCGTCCGGTTGTCGACCAGGTCGGTCTTAGTGACGATCGCGATCTTCGGCGTCTTCTTGATGGACGCCAGTTCCTTGGCGATGAACCGGTCACCGGGGCCGAGCTTCTCGTTCGCGGGCAGGCAGAAGCCGATGACGTCGACCTCGGCCCAGGTGGTGCGCACGATGTCGTTCAGCCGCTCGCCGAGCAGGGTGCGCGGCTTGTGGAGCCCGGGGGTGTCCACCAGGATCAGCTGCGCGTCGTCCCGGTGCACGATGCCGCGCACCGTGTGCCGCGTCGTCTGCGGCTGGTTCGCCGTGATCGCCACCTTCTGGCCGACCAGAGCGTTCGTCAGGGTGGACTTGCCCGCGTTGGGGCGGCCCACGAAGCAGGCGAAGCCGGCGCGGTGGTTGGCCTCGGACGGCTCGGATGACTCGGTACGAACGCTCATGGCGCCCATTGTCCCTGATCATCGGAGCCCTGCCGCACGCCGAGGCGGCCCGGACCTTACGACGCACCCCGGGACGGCCTACGATCACGGGGCCCGGGACACGGTTCCCCGGCCTCCTCACCCCTCCTCACCGCCCGGAAGGCCAAGGCCAAGGCATGAAGCTCATCACCGCGATCGTCAAGCCGCACCGCCTCGACAAGGTGAAGACCGCCCTCCAGGAACTCGGTGTGCACGGGATGACCGTCACGGAGGCCAGCGGGTACGGACGCCAGCGCGGCCACACCGAGGTGTACCGCGGCGCCGAGTACCAGGTGGACCTCGTCCCCAAGGTCCGTATCGAGGTGGTCGTCGACGACGCCGACGCCGACGCGGCCATCGACGCGGTCGTGGAGGCCGCGCGGACCGGCAAGATCGGCGACGGCAAGGTGTGGGCCGTGCCGGTGGACGCGGTGGTGCGGGTACGCACGGGCGAGCGCGGGCCCGACGCGCTCTGAGCCGGACGGGCGCACCAGGACCGGTGCCGCCGCACGCGGGCGGCACCGGTCCTGGTGTCCTGCGGTACTGCGGTACTGCTCCTGCCGTGCCTACTCGAACACGAAGGGACCCGGGGACTGCGGTCCGTTCGCGTTGCAGGTGATGGGGATCCCGAAGACCACCAGCTCCAGTGAGCCGCCGAAGGCCTCCAGGCTGTCACCGGGGGCGACCGTGCCGTCCAGGGGGCCCACCTCGACACCGCCGCCCGCCGGGATGGCGGGGTTCCTGGTGCCGCTGAAGACGGTGGTGCCGCCACTGGCCTTCACCAGGGTGAGGGTGGAGCTGACCGAGTCCTGGCCCAGGGCGATCGGGGTGGTGATCTCGGTGGAGGTGACCGTGATGGTCGCGGCCGTGCCGGTCTGCGTGGCCGTGAGGGTGGCCTCCCCGTCGCCGACGAGGCTGCATGTAGCGGTGATGGTGGCCGTCAGCGGGGTGACGGCGGCGGCGGTCGGCGCGAAGGCCAGGCCGGTCGCGGCGAGGGTGCCGGCGGCCAGCGCCGCGGCGCTTCCGAGTCGCTTGCGAATCATCGGATTCCCTTCCCTTGTACGGGAATTGCCATGTGGGGATGGAAGACGGTGTCGTCTCACGCCGGGCACACGGACGCGTCACCGGTACCCCGGTGAGGGTGCGGAGTCGATGTGTACGCGGGTCGGTCCGCGAGCGGCGCGACGTATCTGACGGCCCGTCGGAACTAGCGATTCCATTGAGTCGCGAGCGGCTGGGGACCGCAAGTCACTCCCCCGGATTTCCTCCAGGGTCAGGGAAAGTGGCCGAAGTTACCCTGGGTAAGGCCAGTTCCCGCCGGTCCGGCGGCCGGGGACATCAGCGCGATACGGGGCCGCGGGGGCGGAGCCGCCGGATACCGGACGGCAGGGGGCGAAGGGCTCAGCCCGCCTCGTTCCGGACGCGCACCGACCCGTCGGGCCCCGCCACCCACACCGGCGTGCCTGCCCCGCCGAGATCCCCCACGGCCGCCAGGTCCTCCGCCGTCGCCGTCGCCGCCTCGGTGACGACCGCCGCCGCCTCCAGCGACTTCGCCCCGGACGCCACCGCCATGGCCACCGCCGTCCGCAGCGCGCTCAGCCGCAGCGAGGGCAGCTCCACGCTCCCGGCGACATACGTACGCCCCGTCTCGTCCCGCACGGCCGCGCCCTCGGGCACGCCGTTACGGGCGCGGGCCGATCGGGCCAGGGTGACGATCTTGCGGTCCTCGGGATCGAGGTCGGGGGTGCCGGTCGCGGGGTTCTCGGTCATGGACCGAGCTTATCGAGCCGCCCGACCGGCGGTTTCCGGCGCCCTCCCACCGACCGGCGCCCGCACGGTGGTGGCCTCAGGGGCGGTCGAGGCGGAGCCGGTCGGCCTTCGGCAGGCCGGCGACGACCAGGTCGTACGAGTCCTCGACCAGCTCCCGGACCAGCCGGTCCGGGAGTCCGCCGTCCACCGTCACGGTGTTCCAGTGCCGCTTGTTCATGTGGTAGCCCGGGATGACCAGGCCGGGATGCTCCGCGCGCAGCCGTACGGCGTCGTCCGGGTCGCACTTCAGATTGACCGTCAGGGGCCGCGCGCCCAGGTTCGTCAGGGCGAACAGCTTCCCCTGCACCTTGAAGACCGAGGTGTCCGGGTTGAAGGGGAAGTCCTCGACGGTCGCGTTGAACGACAGACAGAGGGCGCGCAGCTCCTTCGGGGTCACTCCGGCTTCTCCTCCTCGACGGACTCCGCCTCGCCGCCCACCGGCTCGACGAGCACCGTGACGATCTTGTTCCGGCGGCCGGCCGCGGCCTCCGCCGTCAGCCGCAGTTCCCGTCCGTCGGGCAGCTCGACCACCGAGGACGCCCCGGCGATCGGAACCCGCCCGAGCGCCTTCGCGAGCAGCCCGCCGACCGTCTCCACGTCCTCGTCGTCGTAGGCCTCGAAGCCGTACAGCTCGCCGAGGTCGCCGATGTCGAGACGGGCGGTGACGCGGTAGCGGTCGTCGCCGAGCTTCTGGACCGGCGGCAGCTCACGGTCGTACTCGTCCGTGATCTCGCCGACGATCTCCTCCAGGATGTCCTCGATGGTGACGATGCCGGCCGTGCCGCCGTACTCGTCGATGACGACGGCGACGTGGTTGCGCTCCTGCTGCATCTCGCGCAGCAGGTCACCCGCGTTCTTCGTGTCGGGCACGAAGGTCGCGGGCCGCATGGCCGTGGACACCAGCTCGCTCTCGGCGTCACGGTTGATGTGCGTCTTGCGCACGAGGTCCTTCAGGTACACGATCCCGACGATGTCGTCCTCGCTCTCCCCGGTTACGGGAATGCGCGAGAAACCCGAGCGCAGCGCCAGGGTGAGGGCCTGCCTGATGGTCTTGTACCGCTCGATGACGACCAGGTCCGTGCGCGGCACCATCACCTCCCGTACGAGGGTGTCGCCCAGCTCGAAGACGGAGTGCACCATGCGGCGCTCCTCGTCCTCGATGAGCGACTCCTTCTCGGCGAGGTCGACCAGTGCGCGCAGCTCGGCCTCGGAGGCGAACGGGCCGCGCCTGAAGCCCTTGCCGGGCGTGAGCGCGTTGCCGATGAGGATGAGGAGCGGCGGGATGGGGCCCATGATCCGCGCGAGCGGAAGCAGGACGTACGCCGCCGCCGTCGCCGTGTTCAGCGGGTGCTGGCGGCCGATGGTGCGGGGCGAGACGCCGACCGCGACGTAGGAGACGAGGACCATCACGCCGATGGCGACGGCGAGGGACTCCCAGGTCTCGTCGAACTGCTGGAGGCAGGCGTACGTGACGAGTGCGGCGGCGGCCATCTCGCAGGCGACGCGCACCAGCAGCGCCACGTTCAGATAGCGGGTGGGGTCCTCGGCGACCCGGGCGAGCTTGGCGCTGCCGCGCCGCCCGGACCGTACGGCCTCCTCGGCGCGGAAGCTGGAGACGCGCGCGAGGCCGGCCTCCGCGCAGGCGGCGAGCCAGGCGACGACGACCAGCAGGACGGCGCCTGCGACGAGTTGAGGGCTCATGACACGGTCGGGGCCGGCGAGGGACCCGTCATCCCCTTGTCCGCGCGCCAGCCGTCCACGATGGCCGCTTGGAGACCGAACATCTCGGCCTTCTCGTCGGCTTCCTCGTGGTCGTAGCCGAGCAGGTGCAGCACTCCGTGGACGGTCAGGAGCTGGAGCTCCTCGTCCATGGAGTGCTGCGTCTCGGCGTCCTTGCCCTGCCGCTCGGCGACCTCCGGGCAGAGCACGATGTCACCGAGCAGACCCTGCGGCGGCTCGTCGTCGTCCTTGGACGGGGGCCGCAGCTCGTCCATGGGGAACGACATGACATCCGTCGGACCCGGCAGGTCCATCCACTGGATGTGCAGCTGCTCCATGGCGTCGGCGTCCACGACGATCACCGAGAGCTCGGAGAGCGGGTGGATGCGCATCCGCGCGAGTGCGTAGCGGGCGATGTCGAGGATCGCCTGCTCGTCGACCTCGGTTCCGGACTCGTTGTTGACGTCGATCGACATGGCGCTGTGGTGTCTACTTCCCTCTGTGAGCGCGGCCCTTGTGCGTGCCGTTCTCTGTGCCGTTCTCGCTGTCGTACTTCTCGTACGCGTCGACGATACGGCCGACGAGCTTGTGCCGTACGACGTCGCTCGACGTGAGCCGCGAGAAGTGCACGTCCGGGACACCGTCCAGGATGTCCTGGACCTGCCGCAGCCCCGACGCCGTCCCGCTCGGCAGGTCGACCTGGGTCACGTCACCCGTGATCACGATCTTCGACTCGAACCCGAGCCGGGTCAGGAACATCTTCATCTGCTCGGCGCTGGTGTTCTGAGCCTCGTCCAGGATGATGAAGGCGTCATTCAGAGTTCTTCCACGCATGTACGCCAGCGGTGCGACCTCGATCGTCCCGGCCGCCATCAGGCGCGGGATCGAGTCCGGGTCGAGCATGTCGTGCAGCGCGTCGTACAGGGGCCGCAGGTAGGGGTCGATCTTGTCGTACAGGGTGCCGGGGAGGAAGCCGAGCCGCTCGCCGGCCTCCACCGCGGGGCGGGTGAGGATGATCCGGCTGACCTGCTTGGCCTGGAGCGCCTGGACGGCCTTCGCCATGGCGAGGTACGTCTTGCCGGTGCCGGCGGGGCCGATGCCGAAGACGATGGTGTGCTTGTCGATGGCGTCGACGTACCGCTTCTGGTTGAGCGTCTTGGGGCGGATGGTGCGGCCCCGGGAGGACAGGATGTTCTGCGTGAGGACCTCGGCAGGGGTCTCCTGGCCGTCGCCCTCCCCGTTCTCACTCGCTCTGAGCATCGCGATCGAGCGTTCCACGGCGTCCTCCGTCATCGGCTGCCCGGTGCGGAGCACGAGCATCATCTCGTCGAACAGACGCTGGACGAGGGCGACTTCCCCGGCGTCGCCGACCGCGCTGATCTCATTGCCCCGGACATGGATGTCGGCCGCCGGGAAGGCCTTCTCGATCACGCGCAGGAGGGCGTCGCCTGATCCCAGCACCGTGACCATGGGGTGGCTCGCGGGGACCGTGAAGTGCGCTCGTGCCTGCCCCTGCGCGGGGGTCTGTGCTGTGGGTGTCTGAGTCATGGGCCGGCTCTGAGGCCTGCTTTTCCTCCTCGATCGGCACGCTTGCCACGGGGGCAGCCTTGCGATTCCAAGAGTACGACCCCGCACTGACAAGGACGTAGGGCTTTTCACCGCGACCTGCGGTGCCGTGTCAGCGCCAGCGCGGGGCGCCCGCTCCCCCCGGCGTCGCCGCCTCGATCCTCGCCCGGATCTCACGCATGACCGTGATGATCCGGTCCTCGTGGGCGGGGGTCAGCCGGACGACGGGCACCGAGCAGCTGACGGCGTCCTGGGCGGGCACGTCGTACCGCAGGGCGAAGCCGAAGCCGACGATGCCGAGGACGCCCTCCTCGCGGTCCACGGAGTAGCCGCGGGCGCGGGTCCTGGCCAGGTCGGCGGCGAGGTCGTCGCGGCGGGTGCGGGTGTGGGGGGTGGCGGGCGGATAGGGGCCCTCGGGCAGCTCGTCGTCGGGGCGTTCGGCGAGCAGGGCCTTGCCGAGGGCGCCCACGTGGGCGGGCAGCCGGCGGCCCACCCGGCTGATCGTGCGCAGGTACTCGTGCGACTCGCGGGTGGCGAGGTAGGTGACGTCCGTGCCGTCGAGCCGCCCCAGGTGGACCGTCTCGCCGAGTGCCTGGGAAGCCTCGTCGAGGTAGGGACGGGCGGCGCGCACCCGCGGGTCGGAGTCCAGGTAGCTGGTGCCCGTCAGCAGGGCGTGGATCCCGATCCCGTACAGCGACCCCGTGACGTCCGTGCGCACCCAGCCCCGGCTGATCAGGGTCTGGAGCAGCGCGTACATCGAGCTGCGGGGCACTGCGAGCGCGTCCGCGAGCTCCTGGAGGCGGGCCGGGCGGTCGCCCCGCTCGGCCAGCAGTTCCAGCAGCTCGACCGTGCGCGCGGCCGACTTCACCTCGCGCACTCCGCGCTCGTCAGTGGGTTCCGGCATGTGCAGATCGTAGGCGTGAGCGCCGGTGCCATTGACGGCTGCCGTTCGCGTACCTAACCTCCATCTTCATACGTAGACACGATCCCTATCCGTACCCGGAGACCGGGACAGCAGATCAGGACGGCGGAGACGATGGCGGGGACGACCGCGGACATGCGCAGAGAGGCCGTCGTGGAGCGGCTGCGGGACGGGATGGCACGCGGTGTGCTGTCGTTCCCGCTCACCAGCTTCCACCGCGACGGCTCCCTCGACCTCGACGGCTTCCGTGCCCATGTGGAGGCACAGATCGCCACCGGCCCCGGCGCCGTCTTCCCCGCCTGCGGCACCGGCGAGTTCTTCTCGCTCGACGAGGACGAGTACCGGCGGGTCGTCACCGCGACCGTCGAGGTGGCCGCCAAGCGCCTGCCCGTGGTCGCCGGGACCGGGTACGGCTGGGCGCAGGCGGCCCGCTTCGCCCGCATCGCCGAGGAGGCGGGCGCCGACGCCCTGCTCGTGCTGCCGCACTATCTCGTCGAGGGTCCGCAGGAGGGACTCGTCGCACAGGTGGAGCAGATCGCCCTGCGCACCCGGCTGCCGCTCATCGTCTACCAGCGCGGCCAGGTCACGTTCAGCACCCGCTCGCTGGAGCGCCTCACCCGCGTCCCCGGCGTCATCGGACTCAAGGACGGCCACAGCGACCTCGACCGGTTGCAGCGGCTCACCCTCGCGGCCCCCGAGGGGTTCCTGTTCTTCAACGGGGCGGCCACCGCGGAGATCCAGGCCCGCGCGTACGCCGCTGTCGGCGTCCCGGCCTACTCCTCGGCCGTGCACGCGTTCGCGCCCGAGATCGCCGGCGCGTTCTTCACGGCCCACCGGGATCGCGACGACGCGGCCATGGACCGGCTGCTGCGCGACTTCTACATCCCCTTCGTCGAACTCCGCGACCGCCGGACCGGCTACGCCGTCTCGCTGGTGAAGGCCGCCGCCCGGCTGCGCGGCCGTCCCGTGGGCCCCGTCCGCGCGCCTCTCACCGACCCGTCACCCGCCGACCTCGCCGACCTGGAGAAACTGCTCGCCGCCGGACTCGACCTCGTGTCGTCCCCCACTCCCGTAGGAGTCGCCCAGTGACCCGCGACCTGACCATCGGCGAAGTCCGGCTGACCCCGATCCTGGTCGCCGACCCGCCGCTGCTCAACACGCAGGGCGTGCACCAGCCCTACACCCCCCGGCTGATCGTGGAGGTCGTCACGGCGGACGGGGTGACGGGTGTCGGCGAGACCTACGGCGACAGCAAGTACCTGGAGCTCGCCCGGCCGTTCGCCGGGAAACTCGTGGGCCGTCAAGTCACCGATCTGAACGGGCTGTTCACCGTCGCCGACGAGGTGGCCGTCGACCAGGGCCGGGTCGCCACCCGGATCGACGTCGGCGGACTGCGCGGCGTCCAGACCGCCGACAAGCTGCGGCTGTCCGTGGTCTCCGCCTTCGAGGTGGCCTGTCTGGACGCGCTCGGCAAGGCACTCGACCTGCCGGTGCACGCGCTGCTCGGCGGCAGGGTGCGGGACGCGGTGGAGTACAGCGCGTACCTCTTCTACAAGTGGGACCGGCACCCGGAGGGGGTCAGGAGCGAGAGGGACGACTGGGGCGCGGCGCTCGACCCGGCCGGAGTCGTCGAGCAGGCGCGGAAGTTCACCGAACGGTACGGATTCACCTCGTTCAAGCTCAAGGGCGGCGTCTTCCCGCCCGACGAGGAGGTCGCCGCCGTACGGGCGCTCGCCGAGGCCTTCCCCGGGCACCCGCTGCGTCTCGACCCCAACGGCGCCTGGTCCGTGGAGACCTCGCTGAAGGTCGCCGCGGAACTGGGCGACGTACTCGAATACCTGGAGGACCCGGCGCTCGGCACCCCCGCCATGGCGGAGATCGCGGCGCGCACCTCCGTCCCGCTCGCCACCAACATGTGCGTGACGACCTTCGCGGAGATCCAGGAGGCCTTCACCAAGGGGGCCGTGCAGGTCGTGCTGTCCGACCACCACTACTGGGGCGGACTGCGCAACACGCGTGAACTGGCCGCCGTCTGCCGCACGTTCGGCGTCGGCGTGTCCATGCATTCCAACACCCACCTCGGCATCTCACTCGCCGCGATGACCCACGTCGCCTCGACGGTCCCGAACCTCCACCACGCCTGCGACTCGCACTACCCCTGGCAGTCCGAGGACGTGCTGACCGAGCGCCTCACCTTCGAGAACGGCTCCCTCAGGGTCTCCGACGCACCCGGCCTCGGCGTCGAGCTGGACCACGACAAGCTGCGGTTCCTGCACCAGCGCTGGCTCGATGACGACGGCATGCTGCACGACCGCGACGACGAGGCCGCGATGCGGATCGCCGACCCGGAGTGGGTGACACCGGCCGTCCCCCGCTGGTGACCCGGCGCGCTCGTCCGGTACTGACGGGACAGCGGGCGCGGGCGTGCTCACCGCCGCCCCGCGCACAACGTGGTGCAGACTGGCGTGAATCCGCATCACGCCAGGGAGCACAACGTGACCGCATCCCACGGAGAGCGACCGTACTGCCACGCGCACGTCGACCCGCTCGCGGGGCTGCGCACGCCCCAGGATCCGCCCTGGGACGTCTATCTCACGGGCACCGTGTTTCTCGACATCATCTTCACCGGGCTCGCCTCCGCCCCGGTGCGCGGGACCGAGTCCTGGGCGCGCGGGATGGGGTCGAGCCCCGGCGGGGTGGCGAACATGGCGACGGCGCTGGCGCGGCTGGGCCTGAAGACCTCCCTCGCGGCGGCCTTCGGGGACGACCACTACGGGGAGTACTGCTGGGACGCCCTGGAGCAGGGCGAGCACATCGACCTCTCGCCGTCCCGTACGGTGCCCGGCTGGCACTCGCCGGTCACCGTGTCGATGGCGTACGAGGGTGAGCGCACGATGGTCTCCCACGGCCACGAGCCTCCCCCGGAGGAACCGGCTCCCGACTGCCCGCCGACCGCCCGTGCCGCCGTGGCCGCCCTGACGCCCGGCAAGCCCGCGCCCTGGATCGCGCAGGCCGCGAGCAAGGGCGCCCGGATCTTCGCGGACGTCGGCTGGGACGACACGGGGGCCTGGGATCTGGCGGGGCTGTCCGACCTCGCGCACTGCGAGGCGTTCCTGCCCAACGCGGAGGAGGCGATGCGGTACACCGGCGCGTCCTGTCCCCGGGCGGCGGCCCACGCGCTCACCGAGCACGTGCCGCTCGCCGTGGTGACCCTCGGGGCGGAGGGTGCGTACGCCGTGGACGGGCGTACCGGGCAGAGCGCCGAGGTGCCCGCCATCGCCGTCGAGGCCCTTGACCCCACCGGCGCGGGGGACGTCTTCGTCGCCGGTTTCGTCATGGCCACCCTCGCCGACTGGCCGCTCGCCGACCGGCTCGCCTTCGCCGGGCTCACCGCCGCGCTCTCCGTCCAGGAGTTCGGCGGGTCGCTCTCCGCGCCCGGGTGGTCCGAGATCGCCGCGTGGTGGCGCCGCGTCCAGTCCGTCCCGGCCCAGGACCCCACCGCCCTCCAGCGCTACGCCTTCCTCGAACCCCTCCTCCCCGAATCCTCCCGCCCCTGGCCCCTACGCCGAGCAGTCCCCACCATCGGCTTCGGCCGCACCACCTGACCCCCTTTCCTTCGCCCCCTCCGCCCCTACCCATCCCGTACCTGGGGGCTGCGCCCCCAGACCCCCCTTTCGCGCTTCGCGCTCGTCCTCAAACGCCGGACGGGCTGAAGATTCCCGGGCCGGAACTGAAAGGGAAAGCCGCCCACCGGCGGGAGGGGCCGGGGGCCGGTACATCACATGCCCGTCGCGTACGCCCGCGTCACCGGACCCGTCTCCACTCAACCGGCGTCTGATCCGGCGGCGACGGGCGGATGTACCGGCCCCCGGCCCCGACCCACCCACCCGGCGCCCACCCACCCACCGCCTACGGAAACTCGTACGCCTCGACCTCGGCGAGATACCGAGCCCGCCGCCCCTCGTCATGCTCCAGGAACGACGCCTCGAACGAGTTCCGGGCCAGCTCCCGCAACCGCTCCGGCCCAAGCCCCAACGCCTCACGCACAGCGTGGAAGGCGTCCCCGACATACCCCCCGAAATAGGCGGGATCGTCGGAGTTCACGGTGCACAGCAACCCCGCGTCCATCATCGCCACCAGCGGATGCGCCTCCAGCACCGACACCGCCCGCAACCGCACGTTCGACAGGGGACACAACGTCAACGGCACCCGCTCCCGCACCAGCCGCTCCACCAGCGCGTCGTCCTCCATGCACCGCAACCCGTGATCGACCCGCTCGACACCGAGCACGTCCAACGCCTCGGTGATGTACGACGGCGGCCCCTCCTCCCCCGCATGCGCGACCCGCCGCAACCCCAACGCGGCAGCGGCCTCGTACACCTCCCGGAACTTCACCGGCGGATGCCCGACCTCGGCGGAGTCGAGCCCGACACCGACGATCCGGTCGAGGTACGGCTCCGCGGCCGCCAGCGTCGCCATGGCGGACTCGGCGGACTCGTCCCGGAGGAAGCACATGATGAGCTGCGTGGACACCCCGTGGCTCTCCTCGCTGCGCCCGAGCGCCCGCGAGAGCCCCTCCACGACGGTCCCCATCCCGACCCCCCGCGCGATGTGCGCCTGCGGATCGAAGAAGATCTCGGCGTGCCGCACGCCCTGCGCCGCGGCCCGCGCGAGGTAGGCGTCGGCGAGGTCCTCGAAGTCACGCTCGGTACGGAGGACCGCCATGAGCTCGTAGTACAGGTTCAGGAACGTCTGGAGATCGTCGAAGAGGTACGCCTTGCGCAACTCCTGGGTGTCCGCGTACGGCAGGGTCACGCCGTTGCGCGCGGCGAGCGCGAAGGCCAGCTCGGGTTCGAGGGTGCCTTCGACATGAAGGTGGAGTTCAGCTTTGGGGAGGGGCATCAAATCATCCTAAAGCCCTCATCAGGCCCCCTGTCACACCCGCTTGGGAACCGGCACCCGAACCAGATCGTGTGCCACGGTCAGCTCCCCCTCGAACCCCGCCGCCCGGGCCTGCCGCTCGAACATGTCCGGCTCGGAGTACCGCTGGCTGAAGTGCGTGAGCACGAGATGCCGTACGCCGGCCCCGGCGGCGACGGCTCCGGCCTGCCCGGCGGTCAGGTGCCCGTGGTCCTCGGCCAGTCGCAGGTCCTCGTCGAGGAACGTGGACTCGATGACGAGCATGTCGCACCCCTCGGCGAGCGCGTACACCCCGTCGCACAGCCGGGTGTCCATGACGAACGCGAACCGCTGGCCGCGCCGCACCTCGCTCACGTCGTCGAGGGTCACACCGGGGAGCCCGCCCTCCCGCTGCAACCGCCCGACATCGGGCCCGGTGACACCCCGCTCGGCGAGGAGTCCGGGCAGCATCCGCCGCCCGTCGGGCTCGACCAGCCGGTAGCCGTACGCCTCGACGGGGTGGGAGAGCAGCCGGGCCTCCAGCGTGTACGAGTCGCTGACGGCGAGTACGCCGTCGGAGTCGACCGGCGCCTCCGTCAGCTCGACGCTCTCGCGGTAGGCCGTCGCGTACCGCAGGCGGTCGAAGAACCGCTGCCCGGAGCGGGGGTAGTGCGCGGTCACCTCGTGCGGCACCCGGTCGAGGTTGATGCGCTGGATGACGCCGGCGAGCCCGAGCGAGTGGTCGCCGTGGAAGTGGGTGACGCAGATCCGGTGCAGGTCGTGCGCGGCGACCCCGGCGCGCAGCATCTGCCGCTGGGTCCCCTCGCCGGGGTCGAACAGCAGCCCCTGCCCGTCCCAGCGCAGCAGGTAGCCGTTGTGGTTGCGATGACGGGTGGGGACCTGGCTGGCCGTGCCGAGGACCACCAGTTCACGTGCGGACAAGACCGGTTATCCCGGCGGCCACTGCATGCCCCGGCCGCCCATCACGTGGGCGTGCGCGTGGAAGACGGTCTGCCCGGCGCCGGCGCCGGTGTTGAACACGATGCGGTAGCTCTCCAGCTTCTCCTCGCCCGCGACCTGGCCGGCCTCGCGCAGGACGTCCGCGGCGATGTCGGGCTCGGCGGCAGCCAGCGACGCCGCGTCCGGGTGGTGCACCCTGGGGATGACCAAGACGTGGGTGGGCGCCTGCGGGTTGATGTCCCGGAACGCGACGGTCGTCTCCGTCTCCCGGACCACGTCGGCCGGGATCTGCCCCGCGACGATCTTGCAGAACAGACAGTCGTCCTGCGGCTCTCCCACCACGTATGCCTCCTAGATTGCGTACATCGTAACGGCGCGGGCCCCGGCCGAAGCCGAAGTCAAAGCCACCGCCGAAGCCAAGGCCGAAGTCAAAGCCACCGCCGAAGCCAAAGCTAAGGCCGAAGTCAAAGCCAAGGCCAAGACCGAAGCCGAAGCGGAAGTCAAAGCGGAAGCCGAAGCCAGAGCCGACGGCGAAGCCGAACCCAAGGCCGACGGCGCAGCCGAGGCCGAGTCACAGCGGCGGCAAAGCGGGCGCAGCCTTCGCTGGAGTCTCCTCCAACGCGGCCAACGCGATCCGGATCGCCTCGTCCAGCTGCGTGTCCCGCCCGGCGGCGTGGTCCTGCGGCGTCTGGACGACCTCGACGTCCGGGTCGACGCCGTGGTTCTCCACGCCCCACGCGTAACCCTCCAGCCAGAAGGCGTACTTGGGCTGGGTGACGAGCGTGCCGTCGACGAGCCGGTAGCGGCTGTCGATGCCGATGACGCCGCCCCAGGTCCGCGTGCCGACCACCGGGCCGATACCGAGGGCCTTGATCGCCGCGTTCACGATGTCGCCGTCGGAGCCGGAGAACTCGTTGGCGACGGCGACGACGGGCCCGCGCGGCGCGTCCTCGGGGTAGCTGTAGGGCCGCATGCCGCGTGGCAGGTCCCAGCCCACGATCCGGCGCGCGAGCTTCTCGATGACGAGCTGGGAGGTGTGGCCGCCGCGGTTCTCACGGACGTCGACGACGAGTCCCTCGCGGGCCACCTCGACGCGCAGGTCGCGGTGGATCTGGGCCCAGCCGGGCGCCTGCATGTCGGGGACGTGCAGATACCCGAGCCGTCCGCCGGACCGTTCGT
Organism: Streptomyces sp. NPDC088747; assembly: GCF_044751025.1. Classification (NCBI taxonomy): domain Bacteria; kingdom Bacillati; phylum Actinomycetota; class Actinomycetes; order Kitasatosporales; family Streptomycetaceae; genus Streptomyces; species Streptomyces sp. NPDC088747. Next base: position 165,710 of record NZ_JBIVKZ010000015.1, read on the forward strand.
GGACGTAGGCCCGCCGGTCGGCGACCCACGCGTGGTAGCGGAGCGGCTCCTCGTCGGAGACCGGCACCACGACGGCGTGCCGCGGATCGCCGCCGCCGGACGGGGAGACGGTCAGCTCGACGGGCTTGCCCGCGGTGCCGACGAGCAGCGGTCCGGGACCGGCGACCGGGTCCACCGGCTGCCCCGAGACGGCGACGATCGCGTCCCCGGCGCGTACGGCGACTCCGGGCGCGGCGAGCGGCGCCTGCGCGTGGGGGTCGGAGGTCTCCGAGGGGAGGATCCGGTCGATGCGCCAACTGCCGTCCTCGTGACGGGAGATGTCGGCCCCGAGCAGCCCCTGCGCCCGGTCGCCGCCGCTCCAGCCGCCGCGCGGAGTGACGTAGGCGTGCGAGGTGCCGAGTTCGCCCTGTACCTCCCAGAGGAGGTCCACGAGGTCGTCGTGGGTGGCGAGCCGTTCGAGCAGCGGCCGGTACCGGTCCAGGACGCCGTCCCAGTCGATGCCGCCGAGGTCGGGCCGCCAGAAGTTGTCGCGCATGAGGCGGCCGGTCTCGTCGAACATCTGCCGCCACTCGGCGACCGGGTCGACGTTCTGCCGTACGCGCGAGAGGTCGACGGTGATGTTCGTGTCGCTCTCCTCGTCGTTCGAGGCGCGCCGGTCGCTGGGTACGACCTTGAGTTTGCCGTCGGTCCACAGCAGGACGCGTTTGCCGTCGCCGCTGACGGCGAAGTGGTCGGCGTCGGCGGAGAGATGCTCGATGCGCTGCTGGACGAGGTCGTACCGCTCCAGCTCCGTCTTGGGGTCCGGGTCGTCGGGGGTGGCGCGGGAGGAGCCGAGCACTCCGCGGACCGGGTGCCGCAGCCACAGCACTCCGTCCCTGGCGGCGCGCAGGCCGGTGTAGCGGGCGGCCTCGACGGGGAACGGCACGATCCGGTCGGCGAGTCCGTCGAGGTCGATGCGGGTCGTGGGCGCGCCCTCGCTGTCGGGGGTCTCGTCCTTGTCCGGCGCCTCGAAGGGGCGGCCGTGGCGCTGCGGCCCGAAGGGGGACGGCGTGGTCGCGGCGAGCGTGATGAGGTGCGGCCGGGAGCCGCCCACGAACGCGAGGTCGAAGACGTGCTCGTCGTAGACCGGGTCGAAGGAGCGGGCGGACAGGAACGCCAGGTGCTTGCCGTCGAGGGTGAACGCGGGTGCGTAGTCCCGGAATCGGAGCGGGGTCGCCTCGGTCACCGACAGGTCGGTGGTGTTGGCGATCCTGAGCTGGCGCAGCGGGCGCGGGCCGGGGTGCGACCAGGCGAGCCACGAGGAGTCGGGCGAGAAGGTCAGGCCGCTGACGTCGCCGTCCTCGGCGCGGTCGACCTCGCGCACCTCGCCGGTCTCTCGCTCGACGAGCAGGACGCGCCCGTCGTGCGAGGCGACGGCGGCGCGGCTGCCGTCGGGCGACATGGCGAGGCCGAGGACCCGTCCGAGCTGTCCGGCGGCGAGCCGGCGTGGGGTGGCTCCGGGTGCGACGCCGGTCGCGGGGGCGAACTCGAGGGCGTCGTCGCCCTCGGCGTCGGTCACCCACACCACGTGCTCCTCGCCCTCCGCCCGGAAGGTGCGGGGCAGCCGGGCGCGTACGCCGGGTGTGGCGGCGAGCGCGCGGGCCGGTCCCGAGCGGTGGGTGACCCAGTGGACGGAGCCGCGCACGGAGATGGCGCTGCCGCGTCCGGTGTGGTCGGGTGCGGCGGCCCCGAACCAGCGGGCGGCGCTGACGGGTTGGGGCTGGAGGTCGGCGCGCTGTCCGCCGAGCGGCAGGTCGAGCCGGCGCGGCTCGGCGCCGTCGAGGTCGTCGAGGAGCCACAGTTCACCGGCGCTGGCGTACACGACACGGGTGCCGTCGGTCGCCGCGTGCCGCGCGTAGAACTCTCCCGCACTGTCCGTGTGCCGTCGCAGTCCGGAGCCGTCCGGGAGGGAGGAGTAGAGCGCTCCGACTCCCTCGTGGTCGGACAGGAACGCGACCCGCTCCCCGACCCACAGGGGGTACTCCAGGTTCCCGTCCAGCTCCTCGTGCAGCCGTACGAACTCGCCGTCGCCCTCGCGGTCGATCCACAGCTTGCCCGCCGTGCCGCCGCGGTAGCGCTTCCACCAGGCGGCCTCGCGCCCCATGGGAGCGGACAGCAGGAGCACGCCGGGGTCTCCGTGGACGACGTCGCCGACGGGCCCGTACGGCAGCGTGGTGGCGGGACCGCCGTCGAGCGGGACGGCCCGCGCCCAGGTGCGGCGCAGGCTGGCCTGCCCCTGGGTGCTGAGCGCGACGATCTGCCCGTCGGGGGTCCAGCCGCGCACCTGGGTCTTCGAACTCCCCCAGTACGTCAGCCTTTTGGACGGTCCGCCGGTCAGCGAGGCGGCGTGCACCTCGGGGGCGCCGTCGCGGGTGGACGTCCAGGCGACGGTGGTCCCGTCCGGGGAGATGCGTGGATGGTTCACCGGTACGTTGTCGGCGCTGACCCGCCAGGCGCGGCCCGCCCCCTCCAGCGGGGCGACCCAGATGTCGTCCTCGGCGGTGAAGGCGACCAGATCGCCGTGCAGATGCGGAAACCGGAGATACCCGGAGGGTGCGGACTCTGTCACCCGATCACCTTAGGCAGCGATCAGGCCCCCGGACAGGGGTTTCGATCACTTGCCTTCCCGCACGGCACAGGTCACCGGCGTCCCGGGCGCCCCTCAGCCGTCACCCGGGACGCCCACGAGCCCTACTCCCGCACGGCTCCGGTCACTTGCCCTCGGGCCAGCAGGTGGGGTTCCCCTGGCACCAGACGGTCCGGGTGACGGTCACCGTGACGGCGGGGTCGGGGTCGTTGACGGGCGGGGTGTACCCGGGCGTGGCGGGCGCGTCGCAGTTGCCGAGCCCGGTCACGTGGAACCACTGCTTGCCGTCGATCTCGGCGGTCAGGTCGCCGCGTACGCACCGGCCGCTGACGGCCCGGGTGACCTTGCCGGTGACGGTGATGTCCTGCCCGTCGGAGGTCTCCCCCGTGCAGTCGATGTCGGCCACGGTGTCCTCGGCCGGCGAGACCGAACTGCCGGGCGTCTGGATCTCGTTGTCACCGTCGTACGCCGCCGTGCAGCTCAGCCAGGCCACGTCCGCGTTCCGCCGCTCCAGCTCCTTCGTCACGGTCTGGTCGGTCGTGTACGCCACCGTGGCGGAGCTCAGTCCGCCGGGCTCGCACGCGACGACGCCGCCCACGGCGAACACCGCGAGACCCACCGCCGCCACTGTCCGGCGCTGTGCGATCCGTCGTCCTGTCCGTCTCGAAGCCCCCATGGACGGCAGGGTGCCACCGACGCGGGTGACACGGAAGACCGCATGCGGCCACTCCCGAAACCTCGCCCCGCACACTCGAACACCCGGGCGCGGACCGCCCGTTCGGACGATTCACACCCGGCGGCCGGTTCAGCCGCGCAGCAGCAGCCACTCCTGGAGTTCCACCAGGTTCCCCTCCGGGTCCTTGAGATGGGCGGCGCGCATCCGGTCGGTCATCGGAGCCGGATCGTGCAGGAGGGTCGCGCCGCGTGCGGTGATCTGCTCGCAGTAGGCGTCCAGGTCGTCCACCCGCAGCACCACCAGCGAGCGGTGCCCCGTCACCAGTTCGCCCAGTTCACCCAGGATCCGGGCCATCATCGCGCGGTCCTGGAGGGCGATGCCCGCCGAGCCGGTGACGGGACTGAACTTCTCGTACGGCCCCCCGGTCGCGCCCGACTGGGGCTTGAGGCCGAGGACTTCGGCGTAGAAGCGATAGCAGGCCGGGAAGTCAGAGACGAGCAGCCGTACTTGGGCGAGTTCCAAGGGAACCTCCAGTGGTCCAAGTGGTCTAGGACCAGCGACCGGTGCGGCCCAGGAGCAGTGCCGCCGCCGCGGTCCCGGCGGTCGAGGTGCGCAGCACGCTGCGCCCCAGACGGTAGGCCCGTGCGCCCGCCTCGGCGAAGAGCGTCAGCTCCTCCGGGGAGACGCCTCCTTCGGGGCCGATCACGAGCACGATCTCACCCCGTGCGGGGAGTTCGGCGGTGGCCAGGGGTTCGTCGCCGCTCTCGTGCAGCACGGCCGCGAGATCGGCTTTGGCGAGAAGTGCGGCAACCTGCCGGGTCGTCATCGCGTCCGCGACCTCGGGAAAGCGGACCCGGCGGGACTGCTTGCCCGCCTCGCGGGCGGTGGCCCGCCACTTGGCGAGCGCCTTCAGGCCCCGCTCGCCCTTCCACTGCGTGACACAGCGGGACGCCGTCCAGGGAACGATCGCGTCCACGCCCGTCTCGGTCATCGTCTCGACGGCCAGCTCGCCCCGGTCGCCCTTGGGCAGGGCCTGCACGACGGTGAGGCGGGGCTCCTCCGCCGGTTCCTCGGAGACGGAGTCCATGTGCACGACGAGCCGGTCCTTGCCCTCGCTGCCGGTCACCACGCAGTCCGCCCAGCGACCCGCCCCGTCGGTGAGGACCACGTCCTCACCGGCCCGCAGCCGCTTCACGGAGACCGCGTGCCGTCCCTCGGCCCCGTCGAGGACGTAACGCCCGCCCTCACCCGCCTGGAAGTGCTCGACCACGAACACCGGCGCCGTCATCGGCCCGTACCCCCGGCCCCGTCCTCCGGGAACGTCGACAACGCTGTCGTCGCCGCCTCGAGTTCGGCGCTCAGCACCTCCACCAGCTGCGCCGCGGGCATCTCCCGGGCCATCTTGTGCCCCTGGCCCGCCCACAGCGCCATGCCCTGCGCGTCGCCCGCCTTGGCCGCCGCCTTGCGCAGCGGCGAGGTGAGGTGGTGGACCTCGGGGTAGGCGGCGGGCGCGTAGGGACCGTGCTCCCGCAGGAACCGGTTGACCAGTCCGCGCGCCGGGCGCCCGGAGAAGGCTCGTGTCAACTCCGTACGTACGAAGAGGGGGTTGGTCAGCGCCTGCTTGTGCACGGCGTGCGCGCCGGACTCGGGGGTGGCGAGGAACGCCGTGCCGAGCTGGGCCGCGTTCGCGCCGGCCGCGAGCACCGCGGCGATCTGGCTGCCGCGCATGATGCCGCCCGCGGCGACGACCGGGATCCGCACGGTCTGGCGCACCTGCGCGATCAGCGAGAGCAGTCCGATGCCGGTGCCGTCCGTCTCCGGGTTGTCGCGGTGGGTGCCCTGGTGGCCGCCCGCCTCGACGCCCTGCACGATGACGGCGGCGGCGCCGGCCCGTTCCACGGCGAGTGCCTCCTCGGCCGTGGTCGCGGTGACCAGGGTGAGGGTGCCGGCGCGGGCGAGGGACTCCAGGACGTCCTGGGCGGGGATGCCGAAGTGGAAGGAGACCACCGGCACCGGGTTGTCGTGGAGGACCGCGAGTTTGGCGTCGTAGCCGTCGTCACGGCCGCTGTCCGGCTCGCCCAGTTCGGTCTCGTACCACGCGGCCTCACCGGCGAGCTGGCTGGCGTAGACCTCGACGGCGGCCTTGTCCGCGAACTCCGGGTGCGGCATGAAGAGGTTCACACCGAAGGGGCGGGTGGTGATCCCGCGCAGCTGCTTGATCTCCTGGTACATACCGTCGGCGGTCTTGTACCCGGCGGCGAGGAACCCGAGCCCGCCGGCCTCGGACACGGCGGCCGCGAGATGCGGGACGGACACTCCGCCCGCCATGGGGGCCTGCACGATCGGAAGCGGGAAGAGATCGGTCAGTGCGGAGGACATGACGGCATGTTGTCACGTCCTCCGAACAAGTCCGAATCGGGCTTTCCCGGTGGCACGAGCCACCACACACCCGCCGCGGCGGGTACGGCCCGGAGCTGAGGAGACCCCGCCCCGGCGAGCGGGGCGGGGTCTCCTCAGCGACCGTTGAAAGCGTCCTTCAGCCGCGAGAACAGCCCCTGCTGACCGGGCTGGAACTGCCCGACAGGCCGCTCCTCGCCGCGCAGCACCGCCAGCTCGCGCAGCACGCGCTCCTGCTCGGCGTCGAGCTTGGACGGCGTCATCACCTCGACGTGCACGACGAGGTCACCGCGCCCGCCGCCCCTCAGGTGCGTGATGCCGCGCCCGTGCAGCGGGACCGACTGCCCGGACTGCGTGCCCGGACGGATGTCGATCTCCTCCATGCCGTCGAGCGTCTCCAGCGGCACCTTGGTGCCGAGGGCCGCCGCGGTCATCGGGATGGTGACCGTGCAGTGCAGGTCGTCGCCGCGCCGCTGGAAGACGGCGTGCGGGAGTTCGTGGATCTCGACGTACAGGTCACCGGCGGGGCCGCCGCCGGGGCCTACCTCGCCCTCGCCCGCGAGCTGGATCCGGGTGCCGTTGTCGACGCCGGCCGGGATCTTGACGGTCAGCGTCCGGCGTGACCGGACCCGGCCGTCGCCCGCGCACTCCGGGCAGGGGCTCGGGACGACGGTCCCGAAGCCCTGGCACTGCGGGCAGGGCCGCGAGGTCATGACCTGGCCGAGGAAGGACCGGGTGACCTGCGACACCTCACCGCGACCGCGGCACATGTCACAGGTCTGCGCGGAGGTTCCCGGCGCGGCGCCCTCGCCGTTGCAGGTGGCGCAGACGACGGCCGTGTCGACCTGGATGTCCTTCGTGGTGCCGAAGGCGGCCTCGTCCAGCTCGATCTCGAGCCGGATCATGGCGTCCTGGCCGCGCCGCGTGCGTGACCGGGGGCCACGCTGCGACGCCGTGCCGAAGAAGGCGTCCATGATGTCCGAGAAGTTCCCGAAGCCGCCGGCGCCGAAGCCACCGGGGCCGCCCGCGCCGCCCGCCTGGGACAGCGGGTCGCCGCCGAGGTCGTAGACCTGCTTCTTCTGCGGGTCCGACAACACCTCGTAGGCGGCGTTGATCTCCTTGAAGCGCTCCTGCGTCTTCGGGTCGGGATTGACGTCAGGGTGCAGCTCGCGGGCGAGCCTCCTGAACGCCTTCTTGATCTCGTCCTGGGACGCGTCGCGGCGCACGCCGAGTACGGCGTAGTAGTCCGTGGCCACTCAGGACTCCGCCAGGATCTGTCCGACGTACCGTGCCACCGCTCGTACCGCTCCCATCGTGCCGGGGTAATCCATGCGGGTCGGTCCGACCACGCCGAGTTTCGCTACTGCCTCGTCGCCCGAACCGTAGCCGACGGAGACGACGGACGTGGAGTTGAGTCCCTCATACGCGTTCTCATGACCGATCCGTACGGTCATGCCCGAATCCCCCGCCTCACCAAGCAACTTGAGAAGCACGACCTGCTCCTCCAGTGCCTCCAGGACGGGCCTGATGGTGAGAGGGAAGTCATGTCCGAACCGGGTCAGATTGGCGGTGCCGCCGATCATCAGCCGCTCCTCGGTCTGCTCGACGAGCGCCTCCAGGAGGGTGGAGAGCACCGTGGTGACCGCGCCGCGGTCCTCCGCCTCGAAGGCGTCGGGCAGGTCCTGCACCAGTTGCGGAACGTCCGAGAAGCGACGGCCCGCGACCCGGCTGTTGAGCCGCGCGCGTAGATCCGCCAGAGACGTCTCCCCGAAGGGCGCCGGACAGTCGATCAGCCGCTGCTCGACCCGGCCGGTGTCGGTGATCAGGACGAGCATGACGCGGGCCGGTGCCAGCGACAGCAGCTCCACGTGCCGCACTGTCGACCGGGTGAGGGACGGGTACTGCACGACCGCGACCTGCCGTGTGAGCTGCGCGAGCAGCCGCACGGTCCGCCCGACGACGTCGTCGAGATCGACGGCGCCGTCGAGGAAGTTCTGGATGGCCCGCCGCTCGGGCGCGGTCATCGGCTTGACGCCCGCGAGCTTGTCGACGAAGAGCCGGTAGCCCTTGTCGGTGGGGATGCGCCCGGCGCTGGTGTGCGGCTGGGCGATGTAACCCTCGTCCTCCAGGGCGGCCATGTCGTTGCGGACCGTCGCCGGGGAGACCCCGAGCCGGTGCCGCTCGGTGAGGGCCTTGGAACCGACCGGTTCCTCCGTCCCCACGTAGTCCTGGACGATGGCGCGCAGCACTTCGAGCCTGCGTTCACTGAGCATCGCGCGCACCTCCAGATGTCGTCGCCTCGGTCTGTCCTCGCGGTCCTTCCCCTTGGCACTCAATGCATGCGAGTGCCAACGGTCCCCGGCCAGTGTACGGCGGGGAGGTACGCCCCCGGCAAGGGCGGCCCCGCCCGGTCGTGCCGAGGCCCTCCTCGCCGTTAGCGTCTGCCCATGAGCGTGACTTGGGAAGAGGCGGGGTGGGAGAGACTCACGCCGCGGACCGGCCGACGACGCCTTCCGGACTGGGACTGCACGGTCGGGCTCGTGGCGGGCGAGGAAGCAGCGCTGCTGATCGACGCGGGTTCGAGCCTGCGGGAGGGCGCGCGGTTGCGCGTCGAGGCGCGGGGGTTGCTTGGCGGGGGGCGGGGGTTGCTCGGCGGGGGGCCTGGGCTGCCTGGCGGAGCGCAGGGGCGGCCCGGCGAGGCACGGGAGCTGCCCGGCGGAGCGCAAGGGCGGCCCGGCGAGGCACGGGGGCTGCTTGGCGGGGCACGGGAGCTGCCCGGCGGGGCGCAGGGGCAGCCCACCGAGGCACGGGAGCTGCCCGGCCTAGCGCAGGGGCAGCCCGGCGAGGCACGGGGGCTGCTTGGCGGGGTGGCCGGCCTGCCGCCGGGGGCGCGACCGGCCCCGGATGCCCGTCCAGCTCTGGATGCCCGTCCAGCCCCGGACGCCCGTGCAGCTCCGGACGCCCGTCCCGCCCCGGATGTCCTCCCGCGGCCCGCCACCGGCCGTCGGGTGACTCATCTCGCGCTCACCCATCCGCACTTCGACCACGTCTTCGGCGCGGCCGCCTTCGCGGGCGTGGAGGTGTTCGGGGCGGTCGGCCTGGACACGGTCCTGGCGCACGGCCGCGAGGAACTGCGCCGGGACGCCGTACGCAACGGCCTGGACCCGCGGGAGGCCGCCGAGGCCGCCGACCTGCTGGTACGCCCCCGCCACCACGTCTCCGGAGAGCTGACCCTGGACCTGGGCGGCGGCACCCGGGTCCTGCTCGCGAACCTCGGTCCCGGCCACAGCGGCCACGACCTGGTGGTCCTGGTACCGGGATCGCCGCCGGAGCCCGCGGTCGTCTTCTGCGGCGATCTGGTGGAGGAGTCGGGCGAACCCCAGGCGGGCACCGACGCCGTGCCGTCCCGGTGGCCGGCGGCACTGGACCGGCTGCTCGCTCTGGGCGGGGAGGACGCGGTGTACGTGCCCGGTCACGGAGCGGTGGTCGACGCGGCGTTCGTCCGGGCCCAACGGACCGCGCTGGCCGCCCGTTTCGGCGTGTCGTAGGAGGCCGTACGCCATCGGGGCCCCGCTTCTCCTATCGTCATCCGAATGCGCCAGTACTCTCCGGACCTGACCCCGCCGTGGAAGAAGCCCAAGCCCGTGCCCGAGGTCCCGGCCGACCCCGGTCTGGTGGTCGAGGAACCCGGCACCGGCTTCTGCGGCGCGGTGATCCGCTGCGAGGCGGGCACGGTGACGCTGGAGGACCGCTTCGGCAAGCACCGGGTCTTCCCGATGGAGCCGCGCGGCTTCCTCCTGGAGGGCAGGGTGGTGACGCTGGTCCGCCCGGCGGCCGGGGCGCCCGTACGTCCCTCCCGCACCGCCTCCGGATCGGTCGCGGTGCCGGGCGCGCGGGCGCGGGTGGCGCGGGCCGGCCGGATCTACGTGGAGGGCCGGCACGACGCCGAGCTCGTCGAACGCGTCTGGGGCGACGACCTGCGCATCGAGGGCGTCGTCGTCGAGTACCTGGAGGGCGTCGACGACCTGCCCGCGATCGTCGCCGACTTCGATCCCGGGCCCGATGCCCGTCTCGGCGTCCTCGTCGACCACCTCGTGCCCGGCACCAAGGAGTCCCGCATCGCCGCCGCGGTCACCAGCGACCACGCCCTGGTCGTCGGCCATCCCTACATCGACATCTGGGAAGCCGTGAAGCCCGCCTCCGTCGGCATCGCCGCCTGGCCCCGCGTCCCACGCGGCCAGGACTGGAAAACCGGCGTCTGCCGTGCACTGGGCTGGCCCGACAACACCGGCGCCGCCTGGCAGCACATCCTGTCCCACGTACGCTCCTACAAGGACCTGGAACCGGAGCTCCTGGGCCGCGTCGAGGAACTGATCGACTTCGTGACGACACCGGAGTAGACCCCAGCGCGTTTCCTCGCCCCCTCCGCCCCTTCCCGTCCCGTACCTGGGGGCTGCCGCCCCCAGACCCCCGCATCGCGCTGACGCGCTCGTCCTCAAACGCCGGACGGGCTGAAAAGAAATTAGCCCCTCCGGCGTTTGAGGAGCGGGGGTTCGGGGGCGGAGCCCCCGAGTTCGGGACGGGAAGGGGCGGAGGGGGCGAAAGTAGCCCTCAGTCGACCAGGTCGCGGACGACCGCGTCGGCGAGGAGCCGCCCCCGCAGGGTGAGGACAGCCCGCCCGTCGTCGTAGGGGGCGACTTCCAGCAGCCCCTCGGACAACGCCCGCCGCGAGGCGGACAGCCCCTCCGGCCGGAGCAGCGACAGCGGACACCCCTCCCGCAACCGCAGCTCAAGAAGAATCCGCTCCACCCGCCGATCCTCCCCGGACAGCAGCTCCCGCCCGGCCCCGGGCGACCGCCCCGCCGCGAGAGCCCCGGCATACGCCCCGGGATGCTTCACGTTCCACCACCGCACCCCGCCCACATGACTGTGGGCCCCCGGCCCGGCCCCCCACCAGTCCGCCCCGCGCCAGTACAGCTCGTTGTGCAGACACCGCCCCGCCTCGGACGATGCCCAGTTGGACACCTCGTACCAGTCGAAGCCCGCCCCGGAGAACACCTCGTCGGCGATGAGGTACCGGTCGGCGTGGACGTCGTCGTCCGTCATGGGCACCTCCCCACGCCGGATCCGCCGCGCGAGCTGCGTCCCCTCCTCGACGATGAGCGCGTACGCGGACACGTGGTCGGGCCCGGCACCGAGCGCCGCGTCCAGCGAGGCGCGCCAGTCGTCGTCGGACTCCCCGGGCGTGCCGTAGATCAGGTCGAGGTTGACATGGTCGAAGCCGGCCGCGCGGGCCTCGGCGACGCAGGCCTCGGGCCGGCCGGGCGTGTGCGTGCGGTCGAGGACCTTCAGCACGTGCTGCCGGGCGCTCTGCATGCCGAAGGAGATCCGGTTGAAGCCGCCGGCCCGCAGGGTGGCGAGGTACGCCGGGTCCACGGACTCCGGGTTCGCCTCGGTGGTGATCTCCGCGTCGTCCGCGAGCCCGAACTCGTCACGGATCGAGGCGAGCATCCGTACGAGATCGGCGGCGGGCAGCAGGGTAGGCGTACCGCCGCCGACGAACACCGTACGGACGGGTCGCGGGTCGTCGCCGAGGACCTTGCGGGCGAGCCGGACCTCGTCGATCAGCGTCTCGGCGTAGTTGTCGCGGGAGGCGAGCACGCCTCCGGTGCCCCGCAGCTCGGTCGCCGTGTAGGTGTTGAAGTCGCAGTAGCCGCAGCGGGTCGCGCAGTACGGCACGTGGAGGTAGAACCCGAGCGGACGGTCGGCGGCACCGGCGAGGGCGTGCGCGGGCAGCGCCCCGTCGTCGGGGACGGGCTCACCGTCGGGGAGTGCGGAAGGCATGCCTTCCATTGTCCGGTACGGCCGCGGGAACTCTTCCCGCGGCCGTACGGGAGCCGCTATTCCGCCTGGAGCACCAGCAGCGCCATGTCGTCCTCCGGCGGCTTGGCGCCGAACTCGTGGACGAGCCCGCGGATCCGTTCCGCGACGAGTTCGGCGCTCAGGCCGGTGCAGCCCGCCAGTGCCTCGGCGAGACCGTCGTCGTCGTCGAACTGGCGGGAGCCGCTGCGGCGCTCGGTCACGCCGTCCGTGACGCACAGCAGGGTGTCGCCGGGGTACAGCTCGAAGGTCTCGGAGACGTACGTCACGTCCTCGAAGACGCCGAGGAGGGTCTGCGGCCCGGCCACCTCGCGCACCTCGCCGTCGGGGCCCAGCACCAGCGGCAGCGGGTGTCCGGCGGAGGCCATGGTGCAGCGCACACCGCCGTCGAAGGGCACCAGTTCGCCGTACAGCATGGAGAGGAAGCGCGTCTGCGGCCCGGAGTCGGCGCCGAGTCCCGGCCCGCCCGCCGCCACGAGCGCGCGGGCCGCCGCGTCCGCCGCCTCCGTCGCGTCGTCGAGCAGAAGCCGGTTGAGGCGGTCGAGGACATCGGGGACCTCGTACCCCTCGCGGGCCAGCAGCCGCAGCCAGGGCCGGGCCAGCCCGATCACGACGGCGGCCTCGGGCCCCTTGCCCTGGACGTCGCCCACCGCGAAGCACCAGCGGCCGTCGGCGGCCGGGAACAGGTCGTAGAAGTCGCCGCTGGGGCCGCCCTTGTCGAGGGGCTCGTAGACGAGGGCGCTGCGCACGCCGGGGATCTCGGCGACCGCGCCGGGCAGCAGGCCGCGCTGGAGGACCCTGCTGATGGTGGCCTGGCGCGCGTACTGGCGGGCCGCGCCGATGGCGAGAGCTATGCGGCGGCTGAGGTCCTCGACGAGTCCCGTGATCTCGTCGGGAAAGCCGGCCGGTCCGGCCCGCCCGATGACGAGCGTGCCCAGCGGACGCCCGCCGGCGATCAGCCGGTAGGCGAGGGCGGCCCCGCTTCCCCGGTCCGGAGCCGGTACCTCCTCTGCCGGCGCCTCTCGCGCCTGCGCAGGCGCCCGCACCTCCCCACCCGGAGCCGGTGCTTGCCCGCCCGGCGCCGGTGCCTCCCCCGGCCAGGGCACCGGCACCGCTCTGGAGCGCACCGAGTCGGGCAGCCGGGGCGGGTCCTTCTCCAGGGCGCGGCGCAGGTCCTCGATGCGGTTCTCGCTGCCGTGCCAGACACGGGCCAGCCGCGGGCCGAGCGCCAGGCCGAGTCCGCCGGCCCGGTCGGTGGCCTCGTCCTCCAGCCACACCGCGCACCAGTCGGCGAGGCGCGGCACGATCAGCTGTCCGGCGAGCGCGGCGACGAGGTCCTCGTCGAGCTGCCCGGCGAGCAGGTCGGAGGCCTCGGCGAGGAAGGAGAGGGCGCCGCGGTTGAGCCAGTCCTGGTCCTGCTGGGTGCTGTGTCTGGGCGCCGGGGCGGGCGTATCGGCGGCCCTCAGCCCTTGTTCCAGGGCCCGTTCACCGTCGTACGCCGTGTACGCCGTTGTCCGCCCGCCGGTTTCCCCGATCCCGTCGATCCCCTGGAGCATCTCGCCGCCCAGGCCCATGGGCAGCCGCGCCCAGACGGTCTTGACTCCGGTGCGGTAGGTGATCCCCCAGGCGTCGGAGAGCGCGGAGACGAGCCGCAGGCCGCGCCCGTACTCCGGTACGTCGTAGGGCTGTTCGGCACTGTCGTCGCGTATCGCCCGTGCGGGGTGATGGTCGGACACCTCGATCACCAGCGGGCCGGGTGAATCCTCGTCGGTGCTGTTGACGCTGCACGCCAGCTCGACGTCGGTGCCAGCGTGCACGACGGCGTTGGTGACGAGTTCGCTGACGACCACCATGGCGTCGCCGGTGAGCCGGTCGTCGATCATCTCGGCGCCGTACGAGCCGAGTTCGGCCCACTCGGCGAAGGCGGCGCGCAGGAAGTCACGGGCGGCTCCGGGCGCGAGCGGGGTGCCGGGCAGCGAGGTGCGGGCGACCGAGTCAAGGCCGGCACGGTGGTGCGCGGGCGCATCGGGCGCACGCGCCTTGAATACCCGTTGCGTCCCGATGGCCCCCACGGTGCGGCTCCCTGAGCAGTTCGGACGAATAGGCCTCAGCCGATGCGGACACAGTGACAGACTGGCCCTGCCCATAAGCGCCGAGTTACCGAAGTGGGCCGCCATGACTGAGAACAGTGGTATGCGTGTGCTCGAAGACGGTCCTGCGGACGGGCTCGTAGCGGACGGACTCGAAGAGGGCATCGAGGATGGCCGGATTCGTGCGTCGGAGCTGCGCCCACTGCTCGCCGCGATGACGGCCGCGCGGGACGGTGACTTCAGGAAGGTGCCGGAGACGGGCCACGGGGTGGTGGCCGATCTCGGCACGATGTTCAACCAGATCATGGACCGCAGCTCCCACTTCAACTCCGAGGTGCAGCGCGTCCGCCGGGAGCTGGTACGCCACGGCCGCCTGGACGAACGCCTCGCGGCGAGCCCGGGTCAGGGCAGCTGGACGACCAGGGTCAACGACGTGAACCAGCTGCTCGACGCCCTGGTCGCGCCCGCGGCGAACGCGACGCGGGTCCTCGACGCGGTGGCCGGCGGTGACCTGACCCAGCGGGTCGACCTGCACGACGGCAACCGTCAACTGCGGGGCGATCTGCGCCGGCTCGGGCGCGCGGTCAACAAGATGGTCGACCAGTTGTCGTTGTTCACCGGTGAGGTGACCCGGGTCGCGCGCGAGGTCGGTACCGAGGGGCGGCTCGGTGGCCGCGCCAAGGTGACGGGCCTGTCCGGCAGTTGGCGGGATGTCACCGAGGCGGTCAACACCATGGCGTCCCGGCTGACGGCCCAGGTCCGGGACATCGCCCTGGTGACGACGGCGGTGGCCCGCGGTGACCTGACCCGCACGGTGACCGTCGAGGCGACCGGCGAACTGCTCGAACTGAAGCTCACCGTGAACACGATGGTCGACCAGCTCTCCGCCTTCGCCGACGAAGTGACGCGCGTCGCCCGCGAGGTGGGGACCGAGGGCCAGTTGGGCGGCCGGGCTCAGGTGCGGGGGGTTTCCGGCGTCTGGAAGGACCTGACGGACAACGTCAACTTCATGGCGTCCAACCTCACGTCACAGGTTCGAAATATCGCACAGGTCACCACGGCGGTGGCCAACGGCGACCTGAGCCAGAAGATCACCGTCGACGCGCAGGGCGAGATCCTCGAACTGAAGTCCACCATCAACACGATGGTCGACCAGCTCTCCGCCTTCGCCGACGAGGTCACCCGCGTCGCCCGCGAGGTCGGCACCGAGGGAAACCTCGGCGGCCGGGCCCAGGTGCGCGGGGTGTCGGGCGTCTGGAAGGACCTCACCGACAACGTCAACTTCATGGCGGACAACCTGACCTCGCAGGTCCGCAACATCGCCCTGGTGTCCACGGCGGTGGCCCAGGGCGACCTGGGCAAGAAGATCACCGTCGAGGCGAAGGGCGAGATCCTGGAGCTCAAGTCGACCATCAACACGATGGTCGACCAGCTCTCCGCCTTCGCCGACGAGGTCACCCGCGTCGCCCGCGAGGTCGGCACGGAAGGCAACCTCGGCGGCCAGGCGCAGGTGCGGGGCGTGTCCGGGGTCTGGAAGGACCTCACCGACAACGTCAACTTCATGGCTCTGAACCTCACTTCGCAGGTCCGCAACATCGCCCAGGTCACCACCGCCGTCGCGAACGGCAATCTGGGCAAGAAGATCACCGTCGACGCGCGCGGCGAGATCCTTGAGCTGAAGGACACCGTCAACACGATGGTCGACCAGCTGCGCGCCTTCGCCGACGAGGTCACCCGCGTCGCCCGCGAGGTCGGCACCGACGGCCGGCTGGGCGGCCGCGCCCAGGTGCTGGGCGTCTCCGGCGTCTGGCGCGACCTGACCGACAACGTCAACTACATGGCCGACAACCTGACTTCGCAGGTTCGGAACATCGCGCAGGTCGCCACCGCCGTCGCCCAGGGCGACCTCTCCAAGAAGATCGACGTGGACGCGCGCGGCGAGATCCTGGAGCTGAAGACCACCATCAACACGATGGTCGACACCCTGTCCTCCTTCTCCTCCGAGGTCACCCGGGTGGCCCGGGAGGTCGGCTCCGAGGGCCAACTCGGCGGCCAGGCACGGGTCGAGGGCGTGTACGGCACCTGGAAGCGTCTGACGACGAACGTGAACGAGCTGGCGCTCAACCTGACCACCCAGGTCCGCGCGATCGCCGAGGTGGCCTCCGCGGTGGCCCAGGGCGACATGTCCCGCTCCATCACGGTGGAGACCCAGGGAGAGGTCACCGAGCTCAAGGACAACATCAACCTGATGGTGGCCAACCTCCGCGAGACCACCCGCGCGAAGGACTGGCTCGAATCGAACCTCGCCCGCCTCGCCGCGCTGATGCAGGGCCACCGCGACCTGATGGAGGTCGCCGACCTGATCCTGCGCGAGCTGACCCCGCTGGTGAACGCGCAGTACGGCGCCTTCTTCCTGGCCGATCCGGAGGAGGACAGCCTGCGCACCGCCATCCCCGCCAAGGGTCTCGCCTTCATCGCGGGGTACGGCTCGGCGCAGGGCGCGACCGTGGACACGGGCGGCATGCCGGTGCACGGGCTGGTCCGGCAGGCCGCCCGCGAGAAGAAGCGGATCCTGGTGGACGAGGCCCCGCCGGACTACATCAAGATCAACAGCGGTCTGGGCGAGGCCGCTCCCGCGAGCGTCGTCATCATCCCGATCCTCTTCGAGGACAAGCTCCTCGGCGTGATCGAACTGGCCTCGTTCTCCCGCTTCTCCGACGTCCACCTGGCCTTCTTCGACCAGTTCGTGAACACCATCGGCGTCGCGATCAACACCATCATCGCCAACTCCCGCACCGAGTCCCTGCTCGGGGAGTCCCAGCGGCTGGCCATCCAGCTCCAGGACCGCTCCGACGAACTCCAGTCGCAGCAGGCGGAACTGCAGCGTTCCAACGCCGAACTGGAGGAGAAGGCGGCCCTGTTGGCCACCAGCTCGCAGTACAAGTCGGAGTTCCTGGCGAACATGTCGCACGAGCTGCGCACCCCGCTGAACTCCCTGCTCATCCTCGCCCGCCTGCTGTCCGACAACCCCGACGGCCATCTCTCCGACCAGGAGGTGCAGTTCGCGACCACGATCCACCGGTCGGGCTCCGACCTGCTCCAGCTGATCAACGACATCCTCGACCTGTCGAAGATCGAGGCCGGCCGGATGGACGTACGGCCCAAGAAGCTCCCCCTCATCAAACTGCTCGACTACGTCCACGCCACCTTCCGCCCGCTCACCCTCGACCGCGGGCTCGCCTTCGAGGTGGCGGTCGGCGAGGACGTACCGCGCGAGATGTGGTCGGACGAGCAGCGGCTCCAGCAGATCCTGCGCAACCTGCTCTCCAACGCCATCAAGTTCACCGCGACCGGCCGGGTCGAGCTGCGCGTCAACCGCCTCAAGGACCCGGACCACGTCCACACCCGCGAGAACAGCGACGACGTGATCGCCTTCGCCGTCTCCGACACCGGAATCGGCATCGCCCCGGAGAAACTCCCGGTGATCTTCGAGGCGTTCCAGCAGGCCGACGGCACCACCAACCGCAAGTACGGGGGCACGGGCCTCGGCCTGTCCATCAGCCGCGAGATCGCCGGGCTGCTCGGCGGCCGGATCGTCGCCGAGAGCAAGCCCGGCAAGGGCTCCACCTTCACGCTGTACGTCCCCGTCATCAGCCCCGGACACGCGGCGACCGGGCCCACCCACGAGGACCACGACCTGCCCGTGCCCGAGCTGTCCACCGAGCCCTACACCGCCCACGACACCGACGACACCTGGCCCACGCCCACCAAACTGGAGGCGTGGAAGACCGGCCGGGCGGGACAAGTCCTGCCGGGGCGCCGGGTGTTGATCGTTGACGACGACATCCGCAACGTCTTCGCGCTCACCCACGTACTCGGCCGAATCGGCATGCCCGTCCTGTACGCGGAGAACGGCCGCGAGGGGATCGAGACCCTGGAGCGCAACCCCGACGTCGAACTCGTCCTGATGGACATCATGATGCCGGAGATGGACGGCTACGAGACGATCTCCGCCATCCGCCGCACTCCCCGCTGGACGGGGCTGCCCATCGTCGCGCTCACCGCGAAGGCGATGCCGGGAGACCGCGAGAAGTCCATCGCCCAGGGCGCGAACGACTACGTGCCCAAGCCGGTGGACGTCGACCAACTGCTCACGGTCGTCTGCGCGCTCCTCGACCCGGAGGACACGGAGCCTCCGGAGAGCCCCGCTGCCGAGACCGCAGTACCTGTTGTACCGGGACCGAGCACATCAGGGGAGCCCGCGATCCCGCCGACGACTGAGTGAGGCACAGTCACCATGAGCGCTGAGGAAACGACCGACGAGCGCGCCAGCATCCTCCTCGTCGACGACATGGAGGACAACCTGATCGCCCTTGAGGCCGTCCTGGGGTCCCTCAACGAGCCGCTGGTGCGCGCGCGTTCGGGTGAGGAGGCGATGAAGGCCCTGCTGCGGCAGCGGTTCGCCGTCGTGCTGCTCGACATCCGGATGCCCGGCATGGACGGCTTCGAGACGGCCGCGAACATCAAGCGGCTCGACCAGACCAAGGACGTCCCCATCATCTTCCTGACCGGCACCGACGCCGACGCGGGCTACGCCTTCCGCGGGTACGCGACCGGAGCCGCCGACTACCTGACGAAGCCCTTCGACCCCTGGGTGCTGCGCGCCAAGGTCACCGTCTTCCTCGACCTCCACCGCAAGAACCAGCAGTTGGAGCGGCTGCTCGCCCGCGAACAGGAACAGTTCGACGAACTCGCGGGCCGCCTCAGGAAGATCGAGACGTCCATGGCGGCCAGCAGCCTCCAGGACGTCTTCGAACTGCGCCACCAGGTACGGCAGATGGCGGAACTGCTGCGGGAGATGCGCAGGGGCCGGGGCCCGCGGTAGGCGGAGGGCGAGATCCCCGGCAGGGGAGGGGCGGCTCCCCGGTAGGGGAAGGGCGGCGCCCGTCGTTCTCCAAGGCACCGCCCTCACGCCGTACTTGCGGCCAGGCTTGGCGTGCTCAGGCCTCGCGTGCTCAGGCGTGGCGCGACCAGACTTCGCGCGAACCGGCCGCGCGCGATCAAGCCTCGCGCAAACCGGCCGCGCGTGATCAGGCCTCGCGCGAACCGGCGTACATCTCCTCGATGAGGTGCTTGTACTCGCGCTCGACGACCGGTCGCTTCAGCTTCAGGCTCGGGGTGACCTCGCCGTGCTCGATGTCGAGGTCCCGGGGCAGCAGCCGGAACTTCTTGATGGTCTGCCAGCGCTGGAGACCCTCGTTGAGTTCCTTGACGTAGCCCTCGACGAGGCCGACCGTGGCGGGCGCGGCGACGACCTCGGCGTACGACTTGCCCTCCAGGCCGTTCTCCTTGGCCCATTCGAGGATCGACGGCTCGTCGAGCGCGATCAGGGCGGTGCAGAAGTTCCGGTCGGCGCCGTGCACCAGGATGTTGGAGACGTACGGGCACACGGCCTTGAACTGGCCCTCGACCTCGGCGGGCGAGATGTACTTGCCGCCCGAGGTCTTGATGAGGTCCTTCTTGCGGTCGGTGATGCGGAGGTAGCCGTCCGGGGACAGCTCGCCGATGTCACCGGTGTGGAACCAGCCGTCGGACTCCAGCACCTCGGCGGTCTTCTCGGGCAGCCCGTGGTAGCCCTCCATGATGCCGGGGCCGCGCAGCAGGATCTCGCCGTCGTCCGCGATCCGCACCTCGGTGCCGGGCAGCGGCTTGCCGACGGTGCCGGTGCGGTAGGCCTCGCCGGGGTTCACGAAGGAGGCGGCGGAGGACTCGGTGAGGCCGTACCCCTCCAGGATGTGGATGCCTGCGCCGGCGAAGAAGTAGCCGATCTCGGGCGCGAGCGCCGCGCTGCCCGAGACGCAGGCGCGCATGTTGCCGCCGAAGGCCTCGCGGATCTTGGCGAAGACGAGCGTGTCGGCGACTTTGTGCTTGGCGCCGAGCGCGAAGGGCACGGAGGCGGTGCCGGTACGGCGGAAGTTGTCCTGGCTGACCTTCGCGTACTCGCGCGCGACCTCGGCCGCCCACTGGAAGATCTTGTACTTGGCGCCGCCGCCGGCCCGCGCCTTGGCCGCGACGCCGTTGTAGACCTTCTCGAAGATGCGGGGCACGGCCGCCATGTACGTCGGCCGCACCACCGGAAGATTCACGATGATCTTGTCGACCCGGCCGTCCACGGCCGTGACGTGCCCGATCTCGATGTGGCCGGAGGTCAGCACCTTGCCGAACACGTGCGCGAGCGGCAGCCACAGGTACTGCACGTCCTCGGGGCCGAGCAGTCCGGTCGCGGCGATGGCCTTCGCCATGTACGACCAGTTGTCGTGCGGAAGGCGGACACCCTTGGGGCGGCCCGTGGTGCCCGAGGTGTAGATCAGCGTCGCGAGCTGGTCGGCGGTGATCGCGCCGACCTTCTCCTTGATCAGGTCGGGGTTCTTCTCCAGATGGGCGGCGCCACGGGCCTCCAGCTCGGCGAGGGTGAGGACCCAGTCGCTGCTCTCGACGCCCGCGGAGTCGATCACCACGACATGCGTCAGCTCGGGAAGCTCGGCGCGCTTCTCCGCCACCTTGGCGAGCTGCGCGGCGTCCTCCGTGATCAGGATCCTGCTCCCGGAGTCCGAGAGGATGAACGCCGACTCCTCGGCGTTGGTCTGCGGATACACCGTGGTCGTGGCCGCGCCCGCGCACAGGATGCCCAGGTCGGCGAGGATCCACTCGACCCGGGTGGAGGCGGCGAGCGCGACGCGCTGCTCGGGCTGCACGCCCAGTTCGATCAGCCCGGCCGCGACGGCGAAGACCCGCTCGGCGGCCTGGGCCCAGTTCATCGACTTCCAGTCGTCCGGGCCCTCGCCCGAGGCGGCCGGTACGGGGTAGCGGTAGGCCTCGGCGTCCGGCGTGGCCGCCACACGCTCCAGGAAGAGGGCCGCCACGGACGGCGGACGGTTCTCGATCAGGGTCTGTGTGTCGCTCACGACATCCTCCGGGGCCCGCGACAGTGGGTGCGGCTGCCTGGTTGTGGCTGACTGGTTGCGGCTGCGCGTCTGACTCGTCCGTTCACTCGCGAACCGTTGTTTAACTCACGAGTAACTATGGAGCAGTGATCAGAGTAGAGCCCGCCCGGCCACCGCGTAAGAGTCGGCGGCCTGTCACTTCCTACAGAGCGCGACCCGACGTACGCGCAAGGGCCCGTCACGCCGGAGCGCGACGGACCCTTGTGAACGCCTGGGACGAACGGCATACCGCGTGTCTACTTCTTGCCCTTGCCCGAGCCGCTGTCCTCGTCACTGGACAGCACGGCGATGAAGGCCTCTTGCGGAACCTCCACAGAGCCCACCATCTTCATCCGCTTCTTGCCTTCCTTCTGCTTCTCCAGCAGCTTCCGCTTACGCGAGATGTCACCGCCGTAGCACTTGGCGAGGACGTCCTTGCGGATGGCGCGGATGGTCTCGCGGGCGATGACCCGCGACCCGATGGCCGCCTGGATCGGCACCTCGAATGCCTGCCGCGGGATCAGCTCCCGCAGCTTGGCGACGAGCCGCACTCCGTACGCGTACGCCGCGTCCTTGTGCGTCACCGCCGAGAAGGCGTCCACCTTGTCGCCGTGCAGCAGGATGTCGACCTTGACCAGGCTGGAGGCCTGCTCGCCGGTGGGCTCGTAGTCGAGCGAGGCGTAGCCGCGGGTCTTGGACTTCAGCTGGTCGAAGAAGTCGAAGACGATCTCCGCGAGCGGCAGCGTGTAGCGGATCTCGACCCGGTCCTCGGACAGGTAGTCCATGCCGAGCAGGGTGCCGCGCCGGGTCTGGCACAGCTCCATGATCGAGCCGATGAACTCGGAGGGCGCGAGGATCGTCGCCCGCACCATCGGCTCGAAGACCTTGTCGATCTTCCCCTCGGGGAACTCGCTCGGGTTGGTGACGACGTGCTCGCTGCCGTCCTCCATGTCGACGCGGTACACCACGTTCGGCGCGGTCGCGATGAGATCGAGCCCGAACTCACGCTCCAGCCGCTCACGGATCACGTCGAGGTGCAGCAGCCCCAGGAAACCGACGCGGAAGCCGAAGCCGAGGGCGGCGGAGGTCTCCGGCTCGTAGACGAGCGCGGCGTCGTTGAGCTGAAGCTTGTCGAGCGCGTCGCGCAGCTCGGGGTAGTCCGACCCGTCGAGCGGATACAGCCCGGAGAAGACCATGGGCTTGGGGTCCTTGTACCCGCCGAGCGCCTCGGTCGCCCCCTTGTGCAGGGTGGTGATGGTGTCACCGACCTTGGACTGCCGGACGTCCTTCACCCCGGTGATGATGTAGCCCACCTCGCCGACGCCCACTCCGTCGGCCGGCGTCATCTCGGGGGACGAGACACCGATCTCCAGCAGCTCGTGGGTGGCGCCGGTGGACATCATCCGGATCTTCTCGCGCTTGTTGAGCTGCCCGTCGATGACTCGGACGTACGTCACGACACCGCGGTAGGAGTCATAGACCGAGTCGAAGATCATCGCGCGCGCGGGGGCGTCCTGGACACCGATCGGCGCCGGGATCTCGGCGACGACCTTGTCGAGCAGCGCCTCGACGCCCAGCCCGGTCTTGGCCGAGACCTTCAGCACGTCGTCGGGGTCGCAGCCGATGAGGTTGGCGAGCTCCTCCGAGAACTTCTCCGGCTGCGCGGCCGGCAGGTCGATCTTGTTCAGTACGGGGATGATCTTGAGGTCGTTCTCCATCGCCAGGTAGAGGTTGGCGAGAGTCTGCGCCTCGATGCCCTGGGCGGCGTCGACGAGGAGGACGGTCCCCTCGCAGGCGGCGAGCGACCGGGACACCTCGTACGTGAAGTCCACGTGCCCGGGGGTGTCGATCATGTTGAGGATGTGGGTCCTGCCCGGATCCTCCGACGATGCCCAGGGCAGCCGGACCGCCTGGGACTTGATCGTGATGCCACGCTCGCGCTCGATGTCCATACGGTCGAGGTACTGAGCACGCATCTGCCGCTGCTCGACCACCCCGGTCAGCTGGAGCATGCGGTCGGCGAGCGTGGACTTGCCGTGGTCGATGTGCGCGATGATGCAGAAATTGCGGATCAGAGCCGGGTCGGTACGGCTCGGCTCGGGCACATTGTTAGGGGTCGCGGGCACGCAGGGTCCTGTCTCTTGAGGCGCCTGTCGCCTCGGGTCGGATCGATACGTAGGCTCCATGGTCCCATGGGCGGAGAGCTGCGACCGGTTTGGGCCGGTCGGGGGAGCACTGGTAGCCTGGGTGGCTGTGTCTCGTGCCCTCTCTGCAGGAGGCACACCCAAGGAAATCAAACGGCGTGTGAGACGTCATGTCTCGCGCGCCTGAACCTGTAAAGGCTCATTCGTGGCGAACATCAAGTCCCAGATCAAGCGGATCAAGACCAACGAGAAGGCCCGGCTGCGCAACAAGGCCGTCAAGTCCTCCCTGAAGACCGCGATCCGCAAGGCCCGCGAGGCCGCTGCCGCCGGTGACGTCGAGAAGGCCACCGAGTACACGCGCGATGCTTCGCGCGCGCTCGACAAGGCCGTCTCGAAGGGCGTCATCCACAAGAACCAGGCCGCCAACAAGAAGTCGGCGCTTGCTTCCAAGGTTGCTTCCCTCAAGGGCTGATTCCAACCCGACTTGACCGCCGGAAAGGACCCAGCGGGCCCTCTCTTCCGCTCCTGACCGGCACCCCTGGACCCACGCACGATCTGCGTTCGCCACGCGGGCGTGGCTCCAACATCGTGAACCAGGACCCCGCTCTCCCTCCCTTCCCCGGGAGCGAGGCGGGGTTTTTGGCATGCTCAGAGTTGGCCGCTCGGGTGTCTGAGGAGGGGTGGAGGTGAGGGGTGGGGGGGAACCCCGGGTGCAGGGGCGGGGTCTGGGGCGGAGCCCCGGGTGCAGGGACGGGCTTCGACGCCGAGCCTCGGAGACAGGGACCAGGCCGGGAGCGGGGTCTGGGGCGGAGCCCCGGGAACAAGGGACGGGTAGGGGCGGAGGGGGCGAAAAAACTTCCGGCCCCCGACACCTGCCCCCCTATCGGGACCCGAGGCCCAGGCCCAGGCCCGACACCGGTGCCGGTACCTACCCCCGTCGGGACCGCGCGGCCCGGGCGATCACGACGACGGCCTTCTCCAGGGCGTACTCGGGATCATCCCCGCCCCCCTTGACGCCGGCGTCGGCGTCAGCGACAGCCCGCAGGGCGACGGCGACCCCATCAGGGGTCCACCCCCGCATCTGCTGCCGGACCCTGTCGATCTTCCACGGCGGCATCCCCAGCTCACGCGCGAGATCAGCCGGCCGCCCACCCCTCGAGGAGGACAACTTCCCGATCGCCCGCACCCCCTGCGCCAACGCGCTGGTGATCAGCACCGGAGCCACCCCGGTCGACAGAGACCACCGCAACGCCTCCAGCGCCTCCGCGGCCCGGCCCTCCACAGCCCGGTCGGCCACGGTGAAACTCGACGCCTCGGCCCGCCCGGTGTAGTACCGCCCGACAACGGCCTCGTCGATCGTCCCCTCGACATCCGCCGTCAACTGCGACACCGCCGAGGCCAGCTCCCTCAGGTCGCTCCCGATGGAGTCCACGAGCGCCTGACACGCCTCGGGCGCGGCCGACCTCCCCAGCGCCCGGAACTCACTCCGCACGAACGCCAGCCGATCCGCCGGCTTCGTCATCTTGGGACACGCCACCTCCCGCGCCCCCGCCTTGCGCGCGGCGTCGAGCAGCCCCTTGCCCTTGGCCCCACCCGCGTGCAACAGCAGCAGAGTGATCTCCTCGGCGGGCGCCCCCAGATACGCCTTCACGTCCTTGACCGTGTCGGCCGACAGATCCTGCGCATTGCGCACGACCACGACTTTCCGCTCGGAGAACAGCGACGGGCTCGTCAACTCCGCGAGCGTCCCCGGCTGCAACTGGTCCGGGCTCAGATCCCGCACATCCGTGTCCGCGTCGGCGGCCCTCGCGGCAGCCACCACCGCCTGCACGGCGCGGTCAAGCAACAGATCCTCCTGGCCCACGGCAAGCGTCACGGGAGCGAGCAGGTCATCGTCAGCAGTCTTCCTGGCCATCCCGCCAAGCATCCCACGCGCCACTGACACCACGGTCCGAGCAACCGGAAAGCCGGAAAGCCGGGAAGCCGCGAGGCGGGCGAGGCGGGCGACCGGAAAGCCGGGAGGCGGGAGGCGAGACCGACCGGGAAGCCGGGCCGACCGAGAAGCCGGGCCGACCGGGAAGCTGGGCCAACCGAGAAGCCGGGCGGCGTGGCAGCCGGGAACGCTCGCCGACCTCATGCCTACCCACCGCGAGCCCACCAACCCACGCGCAAACCACGCCCTGGACAACCCGCGCCCTGACCCGACCACCCGGCCGGGCTTGGCCGCGGCGGACGACGATCCCCCGCACCGAGCGGCGAGCGGCACGACACCGCCCCCACCCCAGCAGAGCCCTACGGCTCCTCGCGCCAGCCGTCCCACTCCCCCGCGAACTCGTCCACCTCCTTCGGGTCGAGCCGCTCCTCGGCATCCCGGAGCAAAAGCAGCCACTGCGCGTCCTCGGCGTCGTCCTCGCCGGCGAGCGCGTCCCGCACGAGCCGCGGTTCCTCGTCGAGGCCGAACCTGTCACCGAGTGCCTGCGCGGCCTCTTCCGCGGCATCACGGTCGGGCAGTACCAGCACATGTCTCACATCGCTCACGCAGACATTTTCCGATACGCCCGAAGCCCCCGACGCCCGGGTCGGCCACCGCCCCCGAATCAGCCGGTGCGCTCAGCCCACCTCCCCCTCAGCAACCGTTCCACCTGCCTCCCCCATCTCTCCCGTCCCGGCCACCTTCCGGACCTCCGGCACCCGCTTCAACTCGATCCCGAATCGGTCGCGATAGGTCGCCAACACCTCTTCGTCCGTTGCCAGTTCCGACACCTCCTTCGTCCCGTCGGCCGCCGTCACCGTGAGGCTTCGACCGCTCAGCGTGATCCTTCCGCCGTCATCGGTGACTCGCGAGCAGACCAGCGACCGTGCGAAGTGCGACGTCAGCGAGGTGCTGTGCCACCAGGCCCCGGTCACGAAATCCCCGAGCACCCGCGGCCGCACCTCCAGCCGGTACTGCGGCTTACCATCCCGGATGACATCGAGATCCTCCCTCTCCCGCGACCCGCCGGCCCCCCGTACCCCGGCGGCGTCCGGCCCCGCCTCGACGACCCGGAACGTGCCCCCGGGATCCTGCTGCTCCCCCCGGTCACCGAAGACCAGCGGATAGAGAGTGAGCGCCCCGAACCCGACGTCGCTCAACCAGTCGCCCCCGTCCACCGTCCGCACCCGCAGCGCGAGATGGTCGTACGGAATCCCGAGCCGCCCCTCGTCGTCGTACGTCCTCCCCGCCAGCAGCGTGACGTCGAACCCCAGCGCCCCCAGCAACGCTCCGAACGCCCCGTTCACTTCGTAGCAGAAGCCACCCCTGCGCCCACCGACCAGCTTGTCCAGCAGCCTCTTCTCCTCCAGCACGATCTCCTCACCGAGGTGAATCGAAAGGTTCTCGAACGGCACGGTCTCCAAGTGGCGGCGGTGGAGTTCGCGCAGCGCGTCGGACGTGGGCCACGCGGGGTACTGAGCCCCGATCCTGCGGAGGTAGGCGTCGGCCTGTGCGGAATTCATGAGTTCAGTGTCTCGCCACGCTCAGCCCTCCGCCCGCATCCACGACCGCCAACGCCCCGTCCTCGTCGGTACGAAGCACCACGGCACCCCCTGCCCGCAACGCGTCGACCGTGCTGGGCGCGGGATGTCCGTACGGGTTGTCCCCGCCGCACGAGATGAGCGCGACCCGCGGAGCCACCCTGCGTATGAGGTCCGGATCCTGGTAGGCCGAACCATGATGGGCGACCTTGAGAACATCCACGCCTCCCAACTCAGCGGCTGCCGACGATCTCAACAACGCACGCTGAGCCGGTGGTTCGAGATCTCCGAGCAGCAGCATCCGCAGTCCCGCCGACCTGACGAGCAGGGTGACACTGGCGTCGTTCGGGCCGTCCTCCGTCGCTGCCGGGCTCGGCGGCGGCCACAGCACCTGCCAGTCGAGTCCGCCCGTACGCCGTCGCTCCCCCGCCACGGCCCGCGTCACCGGGATGTGGCGTGCAGCGGCCTCCCTCCGCACGAACTCGGCCTGTTCCGGCGGTTCTTCCAGACCCGTTGTCTCGATCGCGCCCACCGAACGCCCGCGCAGCACGCCCATGAGCCCCGCCACGTGGTCGGCGTGGACGCCTTCTTCGCGCTGCGTATGTCTCATGAGACATTCCGTGTGATGCACCTTGAGTCCTTGATCAGGGGGTTAGCGGCTTTGGCGGGGGCCGCGGAGGCGGATGGGCGTGACGGTGGTTGAGACGCCCCTGTCGAGCTGCTGCCGGAGGGCTTCGTTGTCGTGGAAGAGGGCGGCGATCGCGGTGTGGGCGGCCTTGAGTTTGTTCTCCAGGAGCGTGCATTCCTGGGTCTTCTTGGTCAGGCGTTTCTTGAGGTCGGCGATGGTCGCGTCGCGTTTGGCCTCGCCGGGCGTGGTCTTTCCGTTGTCGGTGATATGGGCGTCCCACTCGGCGAGGATGGCGTGCGCGCGGTTCATGGTCGCGCGGCTGACCTGGGCTTCTCTGTAAAGGTTCTCCTTGGTGAGGCGGCCGTCTGTTCGTTGGGGGCGGCCTTCGAAGAGCCGGGTCATCGCTGCCCGCAGCGATGCGGCGGTCTTGGGGCTGACCTCGTCTTCGGGAGTGGCAGCGGCGTCGGTCACTGGGCTTCGCTCGCCATCGAAATGACATTGCGGGTGATGTCCAGTTCGCGTTCGGCGAGGTCCCGACGGCAGGTGGGGATGGAGGGGTTGTTGATGATCTCCAGCTGTTTGCGCTGGTGGGAGTCGTAGATCGGCAGGTGCTCGGGGCCGATCATGCTGTTGGCGCATCGGTCTGGCCGGCAGCGTTCGTCGAGTGGCCCGGTGTGCCCTTCGGGGATGATTGCGTTCTCAAGGCAGACGGCGCCGACGGGGTTGGTGTGGTCGGCGGTGCAGTTGTTGAGCATGCCGAAGCGGATGTGGATCCGGGTTGTTCGCAGAAGGGTGTCGGCGGTGCGGGCGTCGCCGTTGCGGGCCTTGACGGTGGCGGTGATCTGGTCGAAGGCGTCCTTGACGCGTTCGGCGCCGGCTCCGAAGCCGATCTCCTCGCCTGCGGTGTGGCGTTCGTAGAGGTCTTTGATCTTGCGGAACTTGACGCTGTCGAGGGCGTCTTGGAGGTATTTGGCCCACTCCTTGTCGGAGGCCGCGTAGCCGCGGGTGGTGGCGTTGGCCAGCGCGCGGGTGGCGAGGTGCTTGAGCTGGATGCCGGTGGCGATTTCGGAGCCGGGGAACTGGTCGGTGAGCATCGCCATCGTCTTGCGGAACATATGCGGTCGGATGTAGGTGACGGGGATTTCGTCGAGTCCGGTCCAGGCTCGGTTGGCGTTCACGAACGTCACGAACGCCTTCAGCATGCTGACACCGGGGACGGTGCCGTCCTGCTTGTTGGCGTGGACGGGAGCGAAGACGCGTTCAGGGTGGAGCGAGACGGCCTCAGCGACCGCGAGGGCCTCGACGAGAGGTTCGGCGATCCACCAATGCTTGCCTGGGCGGTCGGTGGTGCCTTTGATCTTCGTGGAGGAGATGGCGGGGGTGCTGTAGTGCTCGACGACGGGGTCCCGCAAGATCTCGTGGATTTCCGAGTCGCGCATCATTGACAAGCCCACGACCAGGGTGAATGCCGCGTCACGAAGCGCCGTCTTCAAGTCGAACAGGGCGCGTGTGTCGATGCCAGGGTGCCACGGCCCCGTGATGCCATCCGGGCGGGTGACCTGTACCAGTTCTCCGCTCAGCGCCTGGGTTGTGATCCGGCCCTCGGCGACCGCGTCCAGGATCAGGGTGCGTCGGCGTTCCCGCGCCGGGCTGCCACCACTGAGCATCGCAGAGCTGCAGTCGCTCTCGTAGCCGAGGAGGAGCATCAGCAGTGCCCACTGCGGCTCGGGGGTCTGTCCGTCCAGGGACTCGGCGTGGATGGGGATCTTGTTCGAGGGGTCGGCGAGCCACTCTTCAAGCTGCTCGTCGATGCCGACGACCGACGTCCGGGGGGCTGCTCTGAGCTGGCGGAGTCTGCCGTCGGTGCGCAGGACATCGGGCGCGAAGTCGTGGATGTAGGCCCAGGCCGCGCGGATCAGCGGAAACCAGGTCTTCGGGGGAACGGTGGGAGTGGCGAGGGTTCGCTTGGCTGCGAGCTCGACGACCTGGCGGGCGCTCTGGCCTGGCCATGGATCACCCTCCGGCCAGGGCAGACTCAGGCCAGGCGTGGCCGCCGCCAAGTTCTTCAGGGTGCTCACGTGGTTCTTGATCGAGTCCGGAGAGGAGCCTTCGGCCGGCATATCCGTGATGCGTTGCCGCAAGTTCTCGACCGTCCATCTGTCCGGATGTGGCGGGAGCCCGTTTTTGTGGGCCCAGCGAGCCATGGTCCGCAAACGCGAGGCGATGTGATTCAGCGTGCGGGGGTTGGCCGAGCCGTCGAGAACGACGCCGCGCTTGAGGACCACGGGGTGACGCTGATTGCAGAGGAGCATCAGCAGCTCTCGCGCCAGCAGATTCCAGTACGGGTCCTCGAGCTCCAGGCTGAAGTTGACCTTCCAGTCAGTGGCGTTGACGTTGGCGGGCCGCTTGAGCACCCCGTTGAAGTCCCAGAAGGTGGTGTCGCCGAACCTGGGGAGGTAGGCCCCCGGTTCGCGAGCCGCGGGCAGGAGCGGGCGGCCTTGGACGACCGGCTCGTCGTGCGGGAACAGGGATGGGCACCGCTGCTGGGGCAGGGAAAGGATCATCCGTCGAACTCCGTGTGGGCGGCCAGCGGCAGGTCCAGAACTGCCTCGCCGGCCTCGATGTGCTTGCGGGCCTGAGCGAGTTCCTCGGAAGTTCGGTCATGCAGGACGGCCTTCAGGTTCACCCAGCTCTGCCCCCAGAGCCGGCCGAAGGCTTGAGGCGCCAGGAGAGTACGAAGTCGCTCCAAATGCGCTTTGAATAGCAGGAGTTGAGGCAGGTTGGTAGGGAGAATCCAGGCGTTGCGGCATTCCAGGCAGCGCAGCGGTGCGACGGCGCAGAGTTCGCCTGGGCGGCTGTAGGGGCCCTGGTAGGGGTTCTTGCAGTGAGAGACGCCCATGTCGAGCTGGCCGGCCATGATGCCCTCGGCTTCCTCCGAGGTCAGGCCGGCCTCTTCGAGTCGGCCCTGGTCGATGTCCTCGGCTCCGGTGACGACGGTGGGCCCGTCGATGCGTTCGAGTGCCTGGTCGAACCAGTGCTGCTGAGCTGTGGTGATCGTCCGACCGGACATGATCCGCAGTGTGGTGCCCTGGGCATAGTGGCCGGCGAAGGTCTCTTCGGTGTGGTCGTCCGCGGCGGCATCGATGCGGCCCTCGGTGACGATGGCTTTCTCGACCTTGGTCGATTTGCGCAGGCGCCCGATGTGCCGGTCGCCTTTGACCTTGACGTCCATGGCGTCCAGCCAGTGGCGGAACTGTGTTCTGCCCTGGCCGGGGTCCCACCGGTTGAACACGATGGTGCGGTCGTTTCGGACGGCGGCGTTGATGAAGAGCGTGTCGGTGACATGCGGGGCTTTGGCTCGGGCCCGGGCCGTGAGATCCATGAGTTGTCGGACCACCTCGCTGGCCTCGCGCCGGGGCCAGTTCACGGTGAGCTCTCCACTGTCGTCCTCGTCATCCGGGGCCCGGGGCTCGGGCGGGCTCTGGTCGCGAAAGGCCCGGTGCCGCAGCCGCTCGGCTCGGTGCTTGAGCAGGGTCAGCCGGACCCCTTTGGGTAAGAACTCCACTCCCGCCTCGCCGAAGCTGGTGACCTCTTCGGAGGTGTGGCCGGTGGCGTCCATCAGCAGGACGCGGAACGCGTGCAGGTCGAGGGCGGTGGGATACAACCGTGCGACCAGCCTGCGCGCCAGCTGCATGCGTGCGGTCGAAGGCCTGGGCATCCGCCCCGGTCCGGCAGCGAGTTCCAGCAGATCCAGCGGCCATTCGCGTGACAGAGGCACACACCGACGGATGTCCTCGACAGTGATCTCTTCGTGGGCCAGTCCCCAGAGCAGGTCGGCGATGCTGGTCCAGCTGCCCTGATCCGGATGACGTCCCTGTGCTGCGAGAGCCCAGCTCCCCTCGATGCGCTTGCGGGTGGCATGCGCGCTCGTCCAGGCGGCCCGGACCATGGCCAGCTTTTCCTTGCGGGTGAACTCGTCCCGCTCCTTGCTCTCCCCGCTGCCCAGGAGCGCGGGGCCACGGGCGAGCCGGGCCAGATCCGCAGCGACCGTCCGCTCGCCATGGTCGTCCCGGCGGATCACCAGCACACGCAAGGAAGAGGCCAGCAAACCAGGCCTGGTCGAGCCGTCGTCGTACTCCTCGGGCAGGGACAGCTCCCACTTCACCAGCGTGTCGAAGAGACTCGGATCGGCCAGGCTCGCTCCGGCGGCTTCCGCGCCGAGCACCTTGTCCACGTACTTGCAGAGGTGGTCGATCGCGTGCCTGTAGTTCTTCGCCTGGGACCCGATCTCGGTGGCGGCGACGTACTCGACCCACTCGTCCGCGAGTTGCAAAGCCAGCAGCGAGCAGCGGTAGTCCGCCGGATCCAGCGCCGCGAGGTGCCCGGGGAGCTGTACCACTCTGGGTCCTGTTCCTCCTGGTGGGACCGGGTTCGCCAGCGCGGCAAGAAGCCGAGCACGTTCCTCGGCCTTCCGGCTTTTCACCTTCCTGTTTGGCCTGGTCATCGGCGGTCCCCGTTCGCTCCGGACAGGACGTGCGAGGCGATCTCTGCGTAGGTCGCCTCACCGTCGCCCACCCAGCCGTTGAACGCGGCCTCGAACTCGTTGATCAGGTCATCCGTGTACTGGAGGTACTCGTAGGTCGTTTCCGGGCTCGCATGACCGAGTCTGCGGCTGACGATCAGCAGCGGGTTGTGCCGGATGTGCCCGGTCAAGTACGAACGGTGCCGGCGACGGCGAGCCTTGAGATCCGGCTCCTCGCCGTCCATCAAGTTCTCCAGATAGGTCAAAAGCCGCAAAGCGTAGGTGTGCCGTAGGTCGTGCCACCTCCAGCGCCGAGTCGGCAGGAGCGGCGTGGTGTGGTCGGCGAGGGCTGTCATGCGTGCCCATGCCCGGTGGCGGTAGCTCTTCCAGGCGTCCGCCCCCGGCATCAGGCCTCCGCGGCAGACGAACAAGGTCAGAGCCTCCAGGCCGAACTCGCCCTCATAGACCGTGATCCGCCGCAGCTTGGCGTCCATCGCCGACATCTCGTACTCGCGCACGACACCGTCCAGGACACCCTTCACCCGACCACCCGCGACGTCGACCTCACTGACGACGAAGAGGTCACGGGCCTTGCGCTCCAGGCCCCGGGCCGCCCGGCGGACGATGTCGGGGCGCTCGAGCACACAGAACAGATCAGCGGATGCCGCGGCGTCCTCGGGGACGTAGACCGTGCGGGCTTTGCCGTACTTCGCGCAGGCCTGGAGCTGGAACTCCGCACCTCCGCCTGACAATCCGGGCCACAGGCCGATCTCGGGCAACAACACGGTCGCCCACTCACGCCACCGCATCCCCGACCCCAGGGCGATGTCCGAGCCGGCGCGGCCGCGCAGCGGTGACCATCCGCGGAAGGTCCTGTCCACCTGGGAGTTGGGCAGTTGCCCACCCAGCCCAACGTCCCGGAGGTACCGGTACTGCTCGAACGTCAGATGCCGGATGTCCATGCCCGCGCGGACCCGTGGCGCCAACGCATTGCGTCCCCGTGCGGCCACCCGCGCCGGGCGGTTCAGCAAGATCTTCCGGTCGACGAGGAAGCCGTAGAAGTCGTCCAGGACAAACGACTCCCGACTCCAGACCGCCCCGCCAACCGGCTTCTTCTGCCGCTGGGTCCGATGGCCACGATACGAAACGAGATCAGTCTCCGTCGCCGAGAGCACATCGCTGTCCAGGGCAGCGAGATGGTCATCGAGCCGGCCAATCACCCGCCCGTAGTCCTTCAGCGTGGTCTCAGCCAGCAAGGACGTCGAAAGATACCTGCCGAACTCACACAGCGGCGGGACCGGCATCTGCGTCTCCTCATCGAGGTACACCGGCGTCCCGTCGAGGACACCCCGCCGTTCCAACAACGCGGTGACCTCCGCCGCGGAGATCACATCTGTGTCCAGGTACCTCTCCAGCAGATCGGACTGCACAAAGGCAAGGTCCACACTTGCTCCTCCCCAGGGACCTCAGAGAACTCTCGTCAGCTCACCTGTCTCGTACCGCCACGACGAATCGAGACTGAACCACAGGTCTCATGAGACAGTTCTGAACAGCGGAAAGAAGAAGTGCGTGAGCACGACCAGCGGGATCCGGGTGACGCCGAGTGCGCTCAGGCATCGGTCGACCAGCACCGGGTCGGGCCCGGCGTCCACCACCACGGCGGTGCCGTCACCCGCCGCCAGCACCGTGGCGTCTCCCTGTCCCACGTCGCACATCGCCATCCGCCAGCCGGGCGGGGGCCAGCCGGTGATCACCCTGGTGAGTGGCGGCGGCTGCGCCACGACCAACAGGAACAGCGCTCCGCAGGCTCCGGCCAGCCACGGATGGCTCAGCAGCCGTCGCCCGACGAACACCACGGCCACCGCCACCAGGGCGAGCAGCAGCGCCCCCGTCCAAGTGCCCGGCCAGTCCACTCCCCCGCCGGGCATCGCCGCACCCGCTCGAGCGATGTCCGCGATCCACTGCACGGGCCAACTCGCGCACCACGCCGCGGCCTTGGCCACGGGCAACGCCACCGAGGCCGTCGCCAGCGTCGCGAAACCCAGCACCGTGGCCGGCGCGACCGCGAACTCCGCGAGGAGATTGCACGGCACCGCCACCAGACTCACGCGGGCCGAAAGGACCGCGACGACCGGCGCGCACACCGCCTGTGCCGCGCCGGCGGCGGCAAGCGCCTCGGCCAGCCGCGGTGGCACCCGCCGTCTCCGGAGCGCGGCGCTCCACCGCGGGGCCAGGGTGAGCAGCGCACCGGTAGCCAGGACGGAGAGCACGAATCCGTAACTGCGGGACAACCAGGGGTCGTACAGCACCAGCAACAGGACAGCGGTGGCCAGCGCCGGGATCAGCGACCGGCGGCGCCCGGTGGCGATGGCGAGCAGCGCGATCGATCCGCAGGCCGCGGCCCGCAACACACTCGGGTCGGGCCGGCAGACGATCACGAAGCCGAGCGTGAGCGCGCCACCGAGCAGTGCGGTGGCCCGTAGCGGGACACCGAGCCGCGGTGCGAGACCACGCCGCTCGACACGCTGGGCAAGTCCGGGCGGCCCGATGAACAGGGCCAGCAGGATGGTGAAGTTGCCCCCGGACACGGCGAGCAAGTGCGTGAGATCCGTCGCCTTGAACGCGTCGTCCAGCTCCGGTGTGACCCGTGAGGTGTCTCCGACGACCAGGCCCGGCAGCAGCGCCCGCGCGTCCGCGTCCAGCCCGTCGCTCGCCTCCCGCAGACCTTCTCGCAGTTCGCCCGCGAATCG
The DNA here is from genome assembly GCF_044751025.1 of Streptomyces sp. NPDC088747. Taxonomy (NCBI): domain Bacteria; kingdom Bacillati; phylum Actinomycetota; class Actinomycetes; order Kitasatosporales; family Streptomycetaceae; genus Streptomyces; species Streptomyces sp. NPDC088747. Next base: position 199,919 of record NZ_JBIVKZ010000015.1, read on the forward strand.
CTGCGGGCCGGACGGCTCCCCCACGATCCGAGGGAGCGCACTCCCCCGTACTCGCAGCACCGCCGCGATCTCGTCTCCACCCGACAGGGCGGGCGCGAGCCTGGCGGCCACCCGCAACCGCGTGGACGGCAGCACCGACAGCCAGGGTGAACGCTCAACGGCCCCTGGGGGCGAGCCTCTTGCCGTGGGTGCGTCGACGATCATCAGCACGGGCGTTCGCGTCACCACGTCGGTCCCGTCCGCCCGCCTCACCCGCCGAACCTCCGCGTCGAGCAGGACGGCTGTCGGAGCCGCGCGGTCTCCGTTGATCCGGGGCCGCGTGAGCCGCGGATCGGAGGTGACCTCGACCTCGACGTTCACCTGCGCGTACTGCCGTGCCAGGTCGGGAACGGGCCCCCGGAGCAGGTCGGCCCCGTGCAACCCCGCGGAAGCGGCAGCCGCGCCGGCGCAGAGCAGGACGGCGGCGACGGAGACCCGGGGCCACGTACGCGAACGATCCCTCCGGTGGCCGCCGACGAACGGAAGCGCTCCTCGCTGCCCACCATGCCGGCCTCCCGCCGGCCCTTCACCGAACCGGCGTCTCGCACGGTCCTCCTGGGTGCGCACGCCCCTTCGCCTCGCCATCAGCAGAGTCCCGCCCACCACCAGGCAGAACACCGCCATGCCCGCGACCCACCCGGGCGGTCCTCCAAGAGTCACCGCAGCCGTGGCCCAGGCGGCGAGCGCGGGCGGCACGAGCCGTAGATCCGCCGGCCCTTCCTCCCGAGGATTCGAGGCTCCCAGCCGACTGCCCGCGGCAACATGCACCGACCGTCGATCCACGACGCCGACGTCAGCCCCGTCGACCCTGGCGCGCCCGCCCCCAGACCCAACGCCCGCACGCACGCGCACGCCCGCACCCCCACCCCCACCCGCACCCGCACCCGCACCCGGGCTGGGGCCTACCGCCCTCCCCCCGTTCACGGCCGCACCAGATTCCGCAGATCGGCGAACCGGCGGTCCCCGATCCCATTGACCTCGCGAAGCTCTTCGACCGATCGGAACCCGCCGTTCTGAACGCGATAGTCGATGATGTGCTGCGCCAGGACCGGACCGACGCCGGGGAGGCTGTCGAGTTGCTCCACGGTGGCGGTGTTGAGCGAAACAGGAGCGGCCGGAGCGGCACCGCCCACGGACGCACCACCAGCAGAACCACCGCCGACGGACGCGCCGGCACCCACTCCGCTCGAACCGGTTCCCCCGGCGAGCGCGGGCGCGCCGACGACGATCTGTTCGCCGTCCACGAGGAGGCGGGCGCGGTTGAGTCCGTCGGTACTCGTGCCGGAACGCACTCCGCCCGCGGCTTTCAGCGCGTCCTCCACTCGGGAGCCGGCCGGCAGGCGTTGGAGCCCGGGGCTGCGCACCTTGCCACTGACGTCCACCACGAGCGGGGGCCCAACCGCGCCGACCGGGCCGGGTGACCCAACCGAGGCGCCCGGAGTCAATTCCTGCTGCTTCGCCTGTCCGGCGGGTTCGCCGAACTGTCCAGCCGCCCGTACCACCTCTGGAGCCCGCACCGACTGGGTCCGGCCGGTCCAGAAGTGCTGCACGGCGAAGACCGAGGCGACGACGAGGAGGACCGTGAGCGCGACCACGCTTCTGCGCTCAAGGCCACACCTCGACTGCAACCACAGCGGCATCCGCTCCCGCACGGCAGGCCCCGCCCGATCCCGCCATCCCCCGACCACCCCGTCGGTAGCGGCATCGCCGCCCACGCCGATGTCAGCACCAGCACCGTCGCCTGAACCATCACGATCGACCGCCCAGCCCGACCGAGAAGAATCACCCTCCCTGCCCAACCGAGAAGAATCACCCTCCCGCGCCCGGCTCACCGGACTCCCCCGGAGCCCGTCAGCGCGAGGTGGACCAACCGCCCCGCTCCCCTCCCGCCCCCACACCTCGGCGACGCCCACCCCCTCGGGCGTCCTGGCTCCTGGAAGGCCGTCCCCCACATCCCAGTCCTCCGCCCCCGAAGGCCCGTCCCTCCTCCCGCTCCCCGACTCCCGCCGCTCGCCGGTCCTCTCGGCGAAGAGCGCCTCCGCGCGCAGGCGGAGCGCCTCGGCCGACGCCTCACGGCGCCGGGCACGGCTTCGGGGATGGTCACGGCGGTGGTGACGGGCATCGCGGGTGCGGCCGTCGGAGGCGGGCCCGCGGCCCGGACCGCTGGTCGGAGTGGCTGTGCGTGAACGTGATCGAAGTGTCATGCGGCGAGGATCCAGCACCTCGGCCACCCCGCGATGATCTTGCTCAATTCCCGGGGACTACCACCCGGTTGTGGATAACTCCACCACCCACACGAGCCCCATCCGCCGCACTCGCCCCAGAGAAGACCACCAGCCCGACCCGTCCCACAGGCCGCCCCGCCCCACCCGCCTCATCGAGGCGAAACAACCGCCCCCAACAGCCCAGGCCCCGTATGCGCACCGATCACCGCGCCGACCTCGCTGACATGCAGATCCGCGAGACCGGGCACCCGCGCCCGCAACCGGTCCGAGAGGACAAGGGCCCGGTCCGGTGCGGCGAGGTGGTGCACGGCGATGTCGACCTGGGCACCGCCCGCACGGTCGGCGACGATCTCCTCCAGACGGGCGATCGCCTTGGACGCCGTCCGCACCTTCTCCAGAAGTTCGATACGCCCGCCGTCCAGTTGCAACAGCGGCTTCACCGCGAGCGCGGAGCCCAGCAGTGCCTGCGCGGCTCCGATCCGGCCGCCGCGGCGCAGATAGTCCAGAGTGTCGACGTAGAAGTAGGCGGAGGTGCCCGCGGCCCGTTTCTCCGCTGCGGTGACCGCCTCGTCGATCGTGCCCCCCGCCTCCGCGGACTCGGCCGCGGCCAGTGCGCAGAAGCCGAGTGCCATCGCGACCATGCCGGTGTCCACCACGCGTACGGGCACCGGAGCCTCCTTGGCGGCGAGGACCGCGGCGTCGTACGTGCCCGAGAACTCGGACGACAGGTGGAGGGAGACGATGCCGGTGGCGCCCGACTCGGCGACCTTGCGATAGGTCGCGGCGAAGACCTCGGGGCTGGGCCGTGACGTGGTGACGGAGCGCCGCTTCTGCAGTGCCTCGGCCAGGGAGCGGGCCGAGATCTCGGTGCCCTCCTCGAAGGCCCGGTCGCCCAGGACCACGGTCAGCGGAACCGCTGTGATGCCGTGGTCCTCCATCGTCCGCGTCGGCAGGTAGGCCGTTGAATCGGTGACGATCGCGACATGGCGGGACATGAGCTGGAGGTTACCTGCCGGGGCACCCGGTCGGCAGCCCGGCCCCTCCCGCTTGCGGCTGCCGCGGCCGGATCAAGTGGTGCTCTCGGGGCGGGGCTTCTTCTGCCAGGGGTAGACGGGCCGCGGTCCCGGCGGGGTGATGGAGGGACGGGTCGGCTCCTCCGCCGTACGGGATTCCGGGCTCTCGGGCCAGGTCTGGCCGCCGGTGGAGGCCGCGTCCTGAGCCGGTGCCTCGGGCCACGACGCCGTGGCCTCGGGCTCCGTGGTCCAGTGCCGCAGCGCGCCGGCCTCGACGTCTATCTGGGCGCTCAGCGTGTCCAGGTCGTCGTCCGCGAAGCGTCGGGCCCGGTCCCGTGCGGCCCAGCGCAGCGAGTCCGCCGACTGTGTGATCCGCTCGGTGCGCTCACGCAGGCCGGGCAGCAGGGTGATGAGTGTGCGCCGGTCGGGCTCGGTCTCCAGACGCTTCAGCTCGGCGTCCAGCTCGTGCCCGTGCGAGCTGAGCCGTGCGAAGAGACCCAGGGACTCCTTGAGGGACTCGTCCTCCCCCACGCCCGCGTGGAGCGCGTCCTGGGTGGCCCGCATGGAGGCCCGCAGCTTCAGGCGGAGCTGGGCCAGCTCACCGAGCGGCCCCGGCTGGGCGAAGGTCTTGGCGCGCAGGGTGTGGTCCTCCACGGTGCGGCGGGCCTGGGAGATCGTGCGGTCCACGCCTCTCTTGGCTGCACGGACCACCTTCACCGTGGCGTAGACACCCAGCACCACGAACATCAGGAAGAGCAGGGCGATTACTGTGATCACGGCTTCCACCACGCTCCTCCTCCGGGCCGGTCGCGGCAGCGGCCACGACACTCTCAACGGTAAACGCTACGGGCAGGCCCGGAGTTCCAGAAGAACCCCGAACCTGCCCGTAGGGGACTACCCCGACAGTTGCGCCCGTCGACTTTCGGCCGTTGGATCCGCGCTACGCCGGACGGCCAGTGGATCCGCGCTACGCCCGACGACCGGTGGATCCGCGCTACGCCGGAACGATGTTCACCAGCTTCGGCGCGCGCACGATCACCTTGCGGATACCCGCGCCGCCCAGCGCGGCGACGACCTTCTCGTCGGCCAGCGCCACCTTCTCCAGCTCCTCGTCGGAGATCGACGGCGGGACCTCCAGGCGCGCCTTGACCTTGCCCTTGATCTGCACGACGCAGGTCACGGCCTCGTCCACGACGTACGCGGGGTCGGCCACCGGGAAGTCCTGGTGGACGACGGAGTCGGTGTGACCCAGCTTGCGCCACAGTTCCTCGGCGATGTGCGGGGCCAGCGGCGCGACCAGCAGCACCAGGGGCTCGGCGACCGCGCGCGGCACGGGACGGCCCGCCTTGGTCAGGTAGTTGTTCAGCTCGGTGATCTTGGCGATGGCGGTGTTGAAGCGCATGCCCTCCAGGTCCTGGCGTACGCCGTCGATCGCCTTGTGCAGCGCGCGCAAGGTGTCCTCGTCGGCCTCGGAGTCGACGACGGTGACCTCGCCGGAGACCTCGTCCACGATGTTGCGCCACAGCCGCTGGAGCAGCCGGTACTGGCCCACCACCGCGCGCGTGTCCCACGGCCGCGACACGTCCAGCGGACCCATCGCCATCTCGTACAGGCGCAGCGTGTCCGCCCCGTACTCGGCGCAGATCTCGTCCGGAGTGACCGCGTTCTTCAGGGACTTGCCCATCTTGCCCAGCAGCCGGGAGACCTTCTCGCCCCGGTGGCAGTAGGCGCCGTCGCGCTCCTCCACCTCGGCCGCGGGCACCGCGATGCCACGGCTGTCGCGGTAGACGTAGGCCTGGATCATGCCCTGGTTGAACAGCTTGTGGAACGGCTCGGACGAGGAGATGTGCCCCAGGTCGAACAGCACCTTGGACCAGAAGCGCGCGTACAGCAGGTGCAGTACGGCGTGTTCGGCGCCGCCGACGTACAGGTCGACGCCGCCCAGCGGCTGGCCCTCGCGCGGGCCCATCCAGTACCGCTCGATCTCCGGGTCGACCAGCTTCTCGGAGTTGTGCGGGTCCAGGTAGCGCAGCTCGTACCAGCAGGAACCGGCCCAGTTGGGCATGGTGTTGGTCTCGCGGCGGTAGGGCCGCGGGCCGCGGCCGTCGCCCAGGTCCAGCGTGACGTCGACCCAGTCCTGGTTGCGGGACAGCGGGGTCTCGGGGGACGTGTCGGCGTCGTCCGGGTCGAAGGTGCGCGGCGAGTAGTCCTCGACCTCGGGCAGCTCCAGCGGCAGCATCGACTCGGGCAGCGGGTGGGCGATGCCGTCCTCGTCGTAGACGATCGGGAAGGGCTCGCCCCAGTAGCGCTGGCGGCTGAACAGCCAGTCGCGCAGCCGGAAGTTGACGGTGCCCTCGCCGATCCCCTTGCGCTCCAGCCACTCGGTGATGCGCGCCTTGGCCTCGACGACTCCCAGGCCGTCCAGGGAGATCTCGTCGTTGGCGGAGTCGATGATCTTCGCGTCGTAGGACCCGAAGGCGTTCTCCCAGGTCGAGGTGTCGGTGCCGCGGCCGTCGGTCGGCTCGACGACACAGCGGATCGGCAGCTCGAAGGCGCGCGCGAACTCGAAGTCGCGCTGGTCGCCCGCGGGCACGGCCATGATCGCGCCGGTGCCGTAGCCCATCAGGACGTAGTCGGCGATGAAGACCGGGACCTGCTCGCCGTTGACCGGGTTGGTCGCGTACGAGCCGATGAAGACGCCGGTCTTGTCCTTGGCCTCGGCCTGCCGCTCGACGTCCGACTTGGAGGCGGCCTGGGCGCGGTAGGCGGCGACCGCCTCGGCCGGGGTCGCGTGGCCCCCGGTCCACACCTCGTGCGTGCCCTCGGGCCACGCCTCGGGGATGAACTTCTCGACCAGCTCGTGCTCGGGCGCCAGCACCATGTAGGTCGCGCCGAACAGGGTGTCCGGGCGGGTGGTGAAGACGGTGATGCGCTCGCCGTCGATCGGGAAGTGGACGCGGGCGCCCTCGGAGCGGCCGATCCAGTTGCGCTGCTGGAGCTTGATGGCCTCGGGCCAGTCCAGTGCGTCCAGGTCGTCGATGAGCCGGTCGGCGTACGCGGTGATGCGCATGTTCCACTGGCGCAGCTTGGCCTTGAAGACGGGGAAGTTGCCGCGCTCGGAGCGGCCGTCGGCGGTGACCTCCTCGTTGGCCAGTACGGTGCCCAGTCCGGGAGCCCAGTTGACGGGCGCGTCGGAGGCGTACGCCAGGCGGTACTCGCTCAGGACGTCGGCACGCTCGACGGCGGTCAGCTCGCTCCACGCGCGCGTGGAGCCGTCAGCAGCCGGTACGACGCGCTCGCCGCTCTCGAACCGGGCGACCAGTTCGGCGATCGGACGGGCCTTGCCGGCCTCGTCGTCGTACCAGGAGTTGAAGATCTGCAGGAAGATCCACTGGGTCCACTTGTAGTACTCCGGGTCGATCGTGGCGAACGACCGGCGCTTGTCGTGGCCCAGGCCCAGCGCGCGCAGCTGGGACTTCATGTTGTTGATGGCCGCTTCGGTGGTGATCCGAGGGTGCTCGCCCGTCGACACGGCGTGCTGCTCGGCGGGCAGTCCGAAGGCGTCGAAGCCCAGGGTGTGCAGGACGTTGTGGCCCGTCATGCGCTGGTAGCGGGCCGACACGTCGGTGGCGATGTACCCCAGGGGGTGGCCGACGTGCAGCCCCGCACCGGAGGGGTAGGGGAACATGTCCATGATGAACTTCTTGGGCCTGGCGGCCAGCTCGGCGTCGCCCGCCAGGTCGCCGGTCGGGTTCGGCGCCTCGTACGTGCCCTCGGCGTCCCAGAAGTCCTGCCAGCGTGCCTCGATGTCAGCGGCCAGAGCGGCCGTGTAGCGGTGCGGCGCGGCCACCTCGGAGGCGGCAGCGGTATTCGTCTCGCTCATGATCCTCAAAGCTCCATCGATCGTCTCTGCCAGCGGCTCAGGAAATGAAAAAACCCCTCGCACAGGAGGGGACGCCGCGCCGATGCCGACCACGATTCGTCAGTGGCCGGGACTGGTCAGCGCGGCTCGCTAAGCAGAAGGCGTACGGCACGCATGGCGTCAGGGTACCGCAGCGCCCGCGTGGGCCGCGACGGGCTTCCGGCGATCGCCTGGCACCCCGTGCCACTCCACGGAATCGTCACAAAAAACTGAACAACGTTCAAATATTACTTCGCGTAACGGACGCTAAGGGACAACACAAGGGCCTCACGGCCCTTAGATAACAACGCAATAACTCAAACGTCTCGCTGATAGGTATGGCTCGACTTAGAGTGCGGCTTCGGGACCGCTTCCCCGAACTGTTTGGGAGTAACCCCATGACCCCTCTACGCAAGAACAGCTCGCTCCCCCAGCCGGGCCGATCGGCCTACGGCGCGCTGACGGCTGCGGCGCTGTTGCTCATACCCATGGTCGTGCTGGTCGGAGGTGACGGCCTGCGCGACTTCCTCAACTTCGGCGCCGGCGTACTGTCGTTGGTCGCCCTCACCTGCTCGGTGGTCTGGGGGATCGTCGCCACCGACCGGCTGTTCCTGAACGCCCGCCAGCGACTGGTCGCCCAGGCCGTGCACAGAACCACCGCCGTGTCCTCGGTCGCCTTCCTCCTGTTGCACGTCTCGGTCAAGCTCGTACTGGACCACACGACTCTGGTAGCCGCTCTGGTTCCCTTCGGGCTCGGCGTTTCCGGCACCAACGGGCTCATCGGCTTCGGTTCCCTGGCCGGCCTGCTCATGATCTTCACCGCCATCACCGGTGCGCTGCGCAGCGCCTTCGCGTCCCCCGCACCCGTCGCCGCACGCTGGCGGGCCGTGCACATGCTGGCCTACCCGGCCTGGTGCTCCGCCCTGGTGCACGGCCTCTACGCGGGTCGCCCCGCCGCGACGTACGTCACCGTGCTCTACAGCCTCTGCCTGGTCTTCGTGGCCGCCGCGCTGGCGTTGCGCTCCTCCTCGGGCCCCTTCAAGCGCGCCATCGCCGACCGGATCCTCGCGATCATCGGGGACAACAACACAGGTGGCCGCCTCGCCCGCGAGGACCTGCAGGCATCCCGTGCCGCCGCCTCGGGCAACTCGCTGCCGGGCTTCGCGCCGCGGCAGGCTCCGCAGGACACGTACGCGCCCCCACAGCGCATGGCGTCCCCCGCGCAGTCGTACGAGGCCCAGTACGACCCGAACACGGCCACCGGCACCCACGGCTTCGCGGCCGCCTACCGCGCCGTCTCGAGCAACGGCACGCCCGGCCAGAGCCCTCTGGGCCCCGACCCGACCGAACGCTTCCAGACGCCGATGGACATGCAGCCCACCGAGGCGTTCCAGCGTTACGACAACGGGAGCACGTCGGGAAGTTGGCCCATTCCCTCCCCGCCGCCGGTCGGCGCCGCGCCGCCCTCCGCCTACGACCCGCTCAACGACACGGGTTACAACATCCCCGTCTATGACAATTCGGTGACCAACGGCTACGGCACAAGTGATGTGTACGACACCGGTGAGTCGAACCAGGCCTACGGCACGTACAACGCCAACGACACGTACGACAGCGGTCCCACGACTGACGTACTGCCGGGCGCCTTCGACGCTCCCGGCTCTGGCGAATCATGGAACGCCCCTTCCGGAGGCTTTAAGTGAACGAGGCCCTGCCCGACGTACCGGAAGTCCGCGTTGTCGGACTCCCGCAGCTCACGTCGGGTTTCGACCTGGTTGAACGACTCGATCTACCGATGCACCTCAAGGTGCACGGACCGCTCGAACCCATGGGCGGCGAGCAACTCGCGGGCCTCGCCGAAGCGATCTCCCTGAAGGGCCGCGGCGGCGCGGGTTTCCCCTTCGCCAAGAAACTGCGTTCCGTCGCGGAATCGGCCATCAAGAAGGGCATCCGCCCGGTGGTGGTCGTCAACGGAAGTGAGGACGAACCCGCCTGCCGCAAGGACACGGTGCTCATCAACCGTGCCCCGCACCTCATCCTGGACGGCGCGCTGCTGGCCGCGGAGGCCATGGGCGCCCGCACGCTCGTGATCGGCGTGACCCGTGAATCGACCCAGCGGTCCATGGAGGCCGCGCTGGCCGAGCGCGGTCTGAGCAACCGGCGCGGATCACCCCTCCGCGCGCGCGTGCAGCGCAATCCGGTACGGATGGTCACCGGAGCGGCGGCCTCGCTGATCCGCTCCATCGACGGCGGCCCGGCCATCCCGCCCGGCCGCAAGGTCAGCGCGTCCCAGACCGGCGTCGGCGGCGCGCCCACCCTGCTCTCCAACGCCGAGACGTTCGCCCAACTGGCCATCGCCGCCCGCATCGGCCCCGACCGCTACCGCAACACCGGCCTGTACGACGAGCCCGGCACCGTCATGCTGACCGTCTCCGGCGCCGTCGCCCGCCCCATGGTGATCGAGGTCCCGACGGGCGTCCCGCTGCGGTACGTGCTCCAGCTGGCGGGCGCCCCACCCATGCCGCAGGGCGTGCTGACCGGCGGATACCACGGCAAGTGGCTCGACGCGGCGACCGTCAACGAGGCGATCGTCTCGCGGAACAACCTGGACGCGGTGGGCGGCGCACTCGGCGCCGGCGCGATCCTTCCGATCACCCAGCAGACCTGCCCGCTCGGGGAGTCGCTGCGAGTGGCCCAGTGGCTGGCCGAGGAGAGCGCGGGACAGTGCGGTCCCTGCTACCTCGGCCTGCCCGCCGCGGCCCGCGGCCTGGAGGACATCCTCAACGGCGGCGGCCCGGCCGCCCTGGAGGCCGTGAAGCAGGTCGCCAAGGCCGTGAAGCGGCGCGGCGCCTGCTCGCACCCGGACGGCTCCGCGATGTTCATCGAGTCGACGATCAAGGCCTTCACCGACGACCTGGCCGCGCACGTCCTCGGCAACGGCTGCGGAAGGCCCGTGGAAGGCGTTCTGCCGCTCTTCGAGAGCGGCCACACCCCTACGGGCATCCCGGGCGGCCAGAACCAGCTGGAGGCGGGTCCCCCCCGCCAGAAGATCTACGTCGACTGGACGCTGTGCCGCGGCCACGGCCTGTGCGCGGACATCCTTCCCGAGGTCTTCGAACTGGGCGCCGACGGCTTCCCCACCGTCGCGCAGGCCTCGGTGCCCCGGTACGCGGAGGCGAAGGCCGTGCGCGCCGTACGCCGCTGCCCGGCGCTGGCGCTGCGCCTCGAGGAGGACAACCGGTCCTCCGCCCCGACGCGCAACAACCTCCCCGTGCTCTCCCAGGGCCGCGGGCGCCGGGCGCTCGGCAGCGGTCGCTGAACACGAAGAAGCGGGCCACCCGGATCGGGTGGCCCGCTCTCAACGTCTGTGGAGCTAAGGAGAATTGAACTCCTGACCTCCTGCATGCCATGCAGGCGCTCTACCAACTGAGCTATAGCCCCTCGCAGCCGTCCGGCGAACCCGCCTGCTGACCGCGTTGCCCGGGTTTCCCCGGCGCGACGCCAACATTACACGGTCCTCCGGGTGCACCACCAAATCGATTCCGCGCTGTACGGACAATACGGATATGCGGGATAGTGTCGGCCTTCGTGACCGTGATCGCCGCGCCCTCCGCCCACCGGGTGCCCGTCGCCCTGGGGGCGTGTCTGCTGTCGTTCGCGGCCTTCTGGTGCGCGCAGCGGGCGGCGCACGTGTCGATGATCGACCTGATGGTGTACCGGGCGGAGGGCGAGACGGTCCGTGCCGGCGGCGACCTCTACGCCCTGCGCACGACCGAGGCCCATCTGCCCACCACCTACCCGCCGTTCGCGGCGCTGCTGTTCACCCCACTGACACTGCTGGACACGGCGGCCGTACGGACCCTGGCAACGGCCGGAAACCTGGCCCTCCTTGTGGCGTTCGTCGCCCTCTCCCTGCGGCTCGCCGGGCACGCGCGCCTGGAGAGCGTCTGGTGGGTCTCGGCGGCGGCCGTGTGGTGCGAGCCGGTGTGGACGACCCTGCGGTACGGACAGATCAATCTGCTGCTCGCCGTACTGGTGCTGTGGGACCTGTCCCGCAGGCCCGGTCACCGCTGGGCGGGAGCGGGCATCGGGCTCGCGGCGGCGGTCAAACTCACACCCGCGCTCTTCGCGGTGTTCCTGCTGGTCACCGGGTTCGTGCAGTATCTGAGGCGGGGCTCCGGAAGACCGTGGTCACGGCACGCGGGCACGGCGGCCGCCACGTTCGCCGGGGCGACGCTGCTCGCGGCGGCCGTCCTGCCGTACGACTCATGGCGCTTCTGGACCCGCATGGTCTTCGAGGCGAGCCGGGTGGGGCTCGTCGAGGACACCGCGAACCAGTCGCTGCGCGGCGTTCTGGCGAGGCTCCTGCACACGACGGAACCCGGTGCCTGGTGGGCCGCCACAGCCGCCGCGGCGGGTGCCGGGGGCCTCGGCCTCGCGGTGGCCGCCGAGCTGCGCGGGCGGCGGCCCTGGGCGGTCGCCGCGTGCGCGGTGACCGCTCTGCTGGTCAGCCCGGTGTCGTGGTCGCACCACTGGGTGTGGTGCGTACCGATGACGCTGCTCCTGGCGGCCACCTGCCGGACCGCCGCCCTCTGCACGGCGCCGGTCTTCTTCTCGTACGCGCTGTGGTGGGTGCCGCACGGCCCCGGCAGGCTCGAACTGCATCAGAGCGGCGTCGAGTTGACGTTGTCCGCGCTCTACGTAGGAGCCGGTTCCGCCTTTCTCGTCCTCACCGGGGTCAGGCTGTCGCGAACGTGTAGAACCGTTTGAGCGTGCAGTGCTCGTCGAGGAGCCGGCCGTAGATGGGCTCCCCTTCCAGTTCGCGGTACGTCTCGATCGGGTCGCCTTTTATGATCAGCGCCCGCGCGCACTCCTCGCACCAGTACTGGTAGTCGTGGTTGACCGGTTCCATGTCGCGGACGATCGGCGTACCACTGCCGCACCAATCGCATTTTCGCCTGTGCGCACCCATCGATCAGCTCCAGCTGTGGCCGCAGGCCGTGCACACGTAGGAGATCCCTCCGTTGTCGCCGAGAACCTGGGCGACGTGGACCGATCCACAGGAGGGGCAGTCGAGGAGAGTGACTCTTCTGCGTGTCTGTGCCGCTTCGAGGAGATCGTCGACCTCCTCGGAGATGCTCGCAGGCATCGCTACTCCCTCCCGTCGGGCCGCGCCCCCTTCCGGCCGTTTGATTCTGCCACGCCCGGAGCAATACGGTCAGCGACGCCTGCGTACCAGTCCGGACACAGCACCCAGCGTGGCGGTGCCGGCCAGCGCGTACATGCACGCGAGGAGCGCGTCCGCAGAGGTATACGCCCCGGGGGCCCCTTGTGACTCAAGCCGGTTCAAGAAGAGTGTGCCGAACGCCGCGACGCCCATCAGCTGGCCGATCTGGGTGACCGTCGCGAGCAGACCGCCGGCATCCGCGGCGTCCTCGGCCCGCACCGTCGCCAGCGCCTTGGTGAGGGTCGGACTGAAACCGAGCGCGAGACCGACGCCCACGCCCGCGAACGCGACGTACAGCAGCGGGCCGCCGTCGCCGCCGTCCTTCAGCACCTGCCCGACGCCGATCACCGAGGCGGCGGCGAGGGCGAAACCGGCGGGTATCAGGACACGCTGCCAGGACGCCGGCCAGTTGCGCCAGGTCAGACCGACCAGGCCGAAGACCACCGCGGTCGGCGCGAAGGTCAGCCCCGCGCGCAGCGCGCTGTAGCCGAGCCCGCCCTGGATGTGCAGCGTGAGGGTGAACAGGAAACCGGCGTTGACCGCCATCACGGCCAGCAGCCGGAAGACCGCGAGGCCGACGCCGGGGTGGCGCAGCACCCCCGGCGCGATCAGCGGCGCCCCGCCGCGCCGGGCGAGCCGGGACTCGTACAGGCAGAACAGCGCGAAGCACACCGCCGCCGCACCGAGCGAAAGCCAGGACCACAGCGGCCAGTCCTCCTCCTGCCCCAGCACGAGCGGCACGGTGAACAGCGAGACGGCCGCGGCGAGGAGAACGAGCCCCGGCAGGTCGAGGCCGCGGGAACGCTCAAGGGCCCGGACGTCGTCCGCCGGCAGGACGCGCCTGCCGACGACCAGGAGTACGAGTCCCACGGGCACGTTGACCAGAAACACCGGCCGCCAGCCGGTGCCGAACAGGTCGGCGCTGACCAGGACGCCGCCCAGCACCTGGCCCGCCGCGGCACCGGTCGCCAGGACGGCCGCGTACGCGCCGAGCGCCCGGGCACGCGCCTCACCGGCGAAGTTGCGCTGGATCAGGCTCAGAACCTGCGGGATCATCACGGCGGACCCGGCACCCTGAACCAACCGGAAGGCGATCAACTCGCCGGTGCCCTGCGCCAGTCCGCAGGCCAGCGAGGCGGCGGTGAACAGGGCGAGCCCGGCCAGATAGACACGGCGGTGGCCGAGCCGGTCGCCCAGCCGCGCTCCGGTGATCAGCAGCACCGCGTAGGCGATGGTGTACCCGGCGACGACCAGTTGCAGGGCGGCGCCGGACGCGTGGAGTTCGGAACCGATCGTGGGTACCGCGACGTTCACGATGAAGACGTCGAGCAGTGCCATGAACTGGGCTGCGAGGACGACCGCGAGCAGCCGTCCGGGGCGATTGTCAGTGCCAGGGGCTTTACTGGTCACAGGACTTGGACCTGCTGTGGGACCTGGTCCCGAGGGGGTTGTCGTCGTCATGCCACCGAGCCTGGCGGCAGCCGGATACGGGTGACGAGAGCCCGCCGATGCTGGTACTGCCAGCACCTGGCAGCGGACGGGCCGAGCACGGAGGATGGGGACGGGGGATATGAGCCGATGGACATGGACAGGGACAGGACACAGCGTCGCAGGCCGGAGCTGGCCGCCTTCCTGCGCGGCAGGCGGGCCCGGGTGACACCGGCCGACGTGGGGATGCCGCCGGGATTCCGGCGCCGCACACCGGGACTGCGCCGTGAGGAGGTCGCGCAGCTCTCCGGCGTGGGCGTCACCTGGTACACCTGGCTGGAGCAGGGCCGCCCGATCAACGCGTCCGCGCAGGTTCTGGACGCGGTGGCCCGCACGCTGCGCCTGGACCAGCCCGAGCGCGAGCATCTGTACCACCTGGCCGAGGTGCCGTACGAGGCGGATCCGCAGACCGCCGCCCTGGCGGTGGGCCCGGAGGTGCGCGGCATTCTCGACGCCCTGGACCCGCACCCGGCGGTGGTCTACAACTCACGGTTCGACATCCTGGCCACCAACCCCGCCTATCGCGACGTGTTCTTCGTGCCGGGGAACCTCAGACCGGGCACGCGCAACGCCCTGTGGACGCTGTTCACGGTGCCCGAGCCGGACTGTCCGCTGGTGTTCAGGGAGAGCGAGCTCCCGGTGATGGTGGCGACGCTGCGGTCGTCGTACGGGCTGCATGCCGGCGAACCCGTGTGGGAGGACTTCATACGCGAGCTGTCGGAGGTCAGTCCTCATTTCGCCCGGCTGTGGCGCGGCGGCGACGTGGCTCAGCCGGGCCCGCGGGTGAAGACGTTCCGGCACACGGCGGTCGGTGAGCTGCGCATGACGTCCGTCTCGCTCTCCATCCACGGCATGCCCGAGTGCCGGGTCGTGGTCTACCAGCCGGACGACGAGGAGACGCACCAGCGGACGGCAAGGCTCAGGGACCTACGGCGGCAGCGACAGCTCTCCGAGAACGGGGATGACACCGGCCGGCAGCGGATCGCGGCAACAAAAAATCCCGCTCCCTGACGGGAACGGGATCCTTCATCACTGATCCTTGACAACTCAAAAGAGAGTCGATCTGTGGAGCTAAGGAGAATTGAACTCCTGACCTCCTGCATGCCATGCAGGCGCTCTACCAACTGAGCTATAGCCCCGTATGTTCTTCCCGCCCGGCGGGGCGAACAAGAAGAACTTTAGCCTGCGACCAGCCGGAAAGTGAAATCCGGTCCCGACGGGTCCGCGGGACCGGACGCGTGCCTCTCGGAGCCGCTCAGTCGTCGTCGCCGAGGACCGGTTCCGGCAGCGTTCCCGCGTTGTGCTCCAGGAGACGCCAGCCTCGGGCGCCCTCACCGAGGACGGACCAGCAGCAGTTGGAGAGGCCGCCGAGGCTCTCCCAGTGCTGGGACTCCAGACCGAGCAGGCGACCGATGGTGGTGCGGATCGTGCCCCCGTGACTGACGACCACGAGGGTGCCCTCGTCGGGGAGCTTCTCGGCGTGCCGCAGCACCACCGGGGCGGCGCGGTCGGCGACTTCGCTCTCCAGTTCGCCCCCACCGCGGCGCACCGGCTCGCCGCGCTTCCACGCGGAGTACTCGTCGCCGTGCCGGGCGATGATCTCCACGTGCGTCAGCCCCTGCCAGACGCCCGCGTAGGTCTCGCGCAGGCCCTCGTCGTGGGTGACGTCGAGGCCGGTCAGCGCGGCGAGCTCGGCGGCCGTGTCGGAGGCCCGCTTGAGGTCCGAGGCGATGATCGCGTCGGGCTTCAGGGAGGCGAGCAGCCGGGCGGCACGGCGGGCCTGGCCGATGCCGGTCTCGGTCAGCTCCACGTCCGTGGTGCCCTGGAAACGACGCTCGACGTTCCAGGAGGTCTGGCCGTGCCGCCACAGGATGACGCGGCGGCCCCGGCCGGGCTTCTTCCCGGCCTCGGCGCTCGCGGGGCTCACCGGAGCTCTCCGAGCTCGGCGGCGTCCTCCGCATCCTGGAGCTTGGCGTGCTCGGCGCTCTTGCCCCGGGTCGCCGTGGCGTCGGCGGGCAGGTCGAGCTCCGGGCAGTCCTTCCAGAGCCGCTCCAGGGCGTAGAAGACGCGCTCCTCGCTGTGCTGCACGTGCACCACGATGTCCACGTAGTCGAGCAGCACCCAGCGGGCCTCGCGGTCGCCCTCGCGGCGTACCGGCTTGGTGCCGAGTTCCTTGCTCAGCCGCTCCTCGATCTCGTCGACGATCGACTTGACCTGGCGGTCGTTGGGCGCGGACGCCAGCAGGAAGGCGTCGGTGATCGAGAGTACGTCGCTGACGTCGTACGCGATGATGTCGTGCGCGAGCTTGTCGGCGGCCGCCTGTGCGGCGGTCTTGATGAGCTCGATGGAGCGGTCCGTGGCGGTCACTACGCGGCTTTCCGTCGGCGGTCAGTAATGACTCAAGGGTCTCACGGACCGCCGACGACACCCCACGCGTTTCTCCGCCCCTGCCCGGGGTGCCTCGGACGGCCCCCGGGTGCCCCCGGACGGACCGCCGACAGGTGGCGGAGGCGGGGAGGCCGCCCTGCCTTCCCGGCGAGCCCCGGGACGGCCCCTGGACAGGCACTCCGAGCCGCCTGCCCAGGAACGGCCTACGCCGCTGCCGCCGACCGCTCCGGCCCCCTACCTCCTGCTATCCGCTTCCCGCTTCCCGCTTCCCGCCTACGACGACGGGTCGTAGTCCTGCCCGAGGACCACGGACACGTCCGCGTTGGAGGTGACCGTGCCCTTCTTCACCGAGCTGGTGGGCAGGCCGAGGGTCTTGGCGACCTCGACGGCGTTGTCCTGCTGTGCGGCGTCCGCGTATGTGATCTGGGACACGCTCTGGGCGGCGGCCGCCGAACCGGAGTCCAGGAAGGTGTAGCCGCCGTTGACCAGGACGACGCGGGCCTGCTCGGTGGTGTCCCTGTCGCCGGTGGCGTTCTTGATGCCGACGCGGACGGCGGCGCCGGCCTCGGGGCTCTTCACGGTGCCTCCGAGCACGTCCTTGACCACGCTGTCGGTGGCCTCCTCGCTCAGGGTGCCGTCCTGCTGCACAGGCAGCAGCGCCGACTTGTACTCGCCGTCCTTGGCGTGGTCGGCGAGCTTCGCGAGGAAGGTGCCCAGGTCCTTGTCGGTCAGGGACGGGTCGAGGATCTGCGCCAGGGTCTGCACGGTGGTCGTCGCGGCCTGCGGGTCGGAGGACAGCTTGCGCAGCACACCCTGCATCACCTGCCCGAACCGCTCCAGCTGGGCGCTCTGGGATTCGCCGGAGGCCTGGTAGGTGGCGTAGGCGACGGCCATCTTGCCGCTGAGGGACTGGTCGGAGCCCTTCTTCACGAGGGGCGCCGTGCCCTTCTTCGCCGAACCGGGGTCCGGCACATCGGCGTTGGTGTCGATGTCGATGTTGCCGACGAGCTCGACGAGGTTGTTGAGGTAGGGGGTGTCGAGGCGCCAGGTGCCCTCGATGTCGGTGCCGAGGACCGTGTCGATGGCGTCCAGGGTCCCGGCCGAACCGTCGTCGTCGACGGACTTGGCGAGCGTGGTCGTGTTGCCGTCGTCGTCCGTCACGGCGAGGGAGTTGGGGAGCATGACGGTGGTGCCCTGCTTGGTGGTGGTGTTGTCGACGAGCAGGACCGTGGAGGTGCCGCTGCCACTGGTGTTGTGCAGGTGGACGACGACCACGTCGCGCTTCTGGGCGGCCGGCGACGTCGCGGTGCCGGACTTCTCGCTCGACGACGACAGTCCGGGGAGTTTGCCCGCGTACCAGAGGTAGCCGGCGCCGCCTGCCACGACCAGGGCGAGCACCACGACCAGGCCGACGATCCGGCCGCGGGTGCGGCGCTTGGCCTCCTCGCGGCGTTCGGTGCGGTTCTCGGTGAATTTCAGCCAGTCGATGACGTCTTCGGACTCGGCTTCCTGCTCTTCGACGAAGGCGAACTGCTCGGTGCGGTAGTCCCGGTCGGCCCGCGGCTCGCTCTCCTCCGCGGGGCCCGCCTGCTGCGGGATGTAAGCGGTCTGCTCGGCAACGCGGGGCTGCTGACCGGTCCTTGAGGTCTCCCCCGCGCGGCCGGCCTGCCCGGTCTGCCCGCCCCGCCCCGGCTGCCCGGTCTGGCTGGTCTGCCCGTAGGGGTCGTACCCCGTCGAGGTCCCCGGCGTCCCGGATGCGTCGGCGCCGTACGGGTCGTAGGAGGTGGGCGAGTCGTAGCCCGTGACGGGCGGCTGCTGACCGGTGTCGTAGGACGACGCGGGCTGTTGGCCGGTGTCATAGGACGACGCCTGCTGCCGGCCTGTGTCGTACGGCGACGCGGGTGGCTGCTGGCCCGTGGCGTACGGGTCGTAGCCGTAGCCCTGCGGCTGCTGCTGTCCGTAGGTGTCGTAGCCCTGCTGCTGAGACTGCTGGGGCTGCTGGGGCGACACCTGCTGATACACAGGCTGCCCGTACTCGTCGTAGCCGACGAGTTCGTACTGGTCGCCGCCCGCGTACCCGTCGTATCGGTCGTTCACCGGTGCCCCTCTCGGCTCACTAGCCGCGGTACAGCTCACGCTTGTCGATGTAGCGCACCACACCGTCCGGCACCAGATACCAGACGGGATCGCCCTTGGCGACCCTCGCACGGCAGTCTGTGGACGAGATGGCGAGTGCGGGGACCTCGACGAGCGAGACACCGCCCTCGGGAAGCCCCGGGTCGGTCAGGGTGTGGCCCGGCCGGGTGACCCCGATGAAGTGCGCGAGGGAGAACAGCTCTTCCGCGTACCGCCAGGTGAGGATCTGGCCGAGCGCGTCGGCGCCGGTGATGAAGAAGAGGTCCGTGTCGGGGTTGAGCTCGCGCAGATCGCGCAGGGTGTCCGTGGTGTAGGTCGGTCCGCCGCGGTCGATGTCGATGCGGCTCACCGAGAACGTGGGGTTCTCCGCGGTCGCGATGACCGTCATCAGGTAGCGGTCCTCGGCGGGGGTGACCTTGCGGTCGGTCTTCTGCCACGGCTGCCCGGTCGGCACGAACACCACCTCGTCCAGGTGGAACTGCGCGGCGACCTCGCTGGCCGCCACGAGGTGCCCGTGGTGGATCGGGTCGAACGTTCCGCCCATGACGCCGAGGCGGCGCTTGCCCGGGTTCGAGGGAGCGTTCCCGGGGCCGATCGTCAGGCGCTTCACCACACCGGGGCTCACCGCCACCGCACCCGACGCGTCACCGGCCGACGCGTCGCCGACCGTCGTGCCACCGTCGGCGGTGCCACCGCCGACCGGGCCACTGCCGGCCGTGCCACCGGCGATCCCGGCGCTCGCGTTGCCGTCGGTCGCGCCGCTCTCCGTGTCACTCGCCGGACCGGTAGGCATGTCCTGCTCTCCCATGCGTGCAGACCCTACCGGCCCGGCCTGCGGGCAGTGATCGACAGGGGTCCCTGAGCGGCCCGGTGGGGTCAGCGGTCCCGGTTGAAGCGCGTGGTGATCCACAGCAGCAGCATCAGGATGAAGAAGGCGCCGCCGCCGGTGAGGTAGGGGCTGAGGCTCTCGTGGTTGCCGCCGTGCTCCTCGCCCTCGGCGGCGAGCGTGACCAACTGTGCGGCGGTGCTGTGGAAGCTCATCTCGGCAGAACCTATCCGGTGTGGGCGGGATAAAGACGTCGGCCCATCGTAAGCGTGAGGCCCGGCCACGATCACGCCGACTCCGCCGTTGGTGCGCGCAGCGCGACCCGCCACCGGCACCCCGCCCCACCGGAACGGGCACGGGCACCGGCACCGGCACCGGCACCGGCACATCAACCGCCCACATAACGGAACGCGACCCGAAGCACGCCCGACCCAGGCAACTCCGACCACGACGACAACGTCAGTCAAGGAGAGGGAGAGAGTGAGGGAGAAGGAGAGCGCGGCGACGAACGCACCGGCCGACGGGAACCTCAGACGGGACCTCAGTCGTCCCGCTTGTACCCACGCAGCAGGAACCACGCCAGCAGGACGGCACCCAGCACCATCACGACCAGCACGACTCGGAGCAGATCGCCCGACCCCTGTCGGTCGGCGGCGTCCGCCGCCTCGGTCAGCCAGCGGGCCGCGGGAATGTGCTCCATGGGGATAGCTCCTTACGTGTGCTGCCCCATCACGGTAACTCCGCCTACGCTGGAGCCCGCTTCGGGGGCACGGCACTCAGAGCATGGGGGAACACATGACCGATGACGGCCACAAGCAGAACGGGCACGAGGACGCGCACGGGGAGAACGTGCCCAGCAGGCAGCGCAGGCGCTTCGAGGGGATCTCCTCGCGGGCGTACGAACACCCGGCGGACCGCTCGGCCCTGGTGGCCCTGCGCAAACTCAGCGGCTTCGACACCGTCTTCAGGGCGCTCAGCGGCCTGCTTCCGGAGCGCAGTCTGAGGCTGCTCTTCCTGTCCGACTCGGTGCGCGTCTCGGACGCCCAGTTCGCGCACCTCAACGACATGCTTCGGGACGCCTGTTACATCCTGGACCTGGAGAAGGTCCCGCCGATGTACGTCAACCAGGACCCGCAGCCGAACGCGATGTGCATCGGCCTGGACGAGCCGATCATCGTCGTCACCACCGGCCTGGTGGAGCTGCTGGACGAGGAGGAGATGCGGGCGGTCGTCGGTCACGAGGTGGGCCACGCGCTGTCCGGGCACTCGGTCTACCGGACGATACTGCTGTTCCTGACCGGCCTGGCGCTCCGGGTCGCGTGGATCCCGCTCGGCAACCTCGCGATCATGGCGATCGTGACGGCGCTGCGTGAGTGGTTCCGCAAGTCGGAGCTGTCGGCGGACCGCGCCGGACTCCTGGTCGGCCAGGACCTGCGGGCCTCGATGCGCGGCCTGATGAAGATCGCGGGCGGCAATCACCTGCACGAGATGAACGTGGACGCGTTCCTCGCGCAGGCCGAGGAGTACGAGGCGGGGGGCGACCTGCGCGACTCGGTGCTCAAGATTCTCAACGTGCTGCCGCGCAGCCACCCCTTCACCACCGTGCGCGCCGCCGAGCTGAAGAAGTGGGCCGAGTCCCGCGACTTCCAGCGGATCATGGACGGCCACTACCCGCGGCGCGACGAGGACAAGGACACCTCGGTCACGGACTCCTTCCGCCAGTCGGCGTCCAGCTACGCCTCCGACGTGAAGAACTCCAAGGACCCGCTCATGAAGCTGGTCGGCGACATCGCGGGCGGCGCGGGCGACCTCGGCGGCCGGGTGCGGCGCGGTTTCGGCGGCTTCGCGGGCGGTTCGCCGAGGGACACGAGCGGCTCGCCTAAGGACGCGCCGCCGCGGGACACCGACGAACGCCCCGACGGCGAGCACCCCAACGGCAACGGCTGATCGACGGCAACGGCTGATCAAAAGCGACGGCTGATCAACAGCGGCGGCCCACCGAAGTCGACGGCTGACAGGGGACCGGCCCCGCCACCGCACGGCAGGGACGGGCGCGCGCTCAGACCTTCGGCTGCGCGCTCGTCGCCAGCGATCCGCACAGCGCCGTGGCGCTGCCGGTCGCGTACGGGTCCGTACCGGCCGGGCCGCCCGCCTTCGCCGTCTGTCCCGCGAGCAGCGGGCGCAGCTGGTTGACCGAGTCCTCGGCGCAGGCGAGCGGTCCGGCCTGGACGTAGGAGACGACCAGTTCGGTCTGGTGCATGCGCAGGTCGTCGCGGTCGAAGCGGAAGTGCAGCTCGCGCCGGACGGTGAACAGCGAGGCGTCCGCCCGCTCGTTAGCGCCCGCCGGCTTGAGCGCGTACACGAAGGTGTGGTCGGCGATGATCTCCAGGGTGTTCGAGTCGAACTCGGCGGCCTGGAGGGAGCCCTGCACGCGGATCTTCGGGTCGGCGAGCGCGACCCGGGTCGCGTCGAAGCGGACCAGCCAGCCGGTGGGGGCGTGCCGTCCGTCGGCGGTGGGCCGGGCGAAGCTCTGGTCGAACTGGTCGAGCTGCTGCGGGTCGAGCAGGATCCGTACGGGTCTGGTGGCGGTGCCCGTGAGTACCTGCGGGTCCAGGGAGGACTCGACGAGGTAGTCCTTGGCGGTCGTCAGGGCGGTGACGACCTGGCTGTCGGAGAAGTGCGCGGTGCGCCGTGAGGCGGGCAGCGTGATGCCCTCGGCACCGACGCGGAACTGGGCGGCGGGACTGTTCGCGTACAGGTCCTCGGGGCTCGCGGCGCCGGGCACGGCGCTCTGCGGTGCCAGCGGGATCACCGTCATCCGCAGCGGCTCGGGCGGCTGGGCGACGGGAGTCTGGTACGGGTGTCGTACGCCCATGTAGATGGCGGTGCCGAAGGCGACGGCGATCAGCAGGACCAGGATCAGTGCCTGCCGGGAGAGTCCGCGGTGGATGGGCTGACGGCGGCGTACGGCCGGGGCGTGGTCGGCGATGCGCTCCTGCGCCGAGAACTCCTGGAGGCGGGCAGCGCGGACGAACGACTCGTCGAAGACGACGGATCGGTACTCGTCCTCCCCACCCGCGGGAGCCCCCTCGGGGCTCCCCTCAGGTGGGTCTCCAGGCCCGCCCATACCTTCAGAGTAGGTCTCAGGAGCCTCAGGTAAACGCGCCGCTGCACCACAAGTTCTGACAGGTTCTCACCGGAGGCGCCGCGGCGTTCGGCCCGGATTCGCCACGGCTTCGGCTCGGGCTCGGCCCGGGTTCGCCCCAGGGCCGACCCGGTGATCACGCCGTGTCGATCACGGTGTGCGGGGCACCGCCGAGACCGCCGGCTGGGAGTAGTCGGCCGAGGCGGAGGGGCTGCTGCCGGTGAGCTTGTCCAGGCCCTGTTCGAGGCCTGTCGAGGCGGGCGCGGGGACCTGCTCCTGGCGGTTGTTCGAGGACGCTCCCCGGTAGACCGCGGTGAAGGCCAGCGCGACCATGCCGATGCCCATCACGAGGGCGAGCATCCAGGCGACGGGGCGCTGCCAGCGGGTGTGCTTCCCGTACGCCCGGCCGTACGTGCCCGGCGCGCCGTAGCGCCGTTCCAGCACCTCGGTGTCGTCCAGGTCGCTCAGATCGGCGTCATGGCCGAATTCACCGCGCCCGTCGGGACCGAACCCGTCCTCGTAGCGCTCGTCGTCGCCGCGTGCGCCCCGGGTGCGTGCCCGGCGCGCCTCGGCCTCGGAGGCTTCCGCGCGGGCCTGGGCGGCGGCCAGCAGCCGCTCCACGGCTGTCGGCTCGTGGATCGCGGCAGCCCGTACGAAGTCCTCGTCGAAGACCACGGAGGCGAACTCTTCGTCCGCACCCCCGCGGTCGCGGTCGTCGTCGGGCTCCCAGCCGTCGGGAAACGGCGAGCCCCCCACGTCCTCCGGCACGGATCCAGAGTAGACCTGGGGGGTCAATTTGGGCAGACGGTATGGAAATTCATCCACCTGGCGAGACGCGTCTCACGCGCCCCCGCTCAGCGCCGGACGTGCCCGTCCCCCGTGACGATGTACTTGGTGCTCGTCAGCTCCGGCAGCCCCATCGGCCCCCGTGCGTGCAGCTTCTGGGTGGAGATGCCGATCTCGGCGCCGAAGCCGAACTGGCCGCCGTCCGTGAAGCGGGTCGAGGCGTTGACGGCGACCGTCGTGGAGTCGACCAACTGGGTGAACCGGCGGGCCGCCTGCTGCGAACCGGTGACGATCGCCTCGGTGTGACCGGAGCTCCACAGCCGGATGTGCGTCACCGCCCGGTCGAGCGAGTCGACGACGGCCGCGGCGATGTCGTACGACAGGTACTCGGTGTCCCAGTCCTCGGCCGTGGCCTCCACCACGGTGGCCTTCGAGCCCTTGGCGTAGGCGAGGACCCGCTCGTCGGCGTGCACGGTCACCCCGGCGTCCGCGAGGGCGTCCAGGGCCCGCGGCAGGAACTCCGGGGCGATGTCCTGGTGGACCAGGAGCGTCTCGGCGGAGTTGCACACGCTGGGCCGCTGGGCCTTGGAGTTGATC
Source organism: Streptomyces sp. NPDC088747 (assembly GCF_044751025.1). Taxonomy (NCBI): domain Bacteria; kingdom Bacillati; phylum Actinomycetota; class Actinomycetes; order Kitasatosporales; family Streptomycetaceae; genus Streptomyces; species Streptomyces sp. NPDC088747. Next base: position 223,690 of record NZ_JBIVKZ010000015.1, read on the forward strand.
AGGATGTCGATCGCCATGTCGAGGTCGGCGTGCGCGTCGACGTACACATGGCAGTTGCCGGTGCCGGTCTCGATGACGGGGACGGTCGACTCCTGGACGACCGTGCGGATCAGCGAGGCGCCGCCGCGCGGGATGAGGACGTCGACCAGGCCGCGTGCGCGCATCAGCTCGCGGACCGACTCGCGGCCCTCTCCGGGCACGAGCTGGATGACGTCGGCGGGCAGCCCGGCGCCGCCGACGGCGTCGCGCAGGACGCGCACCAGGGCGGTGTTCGACTCGAACGCCGAGGACGAGCCGCGCAGCAGTACGGCGTTGCCGGACTTCAGGCAGAGGGCGGCCGCGTCGACCGTCACGTTCGGGCGGGCCTCGTAGATGATGCCGACGACGCCGAGCGGGACGCGGACCTGGCGCAGGTCGATGCCGTTCGGCAGGGTCGAGCCGCGGACGACCTCGCCGACCGGGTCGGGCAGCGCCACGACGTCACGTACGTCCGAGGCGATCGCGCGCACGCGCTCGGGTGTGAGGGTGAGCCGGTCGATCACGGTCTCGCTGGTGCCGGCCTCGCGGGCACGCGCGATGTCCTTGGCGTTGGCCGCGACGATCTCGCTCGTACGGACCTCGAGGGCGTCCGCGATCGCGAGCAGCGCGTCGTCCTTCTCGGCCCGCGGCAGCGGCGCGAGGTCGGCGGCGGCGGACTTCGCGCGGTAGGCGGCCTGGGTGACCGGGGACATCGAGTCGTACGGCGAAAGCGTGGTCATGTCGGCAGCGTAATGCTCCGAACGGATGTGTTCAGCCGTTGTCCCAAACCCCGAGACACACGATGAAGATGACTCAAAAGGGGTGAACGCCGACAGGGGTGGCCGGCAGCGGACCGTACCCCTCCGCGATCCGCTGGTGGTAGGTCTCGCGGTCGATGACCTCAAGGCCGACGATCTCCCAGGGCGGGAGCTTGGCGGTCTGCCGGTGCTCGCCCCACAGGCGCAGCGCGACGGCCGCCGCGTCGTGCAGGTCGCGGGCCTCTTCCCAGTAGCGGATCTCGGCGTGGTCGTTGGCGTACCGGCTGGTCAGCAGGAAGGGATGGTCGTGGGCGAGCTGTTCGAGACCGCGCCTGACCTCCTTCAGCGGTGCCTCGTCGCCGGAGACGCTCAGCGTGACATGCCACAGCCGGGGCTGGTCCGCCGGCTTCTCGCTCTCGAACGTGTCTCCGGCCGCGACGCTCGTCAGCGCCCTTTCCTCACCCACCGCTCGGGAGGCGGCACCACCGCGGGACGCCGCCGCCCCAGGGCGCACTCGTCTCACGACGGCCTCCTTCACGCAATGGTGTACGGAATATCGGGGGTCTCCCTGCAACAAAGTTGAGCAGGTGGGAGGCCGTCGCGTGGCGGTTTTACGGAACGTCCCCCGGCGGAGGACGGGCTTTCGGACGTTTATGGGACATCTACCCGGCAAACGCACGTGCCTGTGCACGGGGTGTCCGCACGTGCGGGGTGGCGGAACGCCGAGGTGGTGGACCCCCCGCCGGGGCCTTGGAACCCCAGGGGCCTCGGAATCCCAGGCGGTGGAACGCCCTACCGGTGGAGAAGGACGAGCGCGTCCCGGTGGACGACCTCGCGCTCGTACGCCGGTCCCAGCTCCCGTGCCAGTTCCCTGGTCGAGCGTCCGATGAGCTGGGGGATCTCCTTGGCGTCGAAGTTGACGATCCCCCGTGCGACCGCCCGGCCGGTGCCGTCACGCAGCTCCACCGGGTCACCGGCGGTGAACTCGCCCTCGACGGACGCGATCCCCGCGGGCAGCAGCGAGGTGCGGCGCTCGACGACCGCGCGCACCGCCCCGTCGTCCAGGGTGAGCGCGCCCCGCGGGGTCGAGGCGTGCTGGAGCCAGAGCAGCCGGTCGGCGGAGCGGCGTCCGGTGGGGTGGAAGTACGTGCCGGTGTCCCGGCCCGCGAGGGCGTCGGCGGCGTGCACGGCGCTGGTCAGGACGACGGGAATGCCCGCGCCTGTCGCGATCCGGGCCGCCTCGACCTTGGTGACCATGCCGCCGGTGCCGACGCCGGCCTTGCCCGCGCTGCCGATGTCGATGCCGTCGAGATCGGCGGGCCCGCGCACTTCCGCGATCCGCGACGTGCCGGGTTTGCCGGGGTCGCCGTCGTACACACCGTCCACGTCGGAGAGCAGGACGAGCAGGTCGGCCCGTACGAGGTGGGCGACCAGCGCGGCGAGCCGGTCGTTGTCGCCGAAGCGGATCTCGTCCGTGGCGACGGTGTCGTTCTCGTTGACGACGGGCAGGGCGCCCATCGCGAGGAGCTTGTCGAGGGTGCGGGAGGCGTTGCGGTGGTGGGCGCGGCGGCTGGTGTCGTCGGAGGTGAGGAGCACCTGGCCGACGCGGAGACCGTGGCGGGCGCAGGAGGCGGTGTAGCGGGCGACCAGGAGGCCCTGGCCGACGCTGGCGGCCGCCTGCTGCCGGGCGAGGTCCTTGGGGCGGCGGCGCAGCCCCAGCGGCGCGAGTCCGGCGGCGATGGCGCCGGAGGAGACGAGGACGACTTCCCGCTCACCGCCGCCGCGCACCTTGGCGAGTACGTCGACGAGGGCGTCCACCCGGTCCGCGTCGAGGCCGCCCGCGGCGGTGGTCAGTGACGAGGACCCCACCTTGACGACGATCCGGTGAGCCTGCGCCACGGCCTGCCTTGCCCCTGCCACCTGCGTGCGTCCCCTCGCGTTCGGTACGGCTGCCCCGCCCGGCAATCTACGCGAAGGGGACCGGGCGTCGCGCCGCGGTCCACTTCCCGGACAGGCACCCAGGCGCCTTCGTCCAGCTGTCCGATCGGGCGTGGGTCCCGCCGGACGAAGGGGCCCGGCTTCCGTCGGACCTGGGCAGACGCCCACCGAAAGGGCCCGGCTCCCGGGAGAAGTCCTCGGAGCCGGGCCCTGGAGCGGACCGATCGGACGGACCGGCCGGATCAGCCGGTGGCCGCGACCAGCCATCGACCCGATCAGCCGTTCACCGCCCGCCCGTCCGCCCGTCCGCCTCATCGGCAGCCGCCCGGCCGGGCAGCGCACCGGCCAGGTCCGCGGCGGTGGCCGCCGCGTCCGGGGCGTCGGCGTCCGGGGCCGGTGCGCCGGGAGCCGGGGTCTCCGTGGCCGAAGTGCCGTTCTCCTGGCCGAGGTTGCGCGTCTCGGCCTTCCGGGCCAGTTCCCGCACGGCGGAGTTGAACTGCTCGATGGAGGTGGGCTCGTCGGGACCGAGCAGGTACCGCTTCAGCTCCTGGCGTTCGGGGGCCTGCGCGTCGGCCGCCGGGTTACGCACCGCGGTGAGCAACTCGGTCAGCTCGGCGGCGGAGTTGGACAGGATCACGGCGGCGCGCACCGCGGTGTTCTGCCGCTTGAACTCCTCGGCCCCGAGCTCGGCGGAGTCCGTGACGGCGTAGGGCTTGCCGCTGGCGATGAAGTCGGAGACCACGCTGGAGATGTCGGAGACCATCGCGTCGGAGACGTTGAAGCAGTCGTACAGGCGCGGCTCGGAGCCCATGATGACGCGGTGCTCCCAGGTTCCGGCGGAACGCCAGTACGCGTCGTTCCACTCGGCCCGCAGCCGCAGGATCTCGGCGTGCTCCGCCGGGTCGGTCATGCCGTCGCGGGTGGCCTCGGCCTCGTCGCCCGCCACCGCGCCGCCGGTCAGCTCGGCGATACGGGCCTCGATGCCGGTCAGCTCGGCCTGGGCCGAGATCCGGTCCGCGGCGTCGGCGGCGAAGCGCGGGTCCGCGCCGCGCTCGGCGGCAGCCTTGACGATGAGCGCGACGATCGCCTCGTGCGCGGTCTTGGCCTGCGCGCTGACCGTGCCGGTGAAGGGGTGCGGCTTGTAGAGGACCCGGACCGGCGGGTCGGCGGCGAGCAGGTTCCGCACGATGTTCTTGCCCGCGAGCACCAGGGAGGTGTTGCCGGGGTTGCCGTCCCAGCCCTCCCAGGTGGGCGCGTACAGGACCGTCGGGATGCCGCCGTCGGCGGATCCGCCGGCGGACCCCTCCGAACCGCCCCGCCAGGTCTGGATGGGCGCCAGCTGCGGGCGGCCGACCTCGACGATGTCCTCGTCGCGGACGCCGACGCCGGCGATGGAGTAGCGGTCTCGGCCCGCGCGGCCGGCGGTCCACACCTCGTCGTAGGCCTTGCTGAAGGGGTTGACGCTGGCGAGCTTGTCGCTGTCGCCGTGGCCGATGAAGACGTGCTTCATGGTCGGGACCCGCAGCAGGTGGATGTTCTTGCCGACGTTCGCCGCGTACAGCGCGACCCGCACGGTCGACAGGTCCATGTTCATCAGGTGCACCCCTCCGGGCACACAGACGACCGGCACCGTGGTGGGCGCCATCAGCTCCAGGATGACGCGCTCGCGGAGGATGATCAGCGGCCGGGTGTCCAGCTGCTCCATCGTCTCCAGCCACATGTTGACCTGGTACGCCGAGTCCTTGGAGCCGGAGAAGTAGAGCACCGTCTCCGGGCGGTGGTCACGCAGCCAGCCGTCGAACGCGGCCAGGACCTTGTCGGCGTTCGGCGGGATCTTCTTCCCGCGGACGTACGGGACGAGTACGACGACGTAGACGAAGGCCAGCGTGAGGGTGACGCCGATGCCGACGAAGCCGTACCCGGGCGAGTCCGTCGCGGCGGTGACGAGCACGCCGACGACGGCGGCCAGGTCGAGGTGGAGCATCTTCTCGGCGGACCGGTTGAGCAGGCCGGGCGGCGGCGCGTCGGGGATGCGGATGCGCGAGCCGAGGTCGATGTTGCGGGTGGCGACGGGCATCTTGCGGCGCAGCCGGATCAGCGTGATCAGCGCGCCGTGCGGGGCCTGGAAGCCGTAGAAGGTCAGGAAGCAGGCGATCGCCGCGTAGAAGACCATGCTGTCGGACAGGTCCAGGCGTGCCAGGAGCAGCACCAGGAGCAGCTGGCGGATCAGGAACCTGATGGACAGGCCGGCCCGCACCTTGCCGAGGCGGTTGATCAGGTAGCTGCCGCGCCGGTGCAGATAGTGGTCCGCCAGATAGGTCACGGCGGCCGCGGCCGCGAAGGCGGGGACGCTCGGCAGCAGCGCGGCGAGCATGAGGCAGGGGAAGCCCAGCATCATGAGGGCCGCCGCGGCCAGCTCGGCCGCGCTGCCCACCCGGGCAACGCGAATAGCGGTCGTTATCACGGAGAAACCTGCTCTTGGTGGTGAGTGCGGGTTTATTGCCAGAAAGAAGAATAATGAGAGTAAAGAGATATCTGGAGTTCTACGGATTCAGGCCTCTGCGAATGCGCGGATAACACGCAACGCAGAGGCCTGAATTCAAGAAGAGCCGCTGAACGATTATGCCACGCCGTCCTGACGGTCAAGAACGCCGGCCAGCGCCGCCTCGAAACCGGAGGCCCTTCCGGCCTCGGCCGTCGGGTCCTGCTGGCGGACGTCGATGACGTGCCCGGTCAGTTCGGAGAGCAGCACGTCCAGCGAGGTGCGCGCGACGGACTCGGAGGAGAGCAGCGAGCCCGTGGGCTCCTGGCCGAAGGCCTTGGTCCGCATGGGGGTCGCGGTGCGCTCGGGGTTGATGCAGTTGACGCGGACGCCGTCACCGGCCCACTCGTCGGACAGCGCCTGGGTGAGGTTGACCATGGCGGCCTTGGTCGAGGAGTAGAGGCTGTACTCGGCGCGGCCCCGGGTGTAGCTGCTGGACGTGTAGAGGAGCAGCTGGCCCTTGGTCTCGGCGAGGTACTTGTAGGAGGAGCGGGCGATCTGCACCGGCGCCAGGTAGTTGACCTTCAGCGCTTCCTCGATGGTCGCGTTGTCCGTCTCGGCGAGCTTGCCGATGCGCAGGACGCCCGCGGTGTTGATGACGTAGTCGATGCGCCCGGTCTCCGCGTACGCCGTGGACAGCGCGTCGTCGACCTCCTCCGGGTTCTCGACGTGCGTGCCGGTGGTCGAGCGGCCCAGCGCGTACGTCCTGGCGCCGTAGCCCTCGGCGATCTCGGCGATGTCCTTGCCGATGCCGTACGAGCCGCCGAAGACCACGACGGTCTTGCCGGTGAGCAGCTCGCGGTAGGCGGCCTCGTCGGCCTGCTCGGGCGCGGCCGTGGAGGCGAGCTGGAAGAGCTTGTCGGCGATGAAGACGTCGACGGGCTGGGTGACCTTCATGTTGTACTCGTCGCCCGCGACGACGTGGATCGGCACGTCCGGCAGGTACTTGAGCACGACGCTGCAGTCGTCGGTGGCCTGGAAGTTGGGGTCGGTGGCGGCGACCTCGTAGGCGCGGCGGATGGTGGAGAGCTTGAACGCCTGGGGCGTCTGGCCGCGGCGCAGCCGGGAGCGGTCCGGGATCTCGGTGATGAACTCGCCGTCCTCGCCGTGCGTGCGGGTCACGATGATCGTGTCCGCGGACGGGATGGCGACGTCGACGGCCTGATAGCGCTCCAGGGCCGCGACGCAGTCGTCTATGACACGCTCGGACAGCAGCGGGCGCACGGCGTCGTGGAAGAGGACGTTGGCGTCCTCGCCCTCGGCCAGGCCCTCGCCGAGGGCCGCGATGGCACGCTCGGTGGTCTCGTTCCGCGTCGAACCGCCCTCGAGGATCCTCGTCACCTTGGCGAAGCCCGCCTTCGCGACGATCTTCTCCAGGTCCGGCACATAGCCCGGCGCCATCAGCACGATGATGTCGTCGATCGAACCGGCCTTCTCGAAGGTGGCCAGGGTGTGCTCGATGACCGCCTTGCCGGCGATCTTCAGCAACTGCTTCGGAATCGACAGACCCACGCGCTGGCCGGTCCCACCAGCGAGGATCACTGCGGTGGTACGGGGCTTGGCATTGTGCTCAGACACAGGCGACCTACCTTGGGGCAACAGGGAACGTTTGAATGGTCCCACTTTCGGTTACCGACGTGCAAGGTGAGCGATGTCTGTTGCATATGTGCACGCAACCGATTATTCACCTTGCACGCAGGCGTCCTTCGAGTGCCGGAACCGTATTGTCCGGATTTGCTGTGAGTAACTGCACAGGTTTTACCTGCGTCCTTCACACGGGTGCCGAACGCCCGCCCTTCGCCCTCAGGCCCGCCCGAGCCGTTTGAGGACCCGGTGGCCCAGTACGCGTACCAGCTCCCTCGACGGGGTCTGGTGCACCGACCGCACCGCGGCCGGGCGCGCGGGCGCGGCGGCCGCGACGGCGAGCACCCCGTAGAGCGCCTGCGCCGCCACCTCGGGATCGATCCGCACGGGCACCGGTTCCGCGCTCCCCCGCCTGTCCGGCAGGGCGTTTTCCGAATCCGGTACGAGGTTTTCCGTGGCGGGCTTTTCCCCGGCCGGTCCAGGCTTTCGTGGGGCCGGTACGGCGGACAGCAGCGCCGGGTCACCGAGAACCCGTACGCCCATGGCCGCTATCCGCTCGGACATTTCCGCGCCGATGCCCGCGGCCGCCTCAAGGGCCCATTCGGGAGTGGTGATCCGGGCGTCTCCCGGAGCGGGCCGGCAGGTGTTCTTCATATGCATGACCGCGCCGCCGCGCACGAGCTTGGAATACAGCTCGTCGGGCAGTCCGTTTCCGCGGAATTCCTTGTTCAGTTTCCGGAGCATCTCGGTCTCGGCCAGCGTGAGGGACCGGTTGGCGGTGTCCGGCGCCGGGACCAGGAGACCGGCCGGCAGACCGAGCAGGGACTCGAACGTGCGCATCAGGCCGCCACGGTCGCCGTCGTCGACCACCACGACGGTGAGGTTCTCGGCGCCCACGACCCGCACCCAGCGTTCGACCAGCCGGTCATGGCGGTGCCGGCGCCAGAAGCTCGGGTTGGGCTTCTCGTAGGGGGCCTTGCGCAGCATGTGGGTGAGCCAGTCCTCGTAGCCCATGCGCAGCCCGTTCTGTACGTACTGCTGCCACTGCGAGGGCATGATCTTCGCCAGCGGGCGCAGGGTGACCAGCACGTGTACGCGGTCGCCGCCCAGGTCGTCGACGATTCGCGCGATGGTCTCGTCGTCCTGGGCGTCGGCGAAGAACTCGCTGCTGACCACCGAGGTGCGCTTCCCGGTGGCGCGTACCCGCTCCACCAGCCGATGCCAGTGCCCCTCGGTGGGCCGGGTGTCGCCGATCATGCCGGGCCGGGCGCAGACCGCGAGCGCCGCCTCCATGGGGTGTCTGCTGTGCGCCGGGAAGTCGGCACCGTGGGCGGCCATCGCGTCCTTCGCCGCGAACAGCGCGCTCTGGATCGAGGTGGTGCCGGTCTTGTGCGGACCTATGTGCAGCAGCCGGGTGCCCACCGGAAGGGGGGCCGGCGCGGCGGTGCGCGGGGCGGCGCCCGCCGTCATGTCGGGGGTCACGTCAGGTGTCGAACAGTCGATCTCCATGGTAAGGGGACGTTAAGAGGAGATGCTGAGGACAAGCTGAGAATGCCCTGGGACTCAGGTGAGTCCCAGGGCATCCGTGGGTTCGTACGGGTGAGGACTGGTCGCAGGAGTGACGACAGGGCCTAGAAGGGCTTGAAGTCGTCGTACTCCTTATCCGACTCGTCCCGCTCCGCCTGCTTGTCGCGGCGGCGCTGTTCGGCGGGCCGCGGCGCTTCGAGACGGTGGTCCTCGCCGCGGCGGCCGAGCATCTCCGCGCCGGCCATGACCGTGGGCTCCCAGTCGAAGACGACCGCGTTCTCCTCGGGGCCGATGGCGACGCCGTCGCCGGAGCGGGCGCCCGCCTTCATCAGTTCGGTCTCGACGCCGAGGCGGCTGAGCCGGTCGGCGAGGTAGCCGACGGCCTCGTCGTTGCTGAAGTCGGTCTGGCGGACCCAGCGTTCGGGCTTCTCGCCGCGGACGCGGTAGAGGCCGTCCTCCTCGCGGACCACGGTGAAGCCGGCGTCGTCGACGGCCTTCGGACGGATGACGACGCGGGTCGCCTCCTCCGTCGGCTTGGCGGCGCGGGCCTTGCCGACGGTCTCCGCGAGGGCGAAGGACAGCTCCTTGAGGCCCGTGTGCGCGACCGCCGACACCTCGAAGACGCGGTAGCCGCGCGACTCCAGCTCGGGCCGCACCATCTCGGCGAGGTCCTTGCCGTCCGGTACGTCGATCTTGTTGAGGACGACCATGCGCGGGCGGTCGCCGAGGCCGCCGTACTGCTTCAGCTCCTCCTCGATGATGTCGAGGTCGGAGACGGGGTCGCGCTCGGACTCCAGGGTCGCCGTGTCCAGGACGTGCACCAGCACGCTGCACCGCTCGACGTGCCGCAGGAACTCCAGGCCGAGGCCCTTGCCCTGGCTGGCGCCGGGGATGAGGCCGGGCACGTCGGCGATCGTGTAGACGGTCGAACCGGCCGTCACCACACCGAGGTTGGGGACCAGGGTCGTGAAGGGGTAGTCCGCGATCTTCGGCTTGGCGGCGCTCAGCACCGAGATCAGCGAGGACTTGCCCGCGCTCGGGTAGCCGACGAGAGCCACGTCCGCGACGGTCTTCAGCTCAAGGACGATGTCCTGGAGGCCACCGGGCACACCGAGCAGCGCGAAGCCGGGCGCCTTGCGGCGGGCCGAGGACAGTGCCGCGTTGCCGAGGCCACCGCGACCGCCCTCCGCGGCGACGTACGTCGTGCCCTGGCCGACCAGGTCCGCGAGCACGTTGCCCGCCTTGTCCTGGATCACCGTGCCGTCCGGCACCGGCAGGATCAGGTCCTGCCCGTCCTTGCCGGAGCGGTTGCCGCCCTCGCCGGGCTTGCCGCTGGTCGCCTTGCGGTGCGGGGAGTGGTGGTAGTCGAGCAGCGTGGTCACGGACTGGTCGACGACCAGGATCACGTCACCGCCCCGGCCGCCGTTGCCGCCGTCCGGGCCGCCGAGCGGCTTGAACTTCTCCCGGTGCACGGAGGCACAGCCGTGGCCTCCGCTACCCGCGGCGACATGCAGCTCGACGCGGTCCACGAAGGTGGTCATGGGATGTGCCTCCAGTTACGTACGGAAAGTCTTTCGGATGCGGGGCCCTTCCCAGGGCCACATCCATTGAGAACACGCGAAAGGCGGACCCGCTTCCCGTGGGGGAAGTGAGGTCCGCCTCGCGAAAAGTACCGGTCAGGCGACCGGAACGATGTTCACGACCTTGCGGCCGCGGTGGGTACCGAACTCCACCGCACCGGCGTCAAGGGCGAACAGCGTGTCGTCCTTGCCACGGCCGACGCCGTTGCCCGGGTGGAAGTGGGTGCCGCGCTGGCGGACCAGGATCTCACCGGCGTTGACGACCTGACCGCCGAAGCGCTTCACGCCGAGCCGCTGAGCATTGGAGTCGCGACCGTTCCGAGTGGACGATGCGCCCTTCTTGTGTGCCATCTCTCCTCAGTCCCTTACTTCGCAGCCGCGGGGATCTCAGTGACCTTGATCGCCGTGTACTGCTGGCGGTGGCCCTGACGACGGCGGTAACCGGTCTTGTTCTTGTAGCGAAGGATGTCGATCTTGACGCCCTTGTGGTGGTCCACGATCTCGGCCTGGACCTTGATGCCGGCGAGGACCCAGGGGTCGCTGGTGACGGCTTCGCCGTCGACAACGAGCAGCGTAGAGAGCTCTACGGTGTCGCCAACCTTGGCAGTGGAAATCTTGTCAACCTCAACGATGTCGCCGACAGCAACCTTGTGCTGGCGACCACCGCTGCGCACGATGGCGTACACGCGGATCTCTCTTTCACTCGGGACCGGACCCCTGACGCCAGCCGCTCACACGGACCCGAGGGCCCGATGATCCGGATTCGGACGAGCGGCCTCCCCTGTTCGAGGAACAGGAGGTGGGGTGCTCAGGGATGGGTGTGCACAGAGACACACCGAGGGTCAAGGTTACGGGGCACTCCAGGCACGGTCAAACCGGGCCCGTCCGCCCCGCCGGAGCGGCGGTCACGCGCCTCCGAAAGCTCGCCTTTGTACCCGAAACCCCTGCCGATACCCTGTGACTCCAGCCATACACGTCACGGCCACCCGCCCGACACACGATGGCCACCCCTCAGGGCGTCCGACAGGAGACAGGTACCAGTACATGCCGACCAAGGTGAGCGTCATCATCCCGGTCTACAACCCCGGGAAGTACATCAAGCCGTGCATCGACTCACTGTTGAGGCAGAGCCTGCCCGCCGACGAGTTCGAGGTTCTCTTCGTCGACGACGGCTCGACCGACGAGACCCCTGCCGAACTGGACGCCCTCGCCGAGAAGCACCCGCACTTCCGGGTCATCCACATACCGAATTCGGGCTGGCCCGGCAAACCCCGGAACATCGGCGTGAGCGAGGCCGCGGGAGAGTACGTCCAGTTCCTCGACCAGGACGACTACCTCGCCTCCGACGCCCTGCGCCGGATGTACGACATGGGGCACCGCAACGGCTCCGACATCGTCATCGGCAAGGTGGCCAGCAACTTCCGCGGGGTCCCGCACGGCGTCTTCCGCCAGGACCGGGAGAAGTGCACCCTCCAGGACGCGCCGCTCTACGACAGCCTCACGCCGCACAAGATGTTCCGCACCGAGTTCCTCCGCGAGAACAAGATCGCCTACCCCGAGGGAAAGCGGCGCCTGGAGGACCAGCTGTACATGATGGAGGCGTACTTCCCCGCCAAGGTCGTCTCCATCCTCGGCAGTTACACCTGCTACTACTACTCCAAGCGCGACGACGGGAACAACGCGGGCTCCGCGAAGATCGTCCCCTCCGGCTACTACGGGAACCTCCGCGAGGTCCTCGACGTCGTGGTCGCCAACACCGAGCCCGGCAGCTTCCGGGACATGCTGCTCCGCCGCTTCTACCGGGTCGAGATGCTCGGCAGGCTGAGCGAGCCCTCCGTACTGAAGTACGACGAGGCCTACCTCGACGAGATGTGCGACGCCATCCAGCCGCTGGCCAAGGACTTCATGGGCGACGGCGTGCACGACGGGCTCGGCGCGCTCACCCGCGTCCGGTCCACGCTGCTGCGCCGCGACGACCGTCAGGGCCTGCTGCGGATCGCCCGCTTCGCCGCCTCCGTCAAGGGCAAAGCCCGCCTGGAGAACGTCGCCTGGCAGCCCGACGGCAGGATGTCCGTGGGCGTCACCGTCCGGCTGACGCACGGCGAGGACGGCGAACCGCTCAAGCTGCTGCGCCGCGACGGCCGGATCTTCCTGCACCCGGAGTTCACCCAGGACCTGCTGGGCGACGGCGAGCTGGTCGACGTCACGGACGAGATGGACGGCTTCAAGGCCGAGATGTCCATGCGCAACCGCGAGACGGCCGTCGAGTGGGCCTGCCCCGCCGAGTACGACGCCACCGTCGAGGATCTGGGCGACGGCGCCTGCGAGGTCGTGCTGCGCGGCACCGGCAGGGTCAACCCTCAGGGCGGCAAGGGCCGCGGCCCGGTCTCCCGCGGCTTCTGGGACATCTGGGTGCCGGTCCGCGGCCTCGGTGTGGTCCGCAAGGCCCGGCTCGGCGCCGACCGCGCGGCACACGTCGACGCCGACTGCCTGCCCGCGCTGCTCGGCTCCAAGGTCCGCCCGGTCATCCCGTACTTCACCGACCCGCACGGCAACCTCACCTTCGACGTCGAGCGCCGCGCCAAGAAGATGGCGACCTACCTCGAGGGCCGCCCCGTGCTGCGGATGCCCGGCAACCGCCCGGAACTCCGGCTCGACATCTTCACCCGCGCCGCCGCCGGACCGATGAAGGCCGAGCTGGTCCTGAGCTCCGAGGACGGCCGCACGCACACGCTGTCCACGCAGACCCGCCATGTCGCCGGCCGGGTGCACCTCCCGCTCCCCGAGCGCGCCCCCGCCGCCACGACCGGCGTCTGGAACCTCTCGGTCAGGCTGGACGGCGCCAAGGGCGAGCCCCTGCCGCTCTGCCGCGTGACGGTGGCCGCCAACGGACGGCTGCGGCTCGGCGACGATCTCGCGGTCGTGGACCCCGAGGTCGTGGCGGCGGAGGTCCGCAAGCACCGCAGGTCGGTCCTGCGGCGCGGACTGCGCGCCGTCGGCGGTCCGGTCGTGCGCAGGCTTCCCGGCCCGGCCCGCAAGAAGCTCCGCAAGCTCGCCGCCAAGCTGGTCGGCTGACCGGCCGCACCCACGTACACGCAGTACACGCACCACAGTTGAGGATGTGATCACCATGCGGGAGCTCAGCATCGCGGGCGCCTGGGTGCACGAACCGAAGATATTCCCAGACGATCGCGGGAGCTTCCACGAGTGGTTCAAGGGGGCGGACTTCGCCGAGTCCACCGGCCACGCCCTGAACCTGGCGCAGGCCAACTGCTCGGTCTCCAGTCGCGGCACCCTGCGCGGCGTCCACTTCGCGGACGTACCGCCGAGCCAGGCGAAGTACGTGAAGTGCGTACGCGGCGCGGTGCTCGACGTCATCGTCGACATCCGCACCGGCTCCCCCACGTACAAGCAGTGGGAAGCCGTACGGCTGGACGACGTGGACCACCACTCCGTGTACCTCTCCGAGGGCCTCGGGCACGCCTTCATGGCGCTGACCGACGACGCGACCGTGGTCTACCTCTGCTCCGAGGGGTACGCCCCGCAGCGCGAGCACGGCATCCACCCGCTCGACCCCGAGCTGGGCATCGCCTGGCCGACGGGTCTGACGCCCGTGCTGTCCGAGAAGGACTCCGCGGCGCCGACCCTCGCGGAGGCCGAGGCACAGGGCCTGCTGCCCTCCTACGCGGCCTGCCGGGCGTACGCGGAGCAGTTGCGCGGCTGACAGCGGGAACGCGCCGAGAGCGGGAGGAGGGGCCCCGCGGATCACGTGATCCGCGGGGCCCCTCCTGGTGTCCCGTGTCCGCCGGCTCGGCTCAGCCGCCCAGCGCCGCGATCTTCTGCTGCAGCGGGGCGAGGCCCGAGCGGGAGCGGCGCAGGTTGCGGGCCCGGGTCAGCGCCGGCCAGAAGTCGGCTCCCAGCAGCGCCTCGGGCTGCACGGCGTGCTTGCGCACGAGCACCTCTTCGGGGACCGGCTGCGGGTCCGGGGTGACGTACTCCTTGATGATCTCGTCGTACCGGTCCTTGAGCACGGTGTTGTCCGGGTCGGCCCCGAAGACCACCGCGACACCGGTCGGCGCGGTGTCGACCTCAAGCACCGTCAGGTCGGGGCGGTACTTCCGCAGCACCGTCACCACCTTGTAGACATCGCCCGTCCAGAACTTGGTGTGCCGGTCGCGGGCCGCCTCGTCGACGTCGCGCGGCAGCATGTCGTCGAGCACGATCACGCTCGACCAGCGCGAGTGGCGCTCGACGTTCATGAAGTCGCGCAGCGCGTACTCGAAGAGGTGCATGCCGTCGATGAAGGACAGCTCCAGCTTGGGATCGCCGCCGAGCACCCCCATCGGGTCCTTGCGGGCGAGGGCGCGGAAGGGGTTGCGGCCGCGGCGCAGGTGCACCAGCGGGTCCTTGCGGGCGAAGAAGTCGTCGCTGGTCGACTGGACCAGGTGGACGTCGCAGCTGATCGACGTCACCACCTTGAAGGCGGGGTCGATCGCCACCGACGCGACGCGCGAAAGTGCCAGGCTGCGGCCGTCGTTGACGCCGATCTCCAGGTAATTTCGCGGACGGTAGACGCGGTGCAGTCCACGCAGGAGTTCATGACGGTCCACTGAAACGGCCTTTCGACGGATTCTGGCTGTAGTCGTTGCTCTCGGCGAAGTTACTCATCCGAAGGCTCGGGCGTAACCTTTCTTGGAAGTTCATCGCAAATTTACCCGCGCGCGGGCGGAACGTCCGGGGGTCACAGGACGCCGAAGGCGTACCACCTCTTGCTCGATATCCCCGGTCCGAGGTCGAGGTCGGCCTCCTCGACCACCAGCATCGGGTCGGGCCCGACCCCACCGGGACCGCCGCGCAGCACCCGGACCTCGGCCTCTCCCTCGGCTGCGCCGGCCTTCTCGCCCTCGACGGTGAGCTCGGCCGCCCGGTCGCCGTTCGTGTCCAGCATCCGGGCGGAGCCGCCGGGGACGGCCTGTGCCCCTTCGACCGTGAGCCCGCCGGCGCTCCCTCTCAGCAGGACGACGTGGCCTTTGCCGTCGGCACCGGCCCCGACCGAGAACGCCACATCGGCGTATCCGTCGGCGTGGACGTCTCCGACCGACACGGCGGAGCCGAAGCCGCAGAAGGGGAACGGCCCCTGAACGGGCAGGCCCGCCGTCTTCTCGGTGACGCGCACGGGCTTCAGTTTCGCGCTCTGCCCCGAGGGACCCCCGTAGACGACAGCCACCCGGCTGCCGCCGCGCGGGGGCACGGGCTCGCCGATGATCTCGCAGCTGAGGCCCGCCACGACATCGGCGAAACCGTCCTTGTTCAGGTCCCCCGTCGCCAGAGCACCGAAGAAGTCCATGCCCTGGTCGTCCATCAGGCGCGGGCCCTCGACCAGCTTTCCGCCCGAGGCGCCGCGGTACACGACGGTGGCGCGCGGGACGGGCGTCTCGTCCGCGTAGATGTGGGACCACGTGACCAGGAGGTCGTCCTTGCCGTCCCCGGTGACGTCGCCGGCCGTCGACGGCGTCGCGACGGGGTTCTCCGGGTCGCTCGACGTCAGGTCCAGCGGGACGGTGCGGCGCGGTTCGCCTTCGCGGCCGAACGGACCCAGCAGGACCCGTGCGCTGCTCTCCTCGGTGCCGGTGACGACGAGGTCGTCCTGCCCGTCACCGTCGAAATCGCCCGCGATGGGGGCGGAACCCTCCAGCCGGGCCGCTCCGGAGAGCCCCTCGGCGCTTCCCCAGACGACGAAGACCGTGTTGTTGCCCGCCTGGCTGACGAAGTCGGCCCGCCCGTCACCGTCGAGGTCGGCGGTCGTGCTCCGGCCACCGGCCGCGAAGGCCCCGCCCTCGCCGGCCCTGCCGAGGCCGAGCCCGTTCTGGGTGAGGACCGTCGGCCTCTTCAGCAGCGGGCCCCGCGAGGACCCACGGAGGGCGGCCGCGTATCCGGCGGAGTCCTTTCCGTCGACGGTCGCGGACGAGTCGGCGACGACGAGATCCCCGTACCCGTCGCCGTCGAAGTCCGACGGGACGGCATCCCGGTGCGCCGGTTCCCGCTGGGAGTCCTCCCCGCCCGTCCCGCACCCCGAGAGCAGGAGAACCAGAACGACGCCCGCAATCCACCTTCTCTTCATGCGGACACCGACCATCGAGCCGGGCCATAGGTTGCACGGAAAGCGGCCGGGCCTCGCCCGAAGGCAGGACCCGGCCACATCACCACGGTCGTACGCTCAGCCCCGCTCCGCCGCGAGCAGCGCGGGGAACGCCTCGGCCAGCGCCTCCCGCCAGTCGCGGATCGGCTCGATGCCCGCCGCCGTCCACCGGTCGTGGCCCAGCACGCTGTACGCGGGCCGGGGCGCCGGCCGTACGAAGGCCTCGCTGGTCGTGGGCCGGACCCGGTCGGGATCGGCGCCCAGTTGCTCGAAGACGGCCCGCGTGAGGCCGAACCAGGTCGTCTCGCCACCGCTGGTGCCGTGGTAGACGCCGGCCGGTGCGGTACCCGCCAGGGCACCCCGGCCGAGGCGCACCAGGCGGTCGGCCAGGTCGGCCGTCCAGGTGGGCTGGCCCCGCTGGTCGTCGACGACGTCCAGGGTGTCCTTGACGCCCTCCAGCTTGATCATCGTACGGACGAAGTTGCCGCCGCCCGCCCCGTACAGCCAGGCCGTACGGACCACGAAACCGCTGTCGGGCAGAGTCGTCAGGACCGCCTGCTCGCCGGCCAGTTTCGTGCGGCCGTACGCGCTGCGCGGTCCGGTCGGGGCGTCCTCGGCGTACGGCTTCTCGGCGTCGCCGGGGAAGACGTAGTCCGTGGAGACGTGCAGGAGTACGGCGCCGAGATCACGGCACGCCTCGGCGAGGTTCCGCGCGCCGTCGCCGTTGATGCGCAGCGCCTCGTCCTCGCGGGTCTCCGCGTCGTCGACGGCCGTCCAGGCGGCGCAGTTGACCACGACGGCCGGGCGGTGCTCAGAGAGACCGGCGCGCACGGCGGCCGGGTCGGTGATGTCCAGGTCGGCGCGGGTGACCGCGACCGCCGGGATCCCGGCGTCGGCGAGGCGGGCCAGGACGTCCTGGGCGAGCATTCCGCCCGCGCCGGTGACCAGCCAGTTCCGGGTGTCGCTCACAGGGCGGCCCGGTCCTTCAGGGGCTCCCACCAGGCGCGGTTGTCGCGGTACCACTGAACCGTTTCCGCGAGCCCCTGTTCGAAGCTCTTGCGGGGCACGTAGCCCAGCTCCTCGCGGATCTTGGTGCAGTCGACCGAGTACCGCCGGTCGTGGCCCTTGCGGTCCTCGACGTACTCGACGCTGGTCTCCCAGTCGGCGCCGCAGGCCGCCAGGAGCAGGCCGGTGAGCTCCTTGTTGGAGAGCTCGGTGCCGCCGCCGATGTTGTAGACCTCGCCCGCGCGGCCCCTGGTGCGGACCAGGTCGATGCCCTGGACGTGGTCGTCGATGTGCAGCCAGTCGCGGACGTTGCCGCCGTCGCCGTACAGCGGGACCTTCTTGCCGTCGAGGAGGTTGGTCACGAAGAGCGGGATGACCTTCTCGGGGAAGTGGTGGTGCCCGTAGTTGTTGGAGCAGCGGGTCACGCGCACGTCGAGGCCGTGGGTGCGGTGGTAGGACAGCGCGATCAGGTCGCTGGACGCCTTCGCCGAGGAGTAGGGCGAGTTGGGCTCGAGCGGGTGGGTCTCGGGCCAGGAGCCCTCGTCGATCGAGCCGTAGACCTCGTCGGTGGAAATGTGCACGAAGGTCCTGATGCCGGCCCGGTGCGCGGCGTCGATGAGCGTGTGGGTGCCGACCACGTTCGTACGGACGAACTCCGCGCCGCCGTCGATGGAACGGTCGACGTGCGACTCGGCGGCGAAGTGCACCACCTCGTCGTGCTCGGCCATCAGCTTGCCGACCAGCTCGGGGTCGCAGATGTCGCCCTGCACGAAGGCGAATCCGGGGTGCTCGCGCACCTCGTCGAGGTTGGCCGGGTTGCCCGCGTACGTCAGCTTGTCCAGGACGGTGATCGAGACGTCACCGGGACCCTGCGGGCCGAGCAGCGTACGGACGTAGTGGGAGCCGATGAAACCGGCACCGCCGGTGACAAGGATCTTGGTGGTCGAGGTCATGAAGAGATCTGCACCTTGCTGTGATCACCGAGCACGAGCCGGTGGGCCGAGGGGTTGCGGGGAGCGGGAGTGACTTCGACGTCGCGGCCGATCAGCGAGGCCTCCACCCGGCGCACGCCGGTCACGGAGGAGCCGCGCAGCACGATGGAGTACTCGATCTCGCTGTCCTCGATCACACAGTCCTCCGAGACGGAGGTGAACGGGCCGATGTACGCGTCGTTGATGACCGCGCCGGCTCCGATGATCGCGGGGCCGACGATCCGGCTGCCGCTGACGCGGGCGCCCGCCTCGATGCGCACCCGGCCGATGATCTCGCTGTCCTCGTCCACCGTGCCCGCGTTCATCGGCTCCACGGTCTCCAGGACGGACCGGTTGACCTCCAGCATGTCGGTGACGTTGCCGGTGTCCTTCCAGTAGCCGGAGATCGTGGTGGAGCGGACGTCGCGCTTCTCGTCGATCAGCCACTGGATGGCGTGCGTGATCTCCAGCTCGCCGCGCCAGGAGGGCTCGATGGAGCGGACGGCCTCGTGGATCGCGGCGGTGAACAGGTACACGCCCACCAGCGCCAGATCGCTCTTCGGCTTCTTCGGCTTCTCCTCCAGGCCCACCACCAGGCCGCCGGAGTCGAGCTCGGCGACACCGAACGAGGTGGGGTTGGGGACCCGGGTCAGCAGGATCTGCGCGTCGGGCCGGTCGGCCCGGAACTCGTCGACCAGGCCGGTGATGCCGCCGACGATGAAGTTGTCGCCGAGGTACATCACGAAGTCGTCGTCACCGAGGAAGTCCTGGGAGATGAGCACGGCGTGCGCGAGTCCCAGCGGCGCGTCCTGCGGGATGTAGGTGACCTCGATCCCGAACCGGGAGCCGTCGCCCACCGCCTCGCGGATCTCGTCCGCGGTGTCTCCGACAACGATGCCGACCTCGGTGACGCCCGCTTCGGCGATCGCCTCCAGGCCGTAGAACAGCACCGGCTTGTTGGCGACCGGCACCAGCTGCTTGGCAGAGGTGTGGGTTATCGGGCGGAGACGGGTGCCCGCTCCCCCGGAGAGAACGAGTGCCTTCACGTATTGCCCCCAGCTACTTTGTTCGGGCGGGAAGGGAATCCCGTTTTTTCTCAGTTTGATGACAATGTCATCGCTCATCTTAGCGTCGGGGCGCATCACTCATTCACGCGGAGTTCACCTTTGCGATCGCCGGATGATGACTGTCGGCCGAGGAAGACGTGGTCGGCGCGCCGGTCCCCTCCCCCGCCGGAACCCGTCGGCGGCGCGCCCGGCGCCCGGATCCGGCGCCGGACGTGAAACGGCGGTGGCCCGCCCGGTTCTCACCGGGCGGGCCACCGCCGTTCGGGTGCCCCTGGTCGCGGGGCGCGCGAGGAGGCCGGTCAGTCCTCGGTGACCGCGGACACCGACGGCTGCTCCTGCTGCTCGGCCGCCGCGGTCTTCTTCGACGCCGCCTTCTTGGCGGTCGTCTTCTTCGCGGCGGTCTTCTTCGCGACCGTCTTCTTGGCCGCGGTCTTCTTGACGGCCGCCTTCTTCGCGGTCGCCTTCTTGGCGGTCTTGCGCGCGGCGGTCTTCTTCGCCGGAGCCTCCGTGTCGGAGTCCGCGGACGCGTCGGCCTGCGCTTCGGAGTCCACCGGCGCACCGGGCTCGGTCACCGGCTCCGCCGAGGCCGTGGGGACGACCGTGACGGCCGCCTCCTCGGACGCGGTGGGCGCGGTGGCCTTGCGGACGGCACGCCGGCGCGGGCGGGCCGGGGCCGCGCTCTCGACGGGCGCCTCGGCGGCGGGCTCGGCCTTCGGCTCCTCCACGACGGGCGCCGCGACCGGCTCGGTGACCGTCACAGCGGCCTCCTCCGCGGCCCTGGGCGAACCGGCCGGGGCCGACACCTTCCGGGTCGCACGACGGCGCGTACGGCCCTTGGGAGCGGCCTCGTCCTCCTGCTGTACGGCGACGGCGGGAGCCTCGGTGACCTCGGGCGCCTGGACGACCGGAGCCTGCGCGGCCGGAGCCTCGACGACCGGGTCCTCGACGGCGACCGGCTCGGACTCGGCGGCCTCGCGGGACTTGACGGCCCGCTCCTCACGCCGGCCCCGGGGGGCCCGCTCCTCGCCCTTGGGCGCACCGGCGGGAGCCGACGCGCGCCGGGTCGCCCGGCGACGCGAACGGCCGCGGGAGGCCGCGGCCTCCGCCTCGGCGGCGCTGCTGTAGAGGTCCTCGTCCGGCACGAACTCCTGCTGGGCGAAGGGCACGGGCGCGGCGACCTCGGCGGCCAGTTCGGCCTCGCTCTCGACCTCGTCCAGCGCCTCGGCCTCGGCGGTCTCCGTGGTCAGGACGTCGTGGTCGTGATCGTGGTCGTGCGTGTGCTCCTGCTCGGAACCGCCCCGGCCGCGCTTCTTGCGCTTGCCGCCGCCTCCGGCGGAGGTGGGCTGCTCCATGTGCACGATGACACCGCGGCCGTTGCAGTGGACGCAGGTCTCGGAGAAGGACTCCAGGAGCCCCTGTCCGACGCGCTTGCGCGTCATCTGGACCAGGCCGAGCGAGGTCACCTCCGCCACCTGGTGCTTCGTACGGTCGCGTCCCAGGCACTCCAGGAGGCGGCGCAGCACCAGGTCCCGGTTGGACTCCAGGACCATGTCGATGAAGTCGATGACGACGATGCCGCCCAGGTCGCGCAGCCGCAGCTGGCGCACGATCTCCTCGGCCGCCTCCAGGTTGTTCCTGGTCACGGTCTCTTCGAGGTTGCCGCCCTGACCGGTGAACTTCCCGGTGTTGACGTCGACGACGATCATCGCCTCGGTCTTGTCGATGACCAGCGAACCGCCGCTGGGCAGCCAGACCTTGCGGTCCAGCGCCTTCATCAGCTGCTCGTCGATCCGGTACGTCGCGAAGACGTCGACCTCGGAGGTCCACCTCGACAGCCGGTCGGTCAGGTCGGGCGCGACGTGGGCGACGTAGCCGTGGATGGTCTCCCAGGCCTCGTCGCCGCTGACGATGACCTTGGTGAAGTCCTCGTTGAAGATGTCGCGGACGACGCGGACGGTCATGTCCGGCTCGCCGTACAGCAGCGTCGGCGCGTTCGAGCTGCCGCCGCTCTTCGACTTCTTCTGGATGTCCTCCCACTGGCCCTGGAGGCGCTCCACGTCACGGCGCAGCTCGTCCTCGCTCGCGCCCTCGGCGGCGGTGCGCACGATGACGCCCGCGTCCTCGGGGACGATCTTCTTGAGGATGGTCTTCAGACGCGCCCGCTCGGTGTCGGGCAGCTTGCGGCTGATGCCGGTCATCGAGCCCTCGGGCACGTAGACCAGGTAGCGGCCGGGGAGGGACACCTGGCTGGTGAGACGGGCGCCCTTGTGGCCGATCGGGTCCTTGGTGACCTGCACCAGCACCGACTGGCCGGACTTCAGCGCGCTCTCGATGCGGCGCGGCCCGTTGGCCATGCCCAGCGCCTCGAAGTTGACCTCACCGGCGTACAGCACGGCGTTGCGGCCCTTGCCGATGTCGATGAAGGCGGCCTCCATCGAGGGCAGGACGTTCTGCACCTTGCCGAGGTAGACGTTGCCGACGTACGAGGTCGACTGTTCCTTGTTGACGTAGTGCTCGACGAGCACGTTGTCCTCAAGGACGCCGATCTGGGTGCGCTCGCCGCTCTGGCGGACGACCATCACGCGCTCGACGGCCTCACGGCGGGCCAGGAACTCGGCCTCGGTGATGATCGGAACGCGCCGGCGGCCCTGCTCGCGCCCTTCACGGCGACGCTGCTTCTTGGCCTCCAGGCGGGTCGAGCCCTTGATGGACTGCACCTCGTCGGACGGGTGCTCGTCCCGCTTGCTGCTGCGCGGCTCGCGGACCTTGACGACGGTGCGCTCGGGGTCGCTCTCGGTCGTCTCGGCCTCGGTGCCGGAATCCCCGGCGCGACGCCGACGGCGACGGCGGCGACGGCTGCTGCTGGAGCCGGATCCGCCCGCCTCCTCGCGCTCGTCGCCCTCTTCGCCGTCGTCCTCGGCCTGCTCGGCGCTGTCCTCGGTGTCGTGGCGGCCCTGGTCTGCGGCGTAGTCGTCGTCGCCGGACTCGCCGTCCGACTCGGCCGACTCACCACGACGGCGGCGACGCCCACCGCGGCGGCGGCGGCGACGGGAGCCCGCGGACTCCTCGTCACCGTCATCCCCGTCATCCCCGTCCACGGCGTCCTCGGCGGATTCGGCGTCCTCGGGCTCCTCCACCTCTTCGGTGACGGGCTCCGGGGCGACGGGCTCCTCGACGGCGCGGCGGCGACGGCGCCGGCGCGGCCCCGTCTCCTCCTCGGCGATCTCGGCGATCTCGACGATCTGGGCGGGCTCGACGACCTCGACGGGCTCGGGCACCACGACGGCCCTGCGAGTCCGCGGGGCCACGGGGGCCACCGGCGTCTCGACGACCTCCTCGGCCTCCTCCGCAGCCTCGGCGGCAGCCGCGGCTGCGGCCCGCTCCGGCGTCTGGAACATCGGCTCGGCGAACACCGGCGCCTGGAACACGGCGACGGCCGGCCGGACGGGCTTGCGCGCCGACTCGGCTTCCTTCGGGGCGGGCGCGGAGAAACCGACGGCGGCCTTGCGGGTGGCACGACGGCGGCCGCGGCGCGGGGCCTCCTCCTCGGTCTGCGTGAACTCGGCCTGCGCGGGTCCGGCCTGCGCGGGTCCGGCCTGCACGGACTCGGTCCGCGCGGGCTCCTCGGGCTGGTTCTCGCTGGTCACGGGCGCCTCCACACGCTCGTCGACGGTGTCGCCCTCGGGCTCACCGGCGGGTGCGGAGACGCGCCGGGTGGCGCGACGACGGGTGGCGCGCCGGGGGGTGGCTTCCTCGGCGGCGGGGGCGGCGGTGTCCGTGTCCGTGCCCTCGGGCTCGACGACGACGGCGGTCACCGGCTCCTCGACGGCCTCGGCCGGCTGTACGGCCTCGGCAGCCTTGGGCGCGCCGCTGGGCGCGGAGGCGCGGCGGGTGGCACGGCGGCGCGGACGGCCGGCGGAAGCGGTCTCCTCGGCCTCCAACGCGGCGGCGGGGGCGGGAGCGGGGGTCTCGGCGGGCGCGGCCTCGGCCGTCACCGCGGGCACCACGGTCTGGGCGGCCTCGACGGCGTCGGCCGCCTCGGGCGCACCGGCGGGCGCGGACACCCGACGGGTGGCACGACGCCGGGCACGACGCGGAGCCGCGTCCTCGGCGGCTTCAGCCACCGTCCCGGTCCCTTCGGCAGCCGTTCCGACCGCTGTCGTGCCGTCCGTCTCCTCGGGGAGCTCGGCGGACGCGACGGCCGGTTCGGCCGACGGGGTGGTCCCGGCCCCTGCTTCGGCGGCGCCCGTGGGCGGGCCGGCGGGGCGCGACGCCGCACGGCGGCGGCGCCGCGGCGGCAGGGTGTCGCTGGGGGTGTTGTTGTTGTCGGAACCCTCGGTGGGTTCGGTCGGTTCGAGCATGCGGGTGGATCTCCCGTCAGGCTCCCGGGCGCCGCGCCTGGTCCGGCAGTGCCGGTGACGTCCGCGGCTCGCGCGATGCGCGGTGCCGCCGTCCGGGGCGCGGGCGCCGCACGGGAGCTCTCTGTGTCCTGTCTCGCCGGTTCCGTACGCCATTGGTGCGTACGGCCTGGCGAAAGTCTTGTGGTCGGTGCGCTGCCCGACCCAGGTGGCTCCCGAGTCCGAGGGCGGCGCTACGACATCTGTCCTTACGCGGGACCTTCCGGCACCAGCGCCTTCGCGGCGGCAGCCGAGGCGACCCCGGAGCGATCGGCTGGGGCGGCCGTGACTGCCTCGCGGTCGGGCGCGAGCGGGTCGGTCACCGTGCCGGTCTCTGCATCGAACAGCCCCTGCGCCAGCCTGGTCACCGAAGCGGCGACCGGCGGCGCCAGGTCGGCCACGGCGCGAAGACCGGACAGGACGTCGTCGGGTCGAACGGCAGGCGTCACGTGCCGAACAACCAGCCGCAGTATCGCACAGGCCTGGTCGCTCGACCTATCAGCCTGTGGACTGTTCGTCTCACCGGTCGTCCCACCGCTCGTCTCACCGTGTGCTTCACGGCTCGCTTCACGGTGTACGTCGCGGCCTGTTCCACCGGTGCCGGCCGCCACCTCAAGACCCGCCACGGCGGCGCGGGCGTCGAACGTCCGCATGCCGTTCTTGGCCTTGCGTTGCACCTCGACGGCGTCCGCCGCGATGAAGGCCGCGACCGCGCGCTCCGCCTCTGCCGGGTCCACGCCGTCGAGGCGCAGCTCCCAGACGGAGGCGGTGAGCCGGTCGGCGAGCCCGGACGTCCGCGCCTCGACCGCCTCGATGATGTCGAGCCCGGTGGGCAGCGACTCGTCGAGGAGATCCCGCAGCTTGTCCGGGTCACGCGCCTCGGTGAGCGCGATCTCCAGATACTCCGCCTCACTGCCCGTGCCGGTGGGTGCGGCATTGGCGTACGACACCTTCGGATGCGGCGTGAACCCCGCCGAGTACGCCATCGGTACCTCGGCACGGCGCAACGCACGCTCGAAGGCGCGCTGGAAGTCACGGTGGCTGGTGAACCGGAGGCGGCCGCGCTTGGTGTAGCGCAGTCGGATGCGCTGCACCGCGAGTGCGGGCGGCGGGCCTTCGGGCTGTCGCTTGCCCAGTGTCGTTCAGTCCTTCGTGAGTGCGGTCTTACTGCTACCTAGAGTACGTGTCCCGTCCGCTCCCGGTTCCCGCCGGGAGGATCCGGCGACGGCGGGTACGGGCTCGCTCGGGACCGGCAGCGGCTTCCCTGGCGTTCCGAAGAGCATCCGCCGGAAGTCGGCACGGGCCTGCCGGGCGGACTCCCGGGCTGCCGCGAGGGCCTCCCGGGCCACCCGCCCCGCGCCGCGCGCGGCCTCGGCCGCGGGGCGCAGGACCGCGTCGCGGACGACGTGTCCGACGGGCGTGAGCACGGTCCGGTAGGCCCACCGCACCGGCTCGACCAGGATCCACCGCACCGGCTCGACGAAGATCCACCGCAGGAGCCGTCCGAGGAACCGCCCGGCCGCGAGCGAGAGGTACCCGGCGATCCGCCAGGCGTGGCCGAGCGCGGCACCGATCTCCCGCCCGATGACGGCGAGCACGTGCCCGACCGGTACGAGCACCCACCTCCACAGGGCGAGCGCGGGGAGCACCAGCAGCACACGCAGGGTCCAGTACCCCGCGAGTCCGATCCCGGTGAAGATCATCCGTACGAGCCACAGGAGCCCTCGTACGGCCCAGGCGATCCCTCTCCCGACAGGGGCGAGGACCCACTCGTACAGCCACACCCCCGGCACGACGAGCAGATACCGCACCAGCCAGGCGGCAGCGGTGTACACGCCGGTCCCGACGGCCGCGAGGAGCGCGCCGATCCCCCGGCCCAGCCCGGCGACCGCGCGTCCGACGGGCGCGAGGACGTGCGCGTACAGCAGGCCGAGGGCCTTCCCTATCCCGCCGAGCACCCAGCCGAGTGCGGCGGCCGTCGCCAGGGCGGCCACGCCGAGCGCGTGCCCGACGGGCGTGAGCACGGTCCGGTACAGCCATACGAGCGGCACCACGACCAGTACGTGGCCGAGCAGTCCGAGTCCCTTGCCGACCGGCACGACGGCGTACCGCCACGCCGTCACGAACGGCCAGACGAACACCGCCCAGGCGGCCCAGGCCAGCGCCCGCCCCACCGGCCGCAGCACGTGGTCCCGCAGGAGCCGGCCACCGACGGCCAGCGCGTCCCACACCATCCGCACCGGCACGACCAGCACGAGCACCACGATCCGCACCGGGATGCGGATCGCGACCACGAGACAGCCCTCGGCCCGCGCCTGCGGCGGGCGTTCCTCACCGGGCGTCTTCTCCAGGTTCATACCGAGGTAGACGCGTCGGACCGGTGTCTGGATGCGGTGATACGGGATCGGTGGTACCGGATTGGCGGCAGGGGCTTTCGTCGTGTCACCGGGGGACGGTGACCAGGACGCGTCCCCGGCCGCCGGCGTCGACGAGGTCGTGGGCCTTGGCGATGTCGTCGAGCGGGCAGCGGTCGCCGATGTCGGCGGTGAGGGCTCCGACGGCCGCCGCGGCGGTGAGGTCGCGGGCGGCCTGGCGCCTCGCCGCGGCGGGGAAGTCGTCGCTGCCGAGCATGCGCAGCGTGACGTTGCCGAACAGCAGGGGCCAGAAGGGGAGTTCGGGGCGGTCGGCGCGGGTGGCGTACGCGGCGATGACGGCGTCGTTCGCGACGACCGCGGCGTCCAGGTCGGCGTTGTCCGACAGGGAAACCTCGATGACACGGTCGACTCCACGCGGCGCGTACGCGCGGATCGCGCCGGCCGGGTCGTCCTGGTCGAGGGCGACGGCGTGGGAGATCACGGCGGGGTCGACCTGGTAGAGGTCCTCGGCGTGCCGCACCGTGCCGAGCACCACCGCCCCTCCCCAGTGGGCGAGTTGGGCGGCCAGCGAGCCGACGCCGCCGAGCACGCCGTGCACCAGCACGAACCTGCCGTCGACCGGGCCGTCGCCGAAGACGGTCCGGTGCGCGGTGATCCCGGGGATGCCCAGACTCGCCCCGAGCTCGTCACTCACCTGGTCGGGCAGTGGCACCGCCAGCTCGCCGGGCACGACGGTGTACTGGGCGGCGGTGCCGAAGGCACGGTAGGACTGGGCGCCGTACACCCACACCCGCTGCCCCACCCGGCGCACGTCGATCCCGTCGCCCACCGCGTCGACGACTCCGGCCGCGTCGCTGTGCGGGACGACCCGGGGGAAGGGCATGGCCGAACCGAGCCAGCCGCGCCGCTTCTTGGTGTCCCCGGGGTTGACGCCCGAAACGGCCACCCGGACCCGGACCTCGCCGGGACCGGGCTCCGGGTCGGGCAGCTCACCGACCCGCAGGACCTCGACGGCAGGACCCTGTCGCTCGTACCAGGCGGCAAGCATGGTCAGCCTCTCAGTGCGTCGGCTTCTCGGTGCGTCGGCTTGTCAGTGCGCGTGTCCGCTCACCGCGTGTCCGCTCACCGCGGGCTTGTTGACCGTCAGCGGCAGCAACTTCCTGCCGGTGGGGCCGATTTGAATCGTCGTGTCCATGGCAGGGCACACCCCGCAGTCGAAGCAGGGCGTCCACCGGCAGTCCTCGACCTCGGTCTCGTCGAGGGAGTCCTGCCAGTCCTCCCAGAGCCAGTCCTTGTCGAGCCCGGAGTCGAGGTGGTCCCAGGGGAGGACCTCCTCGTAGGTGCGCTCGCGGGTGGTGTACCAGTCGACGTCGACGCCGAAGGCGGGGAGGGTCTTCTCGGCGCAGGCCATCCAGCGGTCGTAGGAGAAGTACTCGCGCCAGCCGTCGAAGCGACCGCCGTCCTCGTAGACCGCGCGGATGACGGCGCCGACGCGGCGGTCACCGCGGGAGAGCAGGCCCTCGACGATGCCGGGCTTGCCGTCGTGGTAGCGGAAGCCGATGGAGCGGCCGTACTTCTTGTCGCCGCGG
This sequence comes from Streptomyces sp. NPDC088747, assembly GCF_044751025.1. Classification (NCBI taxonomy): domain Bacteria; kingdom Bacillati; phylum Actinomycetota; class Actinomycetes; order Kitasatosporales; family Streptomycetaceae; genus Streptomyces; species Streptomyces sp. NPDC088747. Next base: position 251,180 of record NZ_JBIVKZ010000015.1, read on the forward strand.
ATCTTGTCGCGGAGCTTGGTCAGCCGGGCGTCGGTGTCCTCGGCGGAGAGCTGCGGCGCCCACTGGAAGGGGGTGTGGGGCTTGGGGACGAAACCGCCGATGGACACCGTGCAGCGGATGTCGTTCTGGCCGGAGACCCTGCGGCCCTCCGCGATGACGTTCATCGCCATGTCGGCGATCTGCATGACGTCCTCGTCGGTCTCGGTCGGCAGGCCGCACATGAAGTACAGCTTCACCTGGCGCCAGCCGTTGCCGTAGGCCGTCGAGACCGTCCGGATCAGGTCGTCCTCGGAGACCATCTTGTTGATGACCTTGCGCAGGCGTTCGCTGCCGCCCTCGGGGGCGAAGGTCAGGCCCGAGCGGCGGCCATTGCGCGTCAGCTCGTTCGCCAGGTCCACGTTGAAGGCGTCGACGCGGGTGGAGGGGAGCGAGAGGCCGATCTTGTCCTCCGTGTACCGGTCGGCGAGGCCCTTGGCGATGTCGCCGATCTCACTGTGGTCCGCGGACGACAGCGACAGCAGGCCGACCTCCTCGAAGCCGGTCGCCTTCAGGCCCTTCTCCACCATGTCGCCGATGCCCGTGATCGAGCGCTCGCGCACCGGGCGGGTGATCATGCCCGCCTGGCAGAACCGGCAGCCGCGGGTGCAGCCGCGGAAGATCTCCACCGACATCCGCTCGTGGACCGTCTCGGCGAGCGGGACGAGGGGTTGCTTGGGGTAGGGCCACTCGTCGAGGTCCATGACCGTGTGCTTGCTGATCCGCCACGGGACGCCCGACCTGTTCGGTACGACGCGTGCGATGCGGCCGTCGGCGAGGTATTCGACGTCGTAGAAGGCCGGGATGTAGACCGAGCCGGTCCTCGCGAGGCGGAAGAGCACCTCCTCGCGGCCGCCGGGCCTGCCCTCCGCCTTCCAGGCGCGGACGATGTCCGTCATGTCGAGCACGGCCTGCTCGCCGTCGCCGATGACCACCGCGTCGACGAAGTCGGCGATCGGCTCCGGGTTGAAGGCCGCGTGGCCGCCGGCGAGGACGATCGGGTCGTCAAGGCCGCGGTCCTTCGACTCCAGCGGGATGCCCGCCAGGTCGAGGGCCGTGAGCATGTTCGTGTAGCCCAGCTCCGTGGAAAAGGACAGGCCGAAGACGTCGAAGGCCTTCACCGGCCGGTGGCTGTCCACGGTGAACTGCGGGACCCGGTGCTCCCGCATCAGCGCCTCCAGGTCCGGCCACACGCTGTAGGTGCGCTCGGCGAGCACGCCCTCGCGCTCGTTCAGTACCTCGTAGAGGATCATGACGCCCTGGTTGGGCAGCCCGACCTCGTAGGCGTCGGGGTACATCAGCGCCCAGCGGACGTCGCAGGCGTCCCAGGGTTTGACCGTGGAATTGAGTTCTCCGCCGACGTACTGGATCGGCTTCTGCACATGCGGGAGCAGAGCTTCGAGCTGCGGGAAGACCGATTCGGCTGGCATCTGGCGAACCTTCGTGAGCTGGATGGGCTTACCGGGGTGACCATCCAGCCTAACGCGGCCCGGGACAGCCGCCGCACCGGCGCCGATCCGCCGCCCGCCCGGGGGCCTCGGTCCGGCGCTCCCCCGGGCGGGGCGCGATCAGACCGAGGCCTTCCTCTCGACCGTCGCCCAGGCCTCCGGCAGCGCCGCCTCGGCGGCAGCCGCCCGCTGCTCCTCCCTGCCGTAGAGCACCCCGTACGTGAAGGCACTCTCCCCCGCCGCGTAGGCCTGCGCGCCGAGCCCGAGGACGGCCTCGCGAGCCATCACGCTGTCCTGGTGGTCGCCGAGCAGGCTCTGCAGCGACTTCATCGCCTTGACCAGGTCGTCGGCGGGCCCGCCCAGGGCGGGGGCGGCGGCCTCGGCCGCGTACCGGGTGCGCTTGGCCTTCTTGCGGGCGTCGTGCATCGCGAGGTCGCGGTCGGCGCCCGTGGGACGGTCGAGGGCCTCGCCGATCAGGTCGGACACCTTCCTGAAGTCCTTGCGTACGGCCTTCGCGATCACCTCCGACGGGTCGCCCGCCGCCGCCTTGAGGAACGGCGGCTCCGCGACGAGCGCGTCGAGGGCGGTCAGCAGGTCGAGGTAGCGCCTGCCGTCCAGTACGGCGATCAGGCGGCGCCGTGAGCCGCCACGGCGGGCGTTCGACCAGGTGCGCAGCCGCTTGCGGACGGGTCCGGAGAGCAGGTCGCGCGGCAGTTTGCCGAGGGCTCCGGTCAGCCGCTCGGTGAGTACCTCCTGGTCCCGGTCGACGCCCAGCTCGCCCGCCAGCCACTTCAGTTCCTCGCCGATCGGGTCGGTGACCGCCCGGTCGAGGACCTTGCCGAACGAGCGGAACGTGCTGCGCATCCGGCGGGTGGCGACGCGCATGCTGTGCACGGAGTCGGGGAGGTCGCGCCGGACGGCCGGGTCCAGTTCGACGATCGCGTCGCGCTGGGCGACGACGTACGCCATGACGTGGTCACCGGCGGTCCCGGGGGACTTCGTGGACGCCGGTGACTTCGAGGACGCCGGTGACTTCCCCGAACTCGGGGACTCCGGGGACTTCGAGAACTTCGGGGACGAAGTGCGCTCGGCACCGGTCTCCACCAGCGCCTTGGCCAGTTTGGACGCCGACGCCGAGCGGGCCAGGCCCGCCTTGCGGAGCTTCTTCTCGACCTTGTCGAGGAAGGCCGGGTCGCCGTCGTCCGCGAGCTCGACCTCGATCTCGGTCCACTCGGCGGTGCCCTCGCCGCCGCTGAGCCGCTCGGCGCGCACGCGGTCGAGGCTCACCTCGGCGAGCAGGGCGCCCGAGTCGTCCTGGAGGTGGCGGATGTCGCGGGCCGACCGCAGTCGTACGAGGGGAACGAGCTCGCCGTCGCGCACCCGGGAGCGCACGAGGCCGGTCAGGGAGCGGGGCAGGTCGTCGGAGAGGGGGGCGTGGATCTCGTCGCGTACGCCCTCGGAGACGGGGAGTTTGAGGTGCCAGCCCGCGTCGTCGCCGCCGGTGCGCCGCCGCAGGGTGAGGGAGGCGGCGGCCAGCCTCTGGTCGACGGTGTCGTAGTAGGTGGCGTCCAGTTCGGCGACGCCCTTGTCGACCACGGAGGCGACCCCCGCTACGCCCATCAGGTCCGGCAGGTCCGCGTCGCCCTCGGTCGCGGGACCCTCGTACTTCCGCTCGATCTCGCGCTTTGTGTCCGCCATGCACCGAATCTAGACGCGATCTCGGGCCGGGGGCAGCCCTCGATGTGTACGAATTCGTTATCTGGGCCACATTTGTCGTTGTTCTGTGGGTCGCCTCACGTTTCGTGAGGCGACACCAGGGATCCACCTACGCGGACATCGGCCGCTGCACCCTGATCGACTGCAACAGCCCCACGGCCACCCACACCGCGAACATCGACGAACCGCCGTACGACACGAACGGCAGTGGCAGCCCCGCCACCGGCATGATGCCGAGCGTCATGCCGATGTTCTCGAAGGACTGGAAGGCGAACCAGGCGATGATGCCCGCGGCGACGATCGTGCCGTACAGCTCGGTCGTCTCGCGGGCGATGCGGCAGGCGCGCCACAGGATGACGCCGATCAGGAGCAGGATCAGCCCGGCTCCGACGAAGCCGAGTTCCTCACCGGCGACGGTGAAGACGAAGTCCGTCTGCTGTTCGGGGACGAACTGGCCGGTGGTCTGCGAGCCCTTGCCGAGCCCGGTGCCGAAGAGGCCGCCCGAACCGATCGCGATACGCGCCTGGTTGGTGTTGTAGCCGACGCCGGCCGGGTCGAGCTCGGGGTTGGCGAAGGCGGCGAAGCGGTTGATCTGGTACTCGTCGAGGATCTTGAGCTGCCAGACCGCGATCGCGCCGAGGGCGCCCGTGCCGAGCAGTCCGAACACCCAGCGGTTGGAGGCGCCGGAGGCGAGCAGCACGCCCAGCACGATGATGACCATGACCATGACGGACCCGAGGTCGGGCATCAGCATGACGATCATCATCGGGACGGCGGCCAGGCCCAGTGCCTGGAGGACCGTGCGGTGGTCGGGGTAGGGCTTGTCGCCCGCGTCGACCCGGGCCGCGAGGAGCATCGCCATGCCCAGGATGATCGTGATCTTCACGAACTCGGAGGGCTGGAGCGAGAAGCCGCCGCCGAGCACGATCCACGCGTGGGCGCCGTTGACGGTGGCGCCGAGCGGGGTGAGCACCGCGAGGATCAGGGCCACGGAGAGGCCGTAGAGGATCGGGACGGCCGTGCGCAGGGTGCGGTGGCCGAGCCAGACCGTGCCGACCATCAGGCCGAAGCCGATGCCGGTGTTCATGAGGTGCCGGATCAGGAAGTAGTACGGGTCGCCCTGATTGATCTCGGTGCGGTTGCGGGTCGCCGAGTAGACGAGGGCCGAGCCGATGACCGACAGCGCGAGGGCCGACAGCAGTATCGGCCAGTCGAGCCGCCGGGCCAGCGAGTCTCGGGCGAACAGCCGGGAGAGGCTGCCGCGTTCGGGTCCGTACCCGGAGACGGAGAAGTTGTTCGCGCCGGTCATGCGAGTCTCCGCGTCTTGTTCGGGGCGAGGGTCATGTCAGCGCCCTCCGGGTCCCGGTGGTCCCGCGCCCGCCGCACCTTCGGCCGCGGGCCCTGCGCCTTCGCGTGTTCCGGTTCTCGGCGGCCGGTGAGGAGGTCGTCGCCCCCGGGAGCTGTCCATCGATCCCGCCGAGCGCCTCGGTCTCGCTGGCCTGTTCCTTCTTCGGGTCGTACTTCTCGATCTTCGGGGCGTCGATCGAACCGTCGGACTGGATCTTCGGCAGGCTCTTCTGCGGGGTGGGCAGCAGCGCCTTCCTGCTGTCGATCTTGCCGTCCTCGGAGACGCCGTAGAGCGCGTTGTAGATGTTGCGCACGGCGGGGCCCGAGGCGCCGGAACCCGTACCACCCTGGGAGATGGTCATGATGACCGTGTAGTCCTTGGTGTACGTGGCGAACCACGAGGTCGTCTGCTTGCCGTAGACCTCGGCCGTACCCGTCTTGGCGTGCATCGGGATCTTGTCCTGCGGCCAACCGCCGAATCGCCAGGCGGCCGTACCGCGGGTCGCGACTCCCGCGAGGGCTTCGTCTATCTCGTCGCGCGTCTTCGACGTCATCGGCAGCTTGCCGTTGGCCTTCGGCTTGATCGCCTCGACGGTCTTGCCGTCGGCGCTGACGATCGCCTTGCCGACGGTGGGCTCGTAGAGGGTGCCGCCGTTGGAGATGGCTCCGTAGATCGCGGCCATCTGGATCGGGGTGACGAGGGTGTCGCCCTGGCCGATGGAGTAGTTGACGGAGTCACCGGCGCGCATCTTGTTGCCTTCGAGGCAGTTCTCGTACGCGATCTGCTGGGCGTACGTGCCGCCCTTCTTGCCGTACTTGCACCAGGCGTCCTTGTTGGCCTTCCAGTAGCTGGCCTTCCACTGGCGGTCGGGGATGCGCCCGGTGACCTCGTTCGGGAGGTCGATGCCGGTCTCGGCGCCGAGGCCGAACTGGTGGGCGGTCTTGTAGAACCAGTCGTTCGGCTTGCCCTTGGGGTCGATGCCGCCGTCCTTCTTCCACTCCTCGTGCGAGAGGCGGTAGAAGACGGTGTCGCAGGAGACCTCCAGGGCCTGGCCGAGGCTGATCGGTCCGTAGCCCTTGGACTCGAAGTTCTTGAAGGTCTGGCCGCCGATGGAGTACGAACTGGAGCACTCGTAGGGGCCGTTGAAGGAGTAGCCCGCGTTTATGGCGGCGGCCGTGGGGACGACCTTGAAGATCGAGCCGGGGGCCGACTGGCCCTGGATCGCGCGGTTGAGCAGCGGGTAGTTGGAGCTCTTGCCGGTGAGCTGGGTGTAGTCCTTGCCGGAGATGCCGCCGACCCAGGCGTTCGGGTCGTACGTCGGGTTGGACGCCATGGCGACGACGCGGCCGGTCTTGGCCTCCATCACCACGACGGCCCCGGAGTCCGCCTTGTAGTTCTCGCCGGTGTTCTTGTCGAACACGTCACGGGCGTCTTTCATCGCCTCGTTGAGCTGGTACTCGGCGACCCGCTGCACGCGGGCGTCGACGCTGGTGACGACGTTCGAGCCGGGCTGGGCCGGATCGCTCTCGGCCTGGCCGATGACCCGGCCGAGGTTGTCGACCTCGTAGCGGGTGACGCCGGCCTTGCCGCGCAGCGCCTGGTCGTACTGGCGTTCAAGACCGGAGCGGCCCACCTGGTCGGAGCGCAGATACGGCGAGTCGGAGTCCTCGGCCTTGGTGATCTCGGCGTCGGTGACGGGCGAGAGGTAGCCGAGCACCTGTGCGGTGTTGGCGCCGCCAGGTGCGGCGTAGCGGCGTACGGCCTCGGGTTCGGCGGTGATGCCGGGGAAGTCCTCGGAGCGCTCGCGGATCTGGAGTGCCTGCTTGGGGGTGGCCTCGTCGGTGATGGGGATCGGCTGGTAGGGCGAGCCGTTCCAGCAGGGCTGCGGCGTCTTGGCGTCGCAGAGGCGGACCTTCTCCATCACGTCCTGGGGCTTGAGGGCGAGGACGGCGGCGAGCTTGGTGAGGACCGCCTTGCCGTCGTCCTTCATCTTCAGCAGGTCGGTGCGCGAGGCGGAGACCACGAGCCGGGTCTCGTTGTCGGCGATCGGCACCCCGCGGGCGTCGAGGATCGAGCCGCGTACGGCGGGACTGACGACCTGCTGGACGTGGTTGCCGGAGGCTTCCTTGGCGTACTCGTCGCCGTTGCGGATCTGGAGGTACCAGAGGCGTCCGCCGAGGGTGCCGAGGAGGGACAGTACGAGAATCTGGATGACGACGAGTCGGATCTGGACCCGTGGGGTCCGACCGGTCTCGGGGATGTTGGTCACTGCTGCTGCCTCCCCCTCTCAGTGTGCGTACGAGTCATACGAGTACACGGTGAACCTGTGTGACCAGGTCACCAACTGGTGCGCTTTCAAAGCCGCTTGACCCCCTTGATGCGTCCCGCCCTGGCGACCCGCGCCTTGGCGGCCTTCACTCTCAGTCCGCCGCGCTGGCTGCCGATGCGCAGACCCGTGCCGGACGACAGCCAGCCGGCGGAGACGTCGGCCGTCTTGGCACCGGAGTTGGTCTCGGCGAGCGGATCGTTGTCGGCGCGCCGGGCCAGGGCCATCAGCCCCGGGACCACGAACGGCGCGAGCAGCAGGTCGTAGAGGGCGGCGGAGAACAGCAGACCGGCCAGGCCCACATGACGGGCGGCGGTGTCGCCGACGAGGGCGCCGACACCGGCGTACAGCAGGGTGGAGCCGACCGCGGCGGCGACGACCACGGCCATCGGTCCCGTCGCGGACTTGAGCTGGCCGTTCTCGGGTTTGACCAGCCCGGCGAGGTAGCCGATGACGCACAGCACGAGGGCGTAGCGCCCGGCGGCGTGGTCGGCGGGCGGGGCGAGGTCGGCGAGGAGGCCGGCGCCGAAGCCGATGAGGGCGCCGCTGACATGGCCGTAGACCATGGCGAGGGCGAGCACGGTCAGCAGCAGCAGGTCGGGGACTGCGCCGGGGAGGTGGAGCCGGGCGAGGACGCTCACCTGGATCACGAGGGCGACGACCACCAGGGTGGCGGAGAGCAGCATCCGGTTGAAACGCATGGGGAGTGGGCTCCTACTGCAGCTGGCCGTCGACGGGCACGTTCGCCGAGGGGGTGACCGTCACGGTCACCGTCGGCGTGGGCGTTGGCTTGGGTTTCGGCGGCAGCACGGCGTCACGCGGGTCCTCGCGGGGTGCCTCGACGACGACACCGACGATGTCGAGCTTCGTGAACGAGACGAACGGCTTGACGTAGATGGTGCGGGTCAGGTCGCCGCCGGACGGGTCGACGCGGGAGACGACACCGACGGGGACACCGGGCACGAACGGCTTGTCGGCCTGCGAGCCGAAGGTGACGAGACGGTCGCCCTTGTTGATCTTCGCCTTGCCGTTCAACAGCTCGACGCGGAAGGGCTGGTCGCCCTGGCCGGAGGCGAAGCCGAGTTCGTCGGTGGCCTCCATGCGCGTGCCGACGGTGAAGTCGGGGTCGTTGGCGAGCAGCACAGTGGCGGTGTTCGAGCCGACCGTGGTGACGCGCCCGACGAGTCCGTCTCCGTTGAGGACGGTCATGTCGCGGGTGATGCCGTCGTTGGAGCCGACGTCGATCGTCACGGTCCAGGAGAAGCCCTGGGCCGCTCCTATGGCGATGACCTCGGCGCCCTTGATGCCGTACTGACCGGCGCCGGCCGACTTGAGCATCGTGTCGAGCTGCTTGAGGCGGCTGGTGTTGCGGTCGTCGCTGCCGAGCTTCGCCTTCAGCGCGGCGTTGTCCTGTTCGAGCCGGGTGATGCGGTCGTGCCGGTCGTCGGAGTCGCGGACCGCCGCGATCGCGTTGCCGACGGGGTCGACCGCGGACGCCACCCCGTTCTCGATCGGGCCGAAGACCGTCGCGGCGCCCTGCCGGGCGCCGTCGACCGGTGAATCCTCGCCACCTCGGATGTCCACCGTGATCAAGGCGAACGCGATGGCGATCAGCAGCACCAGGAGCAGCCGGCTCTCTCGTGTGTCCCTCACGTGCGGCGGCCGTGCCTTCCTTCGTCGGAATGTTCAGGAATGGGTCCGGATGGGCCGGGGTGCGTCAACAGGGGCGCACCCCGAGCAGAAATGCCAGGGGTGTTGAGGCTGTTATGGGGGAGCTTATGCCTGAATATCAACGATCCGCCGTACGAGAGGGGTTCATCTCGTACGGCGGAATCGAAGAGTTACCTCATCTGCGGGGCTGGGCGTCCAGCACCTGCTGGAGCGCCTCGAACTCCTCGACGCACTTGCCCGCGCCGAGCGCCACGCTGTCCAGCGGGTCCTCGGCGATGTGGATCGGCATGCCCGTCTCGCGGCGCAGTCGTTCGTCGAGGCCGCGCAGCAGGGCTCCGCCGCCGGTCAGAACGATTCCGCGGTCCATCACGTCACCGGAGAGCTCCGGCGGGCACTTGTCGAGGGTCGTCTTCACCGCGTCGATGATCGAGTTGACCGGTTCTTCGATGGCCTTGCGCACCTCGGCCGCGGAGATGACGACGGTCTTGGGCAGCCCGGACACCAGGTCCCGGCCGCGGATTTCGGTGTGTTCGTCGTTGTCGAGGTCGTACGCCGAACCGATCGTGATCTTGATCTGTTCGGCAGTCCGCTCACCGAGGAGGAGCGAGTACTCCTTCTTGATGTGCTGGATGATCGCGTTGTCCAGCTCGTCGCCCGCGACGCGGATGGACTGGGCGGTGACGATGCCGCCGAGCGAGATGACCGCGACCTCCGTGGTGCCGCCGCCGATGTCCACCACCATGTTGCCCGTGGCCTCGTGGACCGGCAGGCCGGAACCGATGGCCGCGGCCATGGGCTCCTCGATGATGTGCACCTGGCGCGCCCCGGCCTGGGACGACGCCTCGATGACGGCACGGCGCTCGACGCCCGTGATGCCCGAGGGCACACAGACGACGACACGGGGGCGGGCGAGGTAGCGCCGCTTGTGGATCTTCAGGATGAAGTAGCGGAGCATGCGCTCGGTGATCTCGAAGTCGGCGATGACGCCGTCCCGCAGCGGGCGCACGGCAACGATGTTGCCGGGGGTCCGCCCGATCATCTTCTTCGCTTCCGCGCCGACCGCGAGAATGCCACCGGTGTTGGTGTTGATCGCGACGACGGACGGCTCGTTGAGTACGATCCCGCGACCCCTGACGTACACCAGCGTGTTGGCGGTCCCGAGGTCGACAGCCATGTCACGGCCGATGAACGACATTGAGTTCCCCATCAGGATTCGTCTGGCCTTCCCAAGTGGAGCTTTGACGGCTTTTTAGGACGGCGAGGTTGGGTGCAGTGACGTGAAGGCTTCCATCGTAGACGCGCCTGCACGAACACTGCGCGAGGGTCTTCGCCATTGTCAGCAGATGAGACGTCGCCCCGCCCCTGGAGACGGGCCATCGGAGGGACGCGTTCCCCCGATCGGCACGCATATGCCACGGGACGGCCGTAAATCCACGGCCGCCCCTGGTCAGACACCCGAGTGGAGCTGACACTCCCTCAGAAAGATTCTCAAAATACTTACCCTCGGCTTCCGCGCCGCCGCGGTCGTGTCCCGGCGGCCACGTCCTGGCGGTCACGTCCTGGCGGTCACGCGACGGCGCTCGCTCAGCCTCAGCCGCGGCCGGGGAAGAAGAGCTTCAGCTCGCGCTCGGCGGACTCCTCGGAGTCGGAGGCGTGGATCAGGTTCTCCCGGACGATCACACCGAAGTCGCCGCGGATGGAGCCGGGGGCCGCGGCGATCGGGTCGGTGGGACCGGCCAGCGCGCGCACACCCTCGATGACCCGCTCACCCTCGACGACGAGCGCCACGACGGGACCCGACGCCATGAACTCCACCAGCGGCTCGTAGAAGGGCTTGCCCTTGTGCTCGCCGTAGTGCTGCTCCAGCGTGTCCTGGTCCAGCGTCCGCTGCTCCAGCGCGGTGATCCGCCAGCCCGCCTTGCGCTCGATACGGCTGATGATCTCGCCGGTCAGACCACGACGGACGGCGTCGGGCTTGAGAAGGACGAGGGTGCGCTGGCTCACTTGATGGCTCCTTCGATCACATGGTATGCGGGGAACCGAGATTACAGGGCGTGTCCGCGTAGGTGTCACGCAGCGTCAGGTGGTACGGGGGCACGCGGCCGAAGCTACGCCGGGTCGCCCTCCGCCGGCGCACCCGCCGGGGCCGCCCCGTCCTGGTCCCGCGCCTCCGCCTGCGCGGCGAACCGGGCCTTGGCCTCGTCGATCTTCCGCCCGTAGTGGATCGACGCCCACCACAGGGCCGCGAAGATCACTCCCAGGATGAACATCGACGGCACGAAGAAGCCGCTGGCGATCAGCGCGACCTGGAGGACCCAGCCGAGCTGGAGGCCCCCCGGGCGGGTGATCACACCGCAGAGCAGGATGCTCACGGCCATCAGGATCCCGCAGACCGTCCACACCGTGGAGGCCTCCAGGTCGGCGTCCTTCATCGCGACCAGACCGGCGAACCCGATGACGAAGAACTCACCGATCAGAGTCGAAGCACAGAGCGTGCGCACAGCGTTCAGCCCCTCCCCAGCAGCAGTCGGGCCTCGCCGACCGTGATCACGGACCCGGTGACCAGCACGCCGGCACCGGCGTACTCGCCCTCTTCCTCGGCCAGCGTGATCGCGGCCTCCAGCGCGTCGTCGAGCCGCGGCTCGACCTGCACCCGTTCGTCGCCGAAGACCTCGACCGCGATCCCGGCCAGTTCGTCCGCGTCCATCGCACGGTGACTGGAGTTCTGCGTGATCACCACTTCGGCGAGGATCGGCTCGAAGGCCTCCAGAACCCCTCGTACGTCCTTCTCGCCGCTCGCGCCGACCACCCCGACCAGCCGGCTGAAGTCGAACGCCTCGCTGACGGCGTCGGCGGTCGCCCGTGCGCCCGCCGGGTTGTGCGCGGCGTCCAGTACGACGGTGGGTGAGCGGCGTACGACCTCCATGCGGCCCGGCGAGGTCACCGAGGCGAAGGCCTTGCGGACGTTGTCGATGTCGAGCCGCTGGGTGTGACCGGCGCCGACGCCGAAGAACGCCTCGACGGCCGCGAGCGCCACCGCCGCGTTGTGCGCCTGGTAGGCGCCGTGCAGCGGCAGGAAGATCTCCTCGTACTCACCGCCGAGCCCGCGCAGCGTGACCATCTGGCCGCCGACGGCGACCTGCCGCGCGACCACCCCGAACTCCAGCCCTTCGCGGGCCACCGTCGCGCTCACCTCGACGGCCTTCTTCAGCAGCACCTGCGCCGCGTCCACCGGCTGCTGCGCCATGATGACCGTCGCGTCCTGCTTGACGATGCCGGCCTTCTCGGTGGCGATCTCGCCGGGCGTGCCGCCGAGCCGGTCGGTGTGGTCCAGGTCGATCGGGGTGACGACCGCCACGTCCCCGTCGATCACGTTGGTGGCGTCCCAGCTCCCGCCCATGCCGACCTCGACGACGGCGACGTCGACCGGCGCGTCGGCGAAGGCCGCGTACGCCATGCCGGTCAGCACCTCGAAGAACGACAGCCGGAACTCCTGCTGCCCGTCGACCATCTCGACGTAGGGCTTGATGTCGTTGTACGTCTCGATGAACCGCTCGGCGGAGATCGGCGCCCCGTCGAGGCTGATCCGCTCGGTGACGGACTGGACGTGCGGGCTGGTGTACCGCCCGGTGCGCAGGTCGAAGGCGCCGAGCAGGGACTCGATCATGCGCGCCGTGGACGTCTTGCCGTTCGTCCCCGTGATGTGGATCGAGGGGTACGCCCGCTGCGGCTCGCCCAGCAGGTCCACCAGCGCGGCGATCCGGTCGACGGACGGCTCCAGCTTCGTCTCGCCCCAGCGGGTGGCGAGGTCCGCCTCCACCTCGCGCAACGCCTTGTCGGTCTCGGGGTCGGCCGGCCTGCCGGGTACGTCGGCCTCCGGGGCGCCGCCGCCCTGGGTACGGAGGGTCCGGCTGCCGGCCTCGATCACCGCGAGATCGGGGTCGCGGCCGGTCTCGGCCTCGACGATCTCGTCGAAGAGCCCGAGGGGATCCTGCGGTTCGGACTCGCTGCTGTCGTGCGGGGGGAGCTGGCTCACGGGGTCAGTCTACGGAGGGGATTTCGCCCCCGCCGCCCCTACCCTTCCCGTCCCTGGGGGCTGCGCCCCCAGACCCCCCTTTCGCGCTTCGCGCTCGTCCTCAAACGCCGGACGGGCTGAAAAGGATTTCAGCCCTCCGGCGTTTGAGGAGCGGG
>NZ_JBIVKZ010000016.1:0-242790 GCF_044751025.1 Streptomyces sp. NPDC088747
CCGGCGCGGACGAGGGGGTCTGTCTGGAGGCGGTGGGCGTGGAGGTGCATGGTGTCGACGAGTTGCTGGACTTTGCAGGGGTGGTCGGGGAGGGCTGGTTGGTGGTCCTGTTCGCGGATGACGCCTTCGGCGAGGTCTTCCTTGGTGGGGAAGTGGAAGTAGAGGGCGCCTTTGGTGACGCCGGCGGCGGTGAGGATTTCGCTGATGGTGGCGGCTTGGTAGCCGCGTTCCTCGAAGATTTTGGCCGCGGCGGTGAGGATGGTGCGGCGGGTGCGGATGGCGCGGTCCTGTGTGGCCATGGGTTGGTCTCCCTCGGTCGGTGAGCCCGGAGACCCCGGAGACCCAATAAAAACCGTCCAGTTTGTATCTTAGTGGCTTGCATCTTGCACCACGGCCGTACTGGATTCAATGAGTCGCCGGGAAATGGCCGTAACAGGGCGGGATGGCGCGGGAACGGGGGGTGACGAAGGTGAGACGCGGGGTAGGGACCGGTGTCATGGTTTTGGGTTGTTCTGGGGGGTTGGGATGATTCTGGTAACGGGTGCGACGGGTGTGGTGGGGCGGGAGGTCGTGCGGCGGCTTCCCTCGGACCTGGGGGTCCGGGTCATGGTGCGGAAGCCGGCGCAGGTCGCCGCGTTCGCGGAGTCGGGCGTGGACGTGGTGGTGGGGGACTTCGGTGACGCGGCGTCGTTGGCGCGGGCTGTTGAGGGGGTGACCGCCGCGTTCGTCGTCACCGTGCGACTGGGCGCCGACGACGACGTGCGGTTCGTCCGAGCGGCACAGCGCGCCGGCGTGCAGCGGCTGGTGAAGCTGTCCGCCGCCGCGGTGCTGGACGAAGGCGCGGTTGATCTGGTCACGCGGTGGCAGCGGGCCAATGAGGAGCTGTTGCGGGTCTCGGGCGTGGAGTGGACGCTGTTGCGTCCGCGGGCGTTCATGTCGAACACGCTCGGGTGGGCCTCTTCGGTGCGGGGAGAAGGCGTGGTGCGGGCGCTGTACGGGGAGTCGGCGTGCGCGTGTGTGGATCCGCGGGATGTGGCCGAGGTCGCCGCGCGGGTGTTGGCGCAGCCGGGGCACGCGGGGCGTGCCTACACGTTGACGGGACCGGAGGCGTTGACAGCGGCCGACCAGACGCGGCAGCTGGCACGGCTGCTGCGGGTGCCGTTGCGTTTTGAGGAGCTGACCCGGGACGCGGCGCGCGAGGGCTGGTCGCGGCGCTATCCGCCGGCGGTGGCGCAAGCGCTAGTGGAGAGTGCGGAACGGCAGCGGGCCGGTGTCAAGGCTCAAGTGCTGGACACGGTACGGGTGCTGACGGGGCGACCGGCGGGGTCCTTCCTGCAGTGGGCCGGTGATCACCTGGAGGCGTTCGCCCCGGTGAGGCAGGTGTCCGGGGGCGTGCCCGCGGGGTCGTAGGACGTGGCAGTCCCGGTCGGGGCTCCTCGGATCAACCGGCGGCACGGCACTATGGTCCGGAATCACGGCGCTATAGTCCGGAATCCCGGCACTATGGTGCTGATCGTGACCAAGGTGGGCGCGCTGGTCGAGGGTTCCGACATCGCCCTGCCCGCGGGTGAGAAGACCGGCCTCACCCCCGACAACCTCCGTCGGGCCGTCGAGGCGAACCTGCGCTCGCTCGACGTGGACCGCCCGGACGTGGTCAACCTGCGGATGGGCGACCTCGACCGGAATGAGGCGCCCCTGGCCGCGCCCCTGGAAACCCTGCTCGCGCTGCGCGAGGAAGGACTCGTCCGCCACCTGGGCATCTCCAACGCCACGAGCGCCGAGTTCGCCGAGGCCCGCGGGATCGCGCCGATCGCCTGTGTCCAGAACCTCTACAACCTGTCCCCGCGCGAGGACGACCAGCTCGTGGACGCCTGTGCGGAGGCCGGTATCGCCTACGTCCCCTTCTTCCCGGTCGACGGATTCCAGCCGGTCACGGCCGAGCACCTGGACGCTGTCGCCGCCCGCCACGGCGTGACCGCGCCGCAGGTGGCCCTGGCCTGGCTGCTGGCCCGGTCGCCGAATATCCTGCTCATCCCCGGCACCGGCTCGCTTGACCACCTGGAGGAGAACATCGCCGCCGGCGCGCTCGAACTGAGCGCGGAGGACATCGCCGAACTCGGTTAGCGGGGACGGGGTTTGCGATCCGCGGTCCGATCGGGCATCGGGGACGCGATCCGCCCTTTCAACGGGGAAGCGGTCCGCTCTGGCCACGGGGAAGCGGTCCGCTCCGGCAACGGGGCCAGGGCTCCGCGGCCCCCCGGGCGAGCGGGATCACGCACGCTCGGCGTCGCTCCGTCCGTCGACCAGCAGGACGAGTTTCCCGCCTGTGTGGCCCTGTTCGCTCACCCGGTGTGCCTCGGCGGCCTCGGTGAGCGGGAAGGTTCGCGCGACCCGGAGCGAGAAGCGACCGGACTCGATCAAGTTGCCGATCTCGTCGAGCGCGTGGACCGCGCGGTCGGCGGTGTCGCCGCTGCTGAACGTCACCCCGTGCTCCTGGGCTCCCCCGAAGTCGGCGACGCTGACGACGTGTTCGGCGACCCCGGCGAGTTCGATGAGCTCGGGAAGCACTCCGCTCCCGGCGACGTCGAGCGCGACGTCGACCCCTTCGGGCGCCAGCGCGTGAACCCGCTCGACGAGGCCCGCGCCGTAGGTGACGGGCTCCGCTCCCAGTGAGCGAAGGTACTCGTGGTTCGCCCGACCGGCTGTTCCGATCACGCGCGCGCCACGCACCAGGGCGAGTTGAACCGCGGCGCTGCCTACGCTCCCGGAGGCACCGTTGACGAGCAGCGTGCTGCCGTTCCCCACGCCGAGCTGGTCGAGCGCGCGCGTAGCCGTCTCGATGGCGGCCGGCAGCGCGGCGGCGCCGGGAAAGTCGAGCGACGGCGGGATCGGCGCGTAGTAGGACAGCACCGCCAGTTCGGCCTGGGCCGACTCCTCCATGGTGAAGCCGAACACGCGGTCACCGAGGGCCACATCGGCGACACCCTGGCCCAGTTCGTCGACGACGCCTGCTGCCTCGTGGCCCAGGCTCTGCGGGAGTTCCCGGTCCATCAGGCCCCGGCGCTTCTTCCAGTCGCTCGGGTTGACGCCGGCCGCGCGCACCGCGATCCGGATCTGGCCGGGCCCAGGGTGCGGATCGGGGAGCTCCTCGATCCCGAGGACCTCGGGTCCCCCGAACCGGCTGTAGCGGACTGCCTTCATCATTCGCTCCGTTCTCGAACCCGGGGTGTCGCGCCCACGCCTGTTCGGCAGTGGACGCCGCTCGCGACGAGCACCGTACGTCCCGGTCGTCGTACTTCCTGGCAATTAATCCGGTGACCCGGCGGCCCGGTGAGCCCTGTCAGCCGTGCGCCTGCTGAGCGTGTCGGGGCAGAAAGCCCACCAGCAGCAGCGTCAGGAGGTTCAGGCCCGCGGCGATGGCGAAGACCAGTTCCGCGGCCGAGAAATAGGAATGGAGGGACGGGTGCCCGACCCGGGCGAAGAACACCGTGCCGAGGGCGGCGACGCCGACGGCGCCGGCGAACTGCTGGACGGCGTTGAGCAGACCTGCGCCAGTGCCGACCTCCTCGGCCGTGGCGTCGCCGATGATGAAATCGACCAGCGGGACGAACACCAGCCCGGAACCGAAGCCGGTGAGCAGCAGCGCCGGCGCCAGTCTCCAGATGGTGAGGTCGGCGCCCCAGTGGGCGACGGACCACCACAGGGCCAGCAGACCGACGACGGCGATGGACAGTCCCAGGTGCAGGGCGGCGCGCCCGAGCCTCTCGGCGAGCACGGCGCCCGCGAGCAGCACGGCGACGGCGGTGCCGAGGGCCCAGGGAATCAGTGCCATGCCCGTGTGCAGGGGCGTCCAGTGCATGCCCTGCTGCAACAGCAGGTTGATGACGAGGACGAACGCGCTCAGGGAGGCGTAGAAGCCGGCCACGACCATCAGGCCGACGACGAAACTGCGCCTGCGGAACAGCGACGGCGTGATGACCGGGTGCTCGCTGCGCCGCTGGGAGACGACGAACAGGGCGAGCAGGACGACCGCGGCGACGAGCATGGCGTAGGTCCAGGCGGGCCAGCCGAGTTCGCGCCCCTGGATGAGCGGGACGATCAGGAGCGCCGAGGCCGCGGTGAGCAGGCCGACGCCGGTGAGGTCGAGGCGGGCGGTCGCGTCCTCACCGCCGCGGTGGGGCAGGACACGCCGGGCGAGTACCAGGGCGGCGATCCCGAACGGGACGTTGATCAGGAAGATGGAGCGCCACTGGCTGCCGAACAGGTCCAGGTGGAGGAGCCAGCCCGCCAGGATGGGTCCGGCCACCATGGTAAGGCCCATCAGCGGGCCGACCGGGGTGAGTGCCTTGCGCAGATGCTGGGGCGGGAACACGACCTTCACCAGGGCCAGTCCCTGCGGGATCATGACCGACCCGCACAGGCCCTGGACCGTGCGGGCGACTATCAGGAAGAGCGCGTCGGGGGCGAGGCCGCAGGCCAGCGAGGCCAGGGTGAAGCCGGTCATGCCGAGCAGGAACAACCGCCGGCGCCCGAGCAGGTCCCCGAGCCTTCCTGAGGTGACCAGGCCGAGTGCGAAGGCCGCGGTGTAGGCGCTCAGCACCCACTGGACCGTCACCTCGCCGCCCCCGAGGTCGGCGCGGATGGACGGGCCGGCGAGGTTGGCGATGCTGGAGTCGATCAGATCCATGATGTCGGCCGTGACCACGACGGCCAGGACGAGCCACGCGGTGCGCATGGGGAGGGGTGTGTTCGCGTCGGATGCTTTGGATACGTGCTGGGTAGTGGACACGAACACCGTTCTACATCGGATCGGTGTTCTGAACAATACGAACACTGTTCTTTGTGGCTCGGAACACTGTTCGTCGCTTCGCTAGACTGCGGGTATGTCACCCACTCCCGAGCAGCGGCGCGCGGCGCGGCACCAGCTCGGCACCGACTCCACCGCCCCCGCGGCGCGGCGTGGCCCCTCCGGCGGACGTAAGAAGCCGATCACGGTCGACGCCATCATCAGCACCGCGTTCGGCCTCGTGGAGACTGAGGGATACGAAGCCCTGACGATGCGCCGCCTGGCCGCCGCGCTGGAGACGGGACCGTCCTCGCTCTACGCCCACGTGGTCAACAAAGAGGACCTGGACGAGCTGCTCATCGGCCGCCTGTGCGCCGAGATCGACTTGCCCGAGCCCGACCCGGCCGCCTGGCGGCAGCAGATCGTCAGCGTCTGCACGCGGCTGCGCGACCAGTATCTGCGTTACCCGGGCATCTCCCGGGCGGCCTTCGCGGCCGCCCCGTCCAATCTGGACACGCTGCGAGTCGCCGAGGGAATGCTCGCCATCCTGCTCGCCGGGGGCATCAACCCGCAGGCCGCCGCCTGGGCGGTCGACTCACTGTCCCTCTACGTCGGCGCGTACAGCCTCGAACTCTCCCTGGCGAACCGGCGGATCGGCCGCGGTGACGACGGCTGGGTCGTCGGCCGCGACGAGCTGCTGCGCCGGTTCGCCGCCCTGCCCGACACCTTCCCCCAGACCAAGCGCTACGCCGCCGAGCTCACCGCGGGAACCGTCCACGACCGGTTCGACTTCACGGTCGGTCTGATGATCGACGGACTTCCCGGATCACGGCGGGATTCGTGAACGGACCGGAGTCCGTGAGCGGACCGGAATCCGTGAACATGCCGCATCCCGCACCCGTCGCCGAGGTCGCCTGGGCCGCCGGGATCCCGCGTCCCGGAGGCCCGACCGGTGGGTCAGGGGCGGGGCCGGGTGGCGGTGTCGAGGTAGAAGGCGTCGATGCTCTGGACCGCCTGCTCGAACTCCTCCAGATTCACGGGCTTGGTCACGTAGGCGTTGGCGTGACTGCTGTACGCGCCGGTGACGTCGTCCGGAGCGGTCGACGTGGTGAGGACGACCACGGGGATCGTCTGGAGGTCGTCGTCGCTCTTGAGGACCTTGAGCAGGTCGCGGCCGTTCATCCGCGGCATGTTCAGGTCGAGGACGATGAGATCGGGACGCGGAGCGCCCGGGGTGCGCAGGTGTTCCAGAGCGGCGACTCCATCGGTGACCTGCACCAGGTTGCGGGCTCCGCGCTCGGAGAGGGCTTCCTCGATGAGCATCGCGTCGGCGATGTCGTCTTCGACGAGCAGGACGTCGAAGGGGCGGCTGGGCGTGGTCATTTTCGGATGCTCCGTGGGTTTCTCGTGGGAGTGGTGGAAAAGTCCCGGCCAGCGACGCCGGGCGCCTTGGCGGGTCATGCCGCAGGCGGCGCCGATCTGCGGGTACCCGGCACCCGCGCGGGCCGCGGTCACGGCCGCTTCCTGCTGAAGCCGCTCAGTGGCCTGCTTGAGGTGATCCAGCACGTGGAGCAGTGTCAGGGCCTGTGCCGGGTCGTCCGGTCTCGGATGCGACGGTGTTTCCCGAAGCCGCTGGGCGAGGCGCTGCGCAAGGCTGCCGACCGCCGCGTCCGCGAGGGCGGCTGTCTCCTGCGGGGTGATCTGCGATGCGAAGTCCTTGCCGGGCATACTCGGCACTTTAGATCCCGGAGCCGCCCCGCGACAACAAGGGTTGTCACCCTCTAAGGTGTGCTGC
This sequence comes from Streptomyces sp. NPDC088747, assembly GCF_044751025.1. NCBI lineage: Bacteria > Bacillati > Actinomycetota > Actinomycetes > Kitasatosporales > Streptomycetaceae > Streptomyces > Streptomyces sp. NPDC088747. The sequence continues at coordinate 6,582 of NZ_JBIVKZ010000016.1, forward strand.
CCCAACTTTCCAGGCGAGTGTCACAGCGAGGAGCGCACAGAATGACCGGCGATGAGAAGCAATCGCGTAGGCGAGGGCTTTCCTCGTGGACGACCCGCCGGTGGCTTCGCGTGGGAGTGGCCGCGTCCCTGGCGGTCCTGGCCCTGCTCGGAGTGGCAGGAGCATGGGTCCTGGGGCGGACCCAGTCGATCAGCGATGACCTCGTCGACGTACGCTCTCCGGCACTGACCAGCGCCATCCGGCTGGAATCGGCCATGCTCAACCAGGAGACCGGCATCCGCGGCTACGGTCTCACCGGCACGCCGGACTTCCTCACCCCCTACCGCCAGGGACTCACCGAACAGAAGACGAACTTCGCGCAGCTGACCGAGCTGCTCCACGACGACCGCGCGGGGCTGGAGGACCTCAGGACCGTGCGGGACGCCGTGACGAAATGGCAGGAGAGGTTCGCCAGGCCCGTCGCCGCCCAGCCCTCCGGCTCGCCCTCACTGCTGGCCACCGAACGGGCTGCCGAGGGCAAGAGGGCCTTCGACGACGTACGCGCCGCCATGAGCAGCCAGCAGGAGCGGCTGCTCGCGGAGCGCCTGAACGCGAGGGACGACCTCATGGCCACGACGGCCTTGAGGAACTGGGTGTTCAGTGCCATCGCGGTGGTCATCGTCGTTCTCACGGCTCTGATCTTCGAGGGACTGCGCCGCGGCATCAACAGTCCGCTGGAGCGGCTCGGCGCGGACGCACGCGCCATCTCCGGTGGCGACTTCGACCACCCCATCACCCTCACCGGCCCGCTGGACCTGCGACGCCTCAGCGGTGAGATCGACTTCATGCGCCAGCGCCTCGTACGGGAACTGGCCTTCAGTGAGGAGACACGGCTGCGTCTGGACGCGCAGGCCGCCGACCTCCAGCGCTCCAACGCCGAACTGGAGCAGTTCGCGTACGTGGCCTCCCACGACCTTCAGGAGCCGCTGCGCAAGGTCTCCAGCTTCACCCAGCTCCTCCAGCGCCGCTACGGAGGGCAGCTCGACAGCCGGGCCGATCAGTACATCGACTTCGCGGTCGACGGCGCGAACCGCATGCAGACCCTCATCAACGACCTGCTCGACTTCTCCCGGGTCGGGCGGCTGCACAACGCCCACCAGAGCGTCGACCTGGAGAAGGTGCTGGAGAGGACCCTGTCCTCGCTGAGCGTCGCGATCGAGGAGTCCGGAGCGACGATCACCCACGATCCGCTGCCGACCCTGGTCGCCGACCCCACGCAACTGGGCATGCTCTGGCAGAACCTGATAGGCAACGCCGTCAAGTTCCGCCGCCCGGGAGAAGCACCGAAGATCCACATCACGGCGGCCCGGGAAGGCGAACTGTGGCGGTTCACCGTCACCGACAACGGCATCGGCATCGCACCGGAGTACGCCGACAAGATCTTCGTGATCTTCCAGCGGCTGCACACCAAGGACGCCTACAGCGGGAGCGGAATCGGCCTCGCGATGTGCAAGAAGATCGTCGAGTTCCACGGCGGCACCATCAGCGTCGACCCGGAGTACCACGACGGCGCGCGCATCGTCTTCACGCTCGCGCCCGAACCGCCGGAGAGCCCCGGCCCGTCCACCATGCCGGAAGCCATCCGTTCCGTCACGGAGCAGGCACGATGACGTCGACCACGACAGCCGTACCGGAGCCGGCTTCAGCCGAGCCGACGTACCGCATCCTCCTGATCGAGGACGATGAGGGCGACGCCCTGATCGTGGAAGAACTCCTCCACGACACAGGGCTGCGGTTCACGCTGACCACCCGGACCACGCTCGCCCAGGCCCGCGCCGAACTGGCCGGCAACCCGATCGACTGCATCCTCCTCGACCTGCACCTCCCCGACGTGTCGGGAGTCAACGCGGTCACCTCCGTGCGGGAGTTGGCCCCGCACACCGCGGTGATCGTCCTGACCGGGCTGTCCGAGGACCGGGCGGGCACCGACGCCATGGCCGCCGGAGCCCAGGACTACCTCGTCAAGGGCAAGGTCGAAGCGGACCTGCTGCAGAGGACACTGCGCTACGCCGTCTACCGCAGCCAGACCGAACGCGCGAGCGCCGAAGCACAGGCCGCCCGGCTGCGAGCCGAGGAGAACGCCCGCCTGGAACGCGGCCTGCTGCCCCAGCCCATGCTCGACACCTCCACGGTCAAAGTGACGTCCCGGTACCTGCCCGGCGCCGAAATGGCCCTGCTCGGCGGGGACTTCCTGGACGTGGTCGAAGGAGACGACGGGCTGCTGCACGCCGTCGTCGGTGACGTCAGCGGGCACGGGCCCGACGCCGCCGCGCTCGGTGTCTGTCTGCGGATCGCCTGGCGCTCCCTCGTCCTCGGCGGACACCGCGGGAACGACCTGCTGCACCTGATGGAACGCATCCTGATGGCCGAACGAGGCAGCCAGCAACTGTTCGCCACCTGCACCCTCCTCACCCTCGACCAGGACGCCGGCACCGCCACCCTCCACCTCGCAGGGCACCACGAACCCCTCCTCACCACAGAGGCGGGAACGCGGGAACTGACCGCGTCCCACGGCATCGCCCTGGGCATTGTTCCCGAGACCAGCAGCTGGCCCTCCACGGTCATCCCGCTTCCGGCAACCGGAGCCCTGACCCTCTACACGGACGGCCTCACCGAAGGGCACAACGGGACCAGGGCCGAGCGACTCGGCGTCGAAGGGCTGCTCGCGCTGATCGGCAGCCTGCCGCCGACCGACCCGGCCGCGCACATCGACCTCCTCATCAAGGAGACCCACGCGCTGAACGCCGGACGGCACTCGGACGACCTGGCCGTGCTCCGCCTCGACTGGGGCAGCCGGCCCACCGGTCTGTGAGAGCAGCGTCCTGAGGGCGTCCCGGACGGCAGGGACCGGCGGACGAGTCCCGCCCGAAGTGCCCCACGGAGACGGCCCCTTGAGTCCCGACCGGCTGATCCGAACGAACCTGTCCAGATGGGCATGGATCAGACGCTCAGGGGAATCTGTCGCTCGTGCCTCCCCCTGCTCACGCGCCCCGATGAGAGGCGCCCGACCGATGAGGACGACGATCCGATGAGAAGACCCCGCTTCAGAGCCGTGCTCGGCGTGCTGACCCTGCTCCTGTTGCCTCTGTTCGGCGCGGTCTCCACCGCCTCGGCCGCACCCCTGACGAGCCCGACCACCACCGCTCTGCCGATCTCGTACCACGCGGACATGGCCGTGGACGCCGTGCACCGAAGGCTCTACATCGCCGACATCGTCACGAGCTCCGTACTCGTGACGGACTTCGACGGCAAGCTTCTCAAGACGCTGAAGAACAAACCCGGCGCGGCCGACCTCGTACTGTCCCCGGACTCGCGCACGCTCTACGTCGCGCTGAGCGGCGGCGACGCGATAGCCGCCGTCGACACCGGCACCTATCGCGAGAAGGTCCGCTACGCCACGGGCGCCGGGACCGCGCCGATGCGCCTGGCACTGGCGGGCAACACCCTGTGGTTCAGCTACGGATCCGACTGGGACAGCAGCATCGGCTCCCTCACCCTGACCGGCACCAGGCCGACGGTACGACTGGGACTCGTACCGTGGGGAACCTGGGGCGGCCCGCCGATGCTCCTGTCGTCCCCTGCCGCACCCGGGCTGGTCATCGCCGCCGAGCAGTACGTCTCGTCGGCCACGGTGACGGTGTACGACGTCACCTCGGGCGAGCCCGTCGTACGGACGACGCAGGACAACCCCGGGGACATCGGCAGCATCTTCGACCTGGCCCTGTCACCCGACGCCGCCACCCTCTTCGTCGTCGGGGGCTACCCCTACGATCACCTGGCCTTCCGCCTGAGCGATCTCACCGTCGAGCACACGTATCCCACGACCAACTACCCGAACGCCGCCGCGGTTTCCGTCACGGGCGAGATCGCCGCGGGCATCGACAACTCCTACGGTCAGGACGTCTACCTGTTCCGGCCCGGCGCCGACGAACCCTCGCGGGTCATCGACCTGGAGCCGGGCACCGGGCGAGCCCTGCGCCCGCACGGTCTGATCTGGTCGCCGGACGGCACCCGGCTGTTCGCGCTGACCGGCGAGTACGGCTCGACCCTGGCACTGCACGTGATCCAGGCGTAGGGTCGGCCGGTCCGACCGTACGGGCGTCATCACGCCGGGCGGTGCGACATCGCGGTGTTCAGACGGGCGGCCTGGCGGGTCAGGTGGTCCCGTTCGGCGAGGGTCTGCGCGTGATGGGCGGCTTCGCCGTAGAGGCGGGCCGCCGCCGGCAGGTCGCCGTCGCGTTCGTGGAGGTAGGCGACGGCCGCGGTGTGGCGGGGGAGTGCGGGGTCCAGCGCGGCGAGAGCGGCCAGGCCCGCGCGCGGCCCGTCGGCCTCACCGAGGGCGACCGCGCGGTTGAGCCGGACGACGGGGTTGTCGGTCAGGCCGATGAGCTCGTCGTACCACTCCACGATCTGCACCCAGTCGGTCTCCTCCGTGCTGGGTGCGTCGGCGTGGAGGGCCGCGACGGCGGCCTGGGCCTGGTACTCGCCGAGCCGGTCGCGGCTGAGGGCCGCTTGCAGGATGCCGACGCCCTCGGTGATCGCGGCGGTGTCCCACAGGCCGCGGTCCTGTTCGGCGAGGGGCACCAGGCTGCCGTCCGGTGCGGTCCGGGCGGCACGGCGGGCGTGGTGGAGCAGCATGAGGGCGAGCAGCCCCGCCACCTCCGGGTGGTCGATCGCGGCGGCGAGCTGCCGGGTGAGCCGGATGGCCTCGGCGGCGAGGTCGATGTCGCCGGAGTAACCCTCGTTGAAGACCAGATAGAGGACACGCAGCACGGTGGCGACATCGCCGGGCCGGTCGAGGCGTACACCGGAGATGGTGCGCTTGGCCCGGCTGATGCGCTGCGCCATGGTCGCCTCGGGCACCAGGTAGGCCTCGGCGATCTGGCGGGTGGTCAGGCCGCCGACGGCTCGCAGCGTGAGCGCCACCGCGGACGACGGTGTCAGTGACGGGTGGGCGCACAGGAAGTAGAGCTGGAGCGTGTCGTCCACCGTGGGCGCGGGGCCGGGCGCCGGCTCCTCGTCGAGGCGGTCCTCACGCCGGCGGCGTGAGGTGTCCGCCCGGGTCGCGTCGAGGAACTTGCGCCAGGCCACGGTGACCAGCCAGCCCCTGGCGTCCCGTGGCGGGTCGGCCGGCCACACGCGGACCGCCTCGATCAGCGCCTCCTGCACGGCGTCCTCGGCCGCCGCGAAGTCGGCTCCGCGGCGGACGAGGATCCCGAGCACGTTCGGGGTGAGGCTGCGCAGCAGGGCCTCGTTCATCGACGCGGTCACTCCGTGATGCAGTTCGACGCGCCCATGAAGGGGCGCAGCTCCAGCCACTCGGCGATCGGCTTCCCGCCCGCTCCGGGGGCGGCCGACAGCTCCCCGGCCAGTTCCAGAGCGCGCTCGTGGCTGTCGACGTCGATCACCATCCAGCCGGCGATGAGGTCCTTGGTCTCGGCGAACGGCCCGTCGGTCACCGGCGGGCGTCCCTCGCCGTCGTACCGGACGAAGGTCCCCTCGGGCGCGAGCGCCTGTTCGTCGACGAGTTCACCGGTCCCCAGGAGCCGGGACGCGAAGTCACGCATGTACTCCACGTGCGCGGAGATCTCCTCCGGCGTCCACTGGGCCATGGGCACGTCGTTGGCCGGAGCCGGGGCACCCCGGTAGTGCTTGAGCAGCAGGTACTTGGCCATCGTGTTTCTCCTCGGTACTGGTGCGCCCCATTCTGGCCGCGTCCACCACTGAGACGAAGCAGGCCACGGGTTCTCGACATCATCGACCGGTCCTCTTCCGGGTGAAGGCACGTCGGCTTTCGCTTGCCTGCAGGGGACACGGCCGATTCGTCCGTGGTCCGGTGGCACCCAACAGGCTTGAGAGGATGGTCAGTTGGGCGAACCGTTGTCAGTGGGTTCTGTCAGGATGTGCCGCATGCTGAATCGCCAGGAGTTCACGGAAGCCGCGCGTGCGAGCGGTGTGTCCCAGGGTGCCGTAGACGAGATTCTGCGGTGTCTGCGGCCATGCCTGGTCATCAACAAGGACAAGGTGGGGGAGCCCGTCGGCAGATGGGAGGGGCAGTACGAGATGTCGGTCGTCCTGGACTGCGCCGCTCTGCCCAGCCGGCACCTGGACCTCGGGCTCGGGCTTCCCGAGAACGGCTCGCTGCTGGTGCCGGCGGAGGGTTCCCCCCAGTGGGCGCCCGACGCTCACGAACCCCGCGAGGGGGAGGCGAGCGGTGAACTCCACTGCTATGCCGCGTGGACACGCGCCGAGTGGTGGTCGCACTCCGCGGACAGCGGGCACCCCGCGGAGACGCATCCCGCTCTCGAGGAGGCGATGACGGAGTACCGGCGGTGCCACGGGCCGATGGAACTGCTCGACGACGACTACATCCCCTCCGACGGCTCCCTCCAGCTCGGTGGTTCGCTGCTCCGGGCACCCCAGGACCCGCCGGAACTCGCCCTGGTCGACCTCGGGGAGGACTGGAACTGGGACTTCGACGACGAGGTGCTGCGCAAGCTGTCCGTCTGGAGACTCTTCGCCCAAATGCACCACGACAGCGGCATCGAGTCCTTCTGGCTGATCCACCGGAACGACACCGCGGTGGAGCGCTACTCCGAGGTCGTCTGGATGGAGCAGGCCGACTGAGACCGCGGTGGGACTGCTTCGTGCCGGTGTCGGAGGCCTCCGCTAGAGTGCGCGTCCCCGGTCAGACGCTCTGCCGCGGGTGTGGGTGCGTGGGGGGATGACGGCACGATGGGGTTCGAACGGCTGGAACTGCCCGGTTACGAGATCCAAGGGGTCCTGGGACAGGGCGGTTTCGCCACGGTCTACCGGGCGTCCCAGCTCGCGGTGGGCCGCGAGGTGGCGCTCAAGGTGGACAGCAGGGTGCTGGCCTCGACACGGGACCGGCAGCGTTTCCTACGGGAGGTCACCGCCGCCGGCCAGCTGTCCGGGCACCCGCATGTGGTATCCGTGTACGACGCGGGCGTGCTCGGCGACAACCGCCCCTACATGGTCCTGGAGCTGTGCCCCGACGGCTCGTTGGGTGACCGTCTGCACCACGACGGACCGCTGCCCGTCGAGTCGGTGCGCGACATCGGCGTGGGGATAGCCGACGCGGTGGCCGCGGCCCATGCCGCCGGGGTACTCCATCGCGACATCAAGCCGGGCAACATCATGGTCAACAGGTACGGCGGTGTCGCTCTCACCGACTTCGGACTGGCCGCCATGCCCCGGCCGGGCCGCGAACTCTCGGTCACCCGGGACGCGTTGACCCCGGCGTACGCGCCGCCCGAGGCCTTCCACATGGTCGAACCGGCCCCGGCCGGCGACGTGTACTCACTGGCCGCGACGCTCTACGCACTCCTGCTGGGCCGCCCGCCGCACTTCCCCGCGGACGGCGGCCAGCTCAGCATCGCGGAACTGATCGTGCGGCACGCCTGGCCCTACCCCGACCTGCCGGGCGTACCCGCGGGCCTCAACGAGGTCCTCGGACATGCCATGGCCGCTGACCCGCGGTACCGGATATCCGACGCGGGCGTACTGCGAGACGCCCTCGCCGCCGTGGACACCGGCGCCGTCCACCGGGGCGGCTTCGGGCGGACGCCCCCGACGAACGCCACGGTTCCCGCGGAATGGGACGCCACGCCGCCGCGGCACACGGTTCAGGACTACCGGGCCCCGACGACGGCCCCCGCGCCATCGGACCGGCCGGACGCGGCGGAACCGGCAGCCACCGTCACGGGATCGGGATCGGGCGACCGGCCACCCAACAGAAGGCACCCCCGGCTGATCGCCGTCCTGGCGGCGGTGGCGGTCTCGGTGAGCGTGTCGGTCACGGTCGTCACCTACCAGAACCGGGCGTCGGACTCCCCTGGGACCGGCTCGACCCCCACCCCCACCGCGTCCACCGGCCCGAGCACCGCCGCGAACGCCGGGTTCGGCGGGGTGCCGACCAGCACGCGCGACTGCCCCGCCGTCGCGGTCGAGGGCCTGGGCGGCAGATGCGTCACGACGCCCGAGTGCTGGAGCGGCATCACCGACATCTCCGGGACCGTCACCGTCAGCCGCGCGGACTGCCAGGTGAAACACGTCTGGGAGACCTTCGCCATCGCCCCGCTGCCCGAGGACGGCATGACGAACAACGCCCGGGACCTGATCAAGCACCCCGACGTCCGTTCCCTGTGCTCGCGGAAGGTCATGCTCAGGTCCAGGTCGGCGGCGGGCCGGGAAGTGACCGCGGGGTGGAACACCGACATCCTTCCGCCGACCGCCCAGCAGTGGGCCGACGGCCTGCGGGTCTTCCGCTGCGTCGCCGCGGCGACCACGGAGGACGGAGAGATCACCGGCGGCCGCTTCGGCGCGGGAGGCTGAATCCCCGCAGGTCGCCGTCTCCGGTCAGGCGTCCGTAGTCGCCCGGTCGTCGAGGCCCAGGTACGCGAAGACGACGTCACGCATGGGAAGGAGGGCGTCCGGGTCGATGACGGCGAGCACGTGGGCGGCGTGGTACCACCCGTCCGGGGTGAGCGCCTCCGCCAGGAGTTCCCTCGCGAGGGCGCTGTCAGGACCGGAAGGCTGCGGGAACAGGAGCGCGGTGAGCCGTCTGGCGGTCACCTCGCAGGACTCGTCGCCGGCGTGCATCGGAGTGGTCAGGCACGCGTGCGGCGCCCGGGCGACGTACGCCGCGAGAGCCGTGAGCGTCGCCGCGCGCCCCTCCTCCGTCTCCCGGCCCCGCGCGATCTCACGGGCCGTCCCGAGGTCGCCGAGGGCGGCGTACACCAGGGCGTCCACGGTCCCCGGCCGGAAGCCGGGAATCTCGCGCGCGCACTCGGCCAGCAGCCGGTCCATACGGCGACGTCCGTCGGCCGGGTCGGTGGTCCCGGCCAGGAGAGCGAGCAACGCGTCCTCCTGCTCGGGTCGCGGGCTCCCGGAGACGACTTCGGACCACAGGACCGACAGGACCTGGTGACCGCGCTCGGGGTCATGGGCACCCGCGGTGGCGAGCAGATACGCGTCGTCGCGGACGGTTTGCGAGCGGTGGCGGGGGCGTCGGCGCATGCCGTGGAGCAGGTCGTCGAACATGCGGCCCGCGCGCCGCGGGTCATGGGACCAGAGACCGGCCGCGGCCTCAGCGCTCGCGGCCCTGCTGAAGTAACCGCCCAGCCGACGGTCCCAGTCCTCCGCCGAGAGCCGCGCCACGACCTCCTCGGCGACGTCGGCGGCACCCGAACGGGCCGTGGCCTGGGCGACGTTCACCAGGGCGTTGACGCGCACCGTCCTGTCGTCGACCGCGGCGATGGCGTCAAGTGCCCGCGCGGCCAGTCGCGACGCCCGGTCGGGTTCGTGGTGCGCGCTCGCCACGGCCACGGCGGAGAGCCCCCAGGCGTGCGCCTTGGGTTCATCGAGCCGTAGGACGAGACGCTCGGCCTCGTCGGAGCGTCCGGCGCCGGCGAGCGCGCCCGCGAAGGACGCGAACGCACTGCTCTCGTCCGTGTTGATGCCGCCGGCCGTCTTCCGCTGCTCTCGCTGGGCCCGCTGAAGGACGCGCAGCGCCCGCGCCGGATCGGTGGCGGCGAGCGCGCCCGCGAGAGCGGCGACCGCTTCGGTCACGCCCGGGTTCCAGACCGTCGCCCCGCCCAACAGCAGCGCCTCGAGTCGGTCGGCGGCCCCGGCCTCCACGAGCAGCGCGGCGACGCGGGCGCCGGAGCGGTCATACACGTCGAGGTCCTGGTGCCGCCATCCGTTCTCCAGGGCCGTCCACGCTTCCACGGGCCGGCCCTCGCGGGCAAGCCCCTCGGCGACCATCTGCCACATGAGGCCCAGGTCGTCGGACGCGGCTCGCGACGGGAACTCCGTGAGCCGCCGCGCCTCGTCCACCCGGCCCTCCACGACGAGGGCGAGCACGGTGGCCGAGAGGTCCTGGCCGGTGCCACTCCGGTTCGGCCGCGTGGCATCTCCCCGGGCCAGGATCGTGCGGGCCAGGACCGCCAGGGCCTCCGCCACACGGTCCCTGTTCTCCGGCGCGGCCGGCCGCATCCGGTACAACGCCCTTGCCGCGAGCGCGAGTTCGTCCGCAGGGGGTACGAACTCTCCGGGCCACGGGCGCTGACCCCGGCCGAGGCCGCCGCCGTGATCCCCCATGCCACCGGCCGCCGTACCGGCGTCGGCGCACTGCCGGGCCAGCACGACCAGAGCGTCGTACAGCCCGGCCGCGCGCCCGGCGTCGGCACCCGCCGCCCAGGCCTCGGCCACCTGGGCGAGCGCCTGGAAACGGAGCGGCAGGAGCGTGATCCGCTCGGCGAGACGTTCCAACCGCGGCAACAGCTCGGCGCTGTCACCCGGTTCCGGCACCGCCGTGACGGTCGTCGTGAACGCCTCGACCAGGACCGCGACCCTCTCGGCGTCCTCGCCGTCCCAGTCGTCGCCCACGGAAGAGGCCCACTTGTCGAGCAGACGGCGCGCCTTCCTCCCGTTGCCCGTGGCCGCCAGGACGGCCACCAGCGTCCCCGTCGCTGTCAGAGAGAAGGGGGGATCGTCCAGGTACTCGACGGCCGCCGGCATCGCGTGGGCCGTACGCAGTGCCTCCTCCGCCACCTCCACGGCCCGCCCGTCCTTCGCGGCGGCCATCGCGCGGGCGACCCCTGTCAGCGCGGGACCGCGCAGAAGCGGGTGGAAGACGCTGTGCGCCTGGTCGATGCCCTGGTGGCCGCGGCCGAGACGGACGTACACCGCAGGGAGGTCCGGATGCGACCGGCCCTGCCGGAACACGAGGTCCTCCGCGATCGCGAGCGCCGCGAGCGCCCCCAGGTCGTCAGGGGCGGCCTGCCGGACGGTGTCCTGTGCGGCCGTGATCTCGGCGACGCACGCGGCGTCACCGCCGGTCGCCTCACGCAGCCGGTCCCACCGTCGGGCGTCGGTGGCGAGCGTGGTGGTGCGGCGGGTGTCCCCGAGTGCGGCGAGCAGGCGACGGTAGGGCTGGAGAAGGTACGACGGGGTGTCCGCGTGCCAGCCCCGCCGGGCGTAGTGGTCCGCCCACGCGTGCAGCCGGTCCAGATGTACGCCCAGATCCCGCCCGAGTTCCTCCTCCGCGGCGGTGAGGAGCGTCTCGTGGGCGAACAGGTGGCCGCGTGCGGGGACGTACGGCTCCAGGGCGTCGCCGTACGCCTCGGGGCCACCGCCTCCTCCCGCGCCCAGGACGTCACCTCCCAGCCGCAGAATCCGTCCGAACGCGCTGTCCAGCCGCTGACGCAGCTCGTGTCCCGGCTCTCCGGTGAGTTCGCGCAGGTCGTCGAGGCTGAGGGGGCCGCGGGCAGCGGTCAGGAGACCGATGAGTTCGCGTTGGAGGCGGTCGCCGGAGAGGGCTCGGCGGAGTTCGTGGGTGGCCTCGTGCTGGGTGTGGCGGGAGGCCGCCGTGGCCGACAGCGGCACGACTCGGCACTTGCGCAGCGGATGGCCGCCCTTAACGTCGGCCGGGAGGCCGGGCGCAGTGCGGCTGGTGACCAGGACACGGACGCCCGGCGGGGGACGCTCGGGCAGCAGGGAGGCGATGCTGGTGCCGGTGCCGCCGGGCGCGAGGGACTGGTCCTCGTCCAGGCCGTCCACCACCAGGAGCAGCGTGCCGCCCTCCCGCGTCACCCGCTCCGCGGCCTCCCGCAGCAGCAGCCGCCGTTCACCGTCGCGCACACTCGGCGAGCCGTCCGTGGTCGGTTCGCGGCCCGCGACGACGGCGAGTTGGTCGATGAGGGCCGCGGTGTACGCGTCGCTGTCGGACCGGCTCGCGGAGGTGACGAAGCACCAGACGGGGACGACTCCGCGCGGCGGATGGAGGGTGAACCATGACGCCAGCGCCGTCTTGCCCACCCAGGGCGGCCCCTGGAGCCAGAGGTAGGGTTTCCGCGCCCCGCAGAAGGAGACCAGGTCCGCGAGTTCCCTCTCCCGCTCATCCAGGAACTCCGGCGCCAGGTCGATGAGTTGACTCCGGTAACGCTCACGGACTAGCTCCGGGCCGGTGGGCGGTACCGCCGAAGGCAGCGTCGAGGTGTGCAGGTCGTGCGCCAGGAGCCTTTCCAGCGCGGCCAGTTCGGACGGGTCGGTAAGGCCCTCCGACCAGCGGTCCACCCGGCTCGCGGCGATCCGGCCCAGACCGTCCCCACTGTGGTGGCGGGTGACGACTCCGACCAGCCGTCCGCCACTGAAGACCGCCGCGCCGGACATGCCCTCCCACGGGTCCCGCGCCGGATCGGGGTCCGGCGCCGGCGCCGGCGCGACCCCCAGGTCGAGCGTCCCCTCACGCCGGTTGGACAGCACCGAGCAGGTCGCGTGGACGTGCTCGGCGTCCCGGAACCGTGAACCGTCCACGTCGGTACGGAGTTTGAAGCGCGGGAACCCCAGAGCGGTACACCGCGCCGTCACGTCCCGCTCGTCCAGGCGGCCGTACGAAACCGGGAGTACGTCGCCGAAGTCGCCCTCGGGAACCCGCAGTACGGCCACGTCCAGCCCCGGATGCGCCCACGCGACCCTCGCGTCGGCGGTCATCTCACCCGGCCGGTCCGCCTCGAAGCGCACCCGGATGTCCGCCGCGCCCTCGACGACGTGGGCGGCCGTCAGGACCCGTCCCGGCGCGACGAGATAGCCCGAGCCACGACGACCGCGCTCACCGGCCGGCCCCACGATGATCTCCGCGGCCCGCTCCGGCCGCAGGCCCCGGTCAGCGCTCGCCGTCAACCTCGCCACCCGTGATCAACACCGTGCGGGGCGAACCTCCGTCCGCCGGCACCGCCTTGGGCGTGAGAGTGAGTGTGATCCGCTGGGTCTCGGCGTGCGCGTACTTGCCGTTCGCCCCGGCGTCCACGACCCACAGCCGCACCCTCGCGTCCCCGCCTGCCTCCCGCGTGACGGCGACGGACGCCTCGACCTCCACGGGCCCCAACTCGAATCGGACGGCCTCCCCGTCCCCGTCGGCCAGCGCGGTGGTCAACTGCTTCCGCAACTCCCTGATCATGTCGGCCAGTTCGATCACGGTTCCCCCTCGTGCGGTGGTGATCAGATGCTACAAGTCGCACGGCGGTACCGGGTGCGCGGTCACGCACCCCGCACGGGGTGCTCGGTGACTCACCACGAGGGCCGCGGGCCGCGCCCGTGAGGACGACGGCCCGCGTCCCGACAGCGGACCGCCGTCCGTCGTCCGTCGTCCTTCGTCCTTCGTCCTTCGTCCTTCGTCAGGGTTGTACCGCGCAGGCCAGGTCGTGCGCGGGGAGCCGCCCCGTACGCAGGTACGCGTTGACGCGCCCGTCGACGCAGGCGTTGCCGTACTCGCCGTACAGGCCGTGCTGGCGGGCGCCCTTCAGGGTGAGCAGCCGGGAGCTCGGCCACTTCTCCCGCATGGCCTGGGCGCCGGCGTAGACGGTGCGCGGGTCGCCGGTGGCGGCGACGAGCAGGGCTGGGACGTCGTTGTCGAGCACGGTCGGCGCCTCGGCGGGCCGGTCCCAGAACTCGCAGGGGGTGATGTTGTTGGCCAGCGGCCCGGCGAGGGGGAACCGCTCGCGGGACCGTTCGACCTCCCGCCAGTAACTGCCGACGCCCCGCCGGTCGGCCACGTCGCCGCAGATGATCGCGGTCATCTGACTGGTGGCGGCCGAACCCGCCCCGGTCAGCAGGAACTCGAGCTGTCCGGCGAGCGCCGCGGTCGGCTCGACCGGCTTCCGGTCCGCGGCGCGCGCCAGGAGGCGTACGGTCCCGGCCAGATCGGCGCGCCGCTCGGCGAGGTCGCTGCCGAGCCCCCCGATGAAGAGAGCGGGGAGCACGTGCTCGTCCAGCCGGTAGGCGTCCCCGATCCTCAGCGGCTTCTCCGCCGCGGCGTCGAGGATGTGCTCGACCGTCGCCAGGACCTGGCCGCGCGTGTCGCCCAGCCCGTAGGTGCCGTGCCGTGCGGCGGCCCACCCCGCCCACGCGCGCAGGGCCGCCTCGTTGGCCGCCTCGGCGCCCCGCAACAGGGTGTGGCTGTAGCGCTCCGGCGGATTGACGCTGTCGAGCACCACGCGGTCGGTGCGGCCGGGGAAGAGCTGGGTGTAGACCTCGCCGAGGTAACTGCCGTAGGAGTAGCCGAGATAGGAGAGGGTGTCCTCACCGAGGGCGGCACGGACGACGTCCATGTCGCGGGCGGTGTTGCGGGTGGTGACGTACGGCAGCACGCCGCCGTGGGCGCGCTCGCACCGCTCGGCCAGGTCGCGCGCGATGGCGACCTCCTCGCGGTACCCCGCCAGGTCGGCGCCCGCAGACCGGACGAGGGCCGAGCCGAGGTCCCAGCCGCAGTCCAGCGGGGTGCTGCGACCGACGAAGCGCGGATCCATGCCGATCAGGTCGTAGCGGCCGGCGACCTCACCCATCACCTTCGACTTGGTCACCGGCATGTGGAGACTGGGGCCCGCGGGTCCGCCGTCGTTGAGCAGCAGCGGTCCGACCCGGTGGACGGTGTCGGTGGCCTTCAGCCGGGAGATGGCGACGGTGATGGTGCGGCCGCCGGGATCGCTGTAGTCGAGCGGCACGGTGATGCCGGCGCAGTCGGCGCCGGCGACGTCCAGCGCCCGGCCGGTCTCGTCGTCGGGGCCGAGGGCGCAGGTGTGCCAGTGGATTCGCTGGTTGTGTAAGCGGGCGAGTGGGTTCGATTCGGTGGTGGCGGTGGCGGTGGCGGTGGCGGTGGTAGGGGCAGGGGTGGTGTCGGTCGCGGAGGCGGAGGCGTTGGCGGGGGCGGCGGTGGTTGCCGTCGCGGTGGCGGCGAGCACCGCCGTGAACGACGCGACCGCCGTGAACGCCTTGCTACGTCGGGTAGTTGAGGCTGACATGCCCGAACGCTAGGGCGGCGGCAGACCGTGCACACTCCGGCAAGGCCCCGGAACCGGGTGGGGATATCCCCCGATGTATCCCTCGGCCCACCGGCCCGCCCACGCCTTCGACCAGGTCGCGCGGACTGGTCCTGGAGGGCCTCTCCGCGTCCGACCGACACTCGGAGCCGCCCGGACGCGACGAACGGCCGACAGCTGGCGAGTCACTCCACGAGCTTCCCTTCGGTGGACACTTCCTCCATGGCGGCGGTGATGTCCTCCGGTACAGGGGCGATGCCTTCGTGGGTGATACCCGTCGTCGCGGACCAGACGAGGTTCACCCGCAGGGCGGGATCCATGTCCGGGTAGTCGCTCCGGTTGTGGCAGCCACGGGTCTCCCGGCGCTCGATCGCCGCTTCGAGCGTGGCCCGGGCGGCGAGGGCGGCGGACTTCAGGTCGAAGGCGTGGGCGAGATCCTGGAAACCGGCGATGTCGGGGTGGACCCCGACGTTCGCCATGCGCTCGTCGATCTCGGCCAGCTCCGCCAGACCGGCGCGCAGTCCTTCCTCGTGGCGGACGACGCCCGCGTGCTCGGTCATGGTGTTGCGGACGGCGCGCTGAAGGGCACGCACGTTCTCCGGGCCGTCCGCGGCCAGCAGGCCGTCGATCTCGATCCTCGCCTCGTCCAGCGCCGCGGCCGAGCGCGGCTGCGAGGTCAGTCCCTGGGAGTACGCGGCTGCCGCCTGGCCCGTGATACGGCCGTAGACCAGCAGTTCGATGAGGCTGTTGCCGCCGAGTCGGTTGGCGCCGTGCAGACCGCTGGAGGCCTCGCCGATGGCGAACAGGCCGCGCACGTCGGTGCTGTGGTCCTCCGGCCTGACCCACACACCGCCCATCGAGTAGTGCGCGGTCGGCGCGATCTCGATCGGTTCACGGGTGATGTCCAGCATCTGGAGGTCCAGAAGCGTCTGATAGACCCTGGGCAGCCGGCTCATGATCGTCTGTCGCGGCAGGTGGGAGACGTCGAGCCACACGCCACCCTTGGGCGTGCCACGGCCTTCCTTGATCTCCGTGTAGGAGGCGAGGGCCACGCGGTCACGCGTGGACAGTTCCATGCGCTCGGGGTCGTAGCGGTTCATGAACCGCTCCCCGAGCGCGTTGCGCAGGATGCCGCCCTCGCCACGGGCCGCCTCACTGACGAGGGTGCCGGCGGCGTTCTCGGGCTCGATGATTCCGGAGGGGTGGAACTGCACCAGTTCCGGATCACGCAAGCGGGCTCCGGCCTCCACCGCCAACCGGAACGAGTCCCCGGTGTTCTCGTCGCGCCGCGAGGACGTCCGCCGCCAGATTCGGGTATGGCCGCCCGCCGCGAGAATGACTGCGTCGGCGTGGATGAGGTAGCGCGTTCCGTCATCGAGATCGAATCCGTAGGCCCCGAAAATCGCACCGTCGTGGACCAGCAGTCGCGTTATGTAGATGCTGTCGAGAACCGGGATGCGCAACTGGCTCGCCCGTCTGACAAGCGTGCGCTGGATTTCCAGACCGGTGTAGTCACCTGCGAAAGCGGTGCGCCGGAACTTGTGCGCGCCGAAAAAACGCTGGGATATGCGGCCGTCCTCCTCCCGGGCGAAGGCCATGCCGTAGCGCTCCAGGTCGTCGATGCCCAGAGCGGCGCCCTGGGTGACGATCTCGACGGTGCGCGGGTCGGCGAGGAGGTAGCTCTCCTTGAGAGTGTCCGCGGCGTGCTGTTGCCAGCTGTCCTCGGGGTCCATGGTGGCCAGGGCCGCGTTGATGCCTCCGGCCGCCAGGGCGGTGTGCGCGTCGTCCTTGGGGCGCTTGCCGACGGCAAGAACGTCCATGCCTGCCTCGGCCAGTTCGATTGCCGCCCGTAGTCCCGCTCCGCCCGTGCCGATCACCAACACCATGGTGGACAGACGTCGTTCGGTGATAGCCACGTTCGCTCCGATCAGTTGAGTCGTCATCGGTACGACCGGTTGATCTTGCTGTTTGTGACACCAGGCCAATGGCTTCCATTGTCTCAGCGTGTCCATTCCCACGCAGTTCCGGCGCCGCGGACGGCCGACCGCACAGCGGCCTGTCGCCGTAATTGTCTTCCGCTTCCGGAAAGTATTCGTGACCCACCGCACATTCACGCTTCCCCTGTGAGTCCGCCGCTCTTCCGCAATGGGCCGCCGAATTCTCCGTACGACGAAGATTTGTCTCCGGGGAGTGTCACATTCGCGACGGGTCGCCTGTCAGATGGCCTGGAGCGAGCGTTCATTCGCCGCGAGCCGAACGATCGGCCCGGTCACCCCGCCAATGTGGGGGTGAGCGCCGCGCCCCCTCATCGTCGATCCGTCATCGGACCTGGTCGACCCATCGCCTCGAAAGGCGCAGTCATGAACACACGCATCTACAACCGTCGTTCCCGCACCCCGCTCGCCCTCCTGGCCGCCGGTGGCGTCGCCGCCGCTCTCATGGCCACCTCGGCAGCCCCGGCGAGCGCCGACCAGCGCACGACCTCGCACGCCAAACCCACCGTCGTCCTTGTCCACGGAGCGTTCGCCGACTCCAGCGGTTGGAACGGTGTCGTCAAGAAGCTCAAGCACGAGGGGTATCCGGTGGTGGCCGCGGCCAACCCGCTGCGCGGCCTGAGCAGCGACTCCGCCTACCTCAAGGACGTCCTGGCCGGCATCAAGGGTCCCGTCGTTCTCGCCGGACACTCCTACGGCGGCGCGGTCATCAGTAACGCCGCGACCGGCAACAAGAACGTCAAGGCACTTGTCTACGTCGCCGCCTTCGTCCCGGAGAAGGGTGAGAGCGCGCTCGACCTGGCGGCCAGGTTCCCCGGCAGCACTCTCGGCCAGGCTCTGCACCCGGTCCCGGTGACCAACCCCGATGGCAGCAGGGGTGCCGATCTCTACATCCAGGAGGGTAAGTTCGGGAGCCAGTTCGCGGCGGACGTCTCCCGCGACACGGCCGAGCTCATGGCGGTCGCCCAACGGCCGGTGACCGAAGCCGCCTTGGCGGAGAAGTCCTCCGAGCCGGCCTGGAAGACCATCCCGACCTGGGACCTGGTGGCCACCCAGGACCTCAACATCCCCCCGAAGGCTCAGGCCTTCATGGCCGAGCGGGCCGGTGCCCACACGGTCGAGGTGAAGGCCTCACACGCCGTGCACGTCTCCCGGCCGGACAAGGTCACCGAGATCATCGTGGACGCGGCCCGAACGGTCCGCTGAGACCACGATTCCCCCGCGGACGCCGGGGCGGTGTGACGTCCCCGCCCCGCCGTCCGCACCCCTGTGCGCAGTCAACTGTCCTGCCGACTGCCTCTCACCGAGGGGGAGTTCACGCGGCCAGTGAGGTGACGTAGGGAGCCAGCTTGACCGGGTTCATCACCCACATGATCCGCTCGACGCCCTGTGGTGACACGTCGAGACACAGCAGAGCGGCCGCGTCGCCGCCGAAGGTGACCAATACGGCGGGGCGACCATTCGCCTCGACCCAGCTGATGTCAGACCCGGGCCAGAATCGCGGGGCGAACGCTTTGAGATAGTGGGCCACGTGCTGACGTCCCACGACCGGGATTTTCGAGGCCCCGCGTACGCCGCCGCCGTCGGAGTAGCTGATGACGTCCTCGGCGAGAACTTTCTCGAGCGTGGCCAGATCACCCGTCCTTGCCGCGGTGAGGAACACCTCCAGCAGGCGCCGGTGTTCAGCCCGGCTGACGGACTCCTTGCGTTCGGCGGCCAGGTGTTTGCGTGAGCGGCTCACCAGCTGGCGGGCGTTGGCCTCACTGGTGTCCAGAATCTGTGCGATCTGCGGGTAGGGATAGTCGAACGCCTCGCGCAGGACGTAGGCGGCCCGCTCCACCGGGTTGAGTTTCTCCAGAACAAGGAGAACCGCCAGCTCGACAGCTTCGGCCCGTTCGGCGCCCACGTTCGGGTCCCGGCTGGTATCCACGGGCTCGGGCAGCCATGAGCCCACGTAGGCCTCCCGCCGCACCCGGGCTGACTTTGCCACGTTGATCGCGAGCCGGGTGGCGACCGTCGTCAGGAAGGCCGTGGGCTCGACGATGCCCTGCCGGTCGGTGTCCTGCCACCGCAGCCAGGCTTCCTGGACAATGTCCTCGGCCTCCGCGGAACTGCCGAGCACGCGATAGGCGACACCGAAGAGTTGTGGACGCGCGTCCATGAACTCCCGCGTCGCGATCGCGAGCGAACCGGTGTCGTCCTCAGCGCGCATGGTCATCCCTCTCAGCACGGCCAATATTACAACCGTTCCGGTGAGCACGCTTCTGCGGCCCAAGCTCCCACACGGTCCCCGGCCTGGTGTTTGTACGCGCGATCCGCTGTCGCGGGACCGATCTACCGGGCGGTCAGGGTCATCGCCAGGACCGCCGGGTCGTCGCGGCCGGGCATCGGCGCGAACCCGTGCTCCGCGAGGGCGCCCGTCAGCTCGGCCCGGCTCGCCGGCCACATCCAGAACGTCTCCGTGTGCTCCCGCAGCACCCGCTGCCTCTCCCGCACCCAGTACTCGAAACGGGCCCGGATCCGCGACCTGTCGGCTGCCATGATCAGACGCCCTCCGTACACGTGCGCTCCGACGCGCTGCTCGGGATAGAACCGGACGATCTCCCTCCTGGGGAGCCGGGCGGGCGGGAGATCCAGGAGCAGGGAGCCGCCGGGAACGAGTGCGCGGGCGACAGCCGGCCACAGAGCACGCCGGTCGGCGGGTGCGAGGCAGGCGATCATGTTGTGGCAGACGGCCACGTCCGCGACCTTCCGCAGTTCCGCCTCGTCGAGGGGCCGAGGGTGCACGGTGACCCGTGCCAGCCGGGCGGCAGGCAGTGCCGACAGGCGGGTCATCAGCGG
Source organism: Streptomyces sp. NPDC088747 (assembly GCF_044751025.1). Taxonomy (NCBI): domain Bacteria; kingdom Bacillati; phylum Actinomycetota; class Actinomycetes; order Kitasatosporales; family Streptomycetaceae; genus Streptomyces; species Streptomyces sp. NPDC088747. Next base: position 26,296 of record NZ_JBIVKZ010000016.1, read on the forward strand.
CGCGCGCATCGCCCGTGCGGGCTCGACCGCGTGTACGCGTACGCCGGACCGGGCCAGGCTCATCATCGTGACGCGTCCGGTGCCGGCGCCGATGTCGAGAACCCCCAGGCACGCGCCGGCGACATCGCGGCCGTAGAGGTCACGGACCCGCGTCTCGTCCTGCCGGGCCTGGAGGATGTCGTAGAACTCGGCGCTGACCGTGTAGCCGTCGTCGCTCTGTGCCCGATCGAGCCGTGCTCTCGATATGACTGGTTGCATAGGGACCATCACAGTCGATAAGTAACCTTTGTTCCCGATGTCAGCATCAGGATCCCACTCGGTGCCCGCCGGGGCACGGGGGAACCGGAGGGGGGAGAGACGGAGGTCACGGTCCGCTGTTGTCACGGCAGCCGGATGTCCCTGGTCAGTACGGTGTAACTGTCCTTACACCGAGGAGATCCCCTCATGGATTCCCGCGTCAATTACTTCGGCAACGCTCTGGCCGGCAAGGTCATGAAGCACCTCAACTCCGCCAACAAGGTGGTGGCCGACTCGACCCTGCCGCTCGCGACCCAGGAACTGGTGAAGATCCGCGCCAGTCAGATCAACGGCTGCGGTTTCTGCACGGACATGCACACCAAGGACGCCACCGCCGCGGGTGAGACGCAGGATCGTCTGAATCTGGTGGCGGTCTGGCGCGAGGCCAAGGTCTTCACCGACGCGGAGCGCGCCGCCCTGGAGATAGCCGAGCAGGGCACCCGCATCGCGGACGCGGCGGGCGGTGTCCCGGACGACGTCTGGGCGAACGCCGCGAAGCACTTCGACGAGGACCAGCTCGCCGCACTGATCTCACTGGTCGCGATCATCAACGCGTACAACCGCATCAACGTCATCAACCAGCAGCCCGCGGGTGATTACAAGCCGGGCATGTTCGGCTGAGCCGACGTCCCGGCATGTTCGGTTGAGACGACCCGGCATGTTCAGCTGAGCCGACGTCCGCCCTCGCCGGACATCGCCCGGCCTTCGCCGACAGCGCCGACCAGGCCGAATCGCGGCCCCCAGAGGTGACATCGCCTCTGGGGGCCGCGGCGTGACCGGACGCCCGGTCCTGAGTGCCCGCGTCTGGTCCGGCGGCCGGTCGAGGAGGCAATCGACGGCGAGGGCGACCGACTTCAGCAGTTCCCCGAAGTCCTGGGAGGCGAGTGGCTCCACGGGGAGGACGTAGCGCAGCAGGACGAGGCCGGTCAGCTGTGCGCGGACCAGGGAGGCGAACTCGGGTGTCCGTTCGGTCTCCGTGGGGACGATCCGGCTCAGGCAGGAGACGAAGGAAGCCTGGATGTGGTCGCGGGACACGTGGGCGTCCGCCTCGTCCGCCAGGCCGGCCCTGAAGGCGGCGACGAGTGCCGGTCGGGTCGACTCGTCCTCCCAGCGGGAGAGGAACACGTCCGGACGATTTTCTCGCCCCGGCTCATCAGTACGCCGTTCGCCGCCTCCTCCTCGGTGAGGGAGTCGAAGATGCTGGATATCTCGACCCGCGAGGAGACGGCCGCCTGAAAGAGACCGTCCTTGCTGTCGAAGAAGTGGTGGATCAACGCCGGGTCCACTTCCGCCTGTTCGGCGACCTTGCGCATGGTGGCGCCCGAGTAGCCCTTGGCGGCGAAGAGTTGCAGCGCGGCCGCGAGGATCCGGGTTCTCGTCCCACCCTCCCCGGGTCGACGGCCTCTGCCCCGTGCGGGCCGACTCCCGTCAGCGGCCGGGTTCTCGACGTGATTGCTCATCCTGCCTCCGGAATGCCCGAGTCGGCGACGTTGTGGTGAAGGCCCCGGCACGAGACATCGTGAACCGAGCCCTTGACGGTTACGGGCGATCCGGCGCGACGCCGGCCTCGTGGCGGGCTCGGATGATCGCGACGACGGTGTCGGCGGTGCGGTCGAGATGACTACGGCCGTCGGGCAACCGAGCCGTCGTACTGATGTAACTGCGCGGCCCGACGTGGGTGGCCGGGTCGAGCCGGTGCACCGTGACCTTTCCGGCGCGCTCGGCCCGGTTCCACGCGCTGCCTCTGAAGAGCGGCCAGCGTTGCGGAAAGAGCCAGGTGCCGACACGTTCGATCCGGTCGCCCGCACTGGTCAGTCGATGCAGGTGCTCGGCACGGGTGAGGTCGTTGGCGCCGTTGTGGAACCCGCCGAGCGTGATCAGCAGGAGAGGGGCGGGCAGTTGGGCGTGCAGTTCGTCGACAGCGCCGCCGGCCACCTGGGCGCCGCCGCTGTAGCTGAGCAGCACCACCGGGATACCGCTGCCCGGTTGATAGCCGGCTAGCTGGAGTTGCGTGGAAATCTGGGAGCCGACGGCCCGGTTGTACAAGGGGCGGTACCGGTGGTCGGCGGCGACGAAGATCTGCATGACGTTGTGCAGGAACAGCAGCAGCGCGATGCGGCGGCGCAGCCACGCCCACACGGGGCGGTCGGCGAGCGGGTCGGCAAGCGGTGAGTAGGGCTGTACCTGGCCCAGCACCCGCAGTTCGGGCGCTCGCGAGATCAGTGCCTTGACCAGCTGGCCGCCGTCCCGACTGTCGCGCACACGGCGTTTGCCGATGCCGTCCAGGTAGACGAGGTAGGCGTCCGGGGGTGTGCCAGGGCTCGCACCCCGGGCGTAGGGCACGCCCTCCGGGAGCTCGTCGACCGGGCGGCGCCAGCCGGCGCCGTAGGCCAACACCTCGTAGCGGGCCAGCAGCGCTTCGGCGAGGAGGGCCGGTCCGATGGCGAAGACCCAGAGCACGAAGTCGTTCATGGGCTCGGCTCCCGTGCCTCGACAGCGCTGATCCGTACGACCAGACGCCGAACGGCCTCCACGGTCACGCCGAGTCCGGCCCCGGCGAGGGCGACGCACCCGGCGGCGCCCCACCAGCCCAGGTCGGTCGCCGCGGCGAGCGGGCCGACCAGACCGGCGCCGACTCCGACGAAGAGCAGGAGGTGCAGGAGGGGCCCGAGCAGCGGGAAAGCGAGGACGGCGGAGAGCAGGAGCGGGGCGAGCAGCTCCGGTGTCCACACCAACCCCGGCCCCCTGGGTGGAGAGGACAGGATGAGCTCGGCCAAGGTCCACGCGGTCAGCGGCCACAACGCGAACACGGCGCCCTCGACGAGGCCACCGGCACAGAGCAACCCGGCCACCCGAGTCCGGGACATACCGGGGCGGCGTACCGCCAGAGGCAGGATGCGACCGGCGGCCTCCGACACTCCCGCGAGCAGCAGCAGGACGACGAGTGCCATCGCTCAACCCCGCCGCGAGTGATCGGCGGGCGATGCCCGACGGACCGAGCCGGCCATCTGTAGGTACCGTTCGCATTCGTCGGCGGCGCGCCGATAACCACCTGCCTCGACCTGCGCGACCCGCAGGGCCGACACCGCCGTCCGGAACCGGGGGTCGTCGAGCAGCCGCCTGGCGAGGACTCGGACGGAGTTCCCGGTGACGTCCTGGGTGCGGATCGACAGGCCGGCGCCGAGTTCCACGACGCGACGGGCAACCATCGGCTGGTCGGCGCCCTGGGGGACCACCAGCATCGGGACCCCGGCGTACATGGCCTCGTTGACGCTGTTCATTCCGCCGTGGGTGATGAACAGCGCCGCGCGTGCCAGCACTTCCGGTTGCGGGACGAAACGGCGGGCCACCACGTTGGCGGGCAACGCACCCAGCGCGTCGGGATCGGTCTGCCCGGTGGAGATGACGACAGAGCCGCCCAGCGGGGCGAGCCCGGAGGCGAAACCGCGCAGCAACCGGGGGTTGGCGTTGAACACCGTGCCCAAGGACGCGTAGAGCACCGGGTCCTTCAGCCGGTCGGCCCGGAACGACGGGTCGGCGGGCCGGGCGCCGATGCTCGGTCCCACGAATCGGTAGGAGTGACCGAAGCTCTCGACGGCAGGCTGGAATTCCCGCGAGGTGTAGACCAGGTTGAGCGGCTGGCGGATGTTCCCCAGGTCGAACAAGGGCAGCCCGTTCGTGTCGAAGCGCCGGCGAAGCTCCCGACGCGACCGTAGGTAGCCCTTAAGACTGCCCGGTCGAGTCGCTGCCGCGGCCAGTAGGTCCCACGAGCCGCGAGTGGGGCTGGGCACCTGCCGGTTGAAGGCGAAGGTGGTGAAGGACGACGCCGCCGGCACCTTGAGTTCGCGGGCGGCGACCGCGCCCCACAGGCAGGCGTTGTCGTGAACGATCAGATCGGGCCGGATGCCGCTCAGGTCGGCGAGCACCGGAGGCAGCAGGCGTACGGCTGTACTCGCGAGCCCTTCCAGCAGCGTGACCGGCGTCGGCGGATCGGGGAGCGGTTGATCGCCCCCGGGATACAGCCAGACCCTCGCGCCGGCAGCCGCGACTTCCTCGCGGAACGCGGGCGACGTGTGGTAGCTGACGGAGTGCCCGCGCCGGACAAGCTCGGCGACGAGCGGCAGCGTCGGGTTGACGCGCCCGTGCATGGCGATGTTGAGGAACGCGACGGTACTCACAGGGCGACTCCCGGTACTGAGGGTTGCGAGGTCGCGCCCGGGCCGGTCAGGGTCACCGCCGGATCGTCGGCCCGGTACAGCCCCGGGCCGCTGACACCCAGCCCGTTGAGAAAGCTCCCGGCGGTACGGCAGGCGGTACTGATCAGCCGCTGGGAGTGGCCGAAGTCCCACGGCGCGGGCCAGGCGTCGACACCTGTGGGCAGTACGACGGTCGGAATGTGCCGGGCGGCCTCCTGCAGGTCACGCTCGATCTGGTGGCGTACAAACAGCAGCCCGGCCCTGGCGGCGATCGCGCCGGCCCGGCGGCGCGGGACGTCCGGGCTCAAAGGCGAGCCCTCCGGACCGGTCGACAGCACCACCACGCTGGCTGCCCCGGCCTGCAGAGCGGCCAGCACGGGAACGTAGGCGATCACCCCGCCGTCGACGAGCGTCCTGCCCTCCCTGTCCACCGGAGGGAGGATCCCGGGAACGGCGGCACTGGCCAGTAGCGCGGACTCGAGGTCTCCGTGGTCGAGCAGTGCCGGAGCGCCGGTCACCAGGTCCATGGCCACCGCGGTGAACGGGACCGCCAACTGTTCGATCCGGGAGGGCAGCCAGGCTCGGCTGATCAGGCGGCGCAGACCACGGTCGGTGAAGATACTGGCCCGGGAGGACAGGTAACCCAGTGGATACACCTCGCGACGACTCAAGCGGGTCCACAGGTCGTCCAGCCATGGCGCGGCCCTGTCCGGATGCGCGGCCGCGATGGCCCCGGTGAGGGCACCCACCGAAGTGCCGATGATCATGTCCGGTACGAAGCCGCGCTGTTCCAGCGCGCGTCCGACACCGACATGGGCTGCTCCGAGCACGCCACCGGCGCCCACCACCGCGGCCACGGGACGGGGGAGACCGCGCAGTCCGGACGTGGGGTCCTCGGGCGGTCCGCTCGCTGAGAGGGGAGGGACGCCCCGATGACCCGCGAGGGCCCGGTGCATGTCCGGACCGCTCGTCGGACCGCCCCTGCTGATGTCCGGGCGAACCCACGCGGCCGGTCTCCGGCCGTCGGCAAACTTCATGATCAACGTCCTCACCACCCGTGGAAATCGGATCGGCTTCCTAAAAGCGTCCGGGTGGCAGCCCGATCTGTGACATCAGCCGATGGACGTGTTTCACCAGTCGGTGGACACGACGATCGAAGGCGTCCCCGAGTCTCGCGACGATGCCTCGCCCGAGCCGGTCCGGAGGTGTGCGGCGCCCGGCGGGACAGGCCGTGCCGATTGCCGCGCCGCGAAGCCGCGGGGCGGGGGAGGCTGTCGCCGAGCCCGTGGTGGCGTGAACTCGGCCTGCGGCGTCGACCCGGTCGACGAAGGTGACCGTCTCTTCGAGCGGCGCCCGGCCGGTGCGGGTGTGACCCACCGTGACGTCTTCGAATCCGATGGACATGCCGCAGAAGAGGAGGAGCTCGGCCGGGGGCGACACGACCTCCGCGACGGACCGGTGGTACTTCGCCCAAGCCATCTGCGTGCAACTGTGCAGCCCTTCGGCTCGGAGCAGCAGCATGACCGTCTGCAGATACATGCCGACGTCGGACCACTGGGCCGGGCCCAGGTCGCGGTCGATGTAGCAGAACAGGGCGGCGGGTGCGCCGAAGCAGTCCCAGTTCCCGGAAGCGGCCCGCTGCCGCGCCTCCACGTCCTCACGCGGAATGCCGAGCGTGCCGTAGAGCCGCTCTCCGAAGTCGGATCGGCGCTCCCGGTAGGGGGACTTGAGCTCGCGCGGGTACTGCTCGTACTCCGGCTCGTCCCACGGCTCGCCCGCGGCCAGGCGCTCACCGGCGCGCTTCTTGAGTGCGGCCAGCGGGGCGCCGGTCAGCACGTAGACGTGCCACGGCTGGAGGTTCGAGGCGGACGGTGAGCGGGCCGCGGCGGACAGCACGCGTTCCAGTACCTCCGTCGGGACCTGCTGCCCGGTGAATCCGCGCACTGCCCGCCGGCCGGCGACCGCCTCATAGGCGTCCAAGATCGCCTACCTCCCATCTGTTCGACGACTCAGCTTTAGTTGCGTTCGCGATAGTCTCGTTCAATACTATCGCGCAGCGCAACTACCCCTGACGCATATTCCAGCCCCCGGCCCCCGTCCCGGGGGCGCCTCTTGGAGGAAGTCCATGGCCACACTGCTGCACATCGACTCGTCCGTGTTCCCCGGCGAAATGTCCTCGTCCCGGTCGGTCGCGGACGCCTTCCGCAGGGCATGGGAGGAACAGCACCCGGAGGGCGTGGTGATCTACCGCGACCTCGCCGCCGACCCGGTCCCGCACATCACCGCCGACGCCCACACCGGCGGTTTCGCCGCCCCGTCCGAGCGCACGCCGGAACAGTCCGCAGCGTTCGCGGTACGGGTACGGCTCATCGAGGAACTGGAGCGGGCGGACGCCATTCTGATCGGCGCCCCGATGTACAACTACGGGATCCCGTCGACCCTCAAGGCGTGGCTGGACAACGTGATCCTGCCCGGCCGCACCACCGGCGGCACCCCCTCCGTCCAGGGTGCGCCGGTCACGGTCGTCGCCAGCCGGGGCGGTTCCTACGCGCCGGGTGCTCCCCGCGAGGGCTACGAGTTCGTACAGAACTACCTGACTGCGGTCCTGAATGGCTCCCTCGGCCTGGACCCGCATTTCATCGTTCCGGAATTCACCATGGCCCCCCGAAACCCGGCCATGTCCGAACTGATCCCCCTGTTCGAGGCCTCTCGTGAGCGCGCCTTCGCGGATGCGATCACCAGGGCCAAGGAACTCGCCGAGCGCCTCGCCGCGTAGTCCGGGGCCGGAGACGCCGTGTGCCGCCCAGAGGGGACGTCACGCGGCGTCCTGCCGACCGTGCCTTCTCGGGGTTGCTCGCGGAGGGCTGGTTCGCGGGTGCGCTTACCCTTCGCCGTCGGTGGAGTCGGCGAATCGCGTCAGCAGATCCGTCAGCTTCTCGGTCTCGTCGGACCCCAGTCGGGCGACCAGGCGTTCGGCCATCGGGGTCGCCGCCACATGGGCCGCGTCGAAGAGCTCGATGCCCTCGGGAGTGATCTCCACGGCCTTCGCCCGGCGGTCCCCAGGAACGGCCTTGCGTACGGCCAGTCCCTTGCGTTCGAGGTCGTCGACCACCCGCATCACGCCGGCCTTGTCCGTTCCTGTCGCCACTGCCAGGTCCCGCTGCATCGTGGCGCCGCGGTCGGCCAGCACGATCAGCACCGCGAAATGCCGCAGCTCGATACCGAGTGGCCGCAAGGCCTCCGTCATCACCGCGGCCGCGCGCCAGTGGGCCCGGCGCAGCAGCAGACCCACAGCGAACGGCGAGGTGTCCCCGGGGCGATCGGTCGCACGCGAGGTTGCGACTGGGTTCGGTACGTCGGAGGGCATGAGGGAAGATTATCAGCCACCTTCTCATTCGATACGGTATCGCTTGAAATCAGTGGACCGGGTGACGCGTCGCGTCGGCCATCCCGCCTGCGGGGCCTCGGCCCCGAAAGTCGACGCGCGGGCTCCTCCCGTCTCTTGTCACAACCAGCCGCCCGGCTCGGTCATAGTGACAAAACGGCTCAATAGGGCTGATATCGCCGGATGCGTAGCCATACGCGGTCCAATGAAAGGTTCTCGACATGAGTGGACAGAAGCCGACCGTCGTCCTCGTGCACGGCGCGTTCGCCGACTCCTCCAGCTGGAACGGCGTCGTGGAAAGGCTCCAGTCGTACGACTATCCCGTGCTGGCGGCAGCCAATCCGCTGCGCGGACTGACGAGCGACTCCGAGTACGTCAAGCAGGTCGTGGCCTCCGTCGAGGGCCCCGTCGTCCTCGTCGGCCATTCCTACGGGGGTGCCGTCGTCAGCAACGCCGCGAAGGGGCTCGACAACGTCAAGGCCCTCGTCTTCGTCGCCGCGTTCATGCCGGACGAGGGCGAGAGCGCGCTGGATCTCGCGGGCAGGTTCCCCGGCAGCACCCTCGGCGAGGCGCTCCGGCCGGTGCCGGTGACCCTGTCCGACGGAAGCCGGACCGTGGACCTCTACATCGAGAAGAGCAGGTTCCACCACCAGTTCGCCGCCGACGTTCCCGAGGAGACGGCGACGGTCATGGCCGCGACCCAGCGTCCCGTGACCAACGCCGCCCTCGCCGAAGCCGCCTCCGCCGCGGCGTGGAAAGAGATCCCGTCCTGGGTTCTCGTGGCTACGGAGGACCTGAACATCCCGCCGCGGACGCAGACCTTCATGGCCGAGCGCGCCAAGGCGACCTCGATCGCGGTCGCCGCTTCCCATGCGGTCGGCGTCTCTCACCCCGTGGACGTCGCGCGCCTGATCAACGAGGCGGCACAGGCCACCGCCTGAACGCCGAACCGATGGGCCGCGCTGCCGAGCGCGGCTCATCGGGCGGACCCTCCGAGCGGGGCGGCCGGTCGCCCGCGCCATCGCCGCCTCGTCGGGACGAAGGGCTCCGCACTCGATGGTCGCGCAGAGTCAGGAGAGCCAGTCGGTGTACCGGACGGGGGCGATGCGGGCGTTCTCGGGGGCGGTGAGGACGTCGCCAGGAACCGCGGCGAACATGCCCGCGGCGTCGTCGGTGATGACCGACCGCTGGTCACCCTTGGCGGACAGCGTGAGCCGGCCGATCTCGTCCAGGGGATAGACGTCAGGACCCGCGATGTTGAGGATCCCGTTCAGAGGGCTGCCGACGGCGACCTCGGCGACGATCCGGGCCACCTCCGCGGCGGCGATCGGCTGGATCGGCGTGCGCGGCAGGCGGATGGTGTCACCGTCCGTGGTCATCGCGAGGGTCCTGTCCATGAACTCCATGAACTGCGTGGCGCGAACGATCGAGTACGGGATCGGCCCGGCGCTGAGGATGTTCTCCTGGAGCACCTTCGCCCGGTAGTAGTCCAGATCGGGAACTTCGTCCACGCCCACGATCGAGAGGACGACGAAGTGTCCGACGCCGCCTTTCTCGCTCGCGGCGACAAGGTTGTCCATCGAAGTCTGGAAGAAGGCGATCGAAGCGGCGTCGAAAGTCGGCGAGTTCGCCAGGTTGATGACGACGTCGGTGCCGGTGACGGCCGCGTCCAGTCCCTGGCCCGTGATGATGTCCACGCCTGAGGACGGGGAGTGGGGTACCGCCTGATGGCCGGCCGCGTTGAGGTTCGCCACGACCTGTGACCCGATCAGCCCGGTGCCGCCGATGACTGCGCACTTCATGGGGTTCGCCTTCCTTCGAATGGCGGTATCCAATAATTCTATTTAGTTCCTTTTGTGTGCTATGGCAACTCTAGGCCAGATCTGTGCCGGCCGTTACCTGCGAGGTCGGGCCGGGGGTGGATGCCTGCCGACGGGTGTTCGCCGGCGACGCCCGGTGGACGGTGGTACGCGGAAGCAACCTGGGTTCAAGGGGCCCAACGAGCAGGCGTAACCGCCCTGTCCTCAGCCCGACTTGGTGGCGAACGCGCCGCCCTCGCCGAACACGAGCCGTCCGAAGTTCTCGCCGATGCGGCGATGCCCCGCGGGATCGGGGTGGACCTCGTCGGGCAGCGGCAGTTCCGCGTAGTCCTCCTCGCCGTACAGGTCACGGCCGTCGAGGTAGTGCAGGTTCTTGTCGTCGGCCGTCCGCTGTCCGACGATCCGGGCCAGTTCCTCGCGGATGACGTTGAGCGTCAGGCGCCCGGCGGCGACCTCGGCGGGGTCGCCCGTGGCCTTGAACCGCAGGGCTCCCTCGGCGAGGTCGGGCGCGAGGGGGCCGGGGGTGTCCTCCTGGACCGGACACAGGATGGGGGAGACGACCAGCAGTGGTGTGGTCGGGTGTCCCTCACGGATGGTGTCCAGGAAGCCGTGGACGGCGGGGGAGAAGGCGCGCAGGCGCATCACGTCGCCGTTGACGACATTGATGCCGATCTTGACGCTGATCAGGTCCGCTCGGGCGTCCCTCATCGCGCGCGCGGTGAACGGGTCGAGCAGCGCGCTGCCGCCGAACCCGAGGTTGACCAGCTCCACCCCGCCGAGGGCCGCGGCCAGCGCCGGCCAAATGGCGGTCGGGTGCGTGGCGTTCGAGCCGTGACTGATGGAACTGCCGTGATGCAGCCACACCTTGCGCCCGTTGTCCGGCGCCGGCTCCACCGGGGCGTCGGTGCGCAGGGCGATCAACTCGGTGATCTCCATGTGCGGCAGCCAGATCTCGACGTCCTTGTCGCCCGCCGGCAGATCGCTGAACCGGGCGGTGCCCGCCGGGCCTTCACGCAGTTCGGAGGCCTGCGTGACCAGGTCGGTAATCGTGCGGACGTTACCGCCGGAGACAGTGGCCTGGGCCGTCAGTCTGCCGTCGACCAGCAGGTCGTACACGCCGTCCGCCGGGGCCGGGAAGCCTTGGTACACCCGCTTGGTGGGCAGCGCGTCCAGTTCGATCACGGTGGCCCGGGTGCGGAACGCGAGGCGTACGCCTGAGGGTTGGGTCTCGGTCAGGGCCAGTTGGCCGTCGGGGAACTGCTGGCGAGCGCGAAGGGGCAGGCGGTGCGGCAGCAGGCCGTGCGCGGTCGGTTCGAGGTCGAGGAAGCCGCGCAGGAGGCTCGCGGTGACAGGTGTGGTGATCCAGCCGTGCTGAGTGTTCATCGTCCCAGTTCGTCGTCGATCGTGAATCGCGGATGGTTCGGGGGGCGGCCGCGCGGAGTGCCGGGTGCGATGCCGTGTGGGGCGTGATGGATGGCGCGCGTGGTGCGGTGGACCGCCGTCGGGCGATGCGGTCGCGGCCGTGCGTCAGGACGTCGTCGCCCGGTTGCGCAGCAGGACGTCGAGGGACTCCACGGTCCAGGCCCAGGATTCCTGCGAGTCGACGGCGGTGTGGCTGAAGCCTCCGGCCATCTCCAGGCTGACGTAGCCGTGGAAGACGCTGCCCAGCATCCGGACCGCGTGCGTCTGGTCCGGCTCTGTCAGGTCGTAGCCGCGCAGGATCGCCCGCGTCATCTGTGAGTGCCGCACCCCGGCGCTCGCGGCAGCCGTCTCGGGGTCGAGTCTGAGTCGGGCGGCGTCGTAGCGGCCGGGGTGCTCGTGGGCGTAGTCGCGGTAGGCGTCCGCGAAGGCGGTCAGCGCGTCCTTGCCGGCTCGCCCGGCCAGGGCGGCAGCGACCCGGTCGGCCAGCTCCTCCAAGGCGAACAGGGCGATCCTGGTCTTGAGGTCCTGGGAGTTCTTCAGGTGCGAGTACAGACTCGCGACCTTGACGTCGAACCGCCGGGCGAGTGCCGAGACGGTCACCTGGTCGAAACCGACCTCGTCGGCCAGTTCGGCCCCCGCCCGGGTCAGACGCTCGGGGGTCAGCCCTGCTCGAACCATAACGTTCCTCCTGTACGGCGATAGCTATTATGCATTTGCCTAATGGCTTTAGGCAAATTAGCCTGCCGCTCATGGAACCACTGACCGAGCAAGAGATCCGCAGCGCGTTCGTCAACTGCACCAAGGGCGAGGCGAAGCGTCTGTCCGTCCCCCGTGACCTGGCCGAACGGCCCTGGGACGACCTGGACTTCCTCGGCTGGCGAGACCCGCAGGCCCCCAGCCGCGCCTACCTCGCCACCGAGCTCGACGGCCGCACCGTCGCGCTCGCGATGCGCTGCCCCGACGCCAGTTCCTGGCAGACGCGACGCAGCATGTGCTCGATGTGCACGACCACCCACACCGGGGGCGTCTCCCTGATGGTCGCCGCGAAGGCGGGCAAGGCCGGGCAGCAGGGCAACTCCGTGGGCGCCTACATATGCAGCGACCTCGCCTGCCCGCTGTACGTCCGGGGCAAGAAGGACGCGGGCGCCGGCGCGCGGCTCCACGAGTCGCTCACCCTGGAGGAGAAGATCCGACGGACCGTCGTGAACCTGGCCGCGTTCATCGCCAAGGTCACCGCGTGAACCATCCGCCCACGCGCGGGGCTCCCTGGACGCTCAATTGGGAAACGCGCTGATCCGTACGCGGTCGCTGTCGCGGTCGCCGGCGCGGCCGTTGTTGCTGCCGCTCTCGTCATCGGAGAGGAAGCACGCCAGTCCGTGACCCTCCTCGGTGACGGCGTCGCGCTCGGCTCGGGAGAGGCCGCGCAGCGGGGTGACGAGCACGGTGCCCGCGTCGACGCTCCACATCGCGCCGACCCGGCCGTCCACCAGCACGACGCGGGCACCCGCGACGGACAGGCCGCGATGGGCGTCGTCGATGATTCTGCCGCGGTCGTGGTAGCCAAGGATCACGTTGTCGAACGCAGGCAGGAACCGAACCGGGGCGGGCGTGGCGGGGTCGGGGCGTGGCGCGTCGGGCAGGTCGAGCAGTTCACGGCCGCGCGAGTCGCGAAAGGTGACCAGCTCACCGCGTACGGCGGAGACCGCGGCCGGCAACCCGGCGAGGCCGCACCAGGCGCGCAGGTCGGCCGAGGCCGCGGGGCCGAACGCGGCCAGATAGCGGCGTACCAGCGACCTCCTCGCCTGGGACCTCGACCGCGAGGACTGGCGCACCTTCCGATCCGACCGGACAGTCCCGCGCGTCCCGACAAGGCCCCGATTCACCCCGCGCGAGCTGCCCGGAGGCGATGTGGCCGCCTTCGTCGCCGCCAGATTCCGCGGTTCCGACGGTTCCGACGGCTCCGGCGACTGGCCCTGCCGCGGCGAGGTGATCCTCGGCCTGCCCGCCTCCACCGTCCTGCGCCACACCCGCGACGGTATCGTCGAGGAACTCGGCCCGGACCGTTGTCGGCTCATCCTGGGCTCGTGGTCATGGCACGGACTGGCAGCCACCATCGGCAGGTACGACGCCGACATCGAAGTCGTCGGCCCACCCGAACTCAAGGACGCCTTCGCCCACCTCGCACGCCGCTACGCGAAGGCCGCGACCGACGCGCTGCCGCCCTACCAGCCCCGGGCAGGGAACGAACCGCCGATGTCCCGGCCCTGACCTGGTGCGCCGTCTGCGTACCCTGTCCCGGTGTCAGCTTCCCGCCTGCGCCGCGTCGCCGTTCTCGTGCTCGAGGGTGCCAAGCCGCTCGACGTCGGAATTCCCGCGCAGGTGTTCACCACGCGCGGGAGCATGCCGTACGAGGTGCGACTGTGCGGCGCGGCGCCCGGACTCGTCACCGGTGGCGACGGGCTTTCGTACCACGTCGCCCATGGTCTCGACACGCTCGCGTGGGCCGACATCGTCTTCATCCCCGGTTTTCGGCTGCCGGACCGTGAGGATCCGCCGCGGGCCGTCGTCGACGCGCTGATCGCCGCCCACGACCGGGGCGCGCGGCTCGCCGCCATCTCGACGGGAGCCTTCGCGCTCGCCGCGACGGGGCTGCTCGACGGCAGGCGTGCCACGACGCACTGGCACTACACGCGGTCGCTGATGGCGAAGCATCCGCTCGTCCAGGTCGACGAGAACGTTCTGTTCGTCGACGAGGGCAGCGTGCTCACGTCGGCCGGAGCAGCCTCGGGCATCGACCTGTGCCTGCACATTCTGCGCGGCGACCTCGGGGTGGCCGCGTCGAACCACGCGGCCCGGCGGCTGGTCGCCGCCCCCTACCGCAGCGGCGGTCAGGCGCAGTACGTGCCGCGCAGCGTGCCCGAGCCGCTCGGCGAGCGTTTCGCCGACACCCGGGAGTGGGCGCTGCACCGGCTCGACGAGCCCCTCACCCTCGACATACTCGCCCGGCAGGCGGCGGTCTCGCCGCGCACCTTCTCGCGGCGCTTCGTCGAGGAGACCGGGTACACGCCCATGCAGTGGGTCATGCGAGCCCGTATCGACATGGCCCGCGAGCTGCTCGAACGCTCACAGCGCGCCGTCGAACAGATCGCCACCGACGTGGGCCTGGGCACCGGGGCGAATCTGCGGCTGCACTTCCAGCGCATCCTCGGCACCACGCCCAGCGAGTACCGGCGCACCTTCGCGCCCGGCGAGTAGGCCCGCGGCGGTTCCGTGTCGAGGGAGCACCGGCGTACCTTCGCCCGCGCGCGAGTTGGCCAGGGGAAACCACGCCGCCCCAGTGCTGGCGCACCTTCACACTCATCCCGAGTAACCCCGCCGCCGCACCTGGCGCGATCCTTTCGAACCGTGGCGATCCCGCCACTGTCACCGGCTCGGTGTGCGAGCGAGCCTTGGTGGCGAACCGAAGGGACACCACTTATGACTCGCATCGCCATCAATGGATTCGGCCGCATCGGACGCAACGTGCTGCGCGCACTGCTCGAACGCGACAGCGGCCTTGAGGTAGTCGCCGTCAACGACCTCACGGAGCCCGCCGCCCTCGCGCGCCTGCTCGCCTTCGACACGACGGCCGGCCGGCTCGGTCGCCCGGTGACCGCGGACGAGGACGCCCTGGTCGTCGACGGCCACCGCATCAAGGTGCTCGCCGAGCGCGAACCGGCACGGTTGCCGTGGGCCGAGCTCGGTGTCGACATCGTCCTCGAATCGACCGGCCGCTTCACGTCGGCCAAGGCCGCCCGCGCGCACCTCGACGCGGGCGCGAAGAGGGTACTGGTCAGCGCCCCGTCGGACGGCGCCGACGTCACGCTGGCGTTCGGGGTCAACAGCGACACGTACGACCCGGCGCTGCACACGATCGTCTCGAACGCCTCCTGCACGACCAACGCGCTCGCTCCGCTTGCCGCGGTGCTCGACGAACTCGCCGGGATCGAGCACGGCTTCATGACGACCGTGCACGCCTACACGCAGGAGCAGAACCTGCTGGACGGTCCGCACCGCGACGCTCGGCGCGCGCGTGCCGCCGCCGTCAATATCGTTCCGACCACGACGGGCGCCGCCAAGGCGATCGGCCTCGTGCTGCCGAACCTGGCCGGCAAACTGTCGGGCGACTCGATCCGCGTGCCGGTTCCGGTGGGCTCCATCGTCGAGCTCAACACGACCGTCGCCCGTGACGTGACGCGCGACGAGGTGCTGGCGGCTTACAAGGCGGCGGCGGATGGGCCGCTCGCCGGCGTCCTCGAGTACTCCGACTTCCCGCTCGTGTCCTCCGACATCACCGGCAACCCGGCCTCATCGATCTTCGACTCGGCCCTCACCCGGGTCGACGGCCGGCACGTCAAGGTGGTCGCCTGGTACGACAACGAGTGGGGCTTCTCGAACCGCGTGATCGACACGCTGGAACTCCTCGCGGCCCGTTGAACCGGAGTCTGCCCACCTGTTGAGGACCAGGAGTGCGCCGCGTGTCCGACCGGTCGCGACGCACTCCGCGGGCGGACCCGTGCGGGCAGCGCTCACCCCCGATCGGGGAGCACACATCGGTCAGCTCGGTCAGCTCGGTCGACGTGAACAGCTCGCTCGGTACTCTCCCGACTCTCCCGAACTCCGCACGAGGCCCATAGATTGAGGAAGTCGACAGAGGCAATCGGAGGGCGAGATGCTGTTCAACGAGCTGCCGCACGGATCCGTACCCCGGCTGGAGCGCCCGGGATCGCTGCGTGAGCAGGTGTACGACGCCCTGCTGGAGCTGATCAGTTCACGCGCGCTGCACCCGGGCCAGCACCTGGTGGAGAGCGAACTCGCGAGCAATCTCGGGGTTTCCCGGCAGCCCGTACGAGAAGCGCTGCAACGGCTGAACACCGAAGGGTGGGTGGACCTCCGCCCCGCCCAAGGCGCCTTCATCCATGAGCCGACCGGCGACGAGACCGATCAACTCTTCGTCGTCCGGGTCCTGTTGGAGACCGAGGCGGCTCGGCTGGCCGCAACCGGATCCTCGGCCGAGGGACTTGAGCGGCTGGACGAGCTGTGCGAGAGGGGCGAGGCCGCGGTCGCCGCCGACGACGTGGACGCGGTGGTGATCGCCAATGCCACGTTCCACGCCTGCGTCATGGAGCTGGCGGGGAACGCGGTCCTCGCGGAGCTGGCCGCCCATGTCGAGCAGCGGGTCCGCCGTTACTACACCCCCATCGTCCGGCAGGCCTGGGTGGAGCATCGCGAGCTGATCGACGCCATCGCCGACCGCGACGACGCACGCGCCCAGCAGGTCATGCGCGCCCACACGACGGACGCCAGGAAGAGGTTCCCCCCGAGGCGGAGCCGCTGAAATGTTCAGGCTGACGGTGGGGCCTGTACGGAGCGTTCCTGAGCGTCGAGGAGTTCGTCGCCGTGCTCCACGGCCCAGCGCCCGAGCTCTGTCATGGGGCCGTCGACGAGGCTCTGTCCCAGGCTGGTGAGGCTGTACTCGACACGGGGCGGTGCCTGGGCGAGTACGTGACGGTCTATCAGGCCCTTGGCGTGCAGGCGGTGGAGGGTGTCGGTGAGGACTTTGTCGCTGATGACGCCGATGGCGGTACGCAGGGCGTGACGGCGGCGGGGTCCGGTCCGCAGGGCGGCGAGCACGACGGGGTCCCAGGTATGGGTGAACAGGTCGGTGGCCGCGCGGAGTCGGCAGTCGGCGACCAGTTCGTAGCAGTGGGTCTCGTGGTCGGTCATCTCGACGCCCATCATCGCGCACACGGCACGCACCTGTTGGTGCGTGACGACTTCCTTACCGTGGCTGCCTGAATCTGACTGCGGCTTGAGAGGCGGCGACGATGCGCATCGGTATCCTGGGAACGGGAACGTTGGCGGCGGCCCTGGGTGAGGGCTGGGCACGAGCGGGGCACGAGGTGGCGATCGGCGGGCGTTCGCAGGCCAACGCCGAGAAGCTCGCTGAGCGGCTGGGGCACGAAGTGCTCGCCGTCACCCCGCGGGAGGCGGCCGCCGGACGTGACGCGGTACTGCTGGCCGTGTCGTGGGACGGCGTCGGTGACATGCTGGCCCTGGCAGGGGCGTCCGGCGGCACGCTGGAGGGGACGCCGTTGATCGATCCCACGAACGCCGTCGCGCACGGTGTGGGTGTTCTGCTCACCGGAGAGAGCGAGTCAATGGCGGGGTGCATCGCGGGACTTGCTCCGGGCGCTCGTGTCGTGAAGGCGTTCCATCTCTTTCCCGCCGCGCAGTGGACGAGTCCGCCCGCCGGTGACACGGACCCGGTGACAGTGGCGATGTGCGGTGACGACCGGGCGGCCCTGGAGGTGGTCAGCGCCCTGGTACGCGATGTCGGGGGGACACCTGCGGTGATCGGCGGCATGGACCGGGCCCGGCAGTTGGAGGAGGCCGCGGGATTCGTCATCGGGCTGGCCTTCGCGGGCTTCGACCCCAACTCGGCGGTCCCACGCGTCCCTTCACCGACGGCGGCGAACTGACCCGCTTCCCGCACGAACCGGAGACTCGGGCCGGGGTTCTTTCTCCCCGCGGTCTCTCCCAGGGCCGGTTGGCGAGCGATGCCGTTCGCCAACCGGCCCTTGTGCCGTCGTGACCTGGAGGCCGGTGCCGCGGCGCGCCGATCCACTTGCGCACGTTGCGGGTTCAGACTGATCCTTTACGCACCCGCCGAACAGTCGGACAGCAGTCACGCACCCGCACCCGCACACGTACGTGAACCTCCACCCGCACCCGTACGCGCATACGTACGCACACGCGCCACCGCCGCAAGGAGAACCGTGACCAAATGGTCCGCCGCCCTGGACCAGGCCGGTGTCGATGACGCACATCTGCGCCGGGACTACGACACCCGGCGCAGACTCGTCAGGCGATTCGCGCGCGAAGAGTACGTGGCCACCCGGCTGTTGCTCCCCGCACGCCTGCACCCGGCAGTCATCGCGGCGGTCGCGTTCATGCACGAGACCGACGAACGGATCGACGCAGGCGACCCACTTACTCGCCAGGAGGCCTTGCGTTCCTGGAACCGTGATGTCACGGCAGCCCTGGAGGGTGACCACGTCTCGCCTCAGCCCACGCTCAGAGCACTCGCCGACGCCGCACGCCGCCATCCACAACTCCGGTCGCGGATACGTGCTTTCCTCGACGGAGCGCCCACCGAGGCCAACTGGAACGGGTTCGACACCGAGGCCGACTTCCAGGACTACATCGACGACTACTCGCTGCCCGCCCTGATGCTCACCGCCGCACTGATCGCCCCGCCCTCCAAGGCCGGTCAGGACGAGGCATTCCAACGAGGTTGCCGGAGCCTGATCGAGGCCTGGCAGCGAACGGACTTCCTCGCGGACCTGCCCGAGGACATCGAGCAGGGCAGGATCGGCATTCCGGACAACGAACTGTCCCGCCACGGACTGAAGTTGGATGACCTGCGCGGCGGACCGGAGTCACGTACCGAGGCCGCACACCTGGTCAGTTCACAAGTCGCCCTCGCGGAAGCCGCATTCGCACAGTGCCGCTCACTGCCGGACCTCGTTGACGCGGAGAACAGACCATTCCTGCGTGCCCTGATCAGTGTTCAGGAACTCCGCCTGGACGACGTAAGGCGCAGGGGCGGCACCATCATCAGAACGGGGGCCCGACCGTCCGTCCCGGCCACCTTGCGCGTCCTGGCCCGCGAGTACCGCGCCGCACGAAACCAACAACGCCGACCGGAGTAGCTCCGCGGAGCGGGCGTCCCGTGCCGCGGAGTCAGGCCACGGTCCAGTCGCGCAGTTGGCGGGCGGTCCGGCCGATGCCGGTCGTCCCGGAGGCGGCGTCTCGTACGAGGGCGACGGCCATCTTGGGTGGGTACTCGATCCGGTGGTCGTTGAGGGCGAGATAGGCCTCGGTCGCGTGCCAGGCGAACGCCTCGTTCGAGTGCTCCAGACAGGGAAGTCTCGCCAGGGTCTGCAGCAACGCGGCAGCCCTGAGGTGCACGGACCCGTAGATGTCACGCTCCATGGCCCGGGCGTTGACCCGGGCGACGGCGGCGTAGAGCGGCCCGAGGTCATCGACCTGGGGATCACCGTCGAGCAGCTCGGCCGCGTGCAGCAGGAACGTGACGTCGAGCGGGTGGAGCGGTTCCGGATGCGTCACGCGGCGTGGCCCCGCTCCTGACGATCGACGTCCTGACGTGCCTGCTCCTCGGCCGTACGGTCCTCGGCACTGAGGTCCGCGGCGCTCGGCTCGGCCGCGAAGGCCGCGCCACTGCGGGCCATCGACGTCCTGAAGCCGTCCAGGAACCGCTGCTCGACCGCCGTCGCGCGGTCGTACGCGGCCGAGAGGATGTACTCCTGCATGCTGACCCCCTCCTGCTTCGCCGCCGCCGCGATGGCGGCCCGCTTCTGGGGGTCGGAGAAGCGCAGGTTCATCGCCTTGGGTTCGGACATGACCCCTACGGTACCAGCGGTACCAGTCCGCGAACCGGTCTTAGGAGGAGGTGAGCCGGGGCTGTCGCTATGTCCTGGGGCGGCAGCCCGCCAGGAGCAGGGTGACCATGTGCTGGGCGTCGGCCTGGTCATAGTCGGGGCCGGTGATGCAGAGGTTCCCGATGGCACGCATGAGCGTGTAGGCGGCGATGTCGGGGCTGATTTCGCCGGCTGCGGTGCAGGCGTCGAGCAGCGTCGCGCAGGCCGGGACCAGGGTGTCGAGCATGAGGATGTGGAGATTCTCCAGCCCCGGATCCTCCGAGCCCAGAGCGGCGCCGAGACCGTGCTTGGTCACCAGGAACTCCACGAACGCGTCCACCCAGCGGTTCAGTGCGGTGAACGGTGAGGGCGACTCCTCCAGGAGCCGGGGCGCGAGTGCGGCGCAGGTGTCGATCTGGTGCCGGTAGACGGCGGTGACCAGGTCCGCCCGGGTCGGGAAGTTCCGATAGATCGTGCCGACGCCGACGCCGGCCCGTTCGGCGATGTCGCGGATGGGGGCCTGGACGCCCTGATCCACGAAGACCGCCGCCGCGGCCGCCAGCACGCCGCTGCGGGTGCGTTGCGCCTGGGCTTGGCGTACTCCGGTCACTTCCGGCACTGGGGCTCCCTTTGCTCGCGGAACAATGTTCCGCTAAGTTGGCGGAACGGCGCTCCGCCAAATTATGGCAGAGCGATCTCATGAGAAAGCGCAGGTCCTCCATGTCCGCCTCTGCCTCCGTGTCCGCATCCAAGCCTCCCCGCAACCCCGACCAGCGGATCGTCGCGGTCAAGCCCATCACCGTTCCCGCGCCGGGACGCAGCCCCGACCTTCAGGTGAAGGTCACCGCCCCTCTGTCGGGGGAGAACCTGCCGGTGATCGTGTTCTCGCACGGCAACGCATGGTCCCTGGACGGATACGCGCCTCTCGTCGACCGGTGGGCCGCAGCCGGATTCGTCGTCGTGCAGCCCACCCACCTGGACTCCCGCCGCAACGGCATCGGGTGGGACGACCCGCGCTTCGCCACCATCTGGCGCGTCCGGATCTCCGACCTGCATGCGGTCCTCGACGGCCTCGACGACATCCTCGTCCAGGCCGGCGGCGGCCTGCCGGCGCGCGTCGACCGGGAGCGCGTCGCGGTCGTCGGCCACTCCTGGGGCGCCCAGACCGTCGGCGCGCTCCTCGCGGCGCGTGTGCTCGACGCCGACGGCGTGCCCGGCGAGGACTTCACCCACCCCGCGGTCTCGGCAGGCGCGCTGATCGCCGCGACCGGAACCGGCGACACTCTCACCCCGTTCGCCGCCGAACATCTTCCGTTCATGAGGCCGGACTACTCCACCATGACCACCCCGGCCCTGATCATCGCGGGCGGCAAGGACCAGTCCCAGCTCTCCACCCGAGGGCCGGAGTGGTTCACGGACGCCTACCACCTCAGCCCGTCCCCGAAGAGCCTGCTCGCCATCTCCGAGGGCGAGCACACCCTCGGCGGCCTCGCTGGTGAACTGGTCACCGAGACCACCGACGAATCCCCCGCCCGCGTCGCCCTCGTCGCCGACGCGATCGCCGCCTATCTCCTCGACGCCCTCGAACTGAGTGGCACCGAGTGGACGGACCTCGGCGCTGGGGCCGCCGCCGACGGCGCGTGGAGCCTTTCCAGCAAGTGAATCCAGCCAGCCGGCGATGGCTCATCGCCGGCTCGCCGTCCCCTCGTACAGGACGTGCCGTGACATGAGACGTCGGTGGGCCGGTGTGTCCTACGAGGGTCGGACGGTGAGGATCTGTTGGGCGTGGCCGATGGGTCCGGTGACGTCGTGCAGGACGGTGCTGGTGACGCCCTGGCCTGTCGGGCCGAAGACGACAGTGGTGTCGAGCCCGGTCCAGCGGCCTTCGGGCCGGCGGTGGAGGTGGATGGTCAGGTCGACGTTGGGGAACATCCAGGCGGTGGGCGGCTGGCGTACGGCGATGCCGTTGGCGGTGTCGACGAGTGCGACGTAGGACGCGAGAGGGCTGACCTGCTCGCCCGCTACCAGGTCGAGGTCGGTCGAGATCCACGCGGTCGTACGGCCCGGTTGGGGCGTCGTGACCGGACGTACGTCGAGGGAGGCGATGTAGCCGCCGGGCCAGACGGAACTCAGCGGCCAGGGGGCGAGTGTCTCGGGCGGCGTGAGCCGGTCGGCGGCACCTCCGGCGACCGCGGAGGTGTCCGAGGAGGCGAGGAGCCAGGCTCGGGCACGTACGACGGGGCGGTCCGAGACGAGGGCCACGGCTTCGATCAGTTCGATGGTGCGGCCGGGCCGGATGGTCTCGACCCGGACCTCGCACTCGTCGAGGGCGAGGCGTCCGAGGATGTCGAAGCTGATCCTGGACATGACCAGGCCGTTCTCCGGGCGCGCGGCCAGACGGCGCTCGATGGCGTGGACGATGAGTCCGCCGAGTGGGCTGAAGTGCAGCTCGTCGATGTCCCATGCGCCGCCCGCGTGAACGGTCGGCTTGTAGCGGTCTTCGTCGATGGGCTCGTAGTAGCTGCCGGTGTTCACGGGGCGTACTTCCTCTCGGACTCCCGGACTCGGATTTCAGGGCTCTCGGACTGTTCCTGAGCCCGCATCAGCAGGTGGCCGCGGCGGAACCGTTCTTCCGCGAGGGGTTCACGTAGCATCCGGCCGACCTCCACGAACCCGGCCTCGCGGGCGAGCCGTGCGAGGTCGTCGACGGGCCATCGGTAGGCCGTGGTCACCTTGTGGTCGAACGGCGTCACCGGACCGCCCTCGGCCTCGAAGAAGGCGAGGGCGAGGATGCCGCCCGGGGCCAGAACGCGGCGGAACTCGGCGAAGTACGACGGGATTTCGTGCGGTGGAGTGTGGATGACCGAGTACCAGGACACGATGCCGCCCAACTCGCCGTCGGCCAGGTCCAGCGCGTCCATCGAACCGACCTCGAACCGCAGGTCGGGGTGTGCCTCCCGGGCAAGACCGATCATCACCGGTGAGAGGTCGACGCCGAAGACGTCCAGTTCCAGGTCTCGCAGGTGCGCCGTCACATATCCGGGACCACACCCCAGCTCGGCGACGGGTCCGGCGCCGGCGGCTCGTGTCAGGTCGGCGAACGCGGCGAGAACCGAACGGTCCAGCGGAAGAGCGGCGAGCGAGTCACGGACGAGATCCGCGTAGAGAACGGCGACGCCGTCGTAGGCCTCTGAGGTCACGCGGAGGTGCGAGGGGAGATCGGTCACGGGGGACGAGGGTAGGGCCTGGGCGGCCGGGTCCTGCTACCGCCCCCTCGAACATCCGCCGGGCGATAGCGGATCCGGGGCTCTGAGGGCGAGGACCCGAACGGTCGGCCCGCGCGACGGCGCCGATCGGACCGGAGACGCGGTCAACGTCAGCTCGCGCTTGAGGATCTTCCCCGCGCGGGTTCGTACGTTCCAGCTCTAGCGCAGCCCGCGGATGAGCAGATCGACCAGCTGTCCATAGCTGTCGTGCGGGCCGGACACCTGCCCGATCCCTCCCAGTTCCAGGTGGACCGCACCGTGAATGGCCGTCCAGACCAACTGCGCGGCCTCGCCCGAGTTGGCGAACCGCTTGAGGGAGTCGCGACCGACGAGGCCTTCGACGAGTTCGATCAGGACCTCGAACGCGGCATGGCCGTGCACCGACGCCTCGGAGCCCGT
This sequence comes from Streptomyces sp. NPDC088747, assembly GCF_044751025.1. Lineage (NCBI taxonomy): Bacteria > Bacillati > Actinomycetota > Actinomycetes > Kitasatosporales > Streptomycetaceae > Streptomyces > Streptomyces sp. NPDC088747. Next base: position 49,564 of record NZ_JBIVKZ010000016.1, read on the forward strand.
GAGGGCGACCGGTCCGCCGCCTCCGAAGACGAGCGCGTACCGCTGGGGGTGCGCCAGGGCGAACCGCCGGTATGCCACGCATGCCTGGCGGAACCGCACTTCGGGGTCCAGCGACGGATCGACCGCGACCGCGTTCCAGAGGTCTTCGAGGGCTCGAACCGCCAGGGCGAGGAGGAGCCCTTCCTTGCTGCCGAACCGGTTGTACACGCCCATGGGTGCGACGTCGGCCTCACGAGCGACGGCCCGAACGGTGACGTTGGCCAGCTCTTCGCGGTCGAGCACGCTCTGTGCCGCTTCGAGGAGGGCCGCCTGAACCTGATCACTCGCCGTGCGGCGCCTGGGCGCCGACTCTCCGCTGGCACCCATCTGTCCCGCGCCTCCTGCCGGTCGATCACATTTCTATAGAACAGCGTGCCATAATGTTCGGCGAAGCTGGCGACCGTCGGCTCTCGACCCGCCTCCTCCGCCTGCCGTCTGTCATCTGAGCATGAACACGGAGTGATCAGTGGTGCGTTCGGATCGATGGGCGTTCGCGGGCATGCTCACGGTGGTGGTGGCGTTGGCCGTGGGCGGCGTGTCCGCGGTGGTCGGCGACCATGCCGGTTCCGCGACGCTGTGGGCCATCCTCGGCCTTGGCGCGGTGGGCGCGGGACTCGCCGTGCGGGCATCGAACCTCGCAGTCGTCGTCGCCGCGCTGCTGGCCGGGCTGGAGCTGCGCGACCCCGCACCCTGGGGCACCTGGGCCGTCGCCGGGGGACTGCTGTTCCTGTTCGCGCTGCGCCGCCCCCGCTTCGACGCGGTCACCGCCGGTGCGGTCGTCTCGGGGAGCGTCATGTTCGCCACGTACGTCCCGTTGTGGGGCACCGGCAGCGGCGGGGCGTTCGGACTTGTCGCCCTCGCGGCCGCGACGGTCGGGGTGGGCCAGTGGGTGCAGGCCCAGCGGCGTTACGTGATCGCCGAGGTGGGGCGGCGCCGCCAGGAGGCCGAGCGCAGACGGGAGGAGGTCGCCCGGCACGTCGCGGAGGAACGACTGCGGATCGCCCGTGAACTCCACGACAGCGTCGCCCATCACCTCGCGGTCGTCAGTGTCCACACCAACGTCGCCAGAGCGAACCTCGCACGCTCGCCGCAGGTCACCGAGCGCGCACTCGACGACGTCCTGGCCGCGACCCAGTCGGTGATGGAGGAACTGGGAGTCGTCCTCAGCGTGCTGCGCGCCTCGGAATCCGAACCCGTCCCCTCCACCCCGGTCGATGCCGCCATGATCGACGACCTGCTGCTGAGCTTCGAGGGCATCGGACTGAGTATCGAGACCGACGGACTGGACCACCTGCTCGCGCTCGCGCCGGTCGCCCGTACCGCCGCCCAGCGTCTCCTCCAGGAGTCGCTGACCAACGCGCAACGGTACGGCGACGGCGCCGCCACGGTGGTCGTCGCCGCCCCCGTCAACGGCTACGTCACGCTGTCGGTCCGCAACGCGTGGGTGCCGCGCGAGACGACGTCCGCCGGGAGCGGTCTTGGCCTGGTGGGCATGGAAGAACGGGTCCATCTGCTGGGTGGCACCTTTTTCGCAGGGCCGGACACGGACGGGTTCCTGGTGACCGCCCAGCTCCCGGCGACCGCGCCCCGAACCTCGAAGGAGACGCCCGTATGAGCGTCGTGCGCGTGCTCATCGTCGACGACCAGATGATGATCCGCTCAGGGATACGTGCCCTGTTGGAGACCGGTGAGGGCGTCGACGTCGTCGGGGAGGCGGGCGACGGACGTCGAGCCGTCGACATGGCGCGGGCCCTGGCGCCCGACGTCATCCTGATGGACCTTCGGATGCCGGTGCTCGACGGAGTGGGGGCGATCCTCCAACTGCGCGACGACGCCACCACCGCGGACATCGGCATCCTGGTGCTGACCACCTTCGACACCGACCAGAACGTGCTCGCCGCCCTCCAGGCCGGGGCCAACGGCTTCCTCGGGAAGTCGGCGGACCACGAGGAACTGACCCGGGCGGTCAGACGGGTCGCCGCCGGGGGTACCTCTTTGTCCGCCGACGCGACCGACACCGTCGTCGGGCATCTCGCCGACACGGCGCGCCGGCAATGGCCGCACCAGGTGGCCTCCCCGGAGGACCTGCGCAGGGCCGCGTCCCTGACCTCCCGGGAACGGGAGGTCGCGACCCTGGTCGCCCAGGGCCTGGGCAACGACGCCATCGCGGAGCGGCTGTTCATATCACCGCTGACGGCGAAGACCCACGTCAACCGGGCCATGAGCAAGATGCAGGTCCGGGACCGGGCGCAGCTCGTCGTCGCCGCGATCCGTGCGGGCCTGCTCGACGACTGACCCCTGCGGCCGTGGGTGATCCACCGGCTGATCCACCGGCCGGTAATTACGACGGATGCGGTACGCCCCTACCGCGGATGCGCGACGCCCAGGAGGCACCCCGCGCCGGAAGGTAAGGCATCGGGTCCGCACCAGCGGCCCCCGTACTGCCTTCCCGCAGGAGTTCTTCATGTCTCGATTGCTGTCCAGGGTCGGTGCCTTCAGCGCCGGCCACCGCCTCGTCGTCGCCGGCGCGTGGATCGTGTTGACCGTGGTCTTCACGGTTCTGACGATCAGCGGAGCGAAGTTCTCCGACGCCGAGTTCAGCATCGCTGGTGCCGAGTCGACCACCGCGCTGGCCACGATGGACAAGGCGTTCCCCGCGGCGGCGGGCCCCGAGTCCGGCGAACTGATGCTGGTCGTGGAGGCGCCCGACGGCACCTCGTTCGCGGATCCGGTCGGCAGGGAGCAGGTCACGGCCCTCGTGTCGCGCGCCGCCGACATCCCTGACGTCCTGTCGGCCTCGGATCCCTACGACGAGAGCCGTCCCTTCGTGTCGGAGGACGGCTCGGTCGCCGTCTCGACGCTCCTGGTCGACCTGGAGGCCGATCAGGCCGTTGTCGAAGCCGATGTCCGCGAGGCCGCGACGGACCTGACGAGCGGGGGATACACGGTCGAGCTCGGTGGAGCCCTCGACGACGGGCCGCCCGAGATCGCCAGTGTCACCGAAGCCGTCGGTGTCGTGGTCGCCTTCGTCGTGCTGTTGCTGACCTTCGGTTCGCTGGCCGCGGCCGGCGCGAACATGCTGACCGCTCTGGGCGGTGTCGTGGTCGGCATCGTGGGCGTTCTCGCCTGGTCCTCGACCGGCGAAGGCATCCAGTCCACCACGCTGATCCTCGCGCTGATGCTGGGCCTGGCGGTCGGCATCGACTACGCCCTGCTGATCCTCTCGCGGTTCCGCGACGAACTCCGCCGCGGAGCCGACGTCGACTCCGCGGTGGCACGTGCCTCCGGCACCGCCGGGACCTCCGTGGTCGTGGCCGGAACCACCGTCGTCATCGCCCTGGCGGGGCTGTCGATCGTACAGATCGCGTTCATCACCGAGATGGGGATGGGCGCGGCGTTCGCCGTGATCGTGGCGGTCGCGGCGTCGCTCACCGTCGTCCCTGCCGTGCTGAAGACCCTGGGCCGCAAGGCGCTGCCGCGCAGGGAACGCCAGGCCGCCGACAGTGCTGCCTCGGGTGCGACAGCGAGTGCGGCAGCGACCGCCTCGGCATCCGAGGCCCATCTCGACGCGCCGTCCCGGCCGCGCCTGCTGGGCCGTTGGGCCCTGCTGGTCGTCAACCGGCCCGTCCTCACCATCCTCGGTGCCACGGTCGCCGTCGTCCTGCTCGCTCTGCCGGCCCTCTCGCTCAAGACCGAACTCGACCCTCCGGGCGGCTCCGACCCGGCCAGCTCCCAGCGTGCCGCGTACACCACCGTGAGCGACGCGTTCGGTGCCGGCGAACAGAACCCTCTGATCGTGCTCTTCGAGGGTGCGGACGCGGCGGACACCGCGGCCGGCGCGACGGAGAAGATCAGCGCGGTGGACGGTGTGGTCGACGTCAGCCCCGTCCAGCCCGCCGAGAACGCGGACGTCGCCTTCGTGGCGGTCACCCCCGAACACGGCCCGGCGGACGCCCGTACCAGCGACCTGGTGTCCTCCATGCGCACGGCGATGAACGACGTGAAGGGGGCGCGGGTCTCCGTCACCGGACAGACAGCGGTGGACGTCGACGTCAACAAGCAGCTCTCCACCGGCCTCATCACCTATCTGATCTGCGTGGTCGGCCTCTCGCTGCTCCTGCTCACCCTGGTGTTCCGTTCCCTCGCGGTTCCGTTGCTGGCCACCGTCGGATTCCTGATGTCGTTCGCCGCGGGCCTCGGGGTGACGGTGGCGGTCTTCCAGTGGGGCTGGGCAGGCAGCCTGGTCGGCCTCGACGAGGCCCGGCCGCTGGCCAGCCTGATGCCGCTCATCGTGGTCGGCGTCCTGTTCGGACTCGCCATGGACTACCAGGTGTTCCTCGTCTCCCGCATACACGAGGCCCACAAGAAGGGACTGCACACCCGGGCGGCGGTGCTCCAGGGCTTCGGGCAGGCCTCTCCCGTCGTCGTGGCCGCGGCCTCCATCATGGCGGCGGTGTTCGCGGGCTTCGCCTTCAGCGGCGGTGACCCGATGGTGGCGTCGATCGGACTGGCGCTGACCGTCGGAGTCCTGGTCGACGCACTCGTGGTCCGCATGGTCCTGGTGCCCGCCGCTCTGCAACTCCTCGGCGAAGCCGGCTGGTGGATGCCCCGTTGGCTCGACCGGATACTTCCCGACGTCGACACCGAGGGTGCGGCTCTGGAGCACGAAGAACTCCTTCAGCCGCATGACAAGCAGGAACAACTCGCCGGTTCCCCCCAGGCGTAGTTGCTTCCTGGTCGGGCTGTCCCCGGACCCCGGGGGCAGCCCGGCCCATGTGTGAGGCGTACCCGGCCCGCCGGGGCGTTCGACCGAGCCGCCTCACTCCTTCCGGTCGCAGGCAACCGGCGTTGGCGCGGGAGCTGTCCGGAGCCTGGTGACCGTTTCGGCGACCTCCAGTCGGAACTGCTCGGAGAGCGCGTCGCCCGTGACGGCGCCGACCAGGTCTTCGGCCACCTGCCGAAGCTTGGTGTTGGTGTTCTGCGAGACGGTCACCAGAACCTTCCAGGCATCGTCGGCGCTCAGGCGGAAGGACGCCATGAGCACCCCGCGCGCGAGGTCGATGACAGGCCGCGTCCGCAGGGCGCGCCGGAGCTGGACCAGTTCGATCCGCAGATCCTCGTTCGCTTCGCCGAGTGATTCGACTGACTCGATGTTCCCGCCGGATGGCCGTTCCGTGTCCGGGTGCGCGCCGGTGATCCGTTCGGCGTCCTCGGTTTCGTCGTCCATGGTGAACAGGGGCAGGGTGCCGGTGACGGAGAAGAGCCGGTGCACCGCGGCGCAGACCGCCTGGATGGCGACGGTCTTGTCCTCGGCGAGCGCGCGTTGCCGCAGGAACAGCAGCACGTTGAGTCCGGAACAGTCGCAGAAGTCGACTCCGCTCAGATCGAGATCGATCCCTCGTGCCGAGCGGGCCAGGGCCGCCTGCAACCCGTCCCGCAGAGCCTGCTGCGTGACCAGGTCGATCGCACCGGTCAGCACGACGAGCGTACGGTCGCCCGCAGGGCGTGTTTCGATCTCCAGCCGGGGCCTCTCGTGACCGGTGGACGGACGGACAGGCGCCGTGGGGGCGCCGCCCCCCATCGGGTGCTGCGTCGGAAGCGCGCGTTCTGGCATGACGGTCACTCCATGGGCATCCGTGTTTCTCTGCCGCGAACAGCGTCGGTCCGAAGACCCACGTACGTCAAGAGATACATGAAATGAAGTTCACCCTTTTGAATACGTGAATCACATGTCCTATCCTGACGGCATGCGCGGAGCACCGGAATCACACAGTGGCTGGACCTTCCTCACCAACCACGCCCGTGTACTGACGGCCATCGCGGAGGATCCCACCACCCGCATTCGCGACATCGCGGCGCGTTGCAGGCTCACCGAACGTGCCGTCCAGAAGATCGTCTCGGATCTTGAGGAGGGTGGGTATCTCACCCACACACGGCAAGGGCGGTCCAACGCGTACCACATCGAGGACGGGACCATCCTGCGTCACCCCGCCGACCAGAGGCTGACGGTGGCGGAGTTGTTGTCGCTTCTTGCCCAGCACGATGTCGAACACGGCGAGGACAAGCGTAAGTTGCAGTCGGCAGGCGGCCCCGCGGCCGATCCGGAAGCCGACGTGTGACGAGTGGCCGAGGCGCTTGGAGAAGACGCATGAGTGACGACGTGGGCGACGGCACGGGCAAGGTCGTCGTGAACAGGGCGATGTCGCTGGACGGCTTCATCGCCGGCCCTGGCCACGCGATGGGCTGGATCGGCGAGTACCTGACTCCGGACGTGGTCCCGGAGGTCATGGAGGCCACGGGCGCCATGCTCGTCGGCCGGGGCACGTACGAGGTCGCCAGGGGTATGACCGCCCAGGAGACCGCGTACGAAGGGGGCGCACAGTTCGTCCTCACCCACGAGCCTCCTGCCGAGCCGGACCCCGGCGTCGTCTTCCTCACCTGTGACATCGAGGAAGCCGTCGCCACGGCACGCAGCGCCGCGGGCGGCAAGAACCTGGAGATCCTCGGTGCCGACGTGGCCGCCCAGTGCCTGCGGCGCGGGCTCGTCGACGAGATCCTGGTGTACGTCCTACCGGTACTGCTCGGCGACGGTGTCCGCTTCACACCGCCGACCCTCGACAGGATCGACCTGGAACCCTTCAGCAACACCCAGTCCGGCGCCGTAACGATGCTCCGCTTCCGCGTGCCGAAGTAGGCGCGTCCGGGGAGCGGTTGACCCACCGGGTCCGTGAGCCGTCGCGCTCGAACCGGGACCAACGGTCACCGCACCATGCCGCCCTGGCGGTCCTGCCTCTGTACTGCCTCGGAGGTGACCGGCGTGAAGAAGTTGATCAGATTGCCGTCGGGGTCCCGGAAGAGGAGGGAGCGGTTGCCCCACGGCATCGTCGTCGGCTTCTGGACGAACTCGCAGCCGAGAGGCAGCAGGCGCTGTACTCCGCGTCGACGTCGGCGACGCGGAACTCGGTGATCACCGAGTGATTGGCGGCCGGTCGGGCGGAGCCGGTGCCGAACAGTGCCACGGTGCGGCTGCCGGCGATCGCCAGCGTGCACGACCGCGTCACGAGTTCGGCGAAGTCGGGAGTCGACCACGTCGCCGTGACGCCGGTGACCTGTTCGTAGAACTCGACGAGGCGGGCGACGTCGTCGGTGATCACACGGATCGAGACGAAGTTCATGACGGTTTCCTGTCTGTGCCGGGATCGGATGGTGGGGCTCGGACGGTGGGGTTCGGCTGGAGGGCTCGGACGGTGGGGCTGTCCGCAACGCTAGGACCCATACCGGACAGGTTCCGCCCGGTATGTGCGGCAGACTTTCCGGGGTGACCACATCGACCGCCCGCGTGCTCGCTCTGCTGGAGATCCTCCAAGGGGGCGGCATCCGCACCGTCCCCGACCTGGCGGCTCGTCTCGATGTCGACGAACGCACGGTCCGGCGATACGCCGGACACCTGCTTGAGCTCGGCGTGCCCGTCGATTCGATGCGAGGCCGCTACGGCGGCTACCGGCTCGCTCCTGGCTACCGGATGCCCCCGCTGATGCTCACCGACGAAGAGGCCCTGGCCGTACTGCTCGGTCTCCTGACCGGCCGCAGGGCCGGGCTGGTCACCACGTACGTCGCCGCGAGCGAGAGTGCCACGGCGAAACTGCTGCGGGTGCTGCCCAAGGCGCTGGGGCGACGGCTGGACGCTCTGCTGGAAACGGCGGACTTCACCACCTCGCCCCGCCCAGGCGTCGCCCCGGAAACCGAGGTGTTGCTCGAACTCGCGGAAGCCGCACGGCAACAGCGGCCGGTGGTGATCAGCTACACCGACAGAAAGGACCGCCGCAGCGACCGCACCGTTCTGCCCTACGGCCTCGTGGCGCACTCCGGACGCTGGTACCTGACCGGCGCCGACCCTTCCGGCAGTGAGGTGCACACCTTCCGGCTGGACCGGATCACCGCCCTGTCGGTGCAGTCCGGCTCGTTCACCGTCCCTGCCGACTTCGACCCGGCGGCCACCGTGCTGGACAGCCTCGCGCACACACCCTGGACCCATGATGTGTCGCTGCGGATCCGTGACAGCGCCCAGCACCTTCGCACGCACCTTCCGGCCGGGATCGCCACCCTGTCCGCGATCCCGCCCACGACCGCACCGGGCGAGGCCGGCCCGGCCGACACCGCCGAGCCCCGGTCCGGCGGTGCGGGCGACTCCGCGGCGGCCGACGAGGACACCGGGTGGATCCAGGTCCGGATCCGGGCCGAACGGCTGGACTGGATCCCTCCCGTACTCGCCGCCCTCGACCGCCCGTTCGTCATCGAACACCCCGCCGCCCTGCGCGACCTCGTGCGCGCGCTGGCCCGCCGCCTGGACGAGCACGCCGCTGTCGACCCAGGCGCTCCGCAGGATCAGGTCACCGACCCTCAGCGGGACACCCCTGCGTCAGAGGCCGCCCGCGACAGCCGCGGGTGAGACGCGTTTCGCTACTCCTTCTCGCGCGCGGCGGACCGTTCGGCGATCTCGGTCCTGACCGTCTCGCGCAGCTCGTCCCACGTGAAGCCCAGGTCGCGGAGGATCCGCGCGGCCGGGCTGTCCCCGGCGCGGATCAGGCCCAGCAGGGTGTGTTCCGTGCCGACCCAGTCGTGGCCGAGGCCGGCAGCCGCGCCGCGAGCCTGCTCGATGGCCTCCTTGCTCTCCGGCCGGAACGGGATGTGACCCCGCAGTGCCTTCTCCCCGGCCGGTGGCATCGCTGCCTCGATCGCGTCGCGGACACGTCGTTCCGACTCGGATTTCGCGAGCAGCAGCTCGTACGCCAGGCCCTGCGGTTCGCCGAGCAGGCCGAGCAGGAGGTGTTCGGTGCCGATGGAGTCATGCCTGTACGTCCGGGCGGCCTCCTGCGCCAGCACGATGCTGTGCCGGTTCAGATTGGTGTACCGCTCGAAAGGGCCGGGTGCGTGGCGTTGCTGGGCGGCCTGTTTGGACACCCCGATGGCGTCGCCGATCTCCGTCCATGACGCGCCGGTCTGCTTCGCCTTGCTGACGTAGTGGTCGATGAGCTGGTCACCGAGGTCCGACAGGGTCTGGGCGCGCAGTCGCGCCTCGCTGATGCGGGCCAGTTCGTCGGCCGCGGGGAGTTCCTCGTCGAGACGCGCGATCAGGTCGGCGAGGCTGATGTCGAGTGGACTCATGCGTCAATCGTAGGTTGACGATGGAGGGCCGTCAACTTCTAATTGACGATTGCCTCGGGTTCGCCCCGCGATTTCATGCGGTTTCATGTGGTTTCGTTCATGCGATGGTCCACTCCGGAACGGTCAGCGACCGACCGTGAGCACGATCTTGCCCTGGATGTGGCCTTGGCCGGCGCGTTCGTGCGCGGCTCGGGCATCCGCGAGCGGAAACGTGCTGTCCACCGCGACGCGAACCGTGCCGGCGTCCAACAGGCTTCCCAGTTCGGCGAGTTGCGCGCCGTTCGAGCGGACCTGGGTGCCGGTGACCGTGACGCCCAGTTTCGCGGTCTCCTCCTCGTCGAATTCGCCGAAGAACACGGGGAACTGGGAGCCGCCGCGCTTGAGCGTACTCAGGAGGCGCCTGCTGTCCGGACCGCCGACGGCGTCGAGGACGAGGTCGACGTCGTGTACGAGTTCCTCGGGGCGGGCCTTGGTGTAGTCGATGAACCGGTCGGCGCCGAGTTCGCGCAGGAACGACTCGTGCGCGCCCGAGGCCACTGCGATGACATGCGCACCCTTCCATTTCGCCAGTTGCAGCGCGAGGTGTCCCACGCCACCGGCGGCGCCGTTGACGAGCACTGTCGTGTCGGCGTCGAGCGGCACCGGGCGATGCCTCGCCGCCTGGAAGGGCGAGGGGTGATCGTGCCCGAGTTCGATCAGGAACTGCCATGCCGTCAGCCCGGCCATGGGCGCCCCGGCGGCGTGCACGTGGTCGATCCCGGCCGGCTTGAGCGCGAGGTCCGACGCACGTGCGGCCACGTACTCGGCGTAGGCGCTGCCCTCGAAGCTGGGAAAGCGGAGGAGGCCGAACACTTCGTCACCGACGGAGAAGTCCTCCACATCCGCCGCGACGGCCTCGACGACACCCGACACGTCCGTCCCCGGAATCACCGGCAGTTCGAACCTCGGCCGCGTCTCCGGAGGCAGGTTGGCCATCCCGTCGCGCAGGTACCAATCCGGGGGATTGAGGCCGGCCGCGTGCACGCGAACGAGCACCTCGCCCGGCCTCGGCTCGGGAATCGGCACCTCCTCGTAACGCAGAACCTCGGGGCCGCCGTGCTCGTGCAGCCGGATCGCCCTCATGGTGTGTGTCGGCATCGTTTTCTCCTGCCCCTGGTGGGGGATACGCTGATCGGATCAGCGATCCGGTTATCCGGATCACTGAACCGAATATATGGATCAGTGATCCGGATAGTCAAGAGGGGCACATGCGGGCCGACGCCAGGAAGAACCGCGACCACCTGCTCGCTGTCGCGGGCGCCGTCATCACCGAGCAGGGTGTCGACGCGTCGCTGCGCGACATCGCGCGCAAGGCCGACGTGGGACTCGCCACGCTGATCCGGCACTTCCCGACGCGCGAGGCGCTGTTCGAGGCCCTGCTCCGTACGAGCTTCGACGAGCTGACGGAGAAGGCGGGCGAACTCGAAGAGGCGAGCTCACCCGACGAGGCGCTGGTGTCGTGGCTACGCGACTTTGTCGCCGTCGCGCACAACTACCGCGGTGTCGTGGCGTTGATGGTGGCCGCCATCGAGGACGCGGGGTCCGCGCTGCACGCCTCGTGCGTGACAATGCGCGCGTCCGGTGCGCGACTCCTCGCCCGCGCCCAGGCGGAGGGCCTGGCGCGAACGGACATCGACGGCGCCGACCTGTTCGCCCTGGGCGGCTCGCTCGCGTGGCTCAGCGACCAGCCCTCGCTCGCACCACGCGCCGATCACCTCTTCGACGTGGTCGTGAGCGCGATCCTGACGAAACCGGACCAGTAGGCGCCGTCGCCGTCACCGTCTCCGGGGGAACGCCCTCTCGGGCCCGTGGCCGAGATAGTGGGTGCCGTCACTCGGTGTCGGCGGCGAACTGGTCGGTCCCGAGCACGGTGAGCAGGGCGAGCTTGTCGTGGCTTTCCGTGCCCGGGGTGGCGGTGAATATGAGGAGCGACTGGCCCTGGTCGGGCTCCAGCAGGAGCTGGCAGTAGAGGTTCAGCCGTCCGACCTGCGGATGGACGAACCGTTTGGTCTCGCTCCAGCGCAGGCCCACCTCGTGACGCTCCCACAGACGGGCGAACTCGGCGCTGGTGCTCAGCAGGATGTCCGCCAGGTTCGCCGCGGGGGAGCCGGGCCCGTCCCGAGTCACGGCCGCGCGCAACTGCGCGACGTTGGTCCGGCTGTTCCTGTCGTACTCCTCCGGGTGGTACCGCTCTCTGGCGGCCGGATCGGTGAACCATCGGTACGTCGCGCTGCGGGCGTTGCCGGTGTACTGGGTCTGGTGGCCGAGCAGCGCCACCGCGGACGGCGTCTGGAGCAGCGTCTCGCCCAGGGGACCCATGACCTGCGCGGTGGTGCCGGCCAGGCCGTCCATGACCCGCATCAGCCCGGGGCTGACGTAGCGGAGCCGCAGATCTCGGCGCGCGGTGCGGTAACCGGCGAGCAGGAACAGGTGATCGCGCTCGTCCGGCGTCAGCCGCAGGCCGCGGGCGATGGCCGCGACCATCTGCTCCGACGGCTGCGGCCCGTCGCCGCGTTCCAGCCGGGCGAAGTAGTCGGCGGACATCGTGCAGAGCTCCGCCACCTCCTCGCGGCGCAGGCCCGGAGCGCGCCGGCGCTGTCCGCGGTACAACCCGACGTCCTCCGGTTGCAGCGCCGCGCGCCGGGTGCGCAGGAAGGCCCCGAGGGACGAGCGATCGAACGTATGGTCCATGGTCCCCATCGTTCGTCATCCGGCGGGACTTAGCCACGACCTGCCATTCAGTGGTTCCACGTGTCCTTCCAGCGCCGGTGGCGCGGCGCGTTCACTGGCATTGCGATCACCGATCACCGGGGTCGCCGCGAACCGCGAACCGCGAACCGCGAAACACCAACCACCAACCACCAACCACCAACCACCGACGACGGAGCCATGACCATGACGATGACCAGCTGGACAGCGGACGACCTCCCGGACCTGACCGGCCGTACGGTGGTGATCACCGGTGCCGGCCGAGGCCTCGGCCTGATCACGGCACGCGAACTCGCTCGGGCCGGTGCCCGTGTGGTGCTGGGGGTACGCGACACCGGCAAGGCCCGCCGCGCCGTGGCCGACCTCCCCGGAACCTTCGACATCCGACCGCTCGACGTGTCGGATCTGACCTCGGTGCGGGCCTTCGCCGACTCCTGGTCCGGCGACATCAACATCCTGATCAACAACGCGGGCGTGATGGACATCCCCGCCGCGCGCACCGTCGACGGCCTCGACCTCCAGACCACCACCAACTACACCGGCCCCTTTCTGCTGACCACCCTGCTGCTCGCGCACATCACCGACCGCGTCGTCCACGTCACCAGCGAGCTGCACAAGCAAGGCAGGATCGACCTGTCCGACCTCGACTGGCGGACCCGCAAGCACAACGGAATGCAGGCCTATCAGGCGTCGAAGCTCGCTGTCGTCCTGTTCTCCCTGGAGTTGCAGCGCAGGCTGACCGCCGAAGGCAGCCCGGTGCGCTCGGTGCTCGCCAGCCCCGGCATCGCCCGTACCGCGCTGGCGGCCCAGTCCCGGTCGAACGTCATCAACCGGTTCACGTTCCTCACCAACGCCCCCGAGCGCGGAGCACTCTCGCTTCTCTACGCCGCCACGCAGGACGTTCCCGGCAACTCCTACGTCGGACCGGACGGCCTCGGCGGCTTCCGCGGTTCCCCGGCCGTCCGCCGACAGGGCAAGGCCGGGCTCGACCCTGCCATGGCCGGTCGACTGTGGGAGGCGACCGCCGACCTCGTCGGAGCGCGCGCCCGTTGAGCTGCCTGGACAGCACCGACCACGACAACAACAAGGTGGAGACATGACTTTGCAGACACACACGATCGGCGAGCGCGGCCTGGTCGCCTCCGTCGAGGGCCTCGGCACCATGGGCATGACCGCGATGTACGGCACTCCGGACGAGGCCGAGGCGGTCAGGACCGTGCACCGGGCGGTCGAGCTGGGCGTCACGATGTTCGACACCGCGGACATGTACGGGCCTTTCAGCGGCGAGGAACTGCTCGGGCGTGCGCTGAAGGGCCGCCGTGACGAACTGACCGTGGCGACCAAGGGCGGCGGCGTCACTCTCGACGAGACCGGGGAGTTCGTCGGCGGCCCCAACGGGCATCCCGACTACCTGCGTGGGTGCGTGGAAGGCTCCCTGCGCCGACTGGGCACCGACTACATCGACATGTACTACCTGCACCGGGTCGATCCAGCCGTGCCCGTCGAGGAGACGTTCGGCGCCCTCGCGGATCTGGTGACGGAGGGAAAGGTGCGGTACCTCGGTATCAGCGAGGCGTCCTCGGCGAGCATCCGCGCCGCGCACACGGTGGCCCCGCTGTCGGCGGTGCAGACCGAGTACTCGTTGTTCAGCCGCACGGTCGAGGTCAACGGCGTGCTCGACACGGTCCGTGAACTGGGGATCGGATTCGTCGCGTACGCGCCGCTCGGCCGCGGGTTCCTCACCGGAGCCGTCCGGTCGGTGCGGGACCTGCCGGCCCAGGACTTCCGTCGTACCTCTCCGCGCTTCGCCGACGCGAACCTGGAAAGGAACCTGTCGCTTCTCGACCGGATCGTCGCGGAGGCGGAAGGACTCGGCATGACGCCTGGTCAGCTCGCCCTCGCCTGGGTGCTCGCGCAGGAAGGGGTCACGGCCCTCCCGGGAACGAAACGGCGCACCTGGCTGGAGCAGAACGTGGCCGCGGCCGCCATCGAGCTCGCCCCCGCGACCATCGCCGGGCTCAGCGCCGCGATCCCGGTCGGAGCCGCGGCGGGGGACCGGTACTCCCCGATGGGCCTGGCCTCCGTCCAGGAGTGATCCCGTACCCGACTTCGGGGCGCCTTCCCGCACGGCGGACAACAGCGGTCACAGCCGTGCGGCCGTGCGAATCAGTCCGGCGAGGGTGAGCGAGCGGCTGTGCGCGGGCCAGGCGATGTGGGTGACGACGGGAGGTGCGTCGGTGAGGGGGACGGCGCTGTGTTCGGCCCACAGCCAGGCGCGGGCCGAGTCCGGGAGGACGGCCGCCGTACGGCCCAGGGCGATCAACTGGGCCAACTGCGTCTGGTCGCGGATCTCCGGGCCGGGACCGGGTGGGTACGTGCCGTGCCGGGGCCAGCGGGCGAGCGGAAGCTCGGGGATGTCGCTGACGTCGGCCAGCGACAGGCTCGCGCGTGCGGCGAGGGGGTGCCCGGCGGGCAGGACGGCGATCTGCCCCTCGGTCTGGAGTTCCTCGCTGTCGAACCCGGCGAGGGAGTTGAACGGCGCGTGCATGAGAGCCACATCGGCGCGGCCGTCGCGCAGCAGCCCTTCCTGCTCGCACATGCCGCACGGCAGTACTTCGATCTCGACGGCGTCGGGCTCGGCCGCGTAGGCGTCGAGGAGCTTCTGCAGCAGTTCGTGAGAGCTGGCGGCCTTCACCGCGAGCACCAGGCGATTGCGTGGGGCGCCCGGAGTGTCGGCGCCCCCGGCGCGGCGGGCGCGGCGAGCGGCGGCGGCCGTCGCGTCGAGGGCCGCGCGACCCTCGTACAGCAACACCTCGCCGGCGTCGGTGAGCGAGACGCCGCGGCGGTTGCGTTCCAGCAGCGAGACGCCGAGCCGTCGTTCGAGCTGCTGGATCGCCCGGGACAGCGGTGGCTGGGACATGCCGAGTCGCTCGGCGGCGCGGCCGAAGTGCAGTTCCTCGGCGACCGCCATGAAGTACCTCAACTCGCGGGTCTCCAAGGTGTCCATGGCCACAGCGTAACCCAGCGGTGATACCTACCGGGTATGACAGGCCACCGTATCGGTGTTGGATGCACCGGTCGCCCGCGCGTGAACATCGACGGCATGAGTGACACGAGAATCGCGCTGGTCACCGGCGCGAACAAGGGAATCGGGTACGAGATCGCGACGGGGCTGGGTGCCCTCGGGTACCGCGTGGGAGTGGGAGCCCGCGACGAGGTTCGGCGCGAGGACGCGGTGGAGAAGCTGCGCGCCGCCGGGGTGAACGCGTTCGGGGTGCCGTTGGACGTGACCAGTGACCCGAGCGTCACCGCCGCCGCGGAGTTTATCGAACAGGAGGCCGGGCGCCTGGACGTCCTGGTCAACAACGCCGGCATCTCGGGAGAGATGGGACCGGGGTGGGTGCAGGACCCGACCACGCTCGACCTCGACGTGGTCCGCACGGTCGTGGAGACCAACGTCATCGGTGTCATCCGGGTGACCAACGCGATGCTGCCCCTGCTGCGGCGCTCGACGTCGCCACGGATCGTCAACGTCTCCAGTGCCGTGGCCTCGCTGACCCGGCAGGCGGACCCGGACGTCGAGATCGGCCCCGTCATGGCGGCCTACTCCCCGTCGAAGACGTTCCTCAACGCCGTCACCGTGCAGTACGCCCGGCAGTTCACCGACACGGACATCCTCATCAACGCCGCCTGCCCGGGGCTCGTCGCGACCGACTTCACCGGCTTCCAGGGGCCGCGCACTCCTGAGCAGGGCGCGGCCACGGCGATCCGCCTCGCCACGCTGCCCGACGGCGGGCCGACCGGCTCGTTCTTCGAGGACGACGGCGTCATTCCCTGGTGACCCCGGCCTTGTCGTGATCGCGCCGCGGGCCCAGCGCTCCCTCGCATGGACCCGAGGCGCGGTTCACTCTCAGGGGTGTGTCCGTTTGCTTGTCCGATGTCCGGCTCTCTAAGTTTTCGCCTGCTGGACAGGTGCATTCCGCGACGCGGAAGTGCCCTGTCCAACCGCTTACCGGGTCGGAAAAGAGGGGGGCCTGTCATGGCTGGGGGAGACGGGCGGCGGAGCGCGGCTCAGGAACTGGGCGCGAGGTTACGGGCGCTCCAGCAGCGGTCGGGCCGCACTCTGCGCTCCTTGGAGGCCGAGGTGGCGATCAGTGATTCGTCGCTGTCCCGCTACCTGCGGGGCAGCACGGTGCCGCCCTGGAGCGTCGTCCGCGATCTGTGCCGCGCGCTGAAGGCCGACCCCGCGGAGTACCGGCTGCTCTGGGAGGCGGCCGACGGCGCCCAGTCCGCGCCGCGGACGGACACTCCCGTCCCTGCCGCTCCCGGTGACCCGAAGCCCGCGGCCGTCGAGCGGGGACGGTGGGGCCGCGTCGTACGACGGGTGCTGCGACGTCAAAGGGCGTGCGCGGCGACAGGTGCCCTGGGCGGTCTGGCCGCCGGCAGCGCGCTCACCGCCCTCGTCCTGCTGCCGTCCGCGTCGGCGAAGAGTTCTCCGGAGGCGTCGGCGCAGGGACCGCAGGCTCCCGCCATGGGCCAGTTGCTGGTCAACCGGGCAACCGGGGCCTGCCTGGACCACAGCCTCGAAGGGGGTCTGCGCTCCTTCAAGTGCAACGCGCTCAGCTACCAGAAGTGGACCGTGCGCAAGGCCCCCGACGGCACCTGGCAGCTTCGGAACCACGCAACGGGCTCCTGCCTGGACCACGGCGACGCGGGCCTGCGGTCCGTGGAGTGCCGTGCGGCCGAGACGCAGAAGTGGTTCTACACCGTCCTGCCCGACCACGCGGCCGAAGTGAAGAACGCCTCCACGGGCAAGTGCCTCGACGACAGCGCCGCCGGTCTGCGCGTGCTGGCGTGCGACCGGCGGGCCGCTCAGAAGTGGGCCTGACACGGTCCGTTCGCATACCCGGTTCCGCGACGCGGCATCTCGCCGGAACGACCTCCGAGACGCCTGCCTTCAGAGCGGCGTACTGATTCCGGCAAGCGCGCGCAGGAGGAGCCGCCGGTGGTCCGGCTCTCGGGAGGTGTCCGCCGTCCTCGACGTCGTGTCCGGGGCCATTGCCGGTGCGCAGCTTCCCCTCGCACGCGCAACGGTGGCGTCACGATGCTTCGTTCATCCCGGGACAGAGGTGTCCCAGCAGGTCAGAGAGGTGTGTGTCCCGTCCTTGGTGAAGCGGCCGGGACTGGATTGCGCCGCTTCCCGGCGTCGGCACAAGCTCCTCTCATCGGCCCGGACATCACCACGTTCGGTGAGCGTCCCAGTGACGGTCCGGCCGAGGGGCGCAGCCGCATGTGGGCGGCGCCGACCCCACAACTCCCTCTCCTCGAAAGGCACTCCCATGTCCCGTGTACGCACTTCCCTGCCCGCCGTCGCCGCGGGCGCTCTGGTCGTCCTCAGCCTGGGCGCGGCCGTTCCCGCCACCGCGGCCCCCGGCACCACCGCCGTTCAGCGGACGGTGTCCGTGAGTGCCGCGCCGGTGGACCTCGATGTCCACCGCGGCAAGTACATGTCTCTGGGCGGCTGCCAGACCGCCGGTCAGCAGGGCATCGAGCGAGGTCACTGGGACCAGTACCAGTGCGCCCAGGGATCCTTCTGGCTCTGGAACCTGTGGACCAACCGCTGATCTGAAGCCTCACCACACATAAGTCCCACCGCGGTACCCGAGTGCCGGTCGCTGCCGAGTTCTCGCCGGCGGCCGGCACCTCCTTCAGCAAGGAGCACCACCACATGCCCAGCCCACGCGTCGCGAGCTTGCTCGGATGCCTGCTCGTAGCCCTCGCCACCTCGACGGGAAGCGGGAGCCATCACGTCGTTCCGGCGGCCCACACCTCCGTCGGCGCCGCCGTGCCCGCACCGGTCCTGGACCGCAACTTCCCCGACCCGGACATCGTGAAAGTGGGTAGGACCTATCACGCCTACGCCACCAGCGACATCGGCAGGAACGTGCAGCACGCGACCTCCACCGACCTGACGCACTGGTCGGTCGCGGGGACGGATCCGCTGCCGCAGCTCGGTGCCTGGGTGCATGCCGAGAAGCCGCAGGTGTGGGCGCCCGAGGTGTACGACAACGGCCCCGGATTCACCATGCACTACACCGCTCACGACCGGGCCAGCGGCAGGCAGTGCATCGGCGTCGCGCTGGCGACCTCCGCCGACGGGCCGTTCCGGCCGGCCGGTGACGGCCCGCTGGTCTGCCCCGTCGAACAGGGCGGGGCCATCGACGCGGCCGGCTACACGGAGAACGGCCGCCGGTACCTGCTGTGGAAGAGCGACGGGAACTGCTGCGAGAAGGACACCTGGATCCATCTCCAGCCGATCTCCAGGGACGGCACCTCCCTCACCGGACAGCCCATCGGTCTGATCAAACAGGACCGCCACTGGGAGAACGGACTCATCGAGGCCCCCACTCTCATCAAGCGGGACGGACGGTACGTGCTGCTCTATTCGGCCGACGCCTACTCTTTGGACGTCGAGGCCGGCACGAGGTACAAGACCGGTTACGCCCTCGCCGGGAGCCTCCAGGGCCCGTACACGAAGGCGGCCGAACCCCTCATGACCACCGAATCCTTCGCGGGCCAGGTGATCGGACCGGGCGGACAGGACGTCGTCACGGGCCCGGACGGCCGTGACCGCATCGCGTTCCACGCCTGGAACGCGGACCGCACCAAACGGCCGATGTACCTCGCCGACCTCGGCTTCAGCCAGGGCAGGCCGGTGGTCCAAGGCATCACGGCTCCCTAGCCGCCGGGTGCGCATGACGTCCTCGGCACCGCCCACGACGGGAGTGCCGACGGCGGCGGCAACCGGCGCCGGAAGCGTGCGGCGGGGTGTCCGGCCACGGCCGGCGTCGGTACGGTGACCGCGTGGACCAGGACGAACGACTCCTTCATGCCTCGTCGTTCGGCGCGGCGGCGGTCGCGTACGCCGAGCACCGCCCGGACTACGCGCGGACCGCGGTGCGTTGGGCCATCGAGCCCGCGCCCGGTCCGCGCGTGCTCGACCTGGGCGCCGGAACCGGAAAGCTGACCGCCACGCTGCTCGCGCTGGGTTCCGAGGTCGTCGCGGTCGAGCCCGACCCGGCGATGCTGGCCGAGCTGCGCCGCGCACTGCCGACGGTCCGCGCCCTGCCGGGCAGCGCCGAGGCCATACCGCTGCCGGACGCCTCCGTCGATGCCGTGCTGGCCGGTAATGCCATGCACTGGTTCGACATGGCCGTCGCGGGACCCGAGATCGCCCGGGTCCTCGCCCCTGGCGGCGTCCTGGCGGGCCTGTGGAACGTCATGGACGACGGGGTCGAGTGGGTCGCCGGGCTCGCCCGGGTCAGCGGGAGCGCCGCGATCGGCCCGCGTGACACGCCCGCCGGCTGGCGCGCCGAGACGGCGGACATGCACCTTCCGGGGACGGGGACGGGGACGGGGACGGGGACGGGGACGGGGACGGGGACCAAGGCCAGGCCAGACGTGTCCGCCCGGTTCGGTTCGCCGGAACAGGCCGAGTTCCCGCACGGGCAGCGCCGCACCGCCCACTCTCTCGTCGCGACCCTGGCGACGCGCGCCGGGATGCTGGTCATGCCGGAGGGGGAACAGGAAGCCACGCTGAGCCGGATCCGTGCCTTCCTCGCGAGTGGACCGGAGACCGCCGCCGGTGAGTTCACCCTCCCGTTGCTGACCAGCGTGCTGCGCGTCCGTCGGTTGTGACCGCCCGGTCCTGGCCGCCGTTCGGCTTCCGGGAGGGATCTAGGCGGGGATCCTGCCGCAGAGCCAGTTGCCCGGTTCCGCCGGATCGTCGCTGATCCAGAACTGGCGCCACAGCAGGGCGAATTCCTCCCGGCTGAGGTGTCCGTCGCCGTTCAGGTCGAGGAGTTCGAAGACGCCTGTCATGTCGACGGACCGTCCGTTCCACGTCTCGACGAGGCGACGGTGTTCGTCGGGGGAGATACGCCCGTCGCCGTTGGCGTCCACGGCGTCGAAGACGGTGTCGGCGGTCGCCGTGACGTCCGCGACCATGGCGGGCAACTTGTCGACGAGCGCGAGGAGTTCGCCCATGTCGATGGCTCCGTCCCCGTTGGCGTCACCGGTTTCCAGCAGAGCCGCCCACCACCCCATCAGAAGGGTCTCAACCCGGGTGCCGAGCTCGGTCCCGGGCCTGGCCGCGGGGAGTTGTCCCCACCGGGCGACCAGCGCCCGGAAGTCCTCCTCGCGCAGCAGACCGTCGCCGTCCGCGTCGAACGCGGCGAACATGTCCTTGAGCTTGCGCTCCTGAAACGCACTGGCCATGAGCGGCCCCCCTTGCACAGACGCGAATCCCGATGCCGGCCATCGCCGTAGGCAACAGCTGACGGTGTGTAACTTTAGGGCGCGAGGCACCTTCACCCCCACGAGCACATGCGCACGAACGGTCACCCGCCCACCGGGTTTCGGCCCTGGGCGCCAGAGCTTCGCGTAATCGACGCGGGTCCATGGGCCCACCTGGCAAAGTGGATCCACTGGCATGGGGAGGGGCTGTGGTGGACAGCTGGGAACGAGCGCGGACGGCTCTGGACGCCGCGGGTCTGTCACCCGACGCTCTGGTCGGATGCCGGCTCCTGACGGGTGGGACGTACAACACCGTCGAGGAACTGCTTCTCGCCGACGGTACCCGCTATGTGCTGAAGGTTCCGCCGCCGCCCACCGTCCCGGGCCTGCGGCACGAACAGCAACTCCTCGTCTCCGAGGCGGAGTTCTGCCGCGCGGCATCCTCGGTCGGCGTACCCGCGCCCGAAGTCGTCGGACAGGTGCTCCTTGAGGGCCAACTCCTGATGACGTACTGTCCCGGCTCGCCCTGGTCCGATCTGGAGCCTGAGGAACAGCCGGACGTGCGAGTGGAGTTGGGCCGACTTGTGGCCCGTCTGCACACGGTGACCGGCCCCGGTTTCGGCTACCCTTCCGGCGCGCTCGGGCCCCTCGCCGGAGATTGGCGCACGGCCTTCAGCGCCATGTACGACGCGGTGCT
Source organism: Streptomyces sp. NPDC088747 (assembly GCF_044751025.1). Lineage (NCBI taxonomy): Bacteria > Bacillati > Actinomycetota > Actinomycetes > Kitasatosporales > Streptomycetaceae > Streptomyces > Streptomyces sp. NPDC088747. The sequence goes on from NZ_JBIVKZ010000016.1 coordinate 70,508, forward strand.
GGACGACGCCCGACGCTATGACGCCTGGCTGCCCCGCCCCGTGGACGAGGTGGCCCGCACGGCGAGGTCGGCGTACGACGCGCTGGACGAGGTGACCGTCCCCCGCCTGATCCACTTCGACCTCTGGCCGGGCAACATCCTGGTGGACCGCTCGCACTGGGCACCCCGGATCGGCGGACTCATCGACGGTGAGCGCATGTTCTGGGGTGACCCCCTCGCGGACTTCGTCTCGCTGGCCCTGCTCGGCGACATCGAGGACGAGCCGCATTTCCTGACGGGGTATCAGGAAGCGGGCGGCCGGGCCGACTTCGATCCGTCCGCTCGACGCCGCCTCGCGCTGTACCGCAGCTACCTCTACCTGATCATGATCATCGAGTCCGTGCCCCGTGCATACGGTGACGAGCACGTGGCCAGGCTGCGCGAGGCCGTGACTCCCGAGCTCGTCGCCGCTCTCGACGAGCTGGCGGACGACGGCGGGAGCCATCCCCGGGGTTCAGTCCCTCCGGCCGGGACGCCGAGCTGAACGGCTCCACCACCAGACGACGATCCCGGACAACAGGGCGAGGGTGACACGGACCGTCCGGACCTGGGTCTCCGTGGAACCGCGGGTGTACCGCGGTTCGGCCGACCCCGGGGCGAGGGGGCGGACAGGCTCCGCGCACGCCGGCGGAGCCGGCTCCGCCGCCAGGGACAGATCCTGCTTGAGGCGCTGCCAGACCCGCTCCGGAGGGGCGGTCGGCAGGTCCGGCTCCTCCACACTGCGCGCGGTGACGACCAGTCGTGTCAACCGGCTCAGTTCCTGTCGGCAGCGGTCACACGACGCGATGTGCCGCAGGGCCCCGAGGTCACCGTTCGAGCCGCTGTTTCCCAGGGCCAGTTCCAGCAGACGTGCGGGCTCGACATGAGGCACCGATGCCCTCCGTTTCCCGAGGTCCGTCCCGGCCTGTTTCCAAGGAGCGAGTCCGGGAGGCCACGAGAAGCGCCCCTTCGTCGAGGAGTTCCGCCGGTCGGTCGCGGAGACTCTAGGCCGTTTCGTGCGCGGCCCCCGCTACGGATGCGGGTGAAGGGTGAATTTTCGGCGGGCGGCTGTGCCGCTACGCTGCGTTCTCGTCGCCGCGCCCCTGTTCGATGCCGACGCGCAGCCGATGCAGTCCGCGTCGGGTGTGGCTCTTCACGGTGCCCAGGGGCAGTTCGGTGCGGGCGGCGATCTGGGTCTGGGTCAGATCCTCGTAGAACGCCATGCACAGCACCTCGCGCTGCTGCCGCGGCAGCCGGGACAGGGCATCGACCAGGAGCACCCGGTCCAGGACGTCGTCCGGCGCGCCCACCTCCTGGCGGTGCGCGTCGGCGTCGGACGCCATCGAGTCGATCAGAGTGAGACGCCGCGTCCTCGCCGCCAGCGCATCGATGATCTTCCGGCGGGTGATGCCGACCAGCCAGGCGCCCAGGGGGCCCCGCTCCGGCCGGTAACCGTCCCGGCCGCGCCAGGCGCCGATGAACACCTGCTGGGTCACGTCCTCGGCCTCGTGGGAATCGCCGAGCGAACGGGTCGCCATGGTGTGCACGAGCGAGCCCCACCGCCGGTAGACGGCCGCGAACGCGACCTCGTCCGCGGCGCGCAGGCCGCGGGCCAGCTCTTCCTCGCAAGGACCTTCGTCCGCGCCGGCCAAGGACCGGAGACCGATGGATCGAGTGTCCGCACTCATGAGCTCGTTCCTCCTGCCGTGCGTCCTGTACGGGTCCTGAAGGCCGCCGGCCGAACCGGTCCGGTCGGCACGAGCACCGCGCCGACCGGGCGCCTGAGCACCACTCTCGTGAGCCCTGACCGAAGCCCACAACATGCGTCGTTTGTGCGTCGTACGATGGGCGGGTGAGCCTGAACCGAGGAGACGCCGGTCACGGACGTGAGCCGCTGGGAGGCGGGCTGACCACCGGCGAGGTGGCCAGGCGACTGGGGGTGGCGCCCACCACGGTCCGTTCCTGGGACCGCCGTTACGGCCTGGGCCCCACCGCGCACACCGGCGGCAGGCATCGCCGCTGGACCGCCGTGGACGTGGCCCGGCTGGAGCGGATGTGCGCCCTGACGGCGACGGGCCTGGCGCCCGCCGAGGCCGCCCGCCTGGCACTCGACGAGGTGGATCTGGAGGCGTCCGCGTCCCGGGCGGGCTCCGCCCGGTCCGCGCCACCGGTGGCCGCTCCGAGCAGGGCCGGCACCGGGCTTCGTCTGGGCGACGCGCGTCAGGAGTGCAAGGGAGTGGCCCGTGCGGCCCTGCGTCTGGACGCCTCAGCGCTCGACGAGTTGCTCGAAGCCGCCATCGACGACCACGGCCTGGTCGCGGCCTGGTCGGAGGTGATCATGCCGACCCTCCAGGCGGTCGGCCGCAAGTGGGAGAGCTCGGGCGAGCGGTACGTCGAGGTCGAGCACTTCCTGTCCTGGCACGTGTCCGGAGTTCTGCGACGCCATACCCCTCTCATGGCCGCCGACCGGCCCGGCGCGACCACGGTCCTCGCCTGCGTCCCCGCGGAGAACCACACGCTGCCACTGGAGGCGCTGGCCGCCGCGCTGGCCGAACGGAAGCTGCCTGTACGCATGTTCGGCGCCGCGCTGCCCGTGGAGTCGCTGGTGGCCGCCGTCCGCAGGACCGGGCCGGTCGCGGTCGGGCTGTGGGCGCAGTCGCGCACCACCGCGAGCCGGCCGCTGGCCCAGCATGTGGCCGCGATCGAATGGGGTGTGCGGGGCGCCCGCAGGAAACCGGTCGTCATGACCCTCGGGCCCGGCTGGGCCGGTCAGACCGTGCCCGGCTCGCCGCGTCCGCCCGGCCTCGCACAGGCCGTCGCGGCGCTGGAGTCCGTCGTGCTCAGGTGACGTGCTGCGTCCATCGGGTACCTGGTCGCAGTGGCGGCTGGTCTCACCGGGCACGACGTGTTCGGGTGGACGCGGAAAGGGTGCCCGGCCCCGTCGCCTCACGTACGACGCGTTCCCTGGTGCGGCCCGGCCGGCCCCGACGGGACGGACCGACGGGTGCGCCGGAGGACGAACTCCCGGCCCCCGGCGCACCACTGTTCGCGTGGGAGGAAGAGGGACATGACCAGTCAGCACCGCGGAGGTCCGCAGACCGTCGTCGTCGGGGCAGGACTCGCGGGCCTTGCCTGCGCACTGGACCTGTGCCGCGCGGGACGGCGGGTGGCGCTGCTGGAGGCGTCGGACGGCGTGGGCGGCCGGATGCGCACGGACCGGCGTGACGGATTCCTGCTGGACCGCGGATTCCAGGTGTTCAACACCTCCTATCCGCAGGTGAAGCGGCGCCTGGACCTGCGGAGCCTACGGCTGAGGCCGTTCACCCCCGGCCTCATCGCGCACACCGCGACCGGCCCCGTCCACCTGGCCGATCCCACCCGGCGGCCGAAGGCGGCGGGAGAACTGCTGCCCGGGCGGGTCCTGCCGGCCCGTGATCTGGCCGCGATGGCGGCGCTCACCGCACGCGACGCGCTCCTGCCCGCCGCGTCCCTCAAACGACGTCCTGACGGTTCGACCGCCGACGCTCTCGCGCGCGCCGGGCTGTCGGCCGAGACGGTCACCAGAATTCTGCGTCCCTTCCTGTCCGGGGTGTTCCTGGAGGACGAACTGGCCACGTCGGCCCGCTTCTTCCACCTCGTCTGGCGGAGCATGGTCAGGGGAACGCTCTGCCTGCCCTACGACGGCATCGGCGCCGTACCCGCCCAGTTGGCCGAGGGTCTGCCCGGCGGCGTCCTGCGGTTGGAGACGCCGGTGGACGCCGTCACCGACACCGGAGTACTGCTGGCCGACGGCCGTGAAATCCCGGCCGCGTCCGTGGTGGTGGCGACGGACGCCGCCTCGGCGAGCCGCCTGCTCCCGGGCCTCGCCGTGCCGGGCGGCCGCACGGTCACCACGTACTACCACGCGACCGAAAGCTCGCCCCTGGCCGAGCCGACCCTCGTGGTGGACAGCACCGGCACGGTACTCAACACCTGTGTCCTCACGGAGGTCGCGCCCACCTACGCACCGCCCGGCTCCGCGCTGATCTCCAGCTCCGTACTCGGCGCCGACCTGCCGGGCACGGAGAAGACCGTGCTCGGGCGGCTGGCCGAGCTGTACGGCACCGACACGGGTAGCTGGCGGCATGTGGCCGCCTACACCGTGGAGGGAGCGTTGCCCGTGATGGAGCCGCCGTGGCCGCTGAGCCGAACCACCCGGCACACACCGGGCAAGTACGTCTGCGGGGACCATCGGGCCACCGGGTCGGTGCAGGGCGCTCTGGCGTCGGGCACCCGTGCCGCCCGGGAACTGCTGAGCGACCCTGCGCGCGGCTGACCCCGGTTGGTCGTCCTCCGGCGCATCCGGCGGCGGCCGGTCCAGGGAACAGACGGTGAGGACAGCCTCGCGGAACGGACGGTACGGACAGTGAAGCCGTCGGGCTGCCCCTGCGATCAGGAGTGAGACGTGGACATCAACGGCGCGCGCGTGCTGGTGGCCGGCGCCACCGGGGTGCTCGGTGGTGCCCTCACCTCCGAACTCACCGCCCGCGGGGCGCGTACCGCCCTCGCCGGCCGTGACCCGGACCGCCTCGCCAGGGCGGCCCAGCCGCATCCGGAAGCTCCGACCGTCCTGTTCGACGCCTACTCCCCGGAGTCCTGTGTCCGGGCGGTGCACGAAGCCGCCGCCGCGCTGGGCGGACTGGACGCCGTCGTGACGGCCTTCGGCGCGGTGGCCTTCGGACGGGCGGAGGAGCTGGCCGACGGGGTGGCGGAGCATCTGATGGCGGTCAACTTCCTGGCGCCCGCCGCGTTCCTCCGCGCCGGGCTCGGCATCATGGAACGCGGGTCGGTGATCTCGGCCTTCACTGGCGTGGTCGCGGACCGGCCGCAGGCGGGGATGGCCGACTACAGCGCCTCCAAGGCCGCGCTGAGCGCCTGGCTGAGTGCCGCGCGCCGGGAGGCACGGGCCGCGGGCATCCGGGTCCTGGACATCAGGCCCGGACACCTGGAGACCGGCTTCGCCGACCGGCCGGTGGCGGGCACGGCGCCACCGCTGTCGGCGGGAGGCGATCCGCGGCAGGTCGTCCGGGCCGTCGCCGACGCGATGTCGACGGACGCCGAACTGGTGCGCACGGCTCCGAACGGGATGCCCGTCGTCGAACGGCGGGCCGGATGAGCCGACGTTCCGACGCGCCCGGCGAGACGTCCGACGTGGTCATCGTCGGCGGCGGCGCGTCCGGGCTCAGCCTCGCGTACCGGCTCACGGCGACCGGTTCCCCCACCGTGACCCTGGTGGCGGCCCCGGACGGTCCACTGCTCCCGCCCGAGCGGACCTGGTGCTACTGGGAGCGCGGCACCGGCGACTTCGACGAAGCCGTCGCCGCCTCCTGGTCCCGGCTGCGCGTGCACGGCGCCGACGGCCGTGCGATCACCGTGGACCCCTCACCGCTGCGCTACCGCATGCTCCGCTCCGCCGACTTCGAGCGGCTGGTGCACTCCCGGCTGTCCCGGGCACCCGGCGCACACGTCCTGCGCGCGACCGCGGACACGGTGCGCGACACGGCCGACGGCGCGGAGGTCCGCTGCACGACGCCCGACGGCCGGACGCTGTCACTCCGCGCCCGTCAGGTGTTCGACTCCCGCCCTCTGCCCTCGCTGCCACCGGCCCGGACACAGCTGATGCAGCACTTCCGTGGCTGGTTCGTCCGCACGGACACCGACCGGTTCGACCCCGCCATCGCCGATCTGATGGATTTCCGGGTGCCGCAGCCGAGTCATGGACTGGCCTTCGGCTACGTCCTGCCCCTGGCCCCCGACCGGGCGCTCGTCGAGTACACCGAGTTCTCCCGTACCCCCCTGACCACGGCGGAGTACGAGAAGGCGCTGACCCACTACAGCCGGGACGTGCTCGGCCTCGGGGCGTTCACCGTCGAATCGGCGGAGCAGGGCGTCATCCCCATGACGGACGCGCGCTTCGCCCGCCGGACCGGACCGGCCGTCTTCCGTATCGGGACCGCCGGCGGCGCCACCCGCCCGGCGACCGGCTACACCTTCGCCGCCGTGCAGCGGCAGAGCCGGGCCGTCGCCGCCGGACTGCGGAACGGCCGGGTGACCGTGCCCGCGCCACACGGGCGGCGGGCGCGGGCCATGGACGCGGTGCTGCTGAGGGCACTGGACACCGGGCGGATCGACGGCCCCGGCTTCTTCACCGGCCTGTTCCGGCGCGTACCGGCGGAACGCCTGCTGCGCTTCCTCGACGGCGACACCTCACCCAGGGAGGAGTGGGGCATCGGCCTGCGCACCCCCATCGGCCCGATGCTCAGGACCGCCGTAGAGCTCCCCTTCCTTCCCCGACGTCCCCAACCCGCCACCCGAACCGGAGAGAGCCCTCGATGACACTGCTGCGCGACCACGACCTGGCACGCGCCTTCGATCACGCGTCGCACTCCTACGACCGCCTCACGGCCCTCAACCCCGGCTACCGCACCGACCTCCAGCGGTCGGCCCGACGGCTCCAACTGCCCCGGGACGGAGACGGCCTGCACATCCTCGATCTCGGCTGCGGCACGGGTGCCTCCACCCAGGCCCTGCTGCGGACCGCGCCCCGCGCCCGGATCACGGCCGTCGACGCCTCGTCGGGAATGCTGCGGCGCGCACTGGCCAAACCGTGGCCCGAGCGCGTGAGCTTCCACCACCTCACCGCCGAAGAGGCGGCGACGGCCGGAGAGGGCCCGTACGACGCGGTGTTCGCCGCCTATCTGTTCCGCAACGTCACCGACCCCAACGCGGTTCTGGACACCGTCAGGTCGCTGCTCCGGCCGGGCGGAAGGCTCGCCGTCCACGAGTACTGCCTCAGCGGCTCGGCCGTTCACCGGGCCCTGTGGACGGCCTCCTGCCGGGGGATCATCATCCCGGCGGGAACCCTCAGCGGCGACGGCGCGCTCTACCACCACCTGTGGCGAAGCGTCCTCGACTTCGACACCGTCCCCGAATTCACCGGCCGACTGGCCGACGCCGGGTTCACGGGAGTGCGCGCGGCTCCCGTCGCCGGCTGGCAGACCGGAATGCTGCACACCTTCCTGGCCCGCAACGGGGCCGCCGTGGCAGGGGAGTTCGACAGGTGAGCGCCCCTCGACGAGCGGCCCGCCGTGGCCGCGACCGCAAGGCCGAGATCGTCATGCCCGGACCCGGCCGGGTCCGTTTCGACCGCGCGGACGCACCGAGCGTCGCCGTCGTCGGGGGAGGGATCGCCGGCCTCGCCGCCGCCACCCTGCTGGCCGAACGCGGCGCCCGCGTCACCCTCTACGAACAGGGGGAGTCGCTCGGCGGGCGACTCGCGGGCCGGCGTACCCGCCTCGCCGACGGTTCCGAGGTGACCATGAGCCGCGGCTTCCACGCCTTCTTCCGGCAGTACTACAACCTGCGTGGCCTGCTGCGCCGGACGGATCCCACCCTGAGCCGCCTCCGCCCGTTGCCCGACTACCCGTTGCGGCACAGCGGCGGTCTGACCGACAGCTTCGCCCGCGTTCCGCGGACACCGCCGTTCAGCGCGATGGGCTTCGTCGCCCTCAGCCCCACCTTCGGCTGGCGCGACCTCGCGACGATGGACGCCCGTGCCGCGCTGCCGCTCCTCGACGTACGCGTGCCCGAGGTCTACGAACGGTTCGACGGCATCAGCGCGACGGCCTTCCTGGAACGCGTCCGCTTCCCCGAAGCCGCACACCATCTCGCGTTCGAGGTGTTCTCGCGCAGCTTCTTCGCCGACCCGCGCGAACTGTCCGCCGCGGAACTGCTGTTGATGTTCCACATCTACTTCCTGGGCTCCTCGGAGGGCCTGCTCTTCGACGTGCCGAACGAGCCCTTCCCCCAGGCACTGTGGGAGCCTCTCGGCGACTACCTCCAGAGCCTGGGGGCGGACATCAGGACCGGCACCCCCGTACAGGGCGTCCACTCGTGCGACGACGGGGGAGTGGAGGTACGGACCGACGGCTCCCCGGCCCGGCACGAGGCAGCCGTGCTCGCACTCGACCCGGGCGCACTGCGGGAGGTCGTCGCGGCGTCACCCGGCCTTGGTACCCCCGCCTGGCGTGCCGACGTCGCCGCCATGGCCACCGCGCCGTCCTTCCTCGTCTCCCGCCTCTGGCTGGACCGGCCGGTGCGCGCCGACCGCCCCGGGTTCCTCGGCACCAGCGGCTACGACGGCCTCGACAACATCAGTGTCCTGGAGCGCTACGAGGGAGAGGCCGCCCGCTGGGCCGCCCGGACCGGCGGTTCCGTGGTGGAACTGCATGCCTACGCCGTCACCGACGGCGCTGGACGCGAGGCGGTGCAGAACGGCCTCATCGACAGCCTGCGCCGGATCTACCCGGAAACCCGGCCGGCTCGCATCGTGGACGCCCGGCACGAGTGGCGCTCGGACTGCCCCTTCTTCCCCGTCGGCTCGTACTCCCGGCGACCCCCCGTACGGACACCGGACCCCCGGGTGACGCTCGCCGGCGATGCGATCCGCTGCGCCCTGCCCGTCGCCCTGATGGAGCGCGCCGCCACCACCGGATTCCAGGCGGCGGGAGCCCTGCTCGCCGCCTGGGGCGTCCGGGGACAGGTGCTCTGGACGGTTCCCCGGGCCGGACGTTCACCCGTGCTGAGGGCACTCGGCGCGGCCGGTAGACGCTGAGCGCCTCTCCGCGTGGCGCGGAGTGTCCCCGCCGGCCGCGGTGCGGACACTCCGTCGCGCTTGGTCCGGCACGGCAATCGACCGCGCCGCGCTCATTCGGGGAAGCGTCCCGTGCTGCGCAGGGTCCAGCGCCGTTCGGCGTACGCCAGGTCGTCGCGCCACAGGCGGCCGGCGGTCCGGCACATCAGCGGTCGCAGCGCTGGCGCGACCGCCCGCGCCAGCGCGAAACCGCGCCGGTCCGAGGCGGCGACCACGGCCTCGATCACCGCGGTCCGCGGCTGGTCGTCCGCCTCGCGGGTCAGCGGCGTGGCATGCGTCTCCACGACCGACGAGGACCCCTCACCCTCGGTGATGCGCATGACGACCGTGCGGGGCTCGGGCGCGGTGAACTCCGCACGGACGGGCACCACCAGACGGTTCGACACACGGAAGGACACGTCGACGACGAAGGCGTCGTCCTCCTCGCCCATGGGCGGACGGGCCACGGTCAGGTCGACGAACGAGTACGGGTGGAACCACGAACCGTGCCAGGGATCCAGCCGGTTGGCGACCACGTCCTGCGGCTCGCACCGCCCGACCGCCGTGAACACGGCGTCCACCCCGCTGCCCGCCGCCGGCCGGGCCGGCACCACGGGACGCTCGGTCGGCTCCTCGCCGCCCACCGCGTCCAGCCGCACCCACACCAACACCCCGTCGTCATGGGCCGGGTAGGGGTCCCAGCCCGCGAACGACCCACCGTCCAGGGCCAGTCCGTGCCAGTGGCACACGAGGGTGCCGCACACCACCCGGCTGTCGCGCAGGGGTGCGCCGAGGTGCGGGCAGGCCCCCGGCCCGGCGTGCAGCCCACCGGTGTCCGTGCGCCACAGCACCACCTCGACACCGCCGACCGTCCTGCCGTACGGGCCGCCACCCGGGCGTACGTCACGGGAGGCACCGACGACGAACCAGTTGCCCGACGGACGTGCCGAGGCCCGTTTGAGCGCGTCCGCGATCAGCGCCGGGCGGGCCTCCCGCCAGGTCGGTGCCTGTGTCGCCCAGTCCGGCCGGCGCCGCCGCCGCAACGGCGGAGTCCAGCCGGCTCGGTCCGCTCGGTCGCTCACGGCACGGGTCCTTTCGTCGGGATCGCCGCGCCGTCCGCCCGAGGCGCGGCAGGTGTGGAACGGGCACGCCACCGCGTACCCGCGATCTGTACGAGTCCCGCGCCGGCCGTGGCCGCACGCCGCCGCCGGGACACCACCGCACGCCGGTGCAGCACCGTGTGACCCTGGGCCGCGATCGCGTCGAGAATCCCGCGGTACAGCGTGAAGGCGGTCCGGATGCAGGGGCGCGTCCGCGGATCGAGCATCGCGATGCCGGGTTCCGCCTCCCGGTACACCTCTCTCGTCATCGCGTCGGCAGCGAGGAGCGCCGCGTGGATCCGCGGGTCGCGCCGACCGGTCCGGCGGCTCCACTCCAGCAGGGGCCGGTCCACGCCGTGCGCGGCGAGCAGGTCGGCGGGCAGGTAGACGCGGCCGCGGTCCAGGTCCTCGCCCACGTCCCGCAGGAAGTTGGTGAGCTGGAAGGCGACCCCGAGGGCCGCCGCGTGGGGCGCCGCCTCCTCCCGGGGCGTGACCGTGCCCAGGACGGGCAGCATCTGCAGACCGATGACCGCGGCCGAGCCATGCATGTAGGAGCGCAGGTCGGCGTAGGTGGGGTAGTCCGTGACGTGCAGGTCGCTGCGCATCGAGGCCAGGAAGTCCGCGAACAGGGACGGCCCGATGTCGTACCGGTCCGCGGTGTCGGCGACGGCCCGGACCACGGGTTCGTTCCCCTCGCCGGTGCGCAGCCCGTGCGCGAGGTCGCTTTCCAGGCGGCGCAGCAGCCGGTCGCGCTCCTCGGCCGTCGGGTGCCTGTCGAGGTCGTCCATGATGTCGTCCGCCCGGCGCGCGAAGCCGTACAGCGCGTGCACGGCGGAACGGTGCTCCACCGGGAGCAGGCGGGTGGCGAGGAAGTAGGTCCTGCCGTGACGGGCGTTGAGCTCCCGGCATCGGGTGTAGGCGGCACGCAGGGCGGGATCGGTGATCCCGGCGGCGTCCAGTTCACGACGGGTCATGGTCACCTTCCGCGGTCGAGACGGCGGCGACACGGGCGGCGGGCGTCGCCGGACGGGTGTGGGCGGAACGGCGTCGGACGCCCCCGGTGACGCGCGCGGCGGCGAGTCTGCCGCTGATGAGCACGGTCGGGACGCCGACGCCGGGAGTGGTGCCGCAGCCGGCAAGGACGACGTTGTCGAGGCCGCGCACCAGGTTGCGCGGGCGGAACGGGCCGGTCTGCGCGAAGGTGTGCGACACCGAGAAGGGGCTGCCCGCCGCGTGTCCTTGGGCGGCCCAGTCCAGCGGCGTCACCAGCATCTCCTCCTGGACGCTGTCCGCGAAGCCGTCCAGGCCCCGGTGTTCCAGCTCGGAGACCAGGCTGTCGCGGTAGCGCGGTCCGAGGTCACGCCAAGCGGCGGCGGAGGGGCCGACGTCGGTGTTCGGGCAGGGCGCCAGCACGTAGTGGAGGTGCCGGCCCGGTGGCGCCAGGGTGGGATCGTGCGTCGTCGGCCGGGTGATCAGCAGGGACGGGTCGCTCATCAGCCGTCCCGTGCGGGTCAGTTCGTCGAAGGTCCGCTCCCAGGCCCCGCCGAACGACAGGGTGTGGTGAGCGAGTCCGGACCACGTGCGGTCGGTACCCGCGTGCAGGATCACGGCCGACGGCGAGTGACGCAGCCCCACCGGACGCCGCGGAGCGCGCCCCAACAGCCGGTGGGCGGCGGACAGTTCGCAGGACAGCACCACCGCGTCGCAGGCGATCCGCTCGCCCGACGCCAGCCGTACGGCACGGACCCGGCCGCCCGAGCGTTCCAGCGAGGTGGCCTCGGCCGACCAGCGGAAATCGGCCCCCGCCTCGGCCGCCGCGTCCGCCATCCCGCGGGGGAGCGCGTGCATGCCGCCCTTGGGGAACCAGACGCCCGCCACGGTGTCCATGTAGGCGATCACCGCGTAGGCCGCGAGAGCCCTCGCCGGGGCTACTCCGGCGTACAGGGCCTGGAAGGTGAAGACCCGGCGCAGCCGGGGATCGGACAGGAACCGGGCGATGCGCCGATCAAGCCGCCCGAAGCCGCCCAGCGCCGCCAGCCGGGCCAGGTCGGGATGCAGGAGCTGGAAGGGCGAGTCGAAGTTCGTGTCGATGAAGCGCCCCATCTGGGCCCGGTAGAGCCGCTCCAGCCACCCCCGGAGCTCACGGTAGCCCGCGGCCTCCGCGGGACCCGCGAATCGTCGTACCTCCGCCTCCATCGCCTCGCCGTCGGTGTGCACGTCGAGGGAGGTCCCGTCCGCGAAGCAGGCCCGGTAGGCGGGGTGGAGGGCGGTCAGCTCCACGTGCCGTTCGAGGCTGTCGCCGACCGCCGCGAACGCCTCGTCGGCCAGGTGCGGCATGGTCAGGACCGTGGGCCCGGTGTCCACCTCGTACCCGCCGAGGCGGATACGCCCGGCCCGGCCGCCCGGCCCGGTGTCCCGTTCGACGACGGTCACCCGGCGCCCGGCGCCCAACAGGTGCAGGGCACAGGCGAGGCCGGACAGCCCCGCACCCACCACGACGACATGATCCGTCCGCCCCGCCACCGTCCTCACGCGGCCTCCCCGGCGCGCTTGGGGGACACGCCTGTCGCCCGTTCGACGAGCGCGGCGAACTCCCGCCGCATGAAGGGCTGCGCGCCGGTCCGGTCGAAGTGCCGCAGACTCGACGCCGCCAGCTCCGAGATCTTCGACTCCACGACAGACCGCGCCCCTGTCCGTACCAGCGCCGTTCGCATGCGTGCCACGGCGTCGTCCGAGGGTCGGGGCGCACCAGGCGCGAGCGCTTCGGCGGCCTCCTCGTCGCCTGCTGCCCCGGCGAGTTCGAGACCGACGGCGAGCAGGTAGGTGAGCTTGCGTGTCCGCAGGTCGTCGTCGGCCGGTTTGCCGGTCAGCGCGGGATCGCCGAAGGCGCCGAGCAGGTCGTCGCTGAGCTGGAAGGCCAGCCCGGCGCACCGGCCCGCGGAGCGCAGCGCGTCCAGGGTGGGCGTGTCGGCGCCGGCCAGGGACGCGCCGAGGGCCAGTGGCCGCTCGACCGTGTACAGGGCGCTCTTGAGGGTGGCGATGGTCAGCGCCTCGTCGAGTCCGGACGCACCGGTGGCCTGCGCGTGGATGTCCCGGTACTGTCCGGCGACCATCTCGCCGCGCATCGCCTGCCACTCGCGATGCAGCCGGGTGCCGTGCGGTGAGCCGAGTGCGGTCTCGGTCAGCATGTCGTCCGCCCAGGCTAGTGCCAGGTCGCCGGCGAGTATCGCCGCGGAGGTCGCGAACGCCTCGGGCCGCCCCGCCATACGGGCCGCCCAGTGCGTACGGGCGAAGTCCACGTGCACCGCGGGCGCGCCGCGCCGCAACGCCGATCCGTCCATCACGTCGTCGTGGACGAGAGCGCACGCCTGGACGAGTTCGAGGGCCGCGCCGACGCGCAGCACCGGGGTGATGTCACCCGATCCCCCGGCGGCCCGCCAGCCGCACCAGGCGAACGCCGTGCGCAGTCTCTTCCCGCCACGTCGGACGAACGCGGTGACCCGTTCGGCGACATCGTGGGCGAACACCGGATCGGTGTCACGGGCCCGGCGCATCGCGTCGTCGAGCACCCGCCCGAGCTCCGCCTCGACGGCACTGACGACGTCTCCGGCCGTCGCCGGACCGTCGGCCGGCCCGAACGCGTCGGCCACAGTGGGCCGCAGTCCCAGCATGCAAACCCCTTCTCACTCTCGGTCAGCCCCACATCAAAGCTTCTGCCGAGTGCCCGTGTTCGGATGCGCTGATCCCTGCCCGTTGTGCGGCCGTGCCGGACCGCGGTCACTCCACCGGCCCCACGGCGGGGCCGTCATGGCGGTGCGTCACCTCGGGCGCGCTCCTGTAGGCGCACCTCCGCCAGGTCGGACAGCCGGTCGAGCTGCCGGACCGGCTGCGCGGTGCGGTGGTTGTGGCCGAGCCGTTCCCGGTGCCGGTCCAGGAAGTTCCAGTAGCCGGCGGTGTAGGGGCAGGCGTGCTCACCGGTGCGGTCGCCCGGCCGGTAGCGGCATGGGCCGCACAGGTCGCTCATGCGGTGCACGTAAGCGCCGCCCGACGTGTAGGGCTTGGTCGTCATCCGGCCCCCGTCTGCGTACTGGGACATGCCGACGACGTTGGGGACCATGACCCAGTCGTATCCGTCCACGAAGCTGCGGTGGAACCAGTCCGTGACCGCGGCAGGGTCCCAGCCCCGCTGGAGGGCGTGACTGCCGAGGATCATCAGCCGGGGGATGTGGTGCGTCCATCCCGTGTCCCGTACCTGGGCCAGGACCGTGTGCAGACAGCGCGCCTCCACCGCGTCCGCGTCGAGGTCGTTCCACCAGTCGGGGAGCGGAGCGGTGTGCCGCAGGACGTTGGAACGCCGGTACTCCTCGCCGAAGTACCAGTACAGCTGCCAGACGTACTCCCGCCAGCCCGCGATCTGCCGGACGAATCCCTCCACGCTGTTGAGCGGCGCCCGGCCGGCCCGCCACTCGGCCTCCGCCCGCTCGACGCACTCGGCGGGGTCGAGCAGACCGAGGTTGAGCGAGGACGACAGCAGGCTGTGGCTCATGACCGGATCGGCGGCGAGCATGGCGTCCTCGTACGGGCCGAAGGTGTCGAGCCGGTGGGCGAGGAAGCGTTCGAGGGCCGCTCTCGCCTCCGTACGGCTCGCGGGGTACAGGCGGGGCCCGTCCCGCCCGACGAAGGACACGTCACCGTCCTTCTCCCAGCGGTCGAGGTCGTGACGGACCTCGTCGTCGATGTCGTCCTCGCGCGGTCGGTACGGTGCGGAGACCGGCAGGGTGGCTGCGCCGCGTGGCGGCGGCTGCCGGTTGTCGTGGTCCAGGTTCCACTTGCCGCCGGCCGGGGCGTCGCCGTCCATCAGCAGGTCGTGACCCCGGCGCACCCATCGGTAGAAGTCCTCCTGCCGCAGCCGCTCGCCGCCGTGCCCTTCGGCCCACGCCGCGAAATCGTCGGTCCCTACCAGGAAGCCGCGCGCCGGGCCGGTGGTGACCTGCGGCAGCTCGCGCACCAGGCGGGCGGCGGCGTACGAGGTCGGGTGGTGGACGGTGACCGGGCGGCTGCCCGCCGCCCGCTCCAGGCCCTCCCGGTAGGTGTCGGCCCGTACGTAGGTCATCCGCTCGCCGAGTTCGGCCGCGCGGTGGCGCATGGCGGAGAGCACCAGGTGGGCCTTGGCCCGGTGGAAGCGCCGGCGCCGGAACACCGAACGCGCCTCGATCATGAGCAGCGGTGTGTCCCTGTGCGGGCCGTCCTCGCCCGGGGTGAGGAAGTGGGGCCCGAGCTGGTCGCCGAAGAGCCAGTGCATGGGGGTCGCTCCTCAGTCGCGTCCGCGGGCGTGCTTGAAACGTGCCAGCCCGTCGGCGAGGTCGATCAGCGGTTCGGGGTAGTCCAGGCGGGTGCGCAGATCCTTCGGGAGCCGCCAGGGCTCGTGCACGTACCGGTCCTCCACTTCGTGCAGCTCCGGCACCCACCGGCGTACGTACGCTCCCTTCGGATCGAAGCGTCTGCCCTGCACCACCGGGTTCAGCACGCGGTGCGGACGGGTGTCGGTGCCGGTTCCGGCCACCCACTGCCAGTTGAGCTGGTTGTTGACGATGTCGCCGTCCACCAGCAGGTCCAGGAAGTGCCGCGCGCCGATCCGCCAGTCCACGTACAGCGTCTTGGTCAGGAAGCTCGCCACCAGCAGGCGCGCGCGATTGTGCATCCAGCCCTCGTGACGCAGCTGCCGCATTCCGGCGTCCACGACCGGATAGCCGGTACGGCCCTCCCGCCACGCGGCGATGTCCTCGGCCGCGTCCTTCTCGCCGCGCCACCGGTCGTGCTTGGTGCGGTAGTCCCGCGCGGACGTGGCGGGCCGCGCCGCCAGCACCTGGTGGTGGAAGTCGCGCCAGCACAACTGGCGGACGAACGCCTCCGCGCCGGGGCCCCCGTGCGAGCGGGCGCGCCGCACGAGTTCCCCCGGGGAGAGTGCGCCGAAGTGCAGGTACGGCGACAGTCGCGAGGTCGCGTCGCCGGCCATGTCGTCGTGCAGGTCCTCGTAGTCGGACAGGCCCGACCGGGCCCACCGGGAGAACAGGTCCCGCCCCGCCTTCTCACCACCGGAAGGGAGGTCCGGCGAGATGCCGGACAGCTCTTTCCGGGACGGCAGGGGCTCGCCGTCCACCCCGTCGGGGACGCGCACGGTGCGCGGCGCCGGGCAGGTCTCGCGCAGCCGCTCGGTCGACCAGCGGCGGAAGTAGGGGGTGAAGACGGCGTAGTGATCGGAGCCGGTCGGGGTCAGCCTCCCGGGAGCGACCGCGGTGATCACCGTGTCGTGCACGTGGAGGGCGACGCCGCGTCCGTCGAGATGATCGCGCAGCCGCTCCTCCCTCCGGTGCGCGTAACCGGTGATGCCCGCGGCCACGTGCACCTCCGTGGCGCCGCACCGGGAGACGACGTCCCCGACCTCCCGGTCGACCGGCCCCGACCGTACGACCAGCCGACCGCCACGCCGGCGCAGTGCGGTGTCGAGGTCGTGCAGGCAGTCGGTGAGGAAGGCGGTGCGGTTCGGTGCGTCGAAGCCCGCCGCTTGCACACCGGGATCGCGCACGAAGAGGGGAACCACCTCATCGGCCGCCGCGAGGGCGGCGCGCAGCGGCGGATGGTCGTTGAGACGCAGGTCCGAGGTGAACAGGACGACCGCGACGGTCATGTCGTAACTCCTGATGTCGTGAAGCGGTGTTGCGGGTACTGCTGTGTTGCGGGTACCGCTGGTGTCGCCCCTGCTCTCCGATCATGGGCGCAGCAGGGTGACCGTGCCCGTCGCCGTGACGCGTCCGGCGGCCAGGACGGGGAAACGGAAGCCGCCCTGCTCGGGCGCCGGCTCCAGCCGGGCCCCGCGAGCCGGAGTGGGGGAGCGCAGGTCGACGCTCAGACCGACCACGGCCGCGGCCGTCGTCCCGGAGTTCAGCAGCGCCGCCTGTCGGCCTGCCTCAGGTACCGCGAGCGCGGGCAGAACGGACGGCCGGCCCGGCAGCAGCACGGGATGCCCCGGGTCACGTGGGACGACCACCAGCCGTCCCTGGGGTGCTCGCGCCACCAGCACGTCGGGCTCGGCGACGGCGCCCACGGCAGCCGCCGGGGGATGCAGCAACGCTGCCGGAAGGCGCGTGTCGAGGTGGGGCGCGTCCGCGTACGCCGTCCGGGCGAACCGCATGGTGCACGACCCGAACGGGGTGCCGGCGTGCAGGTACTCGGCCGTGACCCGGTAGGCGACGAGTGTTCCGGCCCGGATCTCCAGGTCGCTCACGCCGATCCGTACGGCCACGTCGGTCCCACTGCCGCTCTCCTCGGGACACTCCCGCGGATTCAGTCCCATGGCCACGGACACGGGCTCGAGCGGTGGGGCACCGGCTGCGGGCAGATGCCCGCGCTCCAGGGCCAGGGCCAGTTGACGGGTGGACTCCACCATGATCAACGGATGGTGTGTCACGACGGTCGTCCGCTCGTTCAGCGGATGAAGACGCGGCCACTGACAACGCGCGCCGAGACAACGGCTCCCTCGGCGACGCAGGGACACGACGAGCATCGACGCCATCGTCTCCAGCCCGATCGCGTCCCAGGTGACGAGGGGAGAGGCCTGCTCCTCGGCGTCCGGCGCGAGGGGAGCGCCCGGCCTGTCGGCGTCACCGCGTGACCGGCCGGGGGCCGCCGGTGCGGTGTCCATCGCCATGGGGTGCATGAGCGTCTCCTGCCGAGGGTGCCGGGCAGATCGACCGCCCACGCCACCTCTTCACCAGCCGTGGAGCTCCTGGATGCACGGCGTCACCCGAATGGCATGGCCACAGAGCGGCGCGGCTCCTGGGTCGGCGTACGAGGAGGGAGGGCCATGTGGAAAGAAGTCGCGTCCGTCCGCATCCAGCGGGACGATTACGGTCGAAAAGCGGACATGAAGCTGCAAGACGAGTTCCCCGTCGACCACCATCTGGCGACCGTCTATCGCTACGGCGCCGCGTCCTGCGGCATCCTGCTGCTCGTCTTCGCGGGCCTCGGGTTCGCCGACGCCCTCAGCCCCTTCACCACCTCGGGCGACACGATCGCCGGCATGACCAGCAACGTCGCACTCAGCGTGATCTCCACCGTGGTGGGTCTCGCGCTGCTCGTCGGTGCCTTCATCGGCGGCAACTTCGCCTCCACCCTCAACATGTGGGTGGGCGGACTGTTCGTACTCAGCGGGTTCGCCCACATCTTCGTCCTGGACCGCCCCGCCAACATCCTGGACTTCGGCATGACCAACGTGATCTTCAGCTTCGTCATGGGGCTGCTCATCGCGACGTTCGGCATGTACGGCCGGGTCTCCAGCAAGCTGTCCCCCGACAATCCGTACTTTCGCCGCAGGCACTCCGAGCGGACGGCTACGGAGCCGACGGAGGCCGAACTCGGCGCCGCCGCCGGGCCCCTGCCCCTCACCGGACGCGACGTCTGACGACCTTTCACCGAGGTACGTCGCGACCGACTGTCGAATGCGACGCTCCCCGATCGACGTGAGTGTCAAGGCAGTACATCCACGATTCGGGAGCACCTCATCATGACGGTAACCGCGGACATGGCCATCTCCCTCGACGGCTACATCGCCGGCACCGGCGTCGGCCTGGACAACCCGGGAGGCGACGGCGCCGAACCGCTCTTCGACTGGATCCACAACCTGGCCAGTTGGCGGGAGCGGCAGGGGATGACCGGCGGGGAGGAGAACCGTGACTCCGAGCTGATGCGCGAGTGGTTCGACGCCACCGGAGCGGTGGTCATGGGGCGGATGATGTACGACACGGGCGAGGCGTTCTGGGGCGACAACCCGCCGTTCCGTGCCCCGGTCTTCGTGCTCACCCACCGGCCCCGGCCTGCCCTGGTGAAAGAGGGCGGCACCACGTTCACCTTTGTCACCGACGGCATCCACAGCGCCCTCGACCAGGCGAAGGCCGCGGCCGGGGACAGGAACGTCGACATCGCGGGCGGGGCGAGCACGGTGCGGCAGTACCTCCGGGAGGATCTCATCGACGAGCTCCAGTTGCACACGGTCCCCGCGCTGCTCGGCGGCGGACTGCGGCTCTTCGAGGGACCGGGCGCCGTGCGGCGGGAACTGGAGCAGGTCCGGGTGGTCGAGACGCCGCTGGCCACCCACCTGAAGTACCGCTTCGTGAAGTGACCCGGCGCGTCCGGGGCCGGGCCGGGCGATCGGGCCCCGTCGCCCCGCCCCCCGGGGGCCCCGCTCGCGGCGATCGGAATCGCGGAACCGAGGCGTGGCCACCGGGAGTTCGAGGCCGGGAGTTGGCGACCGGAAGTTCGAGGTCCGTCTGAACCCGGAGCGCTTCGCGCACGTACGGTCAACTGAGGGCCGCGACCTGCGCTCTGTGGTCCACGTTCCCTCCTTCCGGCCGATTCCGTAGTTCCACTTTCCAGGAGTACCGATGACCAGTCCGAGCCTCAGTGACCGGCTGACGGCGGGCCAGCCCCTCGTGCTGGGCCTGTTCCGTATCGTCCTTGGCCTGTTGTTCACCAGCGAGGGCGCCGCCACGGTCTTCGGGGTGCTGGACCGGAAGGCCAGTCCCACGGGCGACTGGCCCTTCTGGTACGCCGGAGTGATCGAGCTGGTGGGCGGCGCGCTCGTTCTCCTCGGAGTCGCCACCCGCAGCGCCGCGTTCCTCTGCTCGGGCATCATGGCGTTCGCGTACTTCACGGAACACCAGCAGGACGGCCTCTTCCCCTTGCAGAACGGCGGACTCGCCCCGGTCCTCTTCTGCTGGGGATTCCTGCTCATCGTCTTCTTCGGCCCCGGTGCGCTCTCCGTTTCGGGGCTCGCCGGACGGGAGAGCGGCGCGCGGTCGACCTCCGGCCCGGTGGCCCAACAGTCCCGGTGACCGTCCGCCCCTCCTCGGACCGTGGGTCGCGGCGCGTCCGCCGGACTCGGCCCTCCCGCTCACGGTCCGGCTTCGTGCCGTCGCCCCGGACGTGCATACTCAGGCTTTGCGCGCGCACCGGCGTTCGCGAGAAGCAGGAGGTAGGCGATGGTCTCGACATCGGGGGCGGAGCCCCGGAAGGTCACGATCAACGACGTCGCCAGGTCGGCCGGGGTGTCCCGGCAGACCGTGTCGCGGGCGCTCAACGACAAGGGCGAGATCGACAGCGACACCAAACAGCGCGTGCTGGACGCCGCTCGCGCGCTCGACTACCGGCCGAGCCGGTTCGCCCGCGGGCTGGTCCGCCAGGACACCATGACCATCGGACTGGTCATCCCCGACCTGCTCAACCCGTTCTTCACCGAGGTCGCGGCCGCCGCCCTGGAGGCCGCCAGGACCCGTGGCTGGCACGTCGTCGTGTACGACACCGCCGACCGGGCCGAGGAGGAGCGGGGCACGCTCCAGGTGATCAGTTCGCAGGTCGACGCGGTCATCGGCTACTTCAGCTGCCCCGACAGCGAGCTCGACGCGTTCACCCGTGGCATGCCGGTCGTGCTCATCGGCCGTGAGGGCGCGTCCACGCGGTTCAGCTCGATCCGGATCGACGGTGAGGAGGGCGTGCACGACGCGATCGCCCACCTGGTGGCGAAGGGTCACACCCGGATCGGCATGCTCGACCACCACGCCCGGGCCGAACCGAGCATCCGGCACACCTGGTTCACCTCGGCCGCGAAGGCGCACGGGATCGACGCCGGCATGATGGTCGGCGCGGACCAGACGGCCGACGGCGGCGGCGCGGCGCTCAGGGAACTGCTCACCGCTCATCCCGAGGTCACCGCGGTCTTCACGTTCAACGACATCATCGCGATCGGCGCCCTCAGGGAAGCCCGCCGGCTCGGCAGGAGCGTCCCGCGGGACCTGGCGGTCATCGGGTTCGACGGCCTCCAGCTCGGAGCGCTTCTGGAACCTCCGCTCAGCAGCGTCGCACTCGACACGCGGCGACTCGGCGCGCTCGCCGTCGAGCAGGTCGCCCGGCTGCTGGCGGGACCGCAGACCCTCGCGGCCGTCGACCTGGCCGTGCACGCCGAACTGCGGCTCAGCGGCTCCGCTTAACACCGCGGAAACGCGTCCGCCTCGAATGTCTTGACATGGAACGGCGCCGAAGCGCAGACTTCCGAGCACTTCGCGGAACATCTCGTGGGGTACCCCCGAGCTTCCCCGTGAACGTTCACGGGAGCGTTCACGGGACCGCTCACAAGTAGTCATAACGAATATTTCCACCCGCCCCGCCACGGCGTTCGGCGCTTGAACCGACGCCGTTGCATCCTGTCCCTTCCACCCGGAGGCACTCGCCCGAGGGATCAGCATCGAGCCGCCTAGCACCGTCGCTAGCCGTTGTCTGGAACGGAAAATATGAGCAACACAGCCACACGCATCCGCCTCACCGCCGTCGTTGCGGCGGCCGGCATCGTCGTACTCGCCGGATGCTCGTCGTCCGATCCGTCCGACAAGTCATCCGCAGCGTCCTGCGAGCCCGCCAAGGGCAAGGTGACGCTCCAGTACTGGAACACGGTTCCGGGGATGGACGACGTCGTCGCCCTGTGGAACAAGAAGAACCCGGACATCCAGGTCGAGACGAAGAACATCTCCAACGACCAGTACGGCACCCTCGGCAACGCCCTCAAGGCGGACAAGGCGCCGGACCTCGCTCAGGTCGGCTACGACCAACTGCCCAATCTGCGCACCCAGAACGCCTTCGTGGACGCCTCCGGCTGTGCGGACGCCACCGCGGCCAAGTCGAAGTTCGTGCCGTGGACCTGGTCCCAGACGAGCTTCGCCAACACCGGCGTGTTCGCCCTGCCGCAGGACACCGGCCCGATGGCGCTCTACGTGCGCAGCGACCTCTTCAAGAAGTACGACGTCGCCGTCCCCAAGACCTGGGACGAGTACGCGGCGGCCGCCGAGAAGCTGAACAAGGCCGACCCCGACCTCGACATCACGTTCTTCGACCCCAACAACGCCGAATGGTTCAACGGGCTGATCTGGCAGAACAACGCCAAGATGTACAGCTACTCCGGCGACAAGTGGCACGTCACCGTCGAGTCGGACCAGAGCAAGCAGGTCGCGGACTACTGGCAGAAGCTCATCGCCGACAAGGTCGTCCGCACCGACCTGGCCAACGGGTCGACGCAGATGTACGCCGCCTACCAGAAGGACCAGATCGCCAGCTACGTCGGCGCGGCCTGGGGCTACAGCATGTTCCGCGACAACCTGCCCAAGCAGGCGGGCAAGTGGAGCATCGTCCCGATGCCGACGTGGGGCGCGAACGGCGCGTCCGGTGACTGGGGCGGCTCGACCGTCGCGTTCATGAAGGGCAGCGAGCACCTCTACGAGTCGGTCAAGTTCAACACCTGGCTCAACACCGACCCCGAGGCGCTCGCGCTGGAGAACAAGCTGGGCGGTCTCTACCCGGCCGCCAACGCGGGGCTGCAACTGCCCGCGCTGTCCGAGGGCGTTCCGTACTACAACAACGAGAAGATCTTCGACGTCTTCGCGGAGTCGTCCAAGAACATCGACACCAGCTTCGCCTGGGGCCCCACCCAGAAGACGGTGAACCTCGCGCTCCAGGACGCGATGGCGAAGGCGGCGGCCGGCGACGGGACCCTCACGGACGCGCTGGCGGCGGCCCAGGCGGCTGCGCTGAAGTCGATGAAGGACCAGGCGATCCCGGTCACGGCAGGCAAGTGATCGCGGCATGACCGACCTCGCGACCCGCGCGACGCGAGTGGTGACGTCACCAGGGGGTCGTCGCCGTCTCAACGGCGGCGGCCCCCGGGCCGGCACCATCATCGCGTTCCTGACGCCCTTCTTCCTCCCGTTCGTGCTGTTCTACCTGGTGCCGGTGGGGTACGCGCTCTGGCAGAGCTTCCGCGCCGTGCACCGCACCGGAGGCCAGTACGGCACCTCGTACACGAGCTTCGGCGGTTTCGAGCAGTACCAGAAGGTCTTCGAGAACACCGAGTTCTGGTCCAGCATCGGGCGCATCGGACTGTTCGGCACCGTGCAGGTGCCGGTCATGCTGTTCGTCGCCCTGATCATGGCCCTGCTCCTCGACACACCGCTGCTGAAGCTCAAGTCGGTCTTCCGCATCACCGCGTTCATGCCGTATGCCGTACCCGGTGTGATCGCCGCGATCATGTGGTCGTACCTCTACTCACCGCAACTCAGCCCCGTCGTAGACCTGTTGAACCATATCGGTCTCCAACCCGACTTCCTGGGCCCCGGAACCGTGCTCTGGTCGGCGGCGAACATCTCCACCTGGCTGTGGACCGGCTACAACATGCTCATCATGTACTCGGCCCTGCAGTCGATCCCGCAGGAGCTGTACGAGGCCGCCAAGCTCGACGGCGCGAGCAACTGGGCCATCGCCTGGCAGGTCAAGGTGCCGATCATCGCTCCGTCGATCGTCCTCACCACGGTGTTCTCGATCATCGGCACCCTCCAGCTCTACGCGGAGCCGGCGGTGCTGCGGCAGATCTCCTCGAACATCTCCAGCACGTTCACCCCGAACATGCTCGCCTACGCGGTGGCGTCGGGGAACAACTACCAGCAGGCCGCGGCGATCTCCGTGGTCATCGCCGTCATCACCTTCGTCCTGAGCTTCGGATTCATGCGACTGACCTCGAAGAAGGCCGGCCTGTGAGCAAAGCGTCCGTGAACCGAGAGAGCGCGGGCAGCCGCACGGCGGCCATGGCCCTGATGCTCCTGCTGGCCATCTACTTCCTGCTCCCGATCTACTTCCTCATCGTCGCGGCCACCAAGCCGCAGGGGGATCTCGCCACCACCAACGGCCTGGCGTTCTCCCACTTCAACCTGTTCGAGAACCTGCGCGTCCTGTTCACCCGCAGCGACGGCATCTTCGGACGGTGGGCCGTCAACACCGTGATCTACGCGGTGCTCGGGGCCGCCGTGGGCACCCTGATCTCCGCGCTGTGCGGTTACGCCCTCGCCAAGTTCCGTTTCCGCGGGCGGGAGTTCCTCTTCTCCGTCATCCTCGGCGGCGTCCTCGTACCCACCACCGCACTGGCGCTCCCACTGTTCCTGCTGTTCTCGGCGACCGGGCTCGTCAACACCTACTTCGCGGTGTTCCTGCCCAGCATCGTCAGCCCGTTCGGCGTCTATCTGGCCCGCATCTTCGCCAACGCGGCCGTTCCCCAGGAGCTGATCGAGTCGGCGCGTCTGGACGGCGCGGGGGAGTTCCGTACGTTCTTCTCGGTGGCTTTCAAGCTGATGACGCCGGCCCTGGTGACCATCTTCCTCTTCCAGTTCGTCGCCATCTGGAACAACTTCTTCCTGCCGATGGTCATGCTGCAGAAGGAGGAACTGTTCCCGATCACCCTCGGCCTGTACCAGTGGAACGGCCAGACCGCCCGGGCGCCGCTCCTGCAGCAGTCCGTCATCACCGGTTCACTGGTGTCGATCGTGCCCGTCATCATCGTGTTCATCCTCCTCCAGCGGTTCTGGCGCACCGGTCTCGCCGCCGGTTCCCTCAAGTGACCACCGGCGCCCGCCCACCGTCTCCGCACGCACAGAAGGTTCCTCCCGCCATGCGCAACTCCGCCGTCTTCGTGCCCCACTTCCACTGGGACCGGGAGTGGTACGAGCCGTTCCAGGTCTTCCGGCACCGGCTGGTCGCCGCCCTCGACACCGTGCTGGAGACGGCCGAGGCGAACCCGGACTTCCGGTTCACCGCCGACGGGCAGATGGCCGCGATCGAGGACTACCTGGAGATGCGGCCGGAGAACCGCGACCGGGTCGTGGCGCTGGTCACCGAGGGACGGCTCGCCATCGGGCCCTGGCTCATCCTGCTCGACGAGTTCCTCTGCTCCGGCGAGACCATCGTCCGCAACCTCCAGATGGGGTGGGCCGCCGCGGCGGACCTCGGCGGCGCGATGCCCGTCGGGTACCTGCCGGACATGTTCGGCCACGTCGCGCAGATGCCGCAGATCCTCGCCCGTGCCGGTATCGAGCACGCGGCACTGTGGCGCGGTGTGCCGGGCACCGTCGACGGTCACGCCTTCCGCTGGCGCGCACCCGACGGCTCCGAAGTACGCACCGAGTTCCTCTTCGACGGCTACGACAACGGCCTCGACGTCCTGCTGGTGCCCGACCGGATCGGCCGCGCGCTGGGCGAGTACGCGGAGATGACCGATGAGCGCTGGGGCGGCGACCCGGTCCTGGCGATGGCCGGCACCGACCACAACGCACCCGACCCGCACCTCGCGGCCTGGCTGCGACAGGCGTCCGGCGAAGGGCGCGCCATCACCATCGCGACCCTCGACGAGTACCTCCGCGAGCACGTACGCGACGAGGTGTCCGCTGTCGTCACCGGGGAGTTGCGCAGTCACGTACGCGGCAACATCCTCCCCGGAGTGCTCTCCGTACGGCTCGGGCTCAAGCAGCGCATGGCGGTCGCCGAGCGCACGATCGACCACGCCGAGCGCATGAACGCCCTCTGGTCCCGGCGCGACGACTCCCCGTTCCTCTCCCTCGCCTGGCACAAGATCATCGAGTCGACGGCGCACGACTCGGTCGTCGGCTCCGGAACCGACGAGACCTGCGACCAGGTCGCCGCACGCCTCGCGGAGGCGGCACAGACCGCCCGTGCCGTCCGGGACGCCGCGCTCGCCGAACCCGCCTCCCAAGTGCCCAGCGACGCCTACCTCGTCGCCAACCCGCTGCCGTTCGAGCGCACCGCGCTGGTGGAGGTGGATGTCGTCGCCCCGCCCGCGGGAACGCGCCTGGTCGCGACCGTCACCGACGGCACCGCCCACCCCGTACAGCTCATCTCCGAGGCGCCGACGGTCCTCAGCGACGAGCGCATGGACGCCTCACAACTCGAACGCGTGCTGCGCCGGATCCACCGGCGCGAACTGTTCGGCCGGCTCATCGACCACTACGAACTCACCCCCGGCTCACTCGTCTTCCACCTCGCGGAGGTCCCCGCCAGCGGCCCGTTCGACCTGCTGATCCTGCGCCGGGAGGTCGCCGCCGCGGCTGCCGCGCACCCGGGGGAGTGGCGGGTGCTGACGGTGGAGGAAGCCAGGGCAACCGCGCTCGTACCCGCACGGGTTCCCGCCTCGGGTCTGACGGCCTTCAGGGTCGAGCCGCGCGAGGACACCTCCGCCGCGCCGGCTTTCCCCGCGCCGGCTTCCCCCGCGCCGGCTTCCCACACGGTCGCGACAGCGAAGGGCCGCACCCTGGCCAACGGCCTGGTCGAGGTCACGGTCGCCGCCGACGGCACGCTGGACATCACCGGCGCCGACGGCACCGTACTGAACGGCGTCGGCCGCCTCGTCGACGGCGGTGACCGCGGCGACAGCTACAACTACGCCCCTCCGGCGCACGACCTGCTCGTCTCGGAGCCGACGGAGATCACCGTCGACGTGCTGGAGGACGGCCCGCTGCGGTCACGGCTGCGGGTCACCCGCGTCTACGCGTGGCCCGCCGCGCTCTCCTCCGACCGCGATCTGCGAGACGAACGGACCCTGCCGACACCGGTGGAGACCCTCGTGGAGGTGCGCGCCGGTGAACCCTTCGTACGGGTCTCCACCTCGTTCCTGAACCAGTCGGCGGATCACCGGCTGCGCTTCCACGTGCCGCTGCCCGAGCAGGTGACCACGTCCTCGTCGGCCGGCCAGTTCGCCGTCACCGAACGCGGTCTCACCGCCGAGGGCGGCTGGGGCGAGTACCCGCTGCCGACCTTCCCGGCCAGTACGTTCGTGTCGGCCGGCGCCGCCACGGTCCTGCTCGACCACTCCAGCGAGTACGAACTCGTCGGCGAGGGCGGCGAACTCGCCATCACCCTGCTGCGCGCGATCGGCTCGATCAGCGTCAACATCCATCCGCTCCGCGACGAACCCGCGGCGAGCGAGATCCCCGCCCCGGGCGCGCAGGACCTCGGCATGCGCGTCGAGAACCGCTTCGCCGTCCTCCCCTCCGCGGCCGGCTGGAGCGGGGCGAACGCGGTCGCCCTCGCCGAGGACTTCCGCAACGACGTGCTCATCACCCGCGGGACCGCACCCGCCGGAAGCCAACTGCCCCTGGACACATCAGGGTTGCGGGTCGACGGCCCGAACGTCCTCGTGTCAGGCGTCCGCCGCGTCACCGACGACGAGTCCGGGGCCGGCACCGAGGTACGGCTGGCCGCCATACGGGACACCGCGTGCACCGTACGGGTGACGGGCGCGTTCTCCGAGGCCACCACCGTGGACCTGCTCGGCCGGCCGATCTCGCGCGTTCAGGCCTCGGACCGACTCGAACTGGCCCTCGGTCCATGGGAGATCCGCACGGTCGTACTCCGGTAGAGCACCGGCGTACCCCTTGGATCCCCCAGGCGACACGCCGCCCCGCACGGCGATCGCGGCCGATGTCAGCTGCCCCTGTGACACCAAGAAAGAGTTGTGACCTCTTGCCCACCGAGCTCTCCCCCCAGGTTTCGGACATCGCGCCAGGGCGTGGCGCCCTGCTCCCGGCACGCTCGTGGCTGCACTCCGACGCGCCCTCGCGTTCGCTGAACGGGCCGTGGCGGTTCCGGCTGTCGCCCACGGCGCCGGCCACGGAGGAATTCGCGGCCGACGGCTTCGACGACCAGGGCTGGGACAGCATCCCCGTGCCCTCCCACTGGGTGCTGGAGGGCGACGGTGACTACGGCCGGCCGATCTACACGAACATCCAGTTCCCCTTCCCGATCGACCCGCCCCACGTGCCCGACGAGAACCCGACCGGCGACTACCGCCGCCACTTCGACCTCCCCGCCGACTGGTCGGACGCCGCACGCGTGGTGCTGCGCTTCGACGGCGTGGAGTCGCTGTTCCGCGTGTGGGTCAACGGCGTCGAGATCGGCGGCGCGAGCGGAAGCCGGCTCGCCCACGAGTTCGACGTGACCTCAGCGCTGCGCACAGGCGACAACGCCATCGCCGTACGAGTCCATCAGTGGTCGGCGGCCAGTTATGTCGAGGACCAGGACCAGTGGTGGCTGCCGGGCATCTTCCGCGATGTCACCCTGAACGCCCGGCCCGCCGGAGGCATCGACGACGTCTGGCTGCGGACCGGCTTCGACCACGGGCGCGGACGGATCGAAGCGGAGATCACCGCCGAGGCGTCCGCGTTCCCGGTCACCCTGCGCATCCCCGAACTCGGCGTCGAACACGTCTGGCACACCCCGGCCGACGTGGCCCCCCTCGACGTCACCGACGTCGAGCCCTGGTCGGCGGAACGGCCCCGCCTGTACGACGCCACCGTGTCCACGGCCGCAGAGAGCATCGCGCTGCGAGCAGGATTCCGCACGGTCGAGATCCGCGGCGACCGGTTCCTCGTCAACGGCAGCCGGGTCGTCTTCCACGGGGTGAACCGCCATGAGACGCACCCCGAGCGCGGTCGCGTCTTCGACGAGGAGCACGCCCGCGAGGATCTGGCCCGCATGAAGCGGTTCAACGTCAACGCCATCCGCACCAGCCACTACCCACCGCATCCCCGGCTGCTCGACCTGGCCGACGAACTCGGCTTCTGGGTCGTCCTCGAATGCGATCTGGAGACGCACGGCTTCGAGAAGCTCGACTGGGCCGGCAATCCGAGCGACGACCCGGCCTGGCGCGAGGCGTTCCTAGACCGCATCAGGCGCACCGTCGAACGGGACAAGAACCATCCCAGCATCGTCATCTGGTCGCTCGGCAACGAGGCGGGGACCGGCGGCAACCTGGCCGCCATGTCCACGTGGGTCCACGCCCGCGACACCGGGCGCCCCGTGCACTACGAGGGCGACCACACCGGCGAGTACACCGACATCTACTCGCGGATGTACGCGTCGGTGCCGGAGACCGAGCGGATCGGCTCGGACAGTTCGCGCTCCGCGCTGCTCAACTGCACTCCCGCGCAGAGCGCCCGGCAGCGCGCCAAGCCGTTCCTGCTGTGCGAGTACGCGCACGCGATGGGCAACGGGCCGGGCGGGTTCGACCAGTACGAGGCACTCGCCCGGCAGTACCCACGGCTGCACGGCGGCTTCGTGTGGGAATGGCGCGATCACGGCATCCTCGCCACCACCCCGGACGGAACGCCGTACTACGCCTACGGCGGCGACTTCGGAGAGGTCGTACACGACGGCAACTTCGTGATGGACGGCATGGTGTTGAGCGACGACACCCCCACTCCCAGCCTCCACGAGTTCAAGGCGGCGGTGCGGCCTGTCGAGTTCGCCTTCGACGACGGGAAGGTCGCGGTCACGAACGTGCGGCACGCGGCCGACACCTCCGACCTGTCCTTCCGCTGGCGGGTCGAGCACGACGGAGTCCCCGTCGCGGCCGGGGAGTTGGAGGTCCCCGTCATAGCCGCGGGCGAGTCGGCGCGGGCGCCGCTGCCCCAGGTCGCCGTCAGCCCCGACGCCGAGACATGGCTGACGATAGACGCGACACTGGCGGCGCCAACGCCCTGGGCAGCCGCGGGACATGTGATCGCGACGGCTCAACTGGACTGCTCCGTACGGCATCCCGTGCCCGCCGTCCGCGCACGGACCGACTGGCGGCCGGCCGAGGGGACCCTGTCGCTCGGGACGGCCGAGTTCACCGGCGGAACCCTCTCGCGCCTGGCCGGCCGCGCCGTCGGCGGGCCGCGACTGGAACTGTTCCGCGCGCCGACCGACAACGACGAGAGCCCGTCCGACGGCGTCGAGGAGAGCGACGCCAGCATCGCCGGGGTGTCCAACGCCGACCTGTGGCGCCGCGACGGACTCGACCGGCTGACCACCCGGCGCGTCCTGGTCGAGCACACCGCGGACGCCCTGCGCACCCTCGACAAGGTCTCCGCGGCGAACAGCGCGCTCTGGGTGACCATGGAGTCCCTCTGGTCCCTCGAAGACGGCGCGCTGGAACTCCGCGTGGAGATCGAGCCCTCGCGCGGCTGGCGGACCGTGTGGCCCCGGATCGGCATCCGGTTCGACCTGCCCGACGGCACAACTCCCTTGGATGGCGCGGAGTGGTTCGGCCTGGGCCCGCTGGAGTCCTATCCCGACAGTCTCCGCGCGGCTCGTACGGGTCTCTTCTCGTCCCCGATCAGCGATCTCTCGGTCGACTACGCGCGTCCTCAGGAAACCGGACACCGCTCGGAGTTCCGCCGGTTGACGCTGATGAGTGGTGCCACCGAGGCGCTGCGCATCGAGGCACTCCCCGACACCCGAGGGCGCCGCCCCGGCTTCACCCTCAGCCGTCACACCCCCCAGCGGATCGCCCGAGCCCGACACCCCTTCGAACTCGGCGACTCGACGACGAGCCATCTGACCATCGACGCCGCGCAGCACGGTCTCGGCTCGCGGGCGTGCGGACCGGACGTGTGGCCCGAGTTCGCGCTTCGCCCGGAGTCGCGCACGATCAGGCTGCGTATCTCGGCGGGCTAGGGATACGCGCCGTGGGTCACAGGCCCGCCACCCAGTTCGCGGTGTCCTCGGGGCGGGAGAACCGGAGTGTGCTGAGAGGAGCGAAGCGCGGGTCGCGCGTGCGGTGTTCGATCTCGCGGCGGCGGTTCGCGTGCTGGGACCAGGCCCACCGAGCCGGGTGTTCGCCGCTCAGCCAACCCGCCCAGGTCTCACTGTTGCCACCGAAGAGGACCTCGCGGGTGACCGTACGCCGGAGGGAGCGGCGTAGGACACGGGGCATGACGACGTGCCTGGCGTAGTCGAGCCAGAGCACGGTGTCGGCCTGGTCCCAGAGCAGGTCACGCACCTCGGGACAGCCGAGCGAGTCGACGATCCAGCGGGGTTCGGCCGCGAGGCGTGACACCGACTCGGTCAGTCGGTCGTTGACCGTCCAGTCCGGGCCGGTGAAGTACAGGGCGTCCATCTCGTGGTAGGGGACGTCGAGGCGTTCACCCACCGTCCGGGCCAGCGTGGACTTCCCCGCCCCCGTGACACCCACCACCAAGATCCGCTTCACACAGGCACCTTAGTGGTGGCGGATGTGCGCAGCGCCGTCCCGCAGGGTGAGGTGCCGCATGAAGCGGTCCTCGGGGGCAACGTGCCGGTGCTCCTCGCCGGGTGAGCGGTCAGCGTGGTTCCAGGCGCAGCGTGGCGGCGCGGGCCCGCTCCGTCAGGACGTGCTCGACGATGCTCGTGTAGTGCCCGTACTTGGTGCGGTAGGCGGCGTCCACGTCCGCGTACTCCCCGGGGCCGGCCTCGTGGAAGGTGACGTCCTCGCGTACGCCACCGGCCTCGACGCGGCCCTGCTGACGGGAGCGCGTGCCCCGGTACCAGGGACCGTCGGTGCACTTGACCGACCGCACGTAGAGGTGGTCACCGGCGCGGACCACCCACATCGTCACGGGCTCGCGCAGCGAGCCGTCGGCCGGCTCGGACGCGAGGTCCAGATCCTCCGCGGTGCCGATCCCGTCGAGTTCCTTGTCGTTCCACTGCGTCATCGTCATCTCCTTCCGACCTGCGAGGACCCGGTGGTCGAGGCCGCGGCGGTCGACGCCGCGGAGTTCCTCTCCGGATCCAGAGTCACCCGGCGTTCCGAACCCCGCCAGGGGAACGCACGGCGACTCAGAGGGGGCAGCTCCACATGGGGCAGCTCACATGGGTGAACGGACCGCTCTACGCCGTGACACCGGACGACACGGTCCAGCCTGCCGTCCCGCGTCCGGGGC
The DNA here is from genome assembly GCF_044751025.1 of Streptomyces sp. NPDC088747. Taxonomy (NCBI): domain Bacteria; kingdom Bacillati; phylum Actinomycetota; class Actinomycetes; order Kitasatosporales; family Streptomycetaceae; genus Streptomyces; species Streptomyces sp. NPDC088747. Next base: position 101,917 of record NZ_JBIVKZ010000016.1, read on the forward strand.
AGGCAGGCCGAGGTTTGCCAGGGAGCGGCCGGCGGGGGTGTGGCAGGGCCCCTTTGTACGGGCGTGTCACGAGGACGGGAGAGGGACACTTGGGTCACGGCACCCGAGCAGCACAGCGGCGAGGAGCTGGCGCGTTCCCTGCGCGCTCGCCGTACCCAGACCAGCCCCCGGTCCGTCGGCCTGACGCCAGCCCCCGGTCCGTCGGCCTGACGCCAGGCCCCGGCATCCGCCGTACCCCCGGCCTGTGCCGCGAGGAACTGGCCACCCTCGCCGGGGTCAGCATCGACTACTACACCCGTCTGGAGCGCGGCAAGGAGACCCGCCCCAGCCCCGCCGTGGTCGACGCCCTCGCGCGTGCCCTCCAGCTCGACGACGCCGAGCACCAGCACCTGTGTGACCTCGCGGTCCGCGCCGCCCGCTTCGCGCCCCAGCCCTCTCAGGCCCCCAGCCGCACTGTGCGCCCCCAGCTGAAGCTGCTCCTGGAGACCGTACGGCCCAACCCCGCCTACATCGTCAGCCGCAGCATGGACGTCCTCGCTCACAACCCCGGCGGACTCGCCCTCTACGCCGGACTCGCGGACTGGCCGGCCAGACAGCGCAACCTGGGCCGCTACCTCTTCCTGCATCCCGCCGCTCGCGAGATCTTCCCCGACTGGGACAACCAGACCCGCGGCTGCGTCGCCCGCCTGCGCGCCCTGGCCGGTACCGCCCCCGACGCCCCCGACCTCACCGCCCTCGTCGGCGAACTGCTCCTGAAGAGCCCGGACTTCGCCGGGCTGTGGGAACGCTACGAGGTCACCGGCCGCAAGATCGCCACCAAGACCTTCCAGCACCCACAGGTCGGCACTGTCTCCCTCTCCTTCCACGGCATGGCACTCGAAGGCACCCCCGGCCACCGCATGGGCGTCTACACCGCCGACCCCGGCACCCCCGACCACGACGCCATGCTCCTGCTCGACATGACCGCCACGCAGGCCGAGGCCAGGGCCTCCGAGCAGAGGCGATAGCCCGGAGGCCGCCGGATCTCGGACCGTCGGCGGAGACGGGCGAGGGCGCCGCTCAGGACCATCTGAACAGCCGTCAGCCCGGTAGGCAGTGCAGGCAACTCGCCGTAGTGTCATAGGAGTTGCGGGCGGTGCACGCCGGTGTGGCGGTCAGGAGAACAGTGCTCCGATGTCCGGCTTCTTGCCCCCGAAGATGCCGTCCCGCTCCCCGAGTTCGGCGAGCTTCTCCAGGGAGGCCGTGTCGACCTCGGCGGGCCAGCTCGGCAGGATGAGCTCCGGAAGCACGTCACCGCTGATCTTGGTGTACGTGGTGAGGATCTGGCGTGCCTCGTCGGGATGGCTGGAGGCGTACTCCAGCGACTCGGCCATCGCCTCCTTGAACTGCTTCACCAGGGCCGGGTTCTGCTGTGCGATCTTCGTCGAGGTGAAGTACGTGGCGACGGTGAGCTTCGGGTCCGTCTCGGCGAACGGTGAGGCCACCACCCGGGCGCCCTGGCCCTTGGCGACGGTCTGGGCGGGCTCGCCCATCCAGGCGGCGTCCACCCGCCCGCCGTCCACGGCGGCCGGCATCTGGTCGAACGGGATCTCGACGAACTCGACCTCGGCGGGGTCGCCGCCGTCCGTGCGTACCGACTCGCGGACCGTCGTGTCCCCGATGTTCTGAAGGGTGTTGACGGCCACGGTGTGCCCGGCGAGGTCCTTGGCCGACTTGATCGAGCTGTCCTTCTTGACGAGGACGGCGGTGACGTCGGCGCCCACCTTGCCATTGGAGGCGGCGCCGTTGACCACAGACTTCACGGGCACGCCCTTGGTCTGGGCGAGCATCAGGGAGGTGGTGTTGCTGAAGCCGAACTGGAACTGGCCGCTCACCACACCGGGAATGATCGCGGCGCCGCCCTGGGCGCTCACCATCTCCAGGTCGATGCCGCGACCGCTGAAGAAGCCCTTCCGCTGCCCGAGATAGAGCGGCGCCACGTCGACGATGGGAATGATCCCGACGGTGACCCGAGTGGTCTTTCCGTCCTCCGCCGACGAGTTGGAGGCACTGTCGGAGTCCGGCGAACCGCACGCGGTCATGCCGGCGAAGGTCACCGTGACGAGGGCGAGCCCGAGTGTGCACCTGTGCATGCGCTCCTCCTTGAGGAGAACGAGATGTGTGCCGTGCGGGGGACCGGACGTCCGATTCGGCGGTATCCATGCGGCCAGGAACGGCGCCGGCGATGAGCGCCTGCCGGTGCGAGATGCGATCTGCGGGGCGGGAGCGAGTCCGTGGAGGAGACCGGACCTGATGTTGTGCAGATTCTTGACGCCCGCAATCTACACATCTACTTTCGCCGTGTCAGTCCCCCCGGACGAAGGAATTCGCCGATACCCGGTACGTCATCCCGGTCGCTCGGTCGCACCGTCAGACAGTCGCACCGCCAATTGACCAATCGGCCATTCAATCGCTCGGTCGCCCGTTCGTCGGCCCGAACCCCGGGGTCCCCGCACCGCCCCCCCACCGCGAGGAGCTTCGCCCCGTGAGCCACCGCATCCGCACCCGTACGCTCACCGCCCTGGCGGTACTGCTTCTCGCCGCCCCCTTCACCCAGGCCACGGCTCAGGCCGCGGAAGCCGCCCACGTCGAGGGCTCCCTGCCGTCGGGCGCGGCTTATCTCATGGACATGCCCGCCAGATGGAACGGAACCGTCCTGCTGTACAGCCACGGCTACATCCCGGCCGGCGCGCCGAACCCGGCGCGCAACTCCCCGGACGACGCCACGAGGCGACTGCTGCTGGACCAGGGATACGCGCTGATCGGTTCCTCGTACGCCACCAACGGCTGGGCGGTGACGGACGCCGTACCGGACCAGCTCGCGACCCTCGACGCGTTCACGTCCCGCTTCGGACCGGCCCGGCGCACCCTCGCCTGGGGCACCTCCTACGGCGGTCTCGTCACCACCGCGATCGCCGAACGGCACGCGTCACGCATCGCGGGTTCACTCTCCATGTGCGGACTGGTCCAGGGCGGCGTGGCCAACTGGAACAGCACCCTCGACCCGGTCTTCGCCCTGAAGGCCCTCCTCGCGCCCGACTCCGGTATCCGCCTCACCGGACTGGGCAGCCCCGCCGTCGCCGCCGAGCAGGCCGCCGCCATGGCCGGTGCCGTCACCGAGGCGCAGGAGACGGCCGCCGGCCGGGCCCGTATCGCGCTGGCCGCGGCGCTGCACAACATTCCCGGCTGGAACGATCCCTCGCGGCCCCGCCCGGCTCCCACCGACTGGGACAGCCGGCAGGCGGCGCAGTACCAGGCCCTCGTCGGACTCGTGAGGCTTCCCGCCTTCGCGTGGCGGCAGGAGGCGGAAACCCGGGCGGGCGGCAACATGTCCTGGAACACCGGTGTCGACTACACCTCCATGCTCGGCCGCTCCCCGTACCTCAAGGAGGTCACCGAGCTCTACGGCAAGGCCGGGCTGTCCCTGAAGAACGACCTCGCGTCCCTCGGCAGGGCGCCGAGGATCAGCGCCGACCCGAATGCCGTCGACTGGATGAGCCGCACCAGCACCTTCACGGGCCGGCTCACCGAGCCGCAGCTCAACATCCACACCACCGGCGACGCGTTGATCCCGGTGCAGGCCGAGAGTGCCTACGCCCGCGCCGCGAGCGCCGGGGGTTCCACGTCGCTGCTGCGGCAGCGGTACGTCGACAACGCCGGCCACTGCACCTTCAGCACCGGCGAGCAGATCGCCGCCCTGCACACCCTGGAGGACCGCGTCGACACCGGTCGCTGGTCCCGAAGCGCTCCGGCCGACCTCAACGCGCGAGCGACCGAGGCCGACCCGGCTTCCGCCGCGCGCTACCTCGCGTACACGCCCGCGAGCTATCCGCGCCCGTACGACCGGTCTCCCGCTTGGGACGGGCCCCGCGGGTGACCGTGCTCCGTCCGGCCGGAGTGCTCGCGGCGACCGTACTCTTGCTCGCGTGAATGTGAACGCCACACCCCCGCGGGACCTCCCGCATCCGCCGGAATCGTCCGACTCCCCACCGCGCACCGGGAGTTCCGCGGCGCGCCCGCAGTCACTCCTGTTGGCCTTCTTCGGAAACCATGCTCTGGAGGAGAACCCGCTCTGTGTCTACTCGGGCAGCGTCATCGACGTCCTCGCCCGCGTCGGCGTCGGCGAGCAGGCAGTCCGTTCCACGCTCACCCGCATGGTCAACCGGGGCCTCCTGCTGCGCCAACGGCAGGGGCGGCGTATGTACTTCGGCCTGACCCCGCTCGCCACCCAGATACTGGAGGACGGGCGCCGCCGGATCTGGGAGACCAGCGCCGTGAACGACGACTGGGACGGCACCTGGACGCTGCTCGGCTTCTCCCTCCCCGAGTCCTGGCAGCGCCAGCGGCACGACCTCCGTTCGCGCCTCACCTGGGCCGGTTTCGGCCCCCTCTACAACGGCCTGTGGATCGCCCCGGGGCCCGTCGACGTCACGGGCGTGATCACCGAGCTGGACCTCTCCGCGTACGTCAAGGTCTTCCACGCCCGCGCCGACGAGGCGACCGACGCCCGCCTCATGGTCCGCGACACCTGGGATCTGGACTCTCTCGCCGCCCGCTACGCCGACTTCACCCGGTGCTGGAGCAACCATCCGGACGTGGGCAGCGGCGACGCGATGGCGACCCGGCTGCGGCTGGTCAGCGAGTGGCTCGGGATCATCCGTACCGATCCCCGGCTGCCCGAACAGCATCTTCCGCCCAACTGGCCGGCCCGGCAGGCGGAGGAGACCTTCCACCGTGTCGCCGCCGGGACCGAGGCGCCGGCCCGCCTGATGGCTTCGGCCATGCTCGACACCGTTCCCCTCAACGCGCCCTGATCACAAGGTAGTTCGGCGCCTGGCTCGGTCGGTCTCCGATTTCGGTGACGTACCCAGGCGGAACCCCGGGCCGAGCACGGCGAGGAGGGGCGAAGCGCGGCGAAGAGACCGATTCCGAGTACCTCCTGCCACCCCTCGTGCGCCCCGCGCTCGGCGTGCGAAACGGCGCTCGCGCGCTGCCCGAGCGCCGATGTGCGCCCCGGTGGCTCATTCTTCACGCCCGGGAAAAGCGAAATGTGGGACGGGCGAGTGAATGGGCACCCCCAGAAAGCAACGTCACGGGGGAGCGCGGCACGACGGAGCAGTCAGACGGAATGGACCGATGGGGTACGGGAGGGGCGTAAGTGATCCGGGTGCTTCTGGTGCACGACGTGTGTCTGGTGAGGTCGGTACTGGCGGAGTGGCTTCGTCAGGAATCCGACCTGTCCGTGTTCGAGGCTCCGTGGGGCGGCGCGCCCAGGAGTGTTCGATCACTACAGCCGGACATCTGCGCGGCCGACCTCGAGCGAGCGGACTCGTACGGCATGCCACCGCTGGGAGAACTCTGCGGTCGGACAGGAAAGGATCCCCGATTACTGGTGCTGGCCACGGCGCGCAAACCCGGTCTCCTGCGGCGCGCGTTCGACGCCGGTGCGCGCGGTTTCGTGGACCAGGAGAGCTCGCCGCAGAGACTCCTCTCCGCGATCCGAAGAGTGGCCGCGGGTGAGCGTTTCGTCGACGACTCGCTCGGCTTCGGCTTCCTCCAGGCGGCGCGGATGCCGCTGACGAAAAGGGAGTTGAGCGTACTGTCACTTGCCGCTGACGGCGCCTCCGTCGCGGAGATCGCCGGCAGTCTCCACCTGTCCACCGGGACCGTACGCAACTACATGGCGGCCATCACGCGAAAGACGGGCGCCCGCAACCGCGTCGACGCCATCCGGATCTCGCAGGGCGAGGGCTGGGTGTGAGGGGCCCGACCAGGCCCCGACGAGGTCTCGGTAGAGCGGGCAGCGTTCCAGCAGGTCGGCGTGGTCGCCGTACGCGGTGCGGCTGCCGTCCATGACCAGCACCCGGTCGGCCCGCAGCGCGGAGCTGACCCGGTGCGCCACCACCACGAGGGTGCCGCCACGCCGGGCGAAGGCGCGCTCCGCGCGTGCCTCCGCCTCGGGGTCGAGGTGACAGGTCGCCTCGTCGAGCAGGACCAGGGGGGCGTACGAGAGGTGGGCGCGCGCCAGCGCGATGAGCTGGCGCTCGCCCGCCGACAGGTTTCCCGGCGTGACCTGGCCCGTCGGCCCGCCCAGCCTGTCGACCAGGGCGGTCATCCCCAAGTCCGCTGCCGTGGACAGTAGTTCGGCCTCCGGTACGGTTTCCTGCCGCAGCTGGCCGAGGTTCTCGGCGAGCGTCCCGGTGAAGACGTACGCCTCCTGCGGGATCAGCACGCGGCGCTGGGTGGGACGGGTGCCGGGCACTCCGTGTATGGCCACGGAACCGCCGGTCGGTTCGAGGAGGCCGGCCATCAGCGCGGTGAGGGTGGACTTGCCGATGCCGCTGGGGCCCACGATCGCCAGGTGGGTGCCGTGCGGGACCGACAGGTCGAGGTCCTCGATGACGGGCTCACTGAAGGGGCCGTAGGCGAAGGTGAGGTGGGAGAGGGTGACCGCCGCGGGCGGGGCCGAGTGCGTTGTCGTAGCCGCCGAGGGGCTCGGTTCCGGCACATCTGCCGGTGCCGGCTTCAGCCCGGTGTCCGGGGCCGACCTGCCTGCTGCCGCGATGTCCGTTGCCGTCCTGCCCGCTTCCGCGGCGGCGGGGTCGGCGGGCGAGAGGCGGCGCAGGACCACCGCCAGCCGGGAGCCGCTCGTGCCCAGGCCGTGGATGAGGTTCTGCAGTGCGGGCAGCAGGGACTGGCCGACGTACGCGAGGGCGCCCACCAGGGCTCCTGCCGTGACGCCGTGCGCGAGGAGCCAGGGCGCGGTGGCGAGCAGGAGCACGAGCGGGAGCTGTCCGCCGATCGTCAGGGACACCACGCGCACCACGCCCCAGCGGGCCAGTGAGCGCGCGGCGCGCTGCTCGGCGCCGATCCGCTCCCGCGTGCCGGCCGCGACCTGGTCCTCGGCGCCGGCCGCCGTGATGTCCCGCAACCCCGGGCAGACCAAACCGAGTTGAGCGGCGAGTTCCTCGTCGGCCACCAGGAAGGCCTCCTGACGGCGGGTCAGCGGACGCAGGGTCAGTGCGAACAGGCCCACTCCCGCGACGAGCGGCGGCACCACCACGAGAAGCAGCAGCGGGGCGAGCGAGAACAGGCCGATCAGGGCGCCCGCGGCGGTGAACACGAAGGAACGCGACACCATCACGATCCCCGCGAAGGTGTCCCGGGCGATCTCCACCTGCTGGGTGAGCCTGGACAGTGCGCCCCTGTCCGCGTCCCGCACCCCCCGGTCGACCACGTCCCGCACCAGCCGGTCCCGCAACGGCTCCACCAGCGCGGCCACGGCGGCGTAGACCCGCCCTGTGCCGTACGCCCCGGCGATGACGGCGACGGCCGCCGCCCCGAGCCAGCCGAGTCCCACCGTCGCCCGCCCGGCCAGGAAACCCGCGTCGAGAGCACGAGCGAGCGCGAACCCCGTGAGGAAGGTCTGCCCGGACTCCAGCACGGACCACGCGGCGAGCCGTACGACCACCCGCCACCTGGCACGCAGGAAGCGGAACCCGCGACGGTACATCCGCTCGCCGCTCATCGGCCGCCTCCGGCACGCTCCCGGCCCGAGGGCCCGGCGTCCGCGTCCAGGGCCGCGCCGACCCCGAACACCCGCCGGTACTCGGCCATCGTCCACAGCTCCTCGTGCCGTCCCACCGCCCGCACCCGGCCTCCATCCAGCCAGGCCACGGCGTCCGCCCGCGCCGCCGTCGACGCCCGGTGGGCGACGATCAGGCGGCTGCACCCCGGCATGTCCCCGAAGAGCGCCCCGGTGACGTGGTGTTCGGTCACCGTGTCCAGGCTCGACAGCGCGTCGTCCAGGATCAGCAGCCGCCCGCCGCGAGCGAACGCCCTTGCCAGGCCCAGGCGTTGGATCTCCCCGCCGGACAGTGGAGCGTCGGCGCAGGGTGTCGCGTAGCCGTCCGGCAGACGTCGTACGAAGTCGTCGGCGCGGGCCGTGCGGGCGGCGGCCCGGATCCGCTGAGCGGAGGGCGTGGGGCGGCCGAAGCCGATCGTGGCCTCGACGCTGTCGCCGAGCAGGGCGGGACGCTCGAAGGCGTAGCCGACCTCGCGGCGCAGGTCGCGCCGGTCCAGTTCGCGCAGTGGTACCCCGTCCAGGAGCACGTCACCCTCGTCCGGGTCGGCCAGCCGGCCGGCGAGGGACGCGAGCAGCGACTTGCCCGTGCCCGAGCGCCCGACGACGGCCAGGGTCGTCCCGCCGGGGACGACGAGGTCCACCCCGTCCAGCACGCTCCGACCGCCGCGGCGCACCGTGACGTCACGCAGTTCCAAGTGCCCTTCCCCAGGCGGGAGATGACGGACTCCCTGTTCCGTCACGGGCACGTCCAGCAGATCGCCGAGGCGGTGTGCCGAGGCCCGTGCCTCGATCAGCCCGCCGAGGCGGCCCACGAGGACACCGACGCCGGCCGCCAGTACCGCGTACCGGGAGGCGGCGAGCAACTCACCGACGCTCAGCGCGTGCCGGGTCAGCAGGAGGCCCGCTGTGGCCAGCACCGCGATCTGCAGCAGTGGCGCCACCGCGACAGCCTGCGCGGCGGCGCGCCCCTGGACACGCCACATCCGGTGGCCCTCGCGAGAGAGTTCGGGAAGCGGCCGCAGGATGCGCGCCACCTCCTTGTCGGCGGTCCCGGCCGCCGCGATGGTGCGTGCCCCGTCGATCGCCTCCGTGAGCGACCCGGCGATCCGGCCCTGTGCGTCCTGGTATCGCGCCACGCACTCCGAGGAGTTGCGGGTGAAACGGGTGAGGAGCGCCGCGACGAGAGGCATCCCGCCGAGGAAGACCAGCGCCAGCCGGTAGTCGATGAGCCAGAGTGCCACGATCGCCCCGAGCGGTGCGGCCAGCGCGGCGAGCACACCGGCGAAGGTGGCAGGAGCGGCTCCCGCCTGGCCGGCGTTGCCCACCAGACGGGCGACGAGTTCACCGGGCCCGAAACGCCGGGCGGCCCGCGGGCCCGCGGCCAGCACATGACCGGTCAACCGCTCGCGCAGCCACGCGGTGGCCCGGGCGTTCGTGGTGGCGCCCAACACCGTCTCGCAGGCGTCGAGCACGGCGAGCACGCACACCAGCGCCGTGCAGTACAGCACCCAGCGCGTGGCGCGGGAGGGGTCGGTCAGCAGGACGTCGAGTGCCCGGCCGAGGGCGGCCGGCAGCAGGAGGTTCGCCGCCGTCGCGGCCAGGGCCATCAGCCCCAGGGACACACAGCGGACACCATTGTGGCGGGCCGCCGCGCGCAGCAGCGCGTCGCCCGTCGGGGCGGACGGGCGGTCGGGGCGGGACGAAGCGTCGGGGCCAGGGGAAACGGTCACCGTGCGGCCTCCCGGAACGAGACGGACCCCGGACGGCCCCGCCTCGTGAAGAGGCGGGAACCGTCCGGAGCCGTGGGCACGGTGCTGTCAGAGACAGAGGGTGATGCTGGCGGCGCTGACACAGGACAGCAGGCTCAGTGTGCTGGGACCGCCGCCGCCGGTGATCTCGTCGGACTCCATCGTCTGCAGGTCGAGAAGGGCCATGTCTTCTTTCCTTTCGTCGTGTTCCCACTGTGGGGACGGGGTGGGTTCACGACTCCGCCGGACGGCGGAGCCGGGTATCAGGGCCGCCGTCGAGGCGGCGGCAGGAACGGCAGTTGTGCGGGGACCTCGCTGTCCAGGGCGGCGCCGAGCGCGAGCAGGCACCCTGCCGTTCCGGTGCCCAGGTCCATCGAGAGGCGCATCATCTGCTGTCCGGGAAAAGCCAGTTGGCCTTGATAGGGCATCGCGAACCAGCCGAGTCCCGCGACCTGCTCGGCGATCCGCTCGGGTGCGGCGCCGGTGCGGCTGAGATGCAGGATCATGCCGGCCCTGCCCTGGAACAGCCCTGGCTGGGCGTAGAAGCGCGAGGTCGAAGCGGTGAGGATGCCCGCGCGCGCCTGCTCGAACTCGTCCTGTGCGGCGCTCGGTTCGTCCTTGGTGTGTCCGAGGTGGTCGTCCAGCACCATGCCGACTCCGGCGCTGCCGTCGCCGAGGTAGGGCAGCGTGCGCCAGCCCTCGTCGACCTCCAGGCTGCCGCCCGGGTGCTTGACACAGCACTCCAGGTCCCGGCGCAGCGCCTCGGTGGCCGACGCGAGCAGCGCCGGATCACCGGTCGACTCGTACCGGCGGAGCAGGAACAGCGCGGGTCCGCTCGCGCCCCGTAGGAGCCCGGCACGTCGCTTCTTCGTGGCGGGGCGCGGCTCGGCCAGGCGTTCCTGGAGGATCCGCGCAACCTCCGCGGCCCGTGCCTCCAGCTCCGGTTCTCCGGCCGTACGGCCCAACTCGTCCAGGACCAGGCCGAGTCCGGCGAGACCGCCCTGGAGGTCGGACGACAGCTTCTGCCACTTCTCGTGGAGGACGGTGTCGAGGAGGTCCAGCGCCCGTCGCCGGTGCCCGAGGCGGTCAAGGACGTAGGCGACGCCCGCGAGCCCGTCGTACAGCCCGAGCGGTGTTCCGGCCGGCAGCGGGTCCGTGTGGTCGAGGAGCCAGCGCTCGCCCTCCTCGTACCGGCCCGCGCCGGTCTGGGACAAGGCGTACAGGACACCCGCCGCGCCGTACGCGAGCCCGAGCCCGCCGCCCTCGGAGAACTGTGCGACATCGCCCGGGAAGAGGCGGTCGTCGCGCTCCGGGGTGGCCGAGGCGAGGATCGCCTTGACCATCGAGTCACGGCTGTACGGCCAGTCGCCGGGCTCGGCGAGAGTGGCGTACGGCGCGGAGGACACGGCGGACGGTGCGGAGGTGACGGCGGCCGGTGAAGTGGCCGTGGACGACGGCGAGGTGGCCGCGGATGAAGGTGAACCGGCCGTAGCTGATGGTGAAGTGGCCGTAGATGACGGTGAACCGGCAGCGGACGGCGTCGCGTTGGTCCGGGAGGACGCCGGGGTCCGGACGATCTCGGTGACCGCCTCCTCCAGAAACTCCCGCGGTACGTCCGGGAACTGACCGAGGATCACCTCGGCGAGATGCGCGGCCTTCGCCCGGTCGACCACGAACAAGGTGGTGACCGGCATGAACAGGGCCAGCCGCAGGCACGCCAGCGCGTACCGGTCCACGTCCGCGCCGGTCCGGTCGGGCGGCGCGAAGAACCCCGGGTGGGCGACGACCTGACGGCCGCCCTCCTCGATCGGAGCCGCCGCCTCGAAGTCGAGGAGGGAGACCGACTGTTCGTCGGGGGCGACCATGATGTTGAAGACGTGCAGGTCGTTGAAGGCGATCCCGCGCTCGTGCACGGCCTCGACCACTTCCTCGACCATGCGGTGGATGCGCAGCGCCCACGCCGTGTAGTCGGCGACGGCGGCCGGGTCGGGATCGGGGGAGAGCAGCGGATGCCGCTCGGCGAAGTAGGAGTTGAGCGGGCGCCCCTCCAGGAAGCTCATGACGAGGAAGCGGTGGTCGCCGAGGGTGAACCAGTCACGCACCTCGGGCACCACTCCGAGCCCGGACACCCGCTCCAGGGCGTACTTCTCCCTCGCGAGCCGGGTGACGGCGTCCGCCCCGTCGGCGGCGAGCCCCGCGTGCGGCCGCCCTTCCTTGAGAACGACCCGCTGTCCGTCCCGGGTGTCGACGCCCGAGTACACGCCGCCGCCGTTGGAGAAGTGCAGCGCCTTCTCGATGCGATACGGCAGGTCGCCGACCGTCGTGGTGTTGCGTGCCGCGAGCTGGGGTTCCAGGAACGCCGGCAGTTTCACCCACTCCGGCACCTGGAAGGAGGGCGCGCGCCGGTCCGGGACCAGTCGGCCCTCACCGTCCGTCACGGCGGGCACCAGCGTGCCGCGGTCGTCGACGACGAAGGACCGTGCGAAAGCGCCGTAGCGCACGTACAGCGGTCCCTCGTTCCAGCGCAGATCGGTGAGGATGTACGGCCCGTCGAGGCCTTCGAGCAACGCGCCGAGTTCCTCCAGCACCGTCTGGAGCTGCTGTTCGTCGGCCGGGTAGAGGGTGACGAACTTGCCGCTTCCGTCGCGGGCCGCGTACTTCACGTTCCGCAGGTGCAGCAGGTGCGGTCCGGGGACGAACTTGAACGGGATCGCCCTCGGCACGCAGTAGTCCCACACGATTTCCGCGATCCGTTCCGCGTTCTCCCGCGTGGCCGAGGCGTGGATCTTCCACCCCTGCGCCGGCCCGGACCGCGGCCTGCCCTCCGTGTCGACGGGCGTCAGTGCCAGCCAGTCGCCGATGCGGGCGGCCCGCCATCCGGCGGGTACCGCGCGCTTGGCCGTCTCGTAGACGGGCGCCGCCTCGCGCCCCTCTCCGGCCAGCCGGTCGGGCGTCTCGTAGAAGTGTCTGTCGGCCAGTGCGTAGACCTCGTACCGCGTGTCCATCGAAACCCCCTCCGGCTCTTGATTGAGAGTTCCACCTCATCCCGGGCACGGACAGTCACACCTGTCACGAGGTCACCGTGAAGAATGCACGGCCGTCGCCGGTCGGAGAGCGAGGAGAGCGACGACCGCCGTCAGAGAGTGGCTCCCGCCCGCCTAATGAGGGTTGTGAGCGTCGCCGGAGCGGCCCGCTCGCCGGCCGTCCTCCTCCAGCCGACGGGAGATCGCGCGGGCCGTCGCCCGTACGGCGGGGCCGAAACCCGCGTCCGCGAAGCCGGTACTGGGCGCCACGACCGACAACGCCGCCACCACCTCGTGGCCGTCCCGCACCGGCGCGGCCACGGTGGCCAGTCGCCAAGGACGTTCCTGCCTGCCGAAGACGTGATCGCCACGCCTCACCTCGGCGAGCACGCGGCGCAGATCCGCCGGGGTGGGGATGTCCTCATGGCCCCGCGTGGGCTCGTAGGTGGCGATGGCGTGGTCCTGCACAGCCGTCGGAGCGAAGGCGAGCAGCACCAGCCCGGCGCCGGTGGACGCGAGCGGAAGGCGGCCTCCCACGCGGTACTGCACGGGGCTGGCGTCCAGAGCGGACAGGCGTTCGACGAGCAGCGCCTCCTGCTGTTCGCGTACGGCGAGCAGCACATGCTGTCGTGTCACATGGAAGAGGTCCTCCATGAACGGCATGGCCACCGCTCGCAGCCCGTGGCCACGCGGCGCCAGGGACGCGGTCTCCAGCAACCGCAGTCCCACGACGTAGCGGCCGTCGTCGAGACGCTCCAGCGCACCCGCCTGGACGAGGGACCGGGCGAGCCGCAGGGCGCTGCTGCGTGGAGTACCGCTCCGCTGCGCGAGTTCGGCGAGGGTCTGTGCACGATGTTCATCGTCGAACGAGCCGAGCAGGGCGAACGCCCGATCGACAACCGGTTGGCCCGCGGTGGGCTTCCCTCCACGCCTGGGCCGCGGCCCGCTGCCGGAGGCAGGTGTTTCATTCATCGGCATCACCCATGCCACTCTACGGCGACGTTCCTACGGTGGTTCTGACACGGATTCGCCAGCCCAGGGAGCCCTCGTATGACCCCGACCGGCCTCATCGACGTCCACGCCCACTTCGTCACCGACAGTTATGTCGCCGCCGCCCGATCCGCGGGCATCGAACACCCCGACGGGATGCCCGGCTGGCCCCCGTGGAGCGTCGAACAGCATCTAGATCTGATGGAACGCTCGGGGATCGAGAAGTCCTATCTGTCGATCTCCTCCCCGGGTGTGCACTTCGGGGACGACGCCGCCGCACGGGCGCTCGCGCGGGAGGTCAACGTGTTCGCCGCCCGCGTCCGCGACGAGAATCCGCGACGGTTCGGACACTTCGCCGCCCTGCCTCTCCCCGACGTCGAGGGCTCGCTCGCCGAGGCCGTCCACGCCCTCGACACCCTCGGTGCCGACGGGGTCGCCGTGGAGACCAACCATCACGGCCTCTATCTCGGTGACCCCCGGCTGGAACCGCTCTGGAAGGAACTCGACGGCCGCGGCGCCGTCGTCTTCGTCCACCCCACGTCACCGCCGCACGCCGAAGAACTCGCCCTTGGCCGCCCGCGGCCGATGCTGGAGTTCCTCTTCGACACCGCGCGCAGTGCGAGCGACCTGCTCCTGGGAGGCGTCCTCACCCGCCATCCACGGATCCGCTGGGTGCTGACCCACGGTGGGGGAGCACTACCGCTGCTCGCCGACCGCATCGACCTCTTCGCCGCCTTGCGGGGCTCCGGTCCCGTAGACGCACCCAGCGCCCTGGAGCAGCTCGGCCGCCTCTGGTACGACATGGCCGGCACGCCCTTCCCGCGCCAGATCCCGGCGCTCGACGCCGCGTTCGGCACCACCCGCCTCCTGTACGGCAGCGACTACTGCTGGACACCCGCCGAAGGAGTGCTCGCGCAGGTCGCGGCCATCGACTCGGCGGCCCAGCCGTCCACCGCCGACACCTGGCGAGACCTCACCACCCGCAACGCGCGCCGGCTGTTCGACTCGTGATGATCGGGGCGCCGGGGGAGCCCCGGCGCGTGGGCACCGGGCCGAGCCCGGCGCGCACGGTCCACGTCACCCGGTCCAGGTCACTTTGTCCACGTCACCCGGTCCACGTCGCCGTGGCCGCGGTGACCGTGACGCCGGGACCGATGCCCACCAGCACGCCGCGCGCACCGTCCGCAGGCGGATCCTCGTGCGTTCGCGCCAGGACGTTCAGGACACTGACGCCGCCGAGGTTGCCCACCTGACGCAGGGTGGCCCAGGAGTGCCGGGTGAGCCGCTCCTTGTCGTCGAGATCGGTCGCCCGGTCGATGCCGAGCCCGAGCGCGACGTCCTCGATGATGCGCGGGCCTCCGGGGTGGACGATCGCGAACTCGACTTCATGCAAACGCTGTTGAACGAGATGTTCGCGTAGGGCGGGCATCGTGTCATTGACGGATTCGGTGGCCGACCTGTCCGACCCGAAGTGCATCCCGCCGGATTCCAGCCTGCCGAAGTACCGGTGGCGGGTGCGCGGCAGGACGTACTCCCAGGTGCTGTCGACGCGCAGGCCGGGACCGAGCGGGGTGCCGGTCACCACGCAGGCGCCGGCGGAGTCGCCGAACAGCGTCTTGTAGATCATCGACTCGTGAGTCGTCTCACGGTGGTTGTAGACGGAGCTGAGCTTCTCCGCGACGACGACCAGAACGGTGGCTTCGGGGTGGGCGGCGATGTGCTCGGCGGCCTTCGCCAGTGCCTGTGCGCCGCCGACGCAGCCGAGGGTACTCATGGGAACGCGCCGGACGTCCGGCCGTAGCCCGAGCTCCTCGACCAGGTGGACATCGAGGCCCGGCGTCGTCCACGAGGTGGTGTGGGAGGTGACGACGCAGTCCACGGAGCGGGCGTCGAGGCCGGTCCTGGCGAGTGCCTGGCGCGCTGCGCCGACGCCGAGGGAAGCGGCGTCGGCGAATGACACGCGGCTCCGTTCGGCGGCCGGTGCATCGCCGGAGACCGAGGGGTGCGCGAGCGGCCGCGTGAACCTACGGGTCTCGACCTGCGTACGCCGGGCGAACCGCAACCCGACCTTGAGCTTCGGCAGACCGGGGTTCGCGCGCTCGATGTCCGAGCAGATCTCGTCCATGGTGATCTCGTGGGGCGGCAGGGCGATGCTGGGACAGCTGACATAGGCAGGACGCATGAAGGCGACTCCGGGGTCCGTCAAGTCGATGGCGACATCAGCCGGACACGGCGACCGACCGACCAGAACGGCAGAGCGGTGCTGTCACGCACGCGGCGACCGCCGCCCCGGCCGGTGAAGTGGCCACCGCCGCCCGCCGCTGCTGTCAGTGGATGCAGCCGCCCGAACAGAGGATGGTGAACTCCGCTGTACCCGGGCGAAGTTGGGAGACGTCCCACGGCAACGGCTTGGCGGCCGCGGTACGGCCGGGCTCGGCCGCGGAGGCGCCGGACGTGAGGCCCACGGTGAACGCTACGGCGGCCAGTAGTCCTGCGGACAGGCGAGCGGTTACGCGCATGATGGTTCCCCCTGGTCGGAAACGGGCCGCCCGGATCAGGACCGCCCGCCCGTCAGTCTCACCTCTCCTCAGCCGCGCACCAATGCTTTCGACCCCGATCGAAAGGTGCAGGTCATTGGGGAGGCCCGGGTGGCCGGCGCCGGACCGAGGCGGCCGGTCACCCAGACGGACACCCCGCGCCGGGGAACCTGGCGCGGGGTGTCCGTGGGCTCGTCGAAGGTCAGGTCAGGCGCAGAGGACCCGGGTCTCGGGGGTGTACACCGGCCCGCCGCTGTTGTTCGTGGTGTCGCTGAACTCGGCATAGTAGTAGGAGTAGAAGCCGATGTTGCCGTTGCAGCCGGAGTCGGCGGCGACCTGCAGGGTCAGCGTCACGGTCCGGCTCTGGCCGGGCGGGATGGTGGATCCGTAGTTCGGGCCGAGGTTGGCGGGTCCTGTACCGGCGCACGGGACGCTGCCCGTGTCCGTGGTCAGACTGCAGCCGGTGAAGCTGTACTTGAGGTCGGGCCGCTGCGTGGTCAGCCACGTCGGGTCGATCGTCTGGTAGACGAACAGGATGTCGTGGGTCTTGTTGTTGGTCAGCGTCATCGAGAGTTGCACCGTGCCGCCTGGCGTCGTGGTGGCGGAGTCGGTGGCGAACGTCAGGTCGGCGTCCGCCGCACTCGCACTCGGGGTCAGGCCGAAGACGGCGAGGAGGAAACCGAGGAGGGTGGCGAGACCCAGGCGTCTCATACGTGGTGATCGCATGGCCCGTGAGGCTAGGCGGATCACGCGCGCCCCGTCTGCCCCGCGACGATCACCCCGACCACGGACCGGCCGAATGTGTTCCTCGTGTGACAGCTGTGAGGCGAGCGTGTGAAGTGGGTGCCCCGGTCGCATAGGTGCACGGCATGGGGAGGAGACGCGGGGCGCGCGGGGGCGAGGACACGCCGGTCGGCCGCGAGGTGGTGGATGCCGATATTGGCGTAATACCTGCGCGGGACACCGAAACGGGCGGACCGCTGACGGATGACCGCACAACCGAGGCATTCCTGGTACGGCAGGAACCGAACTCCTCGCTGAAGTCGGGCCGTTCGAAGTGACCAGCCCTTCGAGCGAGCTCCGGCCGGTCAACCGGACGCGGCCGGCGCACGGACAGGACCAGCCGGGCGCTGTGCACATCGGGTGGTGATCGAAGCGCGCGCCCTTGTGGCCCCACGCTCTTTACGCTTTCTTGATTCGCATGACGGAGACCAGTGGGAAGTCAGAGTCGGGGGAGTCCACCGCCCAACCGCGCAAGTCGAGTTGGAAGTACATCGGACCCGGCATCGTCGTCGCGGCGACAGGCGTCGGAGCGGGCGACCTCGTCGCGACGCTCGTAGCGGGAAGCAACTTCGGCTACACCCTGCTCTGGGCCGCGGTCATCGGCTGCGTGGTCAAGATCTCGCTCGCCGAGGCGGCCGGCCGCTGGCACCTGTCCACCGGACGGACCCTCTTCGACGGCTGGGCGAGCCTGGGCCGCTGGACGACGTACTTCTTCGTGGTCTACGTGGTCATCTGGGGCTTCGTGTACGGCGCGGCGGCGATGTCGTCGAGCGCGCTGCCGCTCCAGGCACTGTTCCCCGACGTCTTCCCGGACGACTGGTCGATCAAGCCGTGGGCGATCATCTGCGGCCTGGTGGGTCTCGTGTTCGTGTGGTTCAACAGGTACGAGGTCTTCGAGAAGGTCATGACCGTGCTGGTGGGCGTGATGTTCGTCGTCACGGTCTACCTGGCGATCCGCGTGACCCCCAACCTCGGCGACGCCTTCGCCGGCCTTCTCCCCGTCCTCCCCGACGAGAAGGACTCGATCCTCAACACGCTGGGCCTGATCGGCGGGGTGGGTGGCACCATCACCCTTGCCGCGTACGGCTATTGGGTCAACGCGAAGGGGTGGACGAACACGGGCTGGATGAAGGTCATGCGCCTGGACAACCGCGTCGCGTACATCACCACCGGCATCTTCGTCATCTCGATGCTCTTCGTCGGCGCGGAACTCCTGCACTCCGCGAACGTCGCCATCGCGAGCGGGGACAAGGGCCTCATCCAGTTGAGCGACATCCTGGAGGCGGAGTACGGCACGGCGACCGCCAAGTTCTTCCTGATCGGCTTCTTCGCCACGTCTTTCACCTCGCTGATCGGCGTCTGGCACGGCGTGAGTCTGATGTTCGCGGACTTCGTGGAGCGCTACCGCGGCACCAGGACCACCGGGGAGGAAGTGGCGGCGGGCACCCGGGAGAAGTCCTGGCCGTTCCGTGGGTATCTGCTCTGGCTGACCTTCCCGCCGATCGTCCTCCTCTTCCAGGGCCAGCCGTTCCGTCTGGTGATTCTCTACGGCGTCCTGGGCGCTGCCTTCCTTCCCTTCCTGGCCCTCACCCTGATCTGGCTCCTCAACTCCTCGCGCACACCGCGCGAGTGGCGCAACGGCCTGCTCAGCAACTCCATGCTGGCCTTCGCCGGACTGCTCTTCCTGGTCCTGTGCGTGAAGCAGGTCTGGGACCAGCCGTGGGCGGACTTCTTCTAGCCCGAGCCGAGTTCGCCGCCGGCCCCGCCTCGTGACGGCCTTCGTGGGGAGGTCGTCACGGGCGACGATCCTCGGCATGTCAGTGCCCCATGGCACGATCGCGAGCATGACATCGATCGACGAGCGGCTCGTTGCCGAGACAGCTGCCGAGTACGGCGTTCCCGTCCCCGTCGCACAGGAGCTGATGGCGCAGTCCAGGCCATGCCTCTATCTGGTGCCGCACAACGAAGTACCGCTCTCCCGAAGGGATGTTGCGCGCCCCGCGGCCCGAACAGGCGGGCTTCCCGCCCTCCCTGACGGAGTGGAATGGCCCGAGGGGAGGGAACCGCTCGTGCTGAGTGTCGACTGCGCGGCCCTGCCCCGCGAATTCCTGGACATCGAACTGCCCGTCGATGGACACCTGTTGTTCTTCACCGACATCGAGTACCCGCCGGACTCGTCAGCGGTGCTGCACGTCCCTGCCGGAGCACACACCACGGAGCGTGCCGCGACGTACGAACTGGGTGGCGAGGCGGTGGAGACCAGGGTCTACGAACCGCGCACCTTGTATCCCCTCCCCGGACTGACCTTCGACAGCGAGTGGGACGGTGGCCCGGAGACCCGCGCGTTCCTGGACGACGGCGGTGACGAGGACGCGCTGGAGGGTTTCGAGGAAGCCATCCTGGACAAGGCGGCGGGGGGACAGCATCCCGGTGTCTGTGTGCAGATCGGCGGGTTCTCCGATCCATGGGACATGGCACCGGACGAGGGCGATCTCGTACTCCTCGCGCAAATAGCCGGGCAGGCGATCGACTACAACGTGTTCACCATGAATCTGATCGTGGGCACCAGGGAGGACATCGCCGCCAGGAAGTTCGCCGCCCTGCAGTACGAGCAGCAATGCTGAGCCGGACCCTCGTCGGGGGAGCCGGCTCGCCTCTCCCGCCGTGGCGCCGCGCGGGTCACCGTTGGTCGGAGTCAGCCGGATCCGGCTGAAAGAAGTGGGCCAGGTCGGAGGCCAGGGCTTCGGGGGCCTGTTCGGCGACATGGTGCCCCGAATCGATGCCGTGCCCGCGGACGTTCGTGGCCCACCTGCGCCAGATCGCGAGGGGATCGCCGTAGAGGTCTTCGAGGTCATCCTTGAGCGACCAGAGGATCAGCGTCGGGCAGGTGACGCGTGTGCCGGCGTCCCGGTCGGTCTCCTCGTGCCGCCGGTCGATGGTGAGGCCGGCGCGATAGTCCTCGAGCATCGCCCGGACCACGTCGGGATTGCGAGTGGCCTGCCGCCATTCCTCGTAGTTCTCCGGCCCCATGACGCCGGGATCACCGTGGTACCAGCTGTCGGGGTCGGCGTTGATGACCCGCTCGGGGATGTCCGGCTGCGCGAAGAAGAACCAGTGCCACCACTGGGTGGCGAACTCGGCCGTGATGCGTGACAGATGCTCCGTCAGGGGCAGACAGTCCAGGAACGCCACCCGGGAGACGGCGTCGGGGTGGTCGAGCGTGAGGCGCAGCGCCACGCTGCCCCCACGATCGTGTCCGGCGAGCGCGAACCGGTCATGTCCGAGCTGACGCATGACGGCCACCACGTCCCCGGCGACCGCACGCTTGGAATAGCCCGCGTGATCCGCCGTGAATCGCGGACCTCTGGAACGCCCGTAGCCCCGCAGGTCAGGACAGACCACGGTGTGACCGGCTTTCACGAGCCGCGGAGCGACCCGATGCCAGGTCGCCGAGGTGCGGGGATGACCATGCAGCAGCACGACCGGCGGACCGTCTCCTGCGAAGCGGACGAAGATGGATGCCTCACCGACGTCGACCCGTGTCTCGTGAAACCCCTCGAACATCCCAGCCTCCTTCAGTCCGGCCCGCGCGCCACCTCCGGCTGGAGGAGGCACGAAACGAGTCTTCCTCCTGCCCTCATGGGCAACGGCCATGCACGCGGTGGAAGGGGGGCATCAAGAGGAGACCGATCCGCGCGTCTGAACCACTGACGGAGGCGCCCCCGTCAGCGAACGGGCCGGGCGCGGCCGACAAGACGCAGACTTCACCCGCACCCGCACCCGTTCCCGCACCCGCTCGTGTCAACTGCCGCTCCGGGGGAGCTAGTCGTCGGCGCTGGGGACGGCCAGCGGGTCGCCAGGAGCCCCATCCTTCGCCTTCTCCATCTGCTCGCCGAGATCGAGGAGACGGTTTCGACCCATGGCCTTGCGGACCTCGGGGAACCACTCCTTCTCTTCTTCCTCGACGTGATGGCGCACGTTCTCCATGAGGACGTTCATCTTGGCGTCGAACCGCTCATCA
Organism: Streptomyces sp. NPDC088747; assembly: GCF_044751025.1. Taxonomy (NCBI): domain Bacteria; kingdom Bacillati; phylum Actinomycetota; class Actinomycetes; order Kitasatosporales; family Streptomycetaceae; genus Streptomyces; species Streptomyces sp. NPDC088747. The sequence continues at coordinate 122,643 of NZ_JBIVKZ010000016.1, forward strand.
GCGGGATCGAGGTCCTTGAGCTCGGAGAGCATCCACAGCACCACGTGATGCTCCTCGACACTCTCCAGTACGTGGTCCGTGGTGTCCGGCGCGGCTTCCCGGGAGGCCGGGTAGAAGATTTTCTCCTCGATCCAGGTGTGCGTGGTGAGTTCCTTGATCACCTTGTCCGCGATCTTCCGCTTCTCGACGTGGGCCTTGTCGCCGGCCTTCTCGAACTGTTTGAACAGCTGCTCCACGGTCTTGTGGTCCTCTTTGAGCAGGACGATCCCGTCCATGTGACTCTCCTTCGCACCGGTCACGGGGCGGCACGACTGCCGGCCCTGACGCCGTGTACCCGGTGCGGAGGACGGAAGTCCCTTTCGGCGAGCGCTGTGGCTCGGACAGGCGAACGTCATCCGCCGAACGCAGTCAGCCGCCGTACGGGCTCAGGGGTCTGTCGAGGCCGACTGGGCGGCCCGGTCCTGCGGGCTCCGGTGTCCGTTGCCGCCCCCGTTATCGCAGCCTCGGCCACTGGCCGGACCGAATGGCGGAGACGGGGACCTCGACTGAGTCAGCGGCGCGCCGCGAGGTCCAGGGTCCACCAGGCGCCGCCCGGACCATCTGTCCTGCCGATTCCCGCGTCTTTGTAGCGGCAGGTGAGGATGATGGCCCGGTGCGGCGGACTGCCCATCCACGTACTGACGGCCCCACGGGCGGTGTCCGCTCCCGACAGCACGGCCTCGCCCGAGTAACTGGGGTGGTAGCCGGCCGCCCGCATCCGGTCCTCGGGACTGCTGCCGTTCGTTCCGGTGTGACCGAGGCGCTGGTGACGGGCCATGTCGGTGCTGTGAGCCTGCGCCGCCCGGTTCAGCGCGGCCCGCAGCCGTACTCGCGGGCATCCGGCCCGGCTGCGATGCCGGTTGATCTCGACGGCAGCCCTGGCCGCCGCGCCGGCCGCCTCGCGCTGGAAGGGCGGGCGCCGCTCCGGTGCCGGTTCGGCCACCGGTCCGGGGTCGGGTTGGGGCCACTGTGGCACCTGGTGGGCGGGCGGCGACGGCACGGGCGGGCCGGCGAAGACCTGCGGCGCGGCCAGCAGGGCGGTCACGGCATACACGCCCACCAGCAGGGTCCGGCGTAGTGAGTTCATGGTCTTCTCTCGTGGGGTGTGAGGCGCACGGGGTTCGGTTGGCTGCACAGCTCCACTGCGTTTCGTCACGGCAAGGGGGATGGGATTCGGTCGTGGCGGCACGAAGGCCGGGTGTGCACGACAGGACGGCCACCGCGTGATCAACGGCTCGTCCGTGCCGAAGTAACGCGTGCACAGCCCTGATTCACCGCGGCGCGCACTCCAGCAATCCCGGCGGATCATCCTCGTCCAGCGGTCGCGGTGTGCTGTACAGCAGGCGCAGTTCCTCGGCGGCGGAGTGGTCACCCGCGCAGGCGGCCACGACCGGCAGCGACTTCTTGCGCCGCGAGATCGGCGCCGACCGGCTTTCCGCTGCGCGCGGTACGGCCCCCAGTCCCAGCAGGGTGCAGCAACGTGAACTCGTGCGCGACAATAATGGCGGCCAGGACCCGGCCCGCTGGCTCCCGTGCAACACCCAGGCCACCTGCCGCTGTATCACCGCGTGAACTGGGCAACGCCGGTTGGACAGCCCTGAACGCATGCAGCCCTGAACGCATGGCAGACCTGAACGGGCCGCGGCAAGGTCCGCCGTGCAGCCCGACCCCTCGTTCGGCCGCTGCCCGTATCGAGGGCATCCGCAACGAGCCACCACGCGTGGGCCGTTCACATCCGAAGGTGTGGCATCCGGATCTGCTCGTGCCCTCGTCGCGACGGGCCCCGCACGCCGCGTAGTTCCCGCTCCTCGCGGTCCGTGACGGAACCGACCGCCTGTGCCGCCGGCCCGCGGGCACCGCCCGCGGCAAAGGCGAGAACGACATGGTTGAGTTTTCGAACATCCTCTGGGCGCCGACCGACGAAGACCTCGTGACCGGGCTGCTCCGCAGCCCTGCCGGCACACCGTCACGACGGGAGACCCGATGGCCCTTCAGGAGCTCAACGCCCATACCGCCGTTGCCACCTCCATGCTGAACAACGGCGACAACCCCGAGCACGTACACGCTCTCCGCCATGCCACGTCGGCCGCTGACGGCACGGCGCCAGTCGAACCCGCACCGCGCCATGACGACGAACACGACGTGACCGTCGCCGAAGCCGCGATCGGCTTACTGGAGAGCGAACTTGTCCGCGACGACGGGAGGCGGGCGGAGAAGGGGAGGTCCGCTGTCGCCTCGTATCCGGCCGCGCGGGTTCCCGGCGCCAAGCGGCGGACGAAGGGGGCGCTCGCCGCCATCCGAATCTGGCCGCGCGCGGGCGGCCGCCCAGGTGGCCGCCCAGGTGCCCACCGAGCAGGGCCGACCCCAGCGGTGCCAGACACCTTCGAGACCGCCGGCCGGGGCGCACAGAAGGAGGCGCGCTGATGGACACCAGACACCTCGCCTTCGACGGGTACCTCTACACCCACCCCACCCCCGGCGACGATCCGGGAAGCGTCCGGTTCCAGCTGGTCACCTCGTACACCGACGACGCGGCGGACGACAGGCTCTGGTCCTGCGTCACCGGTGACCGCGACATCGCGTACGCGCTCATCACCGAGACACAGCCCGGCGACCTGCTGCGCGTCTGTGGAACGGTGACGCGATCCGACGGTTCGGGCGAGTCCGCGCAGTTCACCGTCAAAGCCCTGGAGATCCTGGCCACCGCTCCGCCCAGGGTGGCGCACAGCATGGCTCTCGTGCGGTACGGCCCCTACGCCATGGTCTTCGACGCCGACACCGAGTCCGTGCCCGTCTTCACCGAGGCGGGTACCTGGGTCGGCACGGCCGTGAGCTCCGACGCCATCAACGACCTGATCGACGCTCACGAGAACGGTGACCTCGACTGAGCGTTGCTCGCCCATCACCGCGCCATGCCCGCCAACTCGCGCGGGCATGGCGCTTCCCCGCCGCACGGACTGCCAGGACAAGGAGCCCTCATGGCCAGGATCACCTTCAGTATCGAGCCCCGGCACGCCGACTTCACCGGATGCGCGCACCCGGTGAAGCCCTCCGGCCGCCCTCGCGACCCGAACTCCGGCTGCACCGGTCGCGACCACTATCAGGTCGTATGCAGCGAGCACGGTGACGTCGGCGACCCCCACCACGTCAGGCCTCTCGCCGAACTCGGGGTCGTCGCGCACCGCCAGGAGCACCGCGCCGCACTCATGAGCCGCTGACGCGGCACACCCACCATCTGCGGGGCGGCGGTCGAGACGGATCCGGCTGCCCCGCAGCACGGCGGCTCTGCCGGGTCAGCCCAGGGACGCGCTCGCCGCGCGGAGCTCGTCCAGGGCTGCCAGGGAGAGCTCGGCGAGCGCCTTCTTGGAGGCGTCGTCGCTCTCGGACCATTCGGCGAACCCCCGTTTGAACGCGAGGACGCCCAGCTCACCGGCGAGAGCCGCGGTCGGGTCGGGCACTCCGCGGGCGACGAGAGCGCTGGTCATCGCGGCGGCGAGACTCACGCTCTTGAGGGCGTCACGCTCCTGAAGCTCGGTGCTGGCGGCGACGGCCGCCCTCAGGCGAGGGGCGATCTCACGATTCATGGGGCCCATCGCGCTCGAAGCACGCTCAAGACCGGCAGCGACCGCTTCGAGCGGGCTGGCGTCGGCGGGTGCCTCGGCGATTCCCTCGGCCAGCAGCCGGCTCAGCGTTTCCTGTCCCGCCACCAGCAGCCCGCGCTTGTCGGGGAAGTGGCGGAAGAAGGTGCTTTTGGTGACTCCGGCGCGCTCGGCGATCTGCGCGACCGTCGTGGCGTCGTATCCCTGCTCGGCGAACAGGTCCACGGCAGCCACGACGAGGCGTTCGCGTGCGCCCGCTTCCCACCGTCCCATGGACTCATCGTACGTGACGGGACTCTTGTCCCGTCACCTGTTAACGTGATGGGACAAGAGTCCCATCACTTGCAGGAGAGCCCCATGCGTGTCTTTGTCACCGGTGGCACCGGTCTGATCGGGTCCGCCGTCGTCGCCGAACTGATCGGCAACGGCCACACCGTCCTGGCGCTCGCCCGCTCCGACGCGTCCGCACGGGCCGCCGAGGCGGCCGGTGCGGAGCCGCTGCGCGGCGGTCTCGCCGATCTGGACGTACTTCGCGCGGGCGCCGCCCAGGCCGACGGGGTGATCCACCTCGCGTTCAGCAACGACTTCAGCAGCCCCGACGCCCTCACCAAGGCGGTCACCGAGGAGAGCGCCGCCATGGCGGCGCTCGGCGAGGAACTCGTCGGCAGCGACCGTCCCTTCGTCACCGTCTCGGGCACCCCCTATGTGCCGGGCCGCGTCTCCACCGAGGCCGATCCGGTGCCGACCGACGGACCGGTCGGCGGTCGTGGACGCGCGGTCACGAGGGTCCTGGAGCTGGCCTCGCGCGGAGTCCGGAGCACGGCCGTTCGCCTGCCGCGCACCGTGCACAACCAGGGCAACGGCGGGTTCGCCGGAATGCTGACCGGCATCGCACGCCAGACCGGGGTCTCCGGGTATCCCGGCGACGGTGCTCAGCGGTGGCCGGCGGTGCACGCGCTCGACGCGGCGGTTCTCTTCCGGCTCGCCCTGGAGCAGGCGCCGGCCGGTAGCGCCTGGCACGCCGTGGACGACGAGGGAGACGCGGTGCGGGACATCGCGTCGGTCATCGGCCGACGGCTGGGCCTGCCGGTCGAGTCGGTGCCGTCGGAGACATACGGCCCGCTCGGCCCGATCTTCGCCACCGACCAGCCCTCGTCCAGCGCCCACACCCGGCAGACACTCGGCTGGGAACCGAAGCGCCCGCGCCTGCTGGAGGACCTGGAGAACATCCAGCCCTGAGACATCCTGGCCCCGGCCGACGAGCCGTGAACGATCAAGGGCCGGCGAAGTGAGGCCTCGTGCGGGCGGGCGTGAGCGTCACGCATGCGTGAGGTGGACGTCAGGGGCAACACTCCAGGCATGACGACAACGCTTGGCGCCTTCGTTCTGGGTACTCCCGATCCTCCCGCGCTGGCCGACTTCTATCGGGCCCTGCTGGGTTGGGAAGAGGTCGACCGCGAGCCGGAGTGGGTTCGTCTGTCGCCGCCGGAAGGTCAACGACCCAGCCTCAGCTTCCAGTTGGAAACCGATCACATTCCTCCCTACTGGCCGCAGCGCCCCGGTACTCAGCAGATGCAGGCGCACCTCGACCTGCAAGTCGACGACTTGGAGGCGGAAACGGAACGGGCTTGCGCCCTGGGGGCGACGCTCGAGGAGTACCAGCCGCAGAAGGACGTGAGGGTACTTCGTGACCCGCACGGCCATCCGTTCTGCCTCTTCCTTCCGGGTGCTTGATTCTCGATTACTTACGGGGACCGGCTCAGCGCTGCCTCTTGCGGTCGCGGCGGTTCAGCCGGTCCCTCCGCGCGAACGCCTCCGCCGAGATGCGCCGGCAGTGGGTACGCGGGGTGCGGCTCGCCCGATACCGCGCTGCCGCCGCTGGTCGCGCTTCGCTCCCGTTGGATGGTGCGGCACCTGGATAGGGGAGGCGGGTCTCGCCGATACCGGGTTCCTCGGTCCGGGCGGCGAGGCGGCGGCGGACGGATGAGCGGCGCCGGGAGACCGATCGCCGGAGCACCTGAATGGATCACTCATAGCGGGGCACTCAGTCCTGTGCGGAGAGAATGCCCCTAATGCAGCAGAATGGCGGGAAATGACCGGCTGAGGCCGTTCCAGAAACGCCCGAAAAGCCCGAAACGGTAGTCCGCGGTAGCACATCAGGACATAAGCCCATCAGCGCATCCACATCGCTCAGCCCACCACATCGCGGAGGAAGGTCGATCCCGTGTCCGACGACACCCCTCGTTCGCAGCCCCGGCAGCCCGAACCGGAATTCCCGCAGCAGGACCAGGAGCATCCCGGGTGGACGGGTCCCATGGACCCGCCGCCCGACCACGGTGAGGACTCCTACCGGGGCTCAGGACGGCTCCAGGACCGCAAAGCGGTACTGACGGGCGGCGACTCGGGTATTGGGCGCGCCGTCGCGCTGGCCTTCGCCCGGGAGGGCGCCGACGTGCTGTTCACCTACCTGCCCGAGGAGGGCGAGGAGGCGGCGGAGACCACCCGACTCGTCCAGGACGCGGGCCGCACGGCCGTGGCCGTCCCCTGTGACATCCGGGAGGAGGAGCAGTGCCGTCGGCTGGTCGAACGCGCGGTGGAGGAATGGGGCCGCATCGACGTCCTCGTCAACAACGCCGCGTACCAGATGTCGCAGCCGGACGGCATCGCGGCGATCAGTACCGAGCAGTTCGACCGCGTGATGCACACCAACCTCTACGGCATGTTCTGGCTGTCGAAGATGGCGCTGCCGCACATTCCCCGGGGTGGTTCCATCATCAACACCACTTCGGTCCAGGCGTACCAGCCCAGCCCGCACCTGCTGGACTACGCCATGACCAAGGGGGCCATCGTGACCTTCACCCAGGGACTGGCCCAGATGGTCGCCGACGAGGGCGTGCGCGTCAACGCTGTCGCGCCGGGTCCGGTGTGGACGCCGCTGATCCCCGCGACCATGCCGGACACCAAGGAGTTCGGCAAGCAGTCGCCGCTGGGACGTCCCGCGCAGCCCGCGGAGATGGCACCCGCCTATGTCTTTCTCGCCTCACCCGAGGCGAGCTACATCACCGCCGAGATCGTCAACGCCACCGGAGGTACACCGATCCCGTGACGGTGCGAGGGCGCCCGGCCACCCGGCCACTCGGCTGGACCGGGAGAACAGCAGGTTGCGGGCGCCCATTTCGGATACACGGCCGTGAAGCCACAGGCCGCAGGACGACCGAGGAGACGGACAACATGCGTGCACTGACCTGGCAGGGCCGACGGGACGTCCGAGTGGAAACGGTCCCCGACCCGACCATCCAACAGCCCGACGACGTGATCGTGCGGATCACCTCCACCGGGATCTGCGGCTCCGACCTGCATCTGTACGAGGTTCTCGGACCGTTCCTGGACCCGGGCGACATCCTCGGGCACGAGGCCATGGGCGTGGTCCAGGAGGTCGGCCCCGACGTGACCGCCGTCGCCGTCGGGGACCGGGTGGTCATCCCGTTCAACGTCTCCTGCGGCACCTGCTTCATGTGCGACCAGGGACTCCAGTCGCAGTGCGAGACGACGCAGGTGCACGCGTACGGCTCCGGAGCCTCGCTGTTCGGCTACACCAAGCTGTACGGACAAGTGCCGGGCGGCCAGGCCGAGTACCTCCGGGTGCCGTTCGGCAACACGCTGCCCATCAAGGTGCCCGAAGGGCCGTCCGACGACCGCTTCGTCTATCTCTCCGACGTGCTGCCGACCGCCTGGCAGGCCGTCGAGTACGCGGCGGTACCCCCGGGCGGTTCGCTCACCGTGCTCGGGCTCGGTCCGATCGGCGACATGGCGACCCGGATCGCCCAGCACCGCGGGGCGGGACTGGTCATCGGGGTGGACCTGGTGAACGAACGCCTCGACCGTGCCTCCGCGCACGGCGTGACCTGCCTGGACCTGCGCCGTCACGAGAAGGACCTCGGGGACACCATCCGCGACCTGACCGGCGGCCGCGGCACCGACGCGGTGATCGACGCGGTCGGTATGGAGGCGCACGGTAACCCGGTGACCAAGGCCGCCCAATGGGCGACCGGACTGTTGCCGGACGCGCTCGCCCAGCCGTTCATGCAGAAGGCGGGCCTGGACCGGCTGGGCGCGCTCTACGCGGCCATCGATCTCGTACGCCGTGGCGGAACCGTCTCGCTCTCCGGCGTGTACGGCGGAGCCCTGGACCCCCTGCCACTGCTCCGCATGTTCGACAAGCAGCTCCAGTTCCGGATGGGCCAGGCGAACGTGTGGCGCTGGGTTCCCGACATCCTGCCCCTCCTCACCGACGAGGACGTCCTCGGCGTGGACGGTTTCGCCACCCACCACCTGCCGCTGGAGGAAGCACCGCAGGCGTACGCGGCCTTCCAGGCGAAGCGGGACGGCATGATCAAGACCTTGCTGCGTCCTTGAGCTGCCGAAGTGCGCGCATCGGGGATCCCTGCATGAGGGGATGCCCGAACGGGGGAGTACGGCTTCGCGCCAGGGCAGGACCCGTGTGCCCGCCGCGAAGCGGAGGCCTTTGTGTTCGACAGCGCCCCGACCTGATGACCACCGGCTACGCGCGGTAGCCCGACCAGTTTCGGCGTAGCCCTTGAAGCGGCGCGGACGAGGCTCGGGGGCAGGAACGTGCTGGGCGTACGCGGGATCCTGGCCGGGACCGAGCCTGAGATCCCACTGACCGTCGAGCTGGCCCCTGAGTGAGTCGAGGCCACCGCGCTCCTTGAGCCGGGCGGCCCGGGGTCGGGCAGCCCCAGCAGTGCCTTGCGGGTGATCCGGACATCCTCGGCGGCCCGGCCGAGTTCGTCGAGCTGTGCGGTCAGCTACGCGACCCGTTCCCGCATCGTCTCGGCCTGTGCGGTGATCTCCCGTTCCCGCTCCTCCAGCCGCGCCGGCACCGCGCCGAGCGTCAGCTCCCCGCCGGTCATGCGGTGCGCCAGGCCGGTGTGGTCGCCCCGGTCAGCCGACGCAGTATCACCGCGGTCATCGCCCAGTACACCCGCGACTCCCAACTACGGGGCGGATGCTCGTAGTCGCGCACCACCGAACGGCATCCGGTCGCGACGCGCCTGCTGCAGATCACCCGGGGCCCAGATCGCCCTGATGCGCCCCGACCCGCAGACGAGCGCCCTGTGGGAGATGTTCTCCGACCTGATGGGCCTCGACGACGCCCGCCGATACGTCGCCGACATGCTCGCCGACATGCTCGCCGGCATGGACGTCCGGTACGACCTCGACCTGGGCTACGACCACCGGCTCGTCGGCACCCTGTGCCCGGACATGAAGCTGACCCTGGAACGGCCCGACCCGGACGTCGTCACCGCGGTGACCCGGTCGGCGGACCTGCTGCGTGAGGGGCGTCGGTTCCTGCTCGACCTCGTCGACCGCGCGGGGGTCCGCGACTCCGCAGTCGCGTGGATCTGACGGGTCAACACCGTCACCGCCCGCACGGACCGGGTGGACGTCGACGCCACCACGCCGGTGCGTGCGCCGGGCACATGGTCCGGCCAACCGGCCTGAGCAGCGCATTAACAGTCGCCTCAGGTTCGCTCAGTAGGAAGTCGGCATCCAGATAAGCGATGCAACCCGTATGTAGGAGGCTAGTGATGGCAGTCAACGCAGCGCCGTCCGGGGAAGCGCCGGCCGGTCGGTTGGCCGGCCGGTGGGTGCCGTGGTTGGTGATTGGCTTGTGGCTGGTGCTGGCGGTGGGCATGGTGCCGCTGAGCGGAAAGTTGAGCTCGGTCACCACCGACAGCGCCGTGGACACCTTGCCGGCCAGCGCCGAGTCCACGAAGGTGGCGGCGCTGGACGACAGTCTCCCCGGCGGTGAAGAGAACACGTTCGTCTTCGTGTACCACCGCTCCGGCGGCATGACCGACGCCGACCGCGCGACGGTCGAGCGCCACTACGACACCCTTACCAAGCAGTATCCGCCGAAGGGGACGGCGGCGGCCGGCGAGGACGACGAGGGCTCACCGATGAGCCGCTCCGCCGACCGCGAGGCGATGATGTTCACCCTCGATGTGAGCATGTCCTACGGCCCACCGGAGGACCTCGTCGGCCCGGTACGTGACGCCGCGAAGGACCGCCCCGCCGGCCTGGAACTCGACGTGACCGGCCCGGCCGCGATCGACGGCGACATGGATGCCGTCTTCGACGGCATCGACACGCAGGTCCTCCTCACCACCATGATCGTCGTCACGCTCCTGCTCATCCTCACCTACCGCAGCCCGGTGTTGTGGATCATCCCGCTGATGGCTGTCGGCGCGGCCGCACTGACCTCGATGGGCACCGTCTACCTGCTCGTCAAGGGCTTCAACATCGTGGTCAACGACCAGAACTCGGCGCTGCTGACGATCCTGGTGTTCGGCGTCGGCACGGACTACGCGCTGTTGCTCATCGCTCGATATCGGGAGGCACTGCACCACCACGAGAACGTCCGGGTCGCGATGGTCCACGCGCTACGCGGCGCGGCGCCGGCCATCATCGCGTCCGCGGCCACCGTGGTCGCCGGCCTGCTCTGCCTGCTCGTCGCGGACCTGAACAGCACCAGCGGGCTGGGCCCGATCGGTGCGGCCGGCATCCTGTGCGCGCTGGTGGCCATGCTGACGCTGTTCCCGGCGGTGCTCGTGGTGCTCGGCAGGCGGGTCTTCTGGCCGGTCATCCCGCGGTTCAGCACGGCCGTGGAGGAGAAGCCGGGGCTGTGGGGACGGCTCGGCACCGCCATCAACCGCCGCCGGTGGGTGGCGACGCTCGGCTCGCTCGGAGTCCTCGGCGTGCTCGCCCTCGGGCTGGCGGGCAACACCGGCGCCCTGCGGGAGCAGGACCAGTTCCTGTCCACGCCGGAGTCGGTCAACGGCTTCACCGTTATGCGCCAGCACTTCCCGGAGCTCGGCGGCCAGCCGATGACGGTCTTCACGCGGCCGGCGCACCAGGAGCGGGTGCTCGACGTCGTCAAGGACACTCGCGGTGTGGCCGAGGCCGTCTCGGAGCAGACCAGCGGTGGCTGGGCCAACATCTCCGTGACCCCGAAGGACGCTCCGGACACCGCCGCGGAGTACGACACGATCAAGCGGGTGCGCACCGCCGTGCACGCGGTGAGCGGGGCTGAGGCGATCGTCGGCGGGCCGAGTGCGGAGAACCTCGACACCGAGGTGACCACCGTGCGCGACGAGAAGCTGGTGATCCCGCTGGTGCTCGTCGTCGTCCTGATCATCCTCGGGCTGCTGCTGCGCGCGATCCTGGCCCCGCTGGTGCTGATGACCACCGTGGTCATCTCATTCGCCGCGGCCTTCGGCGGCAGCGTGTTCGTCTTCGACACGATTCTCGGGTTCAAGGGCATCGACTCTTCGGTGCCGCTGCTGGCATTCCTGTTCCTGGTGGCGCTCGGCGTCGACTACAACATCTTCCTGGCCAGCCGGGCCCGGGAGGAGACCATGCGTCTCGGCACCAGAGAGGGCATGCTCAAAGCCCTCTCCGCCACCGGTGGCGTCATCACCTCGGCGGGCCTGGTCCTGGCGGCCACGTTCGCGGTCCTCGCCACACTTCCGCTGGTGATGCTGGTCGAGGTCGGGTTTCTGGTCGCCTTCGGCGTGCTGCTCGACGCCCTGCTGGTGCGGTCGGTCCTGGTGCCCGCCCTCACCCTGCTGATCGGCCGCCGGATCTGGTGGCCGAGCCGGCTGTCCCGTCCAGCGGCGGAGCTGCCGGAGGGTCAACAGCCGCTCGCCGACGACGAGGAGCCCGCGCTGCAACGGTGAGCGCGGCGGCACGGACGAGATCCGGGACGGGCCCCAAGCCCGTCCCGGATTTCTTCATAAGCCCGACCGGTTGCCGCCCTTGGTCCTGCACCACACGCCGGGGCTGGGGTCGGCGCATCGCGATGCCCTGCCCCGCCGGTGAGTCACGCGGGGCCATGCCCGAGGGCCGCCACCCCTTGTCCTGCGCCGCGCTGCCGGGGCGGGTCAGCGCGCCGCGGTGTCCTCCCCGGCGGTGAGCCGAGCGATCGGGGCGGGCGGGGCCGCGGCCGGAAGGTCGACCCGAAGCAGCGCGCCACCGCGTGCGGAGCGGGCGACGGTGGCCCGGCCGCCGTGGGCCTCGACGACCCGCTGCACGATCGACAGCCCCAGACCGGATCCCGGCAACGCCCGGGCACTGTCGGCACGGTAGAACCGGTCGAACACCCGCGGTACGTCGGCGGTGTCGATGCCCGGCCCGGCGTCGTCGACCTCGAGCACCGCCGACGCGCCCTCGGCACGGAGCTGGACCTGGACCGGCTGGTCCGCGGGGGACCACTTGCCGGCGTTGTCGATGAGGTTGAGCACCGCCCGCTCAAGCGCAGCGGGGCGCCCGCTCACCCACACAGAGGTCACGTCGAGCACGACCTCGCTGTCGGGCACGCGGGAACGCGCCCGGGTCGCGGCGGCCGCCACCACGTCGGCGAGGTCGAGCACCTCGGTGCTCTCGTCGCTGACGTCACCGCGCGCCAGGTCGGTCAGCTCGGCGGCAAGGGTGCTCAACTCGGCCACCTGGGCGCCGAGATCGTTGAGCAGCCGGGTCCGGCTCTCCGCCGGCAGTGCGCTGTCCAGGGTGCCGCGCCGATCGAGCCGGATCAGCAGCTCGGCGTTGAGGCGCAGGCTGGTGAGCGGGGTCTTGAGTTCGTGGGCGGCGTCCTCGGCGAGCAGCCGCTGGGCCCGCCGGGAGTCCCGGAGCGCGGCGAGCATGTCGTTGATCGACTGGATCAGCCGCCGGATCTCCCCACCGCCCTCATCCGGGATGTCGGCGTCGAGATCCCGGGTGTGCGCGACACGTACCGCGGCGTCGGTCAGCCGGTCGATCGGTGCCAGCCCGGTCCGCGCCACGGTCCGCCCGACAAGGGCACCGCCGACCACGCAGAGCAGCCCGATCAGCAGCATGCCGAACCCGAACTGGTTGACCGGGCTGTCGTCGACGACGTGGGCCACCTGGACCGCGCCGTCGCCCGCCCGCAGCGTGTAGATGACGTAGCCTTCTTCGTCGCTGTCGCTCGACTCCATCAGGTCGGCCGACGCGCCCTGCGCCACGCGCCACGCGTCCTCGCTGACGGGGGGCAGGGCGGGTTGGCCGGCCGGCGTCCGGATCGAGCCGTCGGGCAGGATGACGCGCACCAGCCGACCGGATCCCGGATACGGCGGTAGCTGGACCTGCGCCAGACCGGCGCGCTCCGCGTTCGTCGCCAGGACGCGGGAGTCGGCGCGCAGCTGATTCTCGGCGGTGTCCCGCAACTCCCAGTTCAGTAGCTCGCTGGCCACCTGGAAGGCCGCGAACACGCTGACCGCGATGGCCGTCGCCGCGATCACCGTCAGCCTGGTCCGCAGGGACCGCCGGCGCCACCATCGGGTCAGCCGGCGCGGTTCCCGGCCGGCGGGCCTGCTCACGGAGGAGTCTCCCGCAACGTGTATCCCAGGCCGCGCAGCGTGTAGATCAAGCGCGGCTCACCCTCGGCCTCCATCTTGCGGCGCAGGTAACTCACGTACACCTGGAGGTTGTTGGCGGTCGAGCTCATGCCGAAGCCCCAGATCGCCTCGAACAGCGCGTCGCGGGTCAAGACCCGGGTCGCGTTGCTCATGAGGACCTGCAGGAGGGAGAACTCGGTCAGGGTCAGGCGCAGCGGCCGCCCGCCACGCCATGCCTCGAACCTGTCGGGATCGAGCCGGACGTCGGCGAACGACAGGATCTGCGACTCCTCGTCGGTCGGCGTGTGCCGGCGCAGCAGGGCCCGCACCCGGGCCAGCAACTCCTCGGTGGCGAACGGCTTGGGCAGGTAGTCGTCGGCGCCCGCGTCCAGCCCCGCGACCCGGTCGGAGACCTGGTCACGGGCGGTCAGCATCAGCACCGGCAGATCCCGGCCCGCGGCCCGCAACCGCCGGCAGGTCTCCAACCCGCCGAGGCGGGGCATCATCACGTCCAGGAGCAGCAGATCCGGCGCGTCGCCACCGACCTCGTCGAGCACGGCGAAACCGTTGGCGACGGTGCTGGTGTCGTAACCCTCGACCTGGAGCACCCGCTCCAGCGAATCCCGGATGGCCGCCTCGTCATCCGCGATCATGATCCGCACGCCGGCCCGCCCCCTTCCAGTCGATCTTTTTGCCGCTCATTGTCCCCGATCAACCTGAGGCCAGGCTTAGAGCGTCGCTGGGGACCGCGCTTCTTCCCGGCAACCAGACAGTAGATCCTCGCGCCGTCGGCGTCCTCGGAAACGCCGCGTTGCTGAGTCTCGCCGTGGCGTTCGCGATCACCACGGTCACCGGCCGACGATGGCACCAGATCCTGGCGCGGGACCTCGGATTGTGATGTGTGGATGCACCCGTCTGGCCGGAGCGGGTGACATGCCGTCCCCCATCCAGGGAACTGCACCTCCATGGGTCTGAATCACGACGAGGCGCCGGTCCTTGAGGCGCTCGCCCGCTATCACGATGCCGACGAGATGGACTTCACGCCGCCGGGACACAAACAGGCGCGGGGTGCGGACCCCCGCGCGCGAGCGGTGCTGGGGGACGCCGCCTTCTTCGGTGACGTCCTAGCCAACGGGGGTCTGGACGACCGGCTGGCGCGCGGCGGTGTCCTGGAGCGGGCCGAAAGCCTCATGGCCGACGCGGTCCACGCCGATCACACGTTCTTCTCCACCTGCGGCAGCTCCCTGTCGGTGAAGGCGGCCATGCTCGTGGTGGCCCGTCCCGGCAGCCGGCTCCTGGTGGGCCGCGACGCACACAAGTCGGTGATCGCGGGACTCATCCTCTCCGGTGTCGAGCCGGTGTGGGTGGAGCCCCAGTGGGACCCCGCGCGGCACATCGCGCATCCACCGTCGGTCGCCGCGTACGAGAAGGCGTTCGCGGAGCATCCTGATGCCGACGGCGCCCTGGTCACCAGCCCGACGCCGTACGGTGCCGCAGCCGACCTCGCCGGTATCGCCGACGCCTGCCACCGCCGTGGCAAACCGCTCATCGTGGACGAGGCGTGGGGCGCGCACCTGCCCTTCCACGAGGACCTGCCGTCGTGGGCGATGGACGCGGGCGCGGACATCTGCGTGACCAGCATCCACAAGATGGGCAGCGGGCTGGAACAGGGCTCGGTATTCCATCTGCGGGGTGATCTCATCGATCCCGCGGAACTCGCCTCGCGCGCCGACCTCCTCGGCACGACCAGCCCGAACGTCCTGCTCTACGCCGGAATCGACGCCTGGCGCCGACAGATGGTCCAGCACGGCCACGAACTCGTCGGCCAGGCACTGGAACTGGCCGCGCGCACCCGAACGGCCATCGAGCGGATCGGCGGTTTCCACGTCAACGACGCCGCCGACTTCTGCGGTCGCGATCTCGCCGCGGACTTCGACCCCCTGCCGGTCGTGATGGACATCAGCGAACTCGGCACCACCGGTTACCGTGCCGCCGACTGGCTGCGTACGCACCGTCACGTCGACGCGCACCTGTCGGATCACCGGCGGATCAGCGCCCAGTTGACCCACGCCGACGACGAGGAGACCGCCGGTCGTCTGGTGAGCGCCCTGCGCGATCTGGCCGACCACGCCGACACCCTGCGCGACGCACCGCAGGTCGTCGTCCCGGCCCCGGCCGAACTCCGCATGGAACAGGCCCAGTTGCCTCGCGACGCCTACTTCGCCCGGCACGCGAGGGTGCCGGTCACCGAGGCCTGCGGCCGGATCGCCGCGGAAATGATCACCCCGTACCCGCCGGGTATTCCCGCGGTGCTGCCCGGCGAACGCCTGACTGAACCTGTACTGCGGTACCTGACCTCGGGGGTCGCGGCCGGCATGTTCCTGCCCGATGCCGCCGACCAGAGCCTGGAAACCGTGCGCGTGGTCGCCGAAGACCGACCTTCGGACAGCCGGTCCTCGAACCTCGGGCCGGTCTGAGGCTCGTGGCGGCTCCAGCCCGTCCCGGACAGGAGCCGCCACGAGGACGGGATCAGAGTGTCAGAGCGACGGGGTGAAGCGGTCCCAGGCGCGGTGGTGGGCCAGCAGCACCGTGAGCTGTTCCAGCGCCGCGGCGCCGGTCTCGGTGCTCACCACGCCGGGGGCGTCAGGTGCGATACCGGCAGCCGCCAGAGCTTCCGCGCCCTCGCCCCACACCCCGAGGGCCTTTCCGTGCCGGTAGGCCTCCATCACCATGAGCAGCACGCGCGGGTCGATGCCCGCGGCCACCGCCACGTCGTCGTCGACCTTGGCGTCACGGGCTCCATACGTGTCGGCTCCCACCGCCGGTGCCCCGGCGAGCAGGATGGCGTCGAACTCGGTCGACCGGGCGTTGGCGAAGGTGCGCTGGACGGTGAGGGGCTCGCCATCGGGGTCGAGAACACCTCCGGTGGGGGCGATGACCAAGGGGACCATGCCGGCGTCCAGGACGGACTGCCGTACCGCCCGTACGTCGGTCAGGTGCTGGTCGCCTTCAACGACGATGCCGATGATCCGGCCGTCCAGCGGCCAGGCGCCGCCGAGTTGGGACAGTGCCGGACTGGGGAGGGGTTCGGCCGGCGTCTCGGTCGGCGCGGGTGCGGGCAGGCCCAGTCCGGACGCGACCTGGGCGCAGAGGCCGGTGTCGATGTTCGCCAGGACCTTCAGGGCGCGTTCCTTGATCGCGGTTTCCCAGCACTTGCTGAGTTCGAAGGTGTAGGCGGCGACGATGTGCTCGCGTTCGGTGGGCGTCATGCTCAGCCAGAACAGCCGGGGCTGGCTGAAGTGGTCGTCGAAGGAGGCAGCCGCCTCTCGCACCTTGCGGGCCGCGGGCAGCGGCTCGGGAACCTCGATGTAGGCGCCGTTGTCCGCGCCGGCGAGGAAGGGGCATCCGCCGTCGAGGGAGTTGGGCCGGTAGGGCGCGACCCCGCGGTGGACGGCGGTCTGGTGCATGCCGTCGCGAAGCATGTCGTTCACCGGCGCGTGGGTGCGGTTGATCGGCAACTGGCCGAAGTTGGGGCCGCCGAGCCGGCTGATCTGGGTGTCGAGGTAGGAGAAGAGCCGGCCCTGGAGCAGGGGGTCGTTGGTGACGTCGATGCCCGGAACGAGATGCCCGACATGGAAGGCGACCTGTTCGGTCTCGGCGAAGTAGTTCGAGGGGTTGGCGTTCAGCGTGAGCAGCCCGACGGGCTGGACCGGCGCCAGCTCCTCCGGCACGATCTTGGTCGGGTCCAGCAGATCGATGCCCTCGAACAACTGGTCGTCGGTGTCGGGGAAGGTCTGGACGCCGAGTTCCCACTGCGGGTGGGCGCCGGCCTCGATCGCGTCGGCCAGGTCCCGTCGGTGGAAGTCGGGGTCCATGCCGGCCGTGATCTGGGCTTCCTCCCAGACCAGGGAGTGCACGCCCAGCTTCGGCTTCCAGTGGAACTTCACCA
Source organism: Streptomyces sp. NPDC088747 (assembly GCF_044751025.1). NCBI lineage: Bacteria > Bacillati > Actinomycetota > Actinomycetes > Kitasatosporales > Streptomycetaceae > Streptomyces > Streptomyces sp. NPDC088747. Next base: position 139,664 of record NZ_JBIVKZ010000016.1, read on the forward strand.
GCGTGGTCGCGCCCTCGGCGTTGACCAGGCGGAAGGTGTGGACGCCGAAGCCTTCCATCATCCGGTAGGAGCGCGGGATGCCGCGGTCGGACATGTTCCACAGGGTGTGGTGGGTGGCCTCGGTGTGCAGGGAGACGAAGTCCCAGAAGGTGTCGTGGGCACTCTGCGCCTGCGGGATCTCCCGGTCCGGATGCGGCTTGCCGGCGTGGATGACGTCGGGGAACTTGACGGCGTCCTGGATGAAGAACACCGGAATGTTGTTGCCGACGAGGTCGAAGACACCCTCCGAGGTGTAGAACTTCGTCGCGAAACCCCGGGTGTCACGGACCGTGTCCGCGGAGCCGCGTGAGCCCAGCACGGTGGAGAAGCGCACGAAGACGGGCGTCTCGACGTCCTTGCCGAGGAACGCGGCCTTGCTGATCCGTTCGGCGGTGCCGTACCCCTGGAAGATGCCGTGGGCGGCGGCGCCGCGCGCGTGCACCACCCGCTCCGGGATGCGTTCGTGGTCGAAGTGCGTGATCTTCTCGCGCAGGTGGTGGTCCTGGAGCAGCACCGGACCCCGCGGCCCCGCCTTGAGCGAGTGGTCGGTGTCGTACAGCCGCGCGCCCTGCGCGGTGGTCAGGAACTCGCCACCCTGCGCCACCGCCGCCTGCGGGGTGCCGGTCGCCTGCCCGGTGGGGCTGTACGTGTCCGGGCCGCGCTGGTCGGGCTTGGGCGGCAGCGGGCCCTCCGGCGCCGTCGGCTCTTCGACCGGCGGAGGTACCGGGCCCGGCGCACCGGGAATCTCGTTCCCGGGGTGCGCGATCTCCTGAACCTTTTCGGCGACCTTGTCGGCTGCTGCCGTCACGGGATTCTTCTTCTTGGCACTCACGGAATTTCCGATCGACTAGGGGGGTGAGAAACCGCTGTTTTCGTCACGAGGACGGCCGATGAGATCAGCGGAGGCTGAGTACCCCCTTCCGTGATCGCGACTCAGCGCCTCGCCCACATGAGGCGGAGATTCACCCGCCGGCCTTCTGCGGCGTGCTCATCGCACGGCTCCCCCCACGGATGACCGGTATGTTGCGCATTGTCGGCCAGGCGAGCGACGCCCTCGGCCCGGGCAACCCAAGACTCGGCAGGCCGCTCCCGCTCGCGCCCGGCCGGTGTGGCGATCACGCGGACCGGGTACCCGCACGCTTGATCAACCGGCTACCCGCACAGGCGAAAGGTGTCATCGTGGACGGCCGTGACAGGACAGCACTCATCGTCATCGACATGATCAACACCTACGGGCACGATGACGCCGATCTTCTCGTCCCGTCCGTGGCGAAGACGATCCCGGCGCTGAGCCGCCTCCTGGAACGCGCCAGATCCGCCGAGGCACCCGTCATCTACGTCAACGACAACTTCGGTGAATGGCGGTCCCATCACGGCGAGCTGCTCGACCAGGCACTCGCGGGCCCGCACGCCGACCTGGTCGAACCGGTCCGCCCCGACGACAAGTCCCTCTTCGTCGTCAAGGTCCGGCACTCCATCTTCTACGAGACACCGCTGACGTACTTGCTCGCCCAGCAGGACATCGGACATGTGGTGCTGTGCGGCCAGGTCACCGAGCAGTGCGTGCTGTATTCGGCGCTCGACGCGCACATCCGCCATCTGCGGGTGACCATCCCCGAGGACGCCGTGGCCCATATCCACGCCGATCTCGCGGACGCCGCGCTTCGCATGATGCGCCGCAACATGGACGCCGACATCCGCCCCGCCGACGAGATCACCTTCTGAGACCCGGGGTGCGCCTGGTGCGCCCGGCGGCCTTCCTGGCGTAGGCGGTCATGGCCATCGGCCAGAGTCAGCCAGAGTCGGCGGGAGCGTGACGTGCGGAGACGTCCGTACCGTGGGCACATCAGTGCACAAGTTCCTCACGAGACATGCTGTTGGGTTGCCGTGAAAGCGGGCACACGGGAGTCAGGCCGGTCAGGTGGCCTACCCCCTTGGGGACTGACCGGCTCAGGTTCCCCTGGTTCGGCCACATGTGCCGGGGGAACCGCCCCCCTCGCGCGCGTGAACGTACTCCGCGATGCCGAGGCGTCGCGAGCAAACCTCCGGTTGCCCAGCTCAGGGGCACCACGGAAATCATGTCGACCATGTTCGCCCTGTCCGGTACGGTCGCGGAATTGTTCCTGCTGCCGGGAGCCATGGGGATCGTGTGTGGCCTGACCTGCAGTGCCGAGGCTGAGAGTAGGTTTCGTCAATGGCGTGTCGTATCGGTGAACTCGTCCTCGGTTGCCGCGAGCCGGAGGTGCTGGCGCGGTTCTGGTGCGAGGTCCTCGACTTCGTCGTGCTGGACCGCGAGGACGACGGCTCGATGGAGATCGGGCCGCGCGAAGGGTTCGGCGGGCCGCAGCCGACGATCTTCCTCAGCCGCAGGGACGAGCCGGAGAAGGGCAAATCCCGGCTGCACATCGACGTCAACGCCACCGACCGCGACCAGGACGCCGAGCTCGAACGCCTCCTCGGTCTCGGCGCGCGCCCGGCCGATATCGGCCAGACAGGGGAGGAACAGTGGCATGTGCTGGTCGACCCCGAAGGCAATGAGTTCTGCCTGCTCAAGGCGCGCCTCGCTCCCCTCTGACCTCGTGCCCACGCGATCCGATCGGCTGAATGCCGTCTGTTCGCGGATGGGTGAACGCCCGTAGCCTGTGCGGCCTTCGCGTTCTGGGGGGTCTCGTGAACGGTCTCCGTGCTGTCGTTGTCTGCCTTGTGATCGCGTGTGCCACGCTGGTGTCGCCCGCGGCGGCCGTGACGCCGAGTTGGTCGGCCCTGCCGGTGCCGGCCGCGGCCCCGCCGGTGACCGTGTCCGATCTCGCCGCCCGCGGACCGCGCGAGGCATGGGCGACCGGGTACGAGCAGGCCGTCGACGGACTGCGGCCGATGTTGTACCGGTGGGACGGTACGGCGTGGAGCCGGGACACGACCTTCCCCGGCGCCGACGAGCCGGGCTGGCTGGGTAAGGTTCAGTTCGTCCGCGACGAGGCGTGGATCTTCCACAACCGGGCGGGGGAGGGGGAGATCCTGCGCCGGTCGGCGCGAGGATGGAGCTCCGTCCCGCTCCCGCAAACCCTCTGGACCTACCAGGACTTCACCGCCGTACCGGGTGGAGCGTGGGTGGTGGGAGAGGACGACACCGGGCTGAAAGTGCTGCACTACGACGGATCCGGCTGGACCACCCAATCCACCCCGGACGGCGTGCTGTTCCTGATGGGGATCACGGCCCGCACTGCCACGGACGTCTGGGCCTGGGCGGACACCACCACCGGCACCACCGTCCTGCGCTGGGACGGCACGGCATGGCGGGACGCGAAGGTGCCGCTGCCACCGGACAGCAACGTGCACACGATCATGCCCGAACCGTCCGGCCGGGTCACGATCGGCGGCAGCCAGTACACCGACGGTGTGGCCCGGACGTACCTGATGACCTTCAACAGCCGTGCATGGCACACCAGTTACCCGCCACTGGGTGACACGTACACCGAGGCGTTGGTGCGCGGCGCGGACGGCGCGCTGTGGCTGCCACTGCGCAGCGACCGCGCGTTCCAGTCGAAGTACGCACGGGTGGACGGCCGCCGCGCCACCTTCTCCTACGGACCGGAGCGCGCGAACGCGATCGACGTCAAACCGCGCGCACTGGCGAAGGCCGGCTCCGCACTTCTGTCCTTCGGGACCGTCGAGATCTACGGCTCGAAACCGAACCTGATGAGCGAGCGGCTGGGAGGCTGACCATGGCACGCAGACTTCTCGTCGCGGCCCTCGCCGTCGCGTTGACCCTCGTGACCATCATGTCCTCGGCCGCCGCGGAGGGCGTTGCCTGGCAACACGTTCCCCTGCCGGCGCAGGTGCGTCCGCAGGCGGGGCTGAACGAGGCCGTGGCGTTCTCGCCCGAGCGGGCGTGGGCGGTGGGTGCGGACGCCGTGGGTCGCGAGGCGCCGGGCTTCCCGCTGGTGCTGCGCTGGGACGGCACCGCCTGGCAGCGCCAGGGCCTGCCCGGGATCGGCTGGCAGGGAGAACTCCTGTCCGTCGCCGGTACCTCACCGACCGACCTCTGGGCGGTCGGCCGCGACTCGGCGGGCGGCACCCACCTGCTCCGCTTCGACGGCATCGTGTGGTCCGAGAGCCGGCTGCCGCGCGGTGCCGTGCTGACCAAGGTCGTCGCCGGCGGCGGTGAGACCTGGCTGATCGGCTCGCGGGACGGCGCGCAGGTGTTGCTGCGCTGGGACGGGCGCGGCTGGCGGGACGTGCCGGTGCCGCCGGGATCCGTGCTCGGCCTGCACATTCTGGCGGCCGATGACGTCTGGGCCGCGGGCGCCACCAACTCGGGTGCGGCGGTGTCGCACTGGAACGGGCAGGCGTGGCAGCAGACGATCGTGGACGGGTTCCCGCGGTCGGCCGTGGGCAGCGTGCTGGCGGTCTCGCCGACCGAGGTGTGGGCGGGTGGCACTGCCGGATTCGTCGGTGGTCCGCCGGGCCGGCCGATTCCGCCGCTGCTGGTCCGCTGGGACGGGCAGGCGTGGAGCAAGGTGACCATGCCCACCGACTTCGGCTCGGTCAACTCCCTGGCGCCCACCACGTCCGGCGCGCTGGGCTGGGTCTCGGTGGCGCGCTCGCAGAAGTGGGGGCCGCCCGGCGGCACTCCGCCGTTGGTCCCCGGGCCGGATTTCCTTGCCTGGAACGGACAGGCGTTCACCGAGTACAGCGAACCGGCGGTGGCCGGGGAGGGCGACTCCTCGGCACTGTGGCTGGCGCCGGTGCCGGGCACGACGACGGTGTGGTCGGTCGGCCGTGCCGCCGGTCCGGAGGGCACCTTCGCCCCACGGGTGCTGCGGTTCGGCTGAGGAGCCGCGACGAACTCCCGGCCCATCTCCGACAGGGCCGGGCTGACCGTCCGGCCCGACGGTCCGGGCGCACCGTCAGGCCCGCCCGCCCGCGCCGGGCCCACCCTCCCGGCTCACGCCGAGAGGGCCTGCTGATCGCGGTCGTCGGCCTGGACGCAGGCGGCCGCCAACGCGTCCAAGGACATACCCAGCGCCGCGGCCAGGGCTGTCACGGTGAAGAACGCCGGAGTCGGCGCCCGACCGGTCTCGATCTTGCGCAGCGTTTCCGGTGACACCCCCGCCGCCGCGGAGACCTCCACCATGCTGCGGTCGCCTCGCGCCCGGCGTAGCAGCGCGCCGAACCGCTCTCCGCGCTGCCGTTCCGAGGGGGTCAAAGGAGTTCTCACCATGTCCGTGATACTAATACCGGTATAAGAATTGGTTCGCAGGCGCGTGAGGCCGCGTGTGCTGACGTGCAGCGTGAGCCGACGTGAGGCCGCATGGGCCGACGTGAGACAGGGAGTCGCAGGACATGGTGGAGATCAAGACCGACACGGCGCTGGACGCGATGAGGGAAGCCGGCCGCATCGTGGCCCAGGCCCTCGCCGCCGCCCGGAAAGCGGCGGCCGTCGGGGTGTCCCTGCGGGAACTGGACGAGGCGGCTCGTACGGTGCTGGCCGAGGCCGGAGCCGGCTCGCCCTTCCTCGGATACCAGCCCTCCTTCGCCCCGACCCCCTTCCCCGCGGTGATCTGCACCTCGGTCAACGACGCCGTCGCGCACGGCATCCCCACCGGTTACCGGCTGCGCGACGGCGACCTGGTCAGCGTCGACTGCGGAGCGAAGCTCGACGGCTGGACCGGGGACGCCGCCATCAGCTTCACCGTCGGAACGCCGCGACCCGCCGACGTGGCGCTGATCGACGCCACCCAGCGCGCTCTCGACGCAGGCATCGCCGCGGCGATGCCTGGCAACCGCATCGGCGACATCTCCCACGCCATCGGCACCGTCGCCCAGTCGGCGCGCTGCGGCATGCCCGCCGACTTCGGTGGCCACGGCATCGGCCGTCACATGCACGAAGACCCCCACATCCCCAACCGGGGGCGTCCCCGCCGCGGCTTCCCGCTCCGTCACGGTCTGACCCTCGCCATCGAGCCCATGCTCATGGCCGGAGGTAAGGATGCCTACCGCACCGGCGCCGACGGCTGGACCCTGCACACCATCGACGGCAGCCGGGCGGCTCACATCGAGCACACGATCGCCATCACGGAAGAGGGTCCCCGCATTCTGACCCTGCTCTGATCCGGACGGCGGACCGGCGGCCGCGCTTGGCTTGTCCGGGCCGCCCGCCTCCGGGCCCCGCCTTCGGGTCAGCCGTGCGAGACGTTCAGCCCGTAGAACGCGACCCGTGCGCCCTTCGTGGTGCTGTCGGAGGACGACTGGTTGTAGGAACCGGCCTTGAAGTACTGCTTGTACGGGAAGAACGACGACGGGATCGTGTAGCGCGTGGTGCTCCCGTTGACCGTCAGGCTGATCGTGTTGCCGCCGGACACGGCGATGGCGTAGGTCCATGTCTTGCCGACGGACACATTGCCCACGGTGTGCAGGGTCTGTCCGCCGGCGGGGGAGATCTCGGTGCCGACGACGATGTCGCCGTTCGACCGGTAGTACAGCTCCACCAGCGGCTTGGTGGAGGAGCCGCCGGAGCCGAGGTGGATCTGTCCCACGCACACGTTGGACGTCACCGACACCACGCGCAGGGTCGCGCTCAGTCGGTGGCTGCCGCTCAGCGACCAGTCCGCCGCGCCGCCGTTGCGGTTCATCTCCCGCAACTCGGAGCGGGCGTAATTGGAGTTCGGGGTGGTGACGCCCTTCTCGGGCGCCCAGAACGTCATAGCTCCGTCACGGGTGTCCGTGTAGAAGTACGAGTCCTGGAAGCCGTTCGAGCCCTGGAGCCGGGACGAGGAGATGGTCGTGGGACTGCCGGGCGACCCCACGGGCTCCTGCAACTGCCAGACCGACAGATCGAAGTTGCCGCCGGGAGCGACCTTCGGATCCGCGGCGCCCGCGCTCGATGTGCCCAACACGGTGACCACGGCGACAGTGGCCGCGACCGTCGCCGTCGCGAGAACTCTGGTACGGATCATGATGCCGTCCTTCGTGATGTGGGGGAGGAGCGGACGCGTTCATTCATGTGAACGACTGGTTCCCATGTGAACCTGCGTGTCGCGACCGTAAAGGTCTGAACCAACCCCGTCAAGAGGTCTCGTGGCCGTACAACCGTCGGCCGCTGCGGCGGGTCTGACTGAGTGACCAGGCAGTGAACGGGGGCGGGTCGCGGGTTCCGCGTGTGCCTCCGGTGGACAACGGGGGCATTCATGAAGACAGGTACGTATCTCAGGGCTGCGGTGGTCGGGGCGTTGGTGGCGGCCACGGTGTCCGTCGCCCCGGCCGGGGTCGCCGTATCGGCCCCGGACCGGGCGTCGGCTCCAGACCGGGCCTCGGCTCCGGCCTGGAGCACCTCCCTGGCGGGCACACTCTCGGACAACTCCTCGCTCTTCGACGTCGCGTCGGCGGGCCCGAACGCGGCCTGGGCGGTGGGGGTTCAGTACGTCGACGGGGCCGGCCAGGGCGTGATCCTGCGCTGGAACGGCAGGACCTGGCAGCAGCAGCCCACTCCCGACGTGCCGGGGGTCGGGGTGTGGCACGCCCTCGACGCCGTGTCGGCCCGCGACGTCTGGGCGTACGGCTGGGGCCAGGACGGCGAGACGCTGGCCCACTACGACGGCAGCCGGTGGAGTTCGGTGCCGCTGCCCGCGGGGGAGCGCTACGGCTTCGCGAAGCTCGCGGCCGTGCCCGGCAAGGTGTGGCTGGTGGGTGACACGGGGATCAGCTCCTACGCCCACGGCGTCTGGCGGACCACACCCCTCCCCGAGGGTGTGATGATCGGCGCGATCGAGGCGCGGAACTCCCGTGACGCGTGGGCGGTCGGGCAGTTCGCGTACGCCGGCCGGCCGGGCAGGTCCGTGCTCATGCACTGGGACGGCCGCGCGTGGACCGACCTCGCGCCGGCCGGCAGCGATATGCCGGTCACGGCCGTGTACCAGGAGTCCGCGCGCAATGTGTGGGTGACCGCCCTCACCCCCTACGTCGAAGACCAACGGCAGCAGACCAAGGTGCTGCACTGGGACGGCCGCGCCTGGCGCGACGTCACGGGGCCGGTCGACGGGCTGTGGGCCGGCGCCGTCACCGGCGACGGCAAGGGCACCGTGTGGGTCTCGGGCGATCCCTACGGTTACGAGGGCACCGCCCTCTACTGGCGTCTGCGCGAAGGCGTCTGGACCTCGGTCGCGGGCGACGCCGTCCCCGGAGGCCAGACCCAGTCGTACGATGTCGAAGCCCTCGCGCCCACCGGCCGCACCGGGCAGTTCTGGTCGGTCGGCTCCTATGGACTCATCACCGGGGAGTCCACCTCCGCCCAGTACGAGTTGATCCAGCGCTCGACCCGCTGAACCCGCCCCTGCGCACAGCGCGCACAACGCTCTTCGGCGCCCTCGCGCCGCCGAGGAACTCACCCGGTGAGCCGACGTCCGACTCGCCGCCGCCGCCTCCTTCTCCGGCCGCGAGGATTCCGGTAAGCGCCCGTGGGTGCCCGGCGCTCACCCGCGGGTGCGGGGAGGCGGTGAGATCGGCCCGACCGGTGTCGGGAGAAGGGACGATGATCCATCAGATCGAGGGCGATAACGACTCACCGGTCAGGCCCGGACGCCTGTGCCCCCCTCGCGGGGCCGGCCTGCACCCGTTTGCTTCTGTCCGGTGAGCTCGTACGACCGTCTCGCCGATCGCATGCCGTGCGAAACCGCTTGGCCAGGGCGAATTCACCCGCCTACGGTCCGCAGCGCGCCCCCGCGGTGCGGCACCGCTCCGATCACGATCTGCCCACTCCCGCCGGACATGAGCTTCAACCGTGCGCAGCGGGGCACTCCTCGGATGGAAATCTGGACCCTGGCGGCGCACCGGCGCGGATGAGGACAGCGCGTGAACACTCAACAAGCAGATCAGCCCTGGCGGTTGGCGGTCAGTACGGAGACGGTCGGCGACACCTTCGTCGTGACCGTGGCCGGAGAGATCGACCACCAGACGGGCGGCCCACTCAGACAGGCACTGAACCTCCCGGACGACGTTCCACCACGTGTGGTCGTCGACCTGCGACAGGTTCCCTTCATAGACTCCAGCGGCATCAACCTGTTCATCACCGCGCATCACACCCTCGCCGGTGCGGACGGCTGGCTGCGGCTGGCGGGAGCCGTGCCACCGGTGCTGCGCACCATCAAGCTCGTCGGCATCGACCAACTGGTCGAGTGTCACCCCACTGTCGAGCAGGCCCTCGGCCGCTGATCCGCGGGGGAGCGTCGTCCGTCTCCGGGCAACGCCTGGAGTACGCCGATGAGGGCTGCTCAGCTACGGGCGGCTTCGCGGACGGTCTGAGGGGCCTTCTTGTCGAGGGCGACGCGGACCAGGGCGGCCGCCAGCACGGCCGGTTCCGCGCCGTCCGCCAGGCGGAGCAGGGCGTCGGGCGTGGTGGGCAGGTCCAGGGCGCGGGCACCCTGGAGGGCTTTGGCGCCGAGATACGGCGCCGTCGCCGGCCAGACAGCCTGTGCTTCGCGCAGGAAGATGTCGGCGCCGGCCGGTCCCAGCCCCGGGAACTCCTGGAGCAGGCGCCGTATCGTCGCCGTGTCTCCGCCGGCCTGGTCCCGCAGCTTCCGCAGGTCACCTCCATAGCGTTCGGTGGCCAGCTTCGCGCCGTCGCCGAGCTGGGTGGCGGTGCGTTCGTCGTAGCGCCGGTAGCCACCGCGGCCGAGCGCATCCACCCGCTGCTGCCAGGAGGCCTCCGCCATGCCGCGCGGATCGCGCATCCCGGCGGCGGCCAGTTCCTTGGCAGCGGCGACCGCGATATCGGCGCGAATACGGGCACTGAGCAGACAGGCGAGCACGAGCAGCCGGTACAGCGGCTGAGGGGTGTCCTTGAGGCGAATGCCCGCCTGGTCGGCGTAGGTGCGGTCGTGGGCTTCCAGGAGCGCCCGCATCACCTCGCGTCGACTGGTCGTGGCCATCCACTCTCACCTCCGGAGACTGCGTACGAAACACCGCGTACCCGTATAGACCGGGTCGAATCAACCGATTCGAATCGGCCGGGTCGAATCAACCGGGCGGAATCAGATCGGTCGCATCGCGCGCCGCTCGGCGCCCGCATCGGACGGAGGCCGCGGGGCGGGGCGCGGAAACCCCAGGGGCTAACGGTCGACCGCTTCCTCACCGCCGCCGGGGGAGTCCCCGTTCCGGAGCATGCGCAGGACCGCCAGTTCGGCGACGCCGTGGGTGGCGGGGACGCCGTACGCGCCCTCCTCACCGAGGTGAGGCAGAACGGCGGCGATGGTCACTCCCTCTTCGTAGAGCTCGATCACCCGAGGGTTGATGTAGGAAGCCCGGCAGACCGCGGGTGTGTTGCCGAGATACTCGGCCACTTCGCGTGCCGTGCGAGCGATGGCCCGCCGCCGGGTGGTCTCACCGCGCGCGACCGACTGCGAGACGGCCAGCGCCACGGCGGCCATGACGGTGGCGTGCCAGGTGCGGAAGTCCTTGGCGGAGACGTTGAGGCCGGACACCTCCCTGAGATACGCGTTGACGTCCTCCCCGCTGACGTCGTGCCAAGCGCGCCGCTCCCAGTAGGCCAGCAGTCGGTCACCGCCGTTCCGGCGCCGCAGCAGAGCGGTCAGGCTACGGCAGACCGTGGGCTCCACCACGGTCTGGACGTGCTCCTTGCCGGCCTTGCCGGTGTAGGTGAAAAGGACGGCCCCCGCCCGGCACTTCGAGTGTTCGCGCAGCAAGGTGGTGAGGCCGTAGCTGTTGTTCTGTTCCGTGTAGCGGTCGCTGCCGATACGGAAGAGCCCGAGGTCGAGCATGCGTACGGCGGTGGCGAGGACCCGGCGACGGGTCTGCCCCCGGTCGCGCAGGTGATCCTCGACGACCTTCCGCACGTCGGGAAGTGCCTCCGCCAGGTCGAGTACGTGACTGTGCTTGGCCCGTTCCTGTTCGGCGCGGAAACGCGGGTGGTAGAGGTACTGGCGGCGTCCGGCGGTGTCGGTGCCGACGGCCTGGAGATGGCCGTTGGCCTTGCGGCAGATCCACACGTCCTGCCAGGCCGGTGGAATGACCAGCGCGTGGATCCGGTCCAGCTCCCGCGGATCGCTCAGCGGATCCCCGTCCGTGTCGAGATAACGGAAGCCCCGGCCGTGACGTCGGCGGCGATAGCCGGGCTCGGTGGGCCGACTGTGGTAGAGACGCACCCGACCTCCTGGAAAGTCCTCGGCAGTTCTCGGCAGTCCTCCGCGTGGAAGAACCGCTCCTTCCAGTACCCCCATCGCGGCACCGGAAAAATCTTCGTGCTCCGGGGGAGATTCCCCGCGGGTGCGCACGCCTCCTCTCGCGTACGACAGCGTTACGCCCTGAGGCCGACGGGTACCTATGTGCGGACGAATCGCCCGCCGCGAATGAGGAAACGAGGAGCACGATGGAGATCGGATACAAGCTGGCCGCCGAGGCGTTCGGACCGGCGGAACTCGTACGGCAGGCGGTTCTCGCGGAGCAGGCGGGCTTCGACTTCGTCGAGATCAGCGATCACTACCACCCCTGGCTCGACAACCAGGGGCACTCGCCCTTCGCCTGGACGGTGCTGGGGAGCATCGCGGCCAAGACCTCGCGTATCGGTCTCGCGACGGGCGTGACCTGCCCGACCGTGCGCTACCACCCCGCGATCATCGCCCAGGCGGCCGCCACCCTGGCCCTGCTGTCGGAGGGCCGCTTCGTCCTTGGCGTCGGCTCGGGGGAGCGGCTCAACGAACACGTCGTCGGCCGGGGCTTCCCCGACGCTGTCAGCACCCGGCACGAGCTGCTCAGGGAGGCCCTGGAGATCATCCGGCTGCTCTGGCGTGGGGGATACCGGTCCTACGAGGGCAAGCACCTGCGGCTGGAGGACGCCCGCGTGTTCGACCTCCCCGACACGCTGCCGCTGATCGCGGTGGCCGCCAGCGGGCAGGCCTCGACCCGCATCGCGGCTGAACTGGGCGACGGCCTGTTCGCCACGGAGGACAAGCCGGAGATCGTGCGGCACTACCGGGAGGCCGGCGGCACCGGACCTCGCTACGCGGAGGTTCCGATGGCGTGGGCGCCCGACGAGCACACCGCCGCGAAGGCGGCCCTGGAGACGTCCAGGTGGGCCCTGACCGGCTGGAAGGTCATGAGCGAGCTGCCCAACCCCGTCAACTTCGACGCCGCGACCACGACGGTGCGGGAAGAGGACATCCTCGGGAAGTTCGCCTGCGGCGCGGACCCTGCCCGGTACGTCGAGGTGGCCCAGCCGTTCGTCGACGCGGGCTTCGACAGGCTGGTCATGCAGAACGCCGGGCCCGACCCGGACGGTTTCATCGACTTCTACCAGCGCGAACTCGACGCACGCATTCGGCAGCTCAAGCCGAGTGGCACGCGCGCCTGACAGGCGCCCCGACTGCCGGGGTCGTGGGTGGGTACTAGCGGGCCATGCGGCTGAGCGTGGTGGATGTGGGTTCCAAGACGGTCCGGTTGGTGGTCGCGGACGCGGAGGGCGGAGTGCCGCTGCCGGTGCACACCGCGAAGTGGAAGACACGTCTGTCCGAGCAGGTCGAGGCGGACGGCCGTATCTCTGACGAGGACCTGCGGCAGTTGGTCGAGGCGGTCGGCGCGGCGGCCAGGACGGCCAAGGAGTGGGGCGCGGCCGAGCCGCTGGCCTTTGCCACGGCCGTGGTACGCAACGCGCCGAACCGCCTGGAGGTGCTGGATGCCGTCCGCACCGGGACGGGTGTGCGGATCTGCACGCTGCCGGGCGAGGTGGAGGCCGAGCTGACCTTCCTCGGTGCCCGGCGTTGGATGGGCTGGCAGGCGGGTCCACTCGCGTTGTTCGACATCGGCGGCGGCTCTCTGGAGGTGGCCTTCGGACGTGGCCGCCTGCCGGACTTCGCGGCCTCGCTGCCGCTTGGGGCGAACCGGCTGACGCTGGAGTTCTTCGAGGACCAAGGTCTGCCCAGTACGCGGAGCGTGAAGGCGCTGCGCCGCAGAACCCGCCACCAACTGCGGGACGTCGCCGCGCGGATCCGCTGGGAGGGCCCGCGGACGGCGGTGGCGACCTCACGCAACTTCCAGCAGCTCGCGCGTCTGTGCGGCGCCGCCCCCGGACGCCAGGGGCCATTCGTCCCCCGTCACCTGGAGTGCCGCGAACTGCGCTGCTGCATCGACACCCTCGCGGCGCTGTCGGCCGCCGAGCGCGCCGAGCTTCCGGGCATCTCCGTGCCGCGCGCCAAGCAGAGCCTCGCAGGAGCGATCGTGGCCCATACAGCCATGAAGCTGACGGGAATCAAGACCGTCACGATCTGTCCCTGGGCCATCCGCGAGGGAATCCTCCTCCGGTACATCGAGGACGGCCCCGCCTGGTGGTCGGCCGTCACGGAGCCCGGCGACGATGGGGGGACCGCGGGTGCGGTGCCCCTACGGATCGCCACACCCCCGGCCTGACCGGGGCCCGACTCCATGAGAGCCCCGAGCCCCACCAGGCCGCCGCCGGCTCGGTGTGGTAGCAGGCGATTGGGCGGGATGTGGCAGGGTACCCGCAATGTCATGAATGACGACGAGAAACTCCGTGCGGAACGGAGTGAATCGGAAGCGGAGCGGAACGACCGCAACTTCGCGGAACTCCTGCAAGAACTCCGTGTCGTACAGATGGGCGTGCAGATCCTTTTCGCGTTCCTGCTGACTCTGCCCTTCCAGTCCCGCTTCACCACCTTGGACTCGTTCCAGCGCGGAACCTACGTGACGACGCTGCTGCTGGCCGTACTGGCGGCCGTCATCTTCACCGCGCCCGCCGCCCTGCACCGCGGACTGTTCCGCGAGGGCGCGAAGGCCGAGATCGTCACCGGCTCCTCCCGCCTCGCCGGTGCCGGACTCGTGGTGCTCACGCTCGCGCTCACCTCGGCGGTGCTGCTGATCATCGACGTCGTGCACGGTGCTCCGGAAGCCTTTGTCGCTGCCGGTGCGACCCTGCTCACGTGTGTCCTCCTGTGGGCCGGACTGCCCCTGCTCGTCAGGCGTCATGTGACCCGGCGGAACACCTGACCCGACAGAGGGCCTACGCCCCGCCCGCACGGTCACGGCCAGGCGCGTATCGAGACTGCGCCACGACGCCTTCCGCCGCGTACCCCGCCATGTCACTCGTCGCGCGCACCGGCCCACCAGGTGTTTAACTCCTGTTGCTGTCTGCTGACGCTGTGACGGTCAACGTCGAGGGGAGATCCGGTGCCGGCCCCGGACGAGGACGCAGAGCTTCTGGAGGATCTCCTTTCCGATCCGGATGTCGCGGCACGCGACTTCGCGGCCGTGGTGCAACGCTGCGCAGCCGCTCTGGGTGTCCACCAGATCGTCGTGTACCTCGCGGATCTCCAGCAGCGGCACCTGATGCCGTTGACCGAGATCTCCTCGCCCCTCGACATCGACAACTCCCTCGCGGGCTGGGCCTACCGGACCCTCTCCCTGCGCGTCGAGGAGTCGGCGACGGGCGAGGTGATGATCTGGCTGCCGCTCGTCGACGGAACGGAGCGGCTGGGCGTGATGTGCGCGCACTCCGGATCGCTGGACGCCGTGAAACTCCGCCGCAGCCGCGCGACGGCGTCCCTGCTGGCGATGATGGTCACCTCGAAGCGGGCGTACAAGGAGACCTTCGTCCAGCGCACCCGCACCGAGACCATGCAGCTGCCCGCCGAACTGCTGCGGGCGTACCTGCCGCCCCGCACCATCGGCAACTCCGACGTCGTCTCCACGGCCGTGCTGGAGCCCGCCTACGAGGTGGGCGGCGACGCCTTCGATCACGCGCTGACGGCCACGACCCTGCACGCCGCGATGCTCGACTCCATGGGACACGACCTGGCCTCCGGCCTGACGAGTGTGGTCACGCTGGCGGCATGCCGCAATGCCCGGCGCACGGGTGCCGACCTGCCGGAACTGGTCATGTCCGTGGACGAGGCCCTCGCACGCTGGCTGCCCGATCAGTTCTGCACGGGAGTCCTCCTTCAGCTTGAACAGACGACCGGTGTGCTCCGGTGGATCAACTGCGGCCATCCGCCACCGCTGCTCATCAGGAACGAGCGTCTGGTCGAGGGGGCGTTGTCCCGTGAGGCGGACCCGCCCCTGGGACTGGCAGCCACGTTCCTCGACGCCCCGCGCACGGTGCACGAGATCTCCCTCGAACCCGGTGACCGGGTGCTGCTGTACACCGACGGTGTGACGGAGGCCCGTATGCAGGACGGGTCGCTCTTCGGGCTCGACCGCTTCGCCGAGTCCGTCATCCGAGCCACGGCCGGGGGAGAACTGGCCGCCGAGACACTGCGCCGCCTCATCCACTGGCTCCTGGACGCCGAGCACAGCAGGCTGCGGGACGACGCCACCATCCTGATGGTGGAGTGGCAGCCGCGCAGGGCGTGAGGCGTGCGAAACAGCAGCGTGAGCAGCCCTCTGCCGAGCGTCCGGGCAGGTCCGGCCTTCACTGAAAGCGGCGCTGACGGCCGGCAACCGGTTTTCGATATGCCCACGATATGGGCCGCCTCGTAGCCTCGGAGCATGCGAGTGCTGATCGTCGAGGACGAGCCCTACATGGCGGAGGCCATCCGTGACGGCCTGCGCCTGGAAGCGATCGCGGCGGACATCGCGGGAGACGGCGACACCGCTCTCGTACTGCTGAGCGTCAACGCCTACGACATCGCCGTCCTGGACCGGGACATTCCCGGACCCAGCGGTGACGAGGTCGCCAAGAGCATCGTCGCCTCCGGCAGTGGGATGCCGATCCTCATGCTCACCGCGGCGGACCGTCTCGACGACAAGGCCACCGGGTTCGAGCTCGGCGCGGACGACTACCTCACCAAACCGTTCGCGCTCCAGGAACTCGTGCTCAGACTCAGGGCACTCGACCGCAGGCGTGCCCACAACAGGCCGCCTGTGCGGGAGATCGCGGGCCTGCGGCTCGATCCGTTCCGCCGCGAGGTCTACCGCGACGGCCACCACGTCGCCCTGACCAGGAAGCAGTTCGCCGTGCTCGAAGTGCTGGTCGCCGCGGAAGGCGGCGTCGTCAGTGCCGAGGAACTCCTGGAGCGGGCGTGGGACGAGAACGCGGACCCGTTCACCAATGCCGTACGCATCACGGTCTCGGCACTGCGCAAGCGGCTGGGGGAACCCTGGGTGATCGCCACGGTGCCGGGGGCCGGGTACCGCATCGACGCGCAGCCGGAGACCGGACCTGGGGGAGGGGCGCATGGATAGGGCGCCGGGATTGAGCGTCCGCATCAAGCTCACCCTCAGCTACGCCGGATTCCTCATGTTCGCGGGCGTCCTGCTGCTCGCCGCGGTGTGGGTGTTCCTCCTGCGGTACGTCCCCGATCGCGCGATGCTCATCAACGCCGACGACAAGCCCACGAACGGCGTTTTCCCCGTCCGCTCCACACTCCTGAACGTCTTCGCTCCGAGAGCGGCCGCGGTGCTGGCGTTCCTGCTGCTTCTCGGTCTTCTGGGAGGCTGGCTCCTCGCGGGCCGCATGCTCGCCCCGCTGACACGCATAACGGACGCCACGCGCACGGCCACGAGAGGATCCCTCTCGCACCGGATCAGGCTGCCCGGCCGCAGAGACGAGTTCCGCGACCTCGCCGACGACTTCGACACGATGCTCGCCCGGCTCGAAGCGCACGTCGACGAACAACGGAGATTCGCGGCCAACGCCTCGCACGAACTGCGTACCCCCCTGGCGATCTCGCAGGCGCTTCTCGACGTGGCTCGCGGCGATCCGACGCAGGATCTCCGCGTGGTCATCGACCGCCTGGACGCCGTCAACGCCCGCGCGATCGACCTCACCGAGGCGTTGCTCGTGCTCAGCCGCGCCGACCGGAGGTCCTTCACCCACGAACCGGTCGATCTGTCCCTGCTCGTGGAGGAAGCCACCGAGACCCTGCTCCCGCTCGCCGAGAAGCGCGGAGTCACCATCGAGACCTCCGGTGACACCGTCCCGGCCTTCGGGTCGGGAGCCCTCCTGCTCCAGCTGACGACGAACCTCCTGCACAACGCGATCGTGCACAACCTGCCCGGCAAGGGCACGGTGTTGGTCGAGACCGGCTCCGGCCCCGAGACCGTGGTGCTCACGGTCGAGAACAGCGGCGAGAAGCTCTCCCCCCAGCTGGTCGCGACTCTCACCGAGCCGTTTCAGCGCGGCACCGAACGCGTTCGCGGCCACCACGCGGGTGTCGGCCTCGGCCTCGCCATCGTCAAGCGGATCACCGAGGTGCACGACGGATCCCTCACCATCACCCCGCGCGCCGCGGGCGGCCTCCGTATCGCCGTTCAACTGCCCGCCCCACCGGCACATTTCACCGACAGGACGTCCGATCAGTGAGTGAAGCACTACGAGAAGTTCCGGATGCCGGACAGTCACATGACGTCGAGGACCGCGCCGAGATCCTGGAAACCGGGGACGCCGGGAAGGGCGGCGCCGGTCGCGAGGACACCACCTCGGGAGCCTGGCGCGCGCGTGCCCGCCGGGCGATCCGCGGCCTCTCCCGACCCGGCCCGTGGAAGCGCGGCCCGGTGCTCGCGGCGCTGGCGCTACTGCTCGGCCTGGTCATGCTGCTGCACGCGGAGATCACCGACTGGGGCGGCCTCGGCAGTCTGCTGGAGACGTTCCTGCCCTGGTTCGGCCTGTTCATCCCGGTGCTGCTCGCCGCAGCGCTGTGGCGTCGCTCCGCCGCGGCGGTCGTCGCGCTGCTGCTGCCGGTCGTGGTGTGGCTGAGCCTCTTCGGCGGGCTGCTCCTCGACAAGTCCCGGTCGGGCGGCGACCTCACCGTGGTCAGCCACAACGTCGGCGCCGAGAACTCCGACCCGGCCGGTACCGCGCGCGACCTGGCCGCCTCCGGGGCGGACCTGCTGGCCCTGGAGGAGATGCCCCCGCGGGCCAGGGCCACGTACGAGGAGGAGTTGGCGGAGGCGTATCCCTACCACGTGGTGAAGGGCACGGTCGGGCTGTGGAGCAGGCTGCCGCTGTCGGACACCCGGATGATCACCGTCGTACGCGGCAACGTCGGGCCGCTGGCGGAATCCAGGTCGGCCGGCATCCCGGTGGACCCGCCCCGGGCGCTGCGCACCACGGTGGCCACGGACCGGGGACCGCTGGCGGTGTACGTGGCGCACCTGGGGTCCGTGCGGGTGATGCCCAGGGGCGGCTTCTGGACGGACTCGCGTGACTTCGGCGCGGTCGCGCTCGCCAAGGCCGTCGCCGCCGAGCGGATCGGGCGGGTGGTGGTGCTCGGCGACATGAACGGCACCGCCGACGACCGCGCGCTCGACGGCCTCACCTCTCAACTGGACTCGGTGCAGGAGGAGGCCGGGGACGGCTTCGGTTTCACGTGGCCGGCGTCCTTCCCGGTGGCGCGGATCGATCAGATCCTGGTCAGGGGCGTGGAGCCGGCGAGCTCATGGGTGCTGCCTGCGACCGGCAGCGATCACCTGCCTGTGGCGGCCGGAATCAGCTGGTGAGTGCCGCGCGTTCGCGCCGTTGCGCCGAGCCTTCCCCCGCGGACGCGCGGACGCGCGGAACGTGGGATCGGCGGGAGGCGTCGCTCGACCTCCCCAGGCGTTGCGCTGCCTCCCGCCGGGCACCGACTACCCGATAAACAGGGATGTACACATACTCCCGGAAGGACCGCGGCCGGCTCTCCCGTTCCGTACCTGACCAGGCAGGACGCGGAGAACGACCACGCGGATGACCTCGGGCGAGCCCGCATTGTCAGTGGGGGCTGGGACGCTGGACGTCATGGACAGGGACGATGAGCAGCTGCTGCGCGGGCGGGTCTACGGCCAGGACCATGACGACCCACGCCAAGGCCCCCAATCCGGCCGCACCTACGTCGAACTGGTCGGTGGGCCACTGGACGGCCTGCTGCTCGACATCACCGGCTGGACACCGGCCGAGATCGACACCGGTGGCGCCCTTCAGACGGAGCTCGGTCAGTTCGGTCCCGGCGGACGGGCGGTGTACGACCCGCGCCCCGGTGACCGGAGCCGCTGGGACTGGTCCGGCGACACTCCCTGACCGATGACCGCGGCGTTCCCTGACCGAAGGGGTCGGGCCAAGGCGGGCGCGGGGGGCATCTCCGTGCGACGACGTGCGACATGTGACGACGTGCGACATGCAACGACGTGCGACACGCGATGCCCACCGCGCCCGCCGGGACTCACCCGGAGGTCACGGACCCCCTCTGGTCACGGTCCGAATCCGCTGACACGGGCCGGGAATCGGCGGTGACGTCCTGGGGCAGTGCCCAGCGCAGCGACTTGGGACGCCGCCCGCCGGACCGCGTACCGGGCCTCCTCGTGGCCAGGAACGTGACCAGCGCCGTCAGGGCCGCCAGCGCGGCGAGCACTGCCGCGAGACCTGCGAGCATCGGCGGCGCGAGGGTCAGATCCAGGGCCCTGGACAGGCGGGCCGAGTGGATCCGGCCCTCCAGGAGCTGGGCGACGGCGAGAGCCGCCGGAACCACCACTCCCAGGACGAGAACCGGCAACGTACTCCTACGGATGAGGGTCAGCCCCAGCAGGACGCACAGCCCGCAGGCGCCGATCACGAACCCGTAGGCGACGAGGGAGGCTCCGTCCCGGTGCGGCGGGAAGTGGGCCAGACCGCACACCACGAGCATCAGGACCGCGACCAACCGGGGCCAGGCGGGGGAGTCGCCGCCGATGGCCGTCCGGTTACGGCGTGCTCGGGCCGTACGGCTGCTGATGGCTGCCGCGTCAACGTCGTCTACGAGCCGGTCTCCTGACGGTCCGTCGGTGGACGAGGGCGAACCGCTCACGCCTTGGGCCCGCTGTGTCCCCTTCCGTGTCGAGGAATCACGCTGCCGGGCCTCGCGTACGTCCTGTTCCTCGGCCATGCGGCCGATCAGCTCGACCAGTTCCTCGACCGGCCGGCTGGTGGCGGCCGCCCGTACCGCTGCCTCGCCGCAGTGGGGTTCCAGCGAGGGCTGGTGCAGCAGCGCCATCAGCCTGGTGACGTCCGCGACGGGCCGGCCCTCGGCCGCCGCGCGAATCGCCTCGTCGGCGCTGTCGGCGCTTCTCGGCGGCCGGGTCAGCAGAGCCACCAGCCGTGACACGTCCTCCACAGACCGGTCCGTGCCGACCGCACGCAGCGCGTCGACCGTGGCCTTCGCGTACTCCGGGGACTGCTCCAGCAACTCGATGAGCTGGATGACCTCGTCCAGGGGCCGGTCGGCGATGGCCGCGTGCACCAGCCCGTCGACCGGGTTGATGTACGAGTGGTGGTCGTCGTCCGCCGGATCGGGGAGCGGCTGGTCGAGCGGGTCGGCGACGGCCTCGACAGGGTCGGAGTGCCGCTGGTCGACCTCGTCGACCTTGTCCGTCGCCTCGGTGTGACGCGGGGGGCGCTGCTCGAACTCGCTCGCCGGGTCGGCGTACCGGTGCTCCGCCGGGTCGGAGTACCGGTGGTCCGTTGGCTCGGGGTACCGGCGATCCGCGCGGTCGGGATACCGGTTGTCCGCGGGCTCGGGGTATCCGTGGTCCGCGGGCTCGTCATACCGGTGGTCGGTCGCGTCGGCGTACCGCTGACGAGCCCGGCGCGGCCTGTCCGCCGCCTCGTCCGGCGCGGTGGGCCAGGGGGCGGAGACGGGTGGCGGCGGCACGGGTGCGTCGACCGCGTTCTCGGGCGATATACCGGATCGATCGGAGTCGAAAGGGGGGCGGGTTGTCATACTCGGCTCCATACGAAGGGTGCAGTCGCTGTGGTGGACCGCAGATGCGGCCCGAGTGTCTCTGCGACCCTTTCTAAGCGGCCCCGCCGGACACCGCCATTGGGATGCGGCACACGTGTGAAACCGGTCTGAGCTGGTTTGCGTGCGGGAAGTCGGACCCGGCAGGCTCACCGACGACCTTGCTGAGCCTGCCCCGCCAGCGCCCGTTGCCGGGCATGCTCCACCGCCTGCGTGAGCGCCGCGATGTCGTAGACGCCGTGGTGACGCCGTCCGTTGACGAAGAAGGTGGGCGTACCGGACACCCCGCTCAGGTCCGCGGAGTCCACGTCCTCCGCCACCCGGCGTGCTCCGCGGTGTCGTTCCATGTCCTTACGGAACGCGTCCACGTCCAGGCCGAGCTCCCGCGCGTAGCGCATGAGGTCGCGCCCGCTCAGTGCCTCCTGCCGGTCCAGCAGCAGATCGTGCATCTCCCAGAAGTAACCCTGCTCCGCCGCCGCTTCGGACGCCTCCGCCGCCAGTTGTGCGTCGGGATGCACGTCCGGCAGTGGCAGATGCCGCCATACGTAGCGCACGTCCGCCTCGCTGCCCAGCAGATCCCGCACCACCTGCTCGGCCCGCCCGCAGTAGGGGCACTGGAAGTCCCCGTACTCCACCACCGTCACCACGGCGTGCTCGGGGCCGCGGATCCGGTCGTGCCGCGCGTCGACCGCCACCGCCAGGTCCGTCAGCGGATCGGACCTTCCCAGCAGTGCCCGCGCCCGGCGCCCGGCAGGCAGCAACGCCACCACTCCCGACACCACCCAGCTGACCGCGAACGCACCGATCAGGGTCGCCAGAATGCCGATGCGCGCCTGGTCCAGCTCCTCTCCCTCGAAGGCGAGAGCGGCGATCAGCAGGGACACGGTGAAGGCCGCCCCGGCGATCGCCCCGCCCGCGGTGACCGAGCCCCAGCCCACGTTGGGCTTCAGACGTCCGCGCGACAGCCACTGTGCGGCCGACATCGAGCCCACGATCCCGAGCACCTTGCCGACCACGCATCCGCACAGGATGCCCAGCGTGATCGGTGAGGTGAACGCGTCGGCCAGCTTGCCGCCGCTCAGTTCGATGCCGGCGTTCGCCAGCGCGAACAGCGGCACGATCCCGAAACTCACCCAGGGCAGGAACCGTTGCTCCAGCCGCTCGTTCGGGGAGATCGCCGCGGCCAGGCCTCGTACGGCCGAGCGCTGCAATTCGGGCGTCGGCTGCTCGCGGAAGAGCCGGAACAGCCGGCTCGCCCGCTCCAGATCCTCCCGTGGCGCCGGATAGGCGATGACCAGCGCCCCCACCGCCAGGCCCGTCACGACGGGATCGACCCCGGCCTCGTGCAGGGCCACCCACACCACCACCGACAGCACGGCGCAGTACGCGCCGCCGCGCACCCCCGACAGCCGCAGCACGGCGATGGCCACCAGCGCGCCCAGCGCGACCAGCAGCGCGGGCACCGAGATGTCGTCGCTGTAGAACACGGCGATCACCAGCAGCGCGACCAGGTCGTCGACGACCGAGATGGACAGCATGAACGCCCGCAACGACGCGGGCAGCCGGGATCCGAAGACCGCCAGGATGCCCAGCGCGAACGCCGTGTCCGTCGACATCGCCGTACCCCACCCGTGCACGGAGTCGTGACCCGCGTTGAACGCGACGTAGATCAGCGCCGGGACGACCATGCCGGCCAGCCCGGCCACCGCACTGAGCAGTACCCACCGCCGGTCCCGCAGTTCCCCCATGTCGAACTCGCGCCGCGCCTCCAGTCCGACCACGAAGAAGAACAGGCTCATCAGCCCGGCGTTGATCCACTCATGCAGCTCCAGCGACAGGTGGTGGGTGTCGAAGCCGATGGTGAAGTGGGTCTTCCACACGGCCTCGTAGGAGTGCACGTCGATGTTGGCCCACACCAGCGCCGCGGCCACCGCGACGAGCAGCAGGGCGGCGCTGCCCGTCTCGGTCTGCGCGAAGGTCCGCAGGCGCGCACTGCTGTGGGTGGACCGTCCGCGAAGCGCCTCGTCAGGCTGGTTGCCGCTCACCGGCCGATTATCGCCCCAGCCCGCGCGGTGGGCCCGTGGACCACCCCGATCACCCGGACCCCACCTGGTTGGAGCAGCCTCCCGCAGCGCGGGCCGGCCGCCCTCCGCTGGGACTCCGTCGGTCCGCCGGTCACCGTCTCGGACCCGCCACGGCGTAGACCGCGATGCCGGTGACCGTGAGGGCGAGGGCCGTCCAGGTGCCGGCCGCCGTACCGGGGGGCAGCAGCATCCAGGTCGCCACCTGCGTCGGCATACTCGTCGGAGGCGGCGCGAAGAACGTGTACGAGAGCCAGGCGAACGGCACCGTCCAGGCGTACTGCGCGCCCGAGATGGCCGCGCCCAGGGCCGCCAGTCCCATCAGGCCCGCGCTGTCCCGTACGACGAACTCGGTGGTGGCCATGTCCTCGCCCGTGTTCTGCACCGCCAGCAGCACCCCGCCGACGACCGCGCCGGCGAGCAGTACGTGTGCCGCCCGGCGGGGCGCCCAGCGGATCGCCGCCGTCCGGTCCAGCGCGAGATCCTGCCCGCCGAGCCCGACCGAGGCCGCCATCGCCCCCATGGCGAGGACGAGTACCGGCAACCGCGGATCACCAGGCCCCTCGCCGCGGACCAGAGCCCACACGGCCACCGCGCTGACCAACACCGCGGCGAGGGACACAGGCACCTGACGGGAGCGCGCGTACAGCGTCAGCCATCTCATCGGGGCGCACCGCCCGACAGCACGTCGAACGCGTCGCCCTCGCAGGACAGCGCGGCGGCGCGCGTCGCGTTGATCCGCGAGAGCTGCTCGGACCGGGGCAGAGCCTTGAGCTCCGTCCACACCGGGCGGGTCTCGGCGTCGGCCTCGCGGCGCAGACCCGCGGGGTACGTGCCGGGGAGCGGCCTGAGGTCCCCGAGGACCCAGCCGACCGCGACGGTGCGCGCGAACTCGTCCCTGCCCGTGCCGCTCCACCCGACGGGGAAGCAGCCCGGCACCATGCCCTGGGCGATCAGGGCCACGGTCAGCTCCTCGCCCTCCGCGGCGGCGATGATCTCGTCGTCGAAGTCGAAGAGCACGGCCTCGCGGGACCACTGGGGCATGCTGCCGTCCGGCAGCACGGCGGTGTTCTCGCGGATCGAGACCGGGGCCTGTCCGCCGAGCGCGCCGTGCAGCAGGCGCAGCGCCTCCTTGCCGGGACCCGCGAGGCCGGCGAGCCGCGCCTGATGCGTCCTGGTCACGCACACCGGGCCGTCGCACACCAGCTCCGCGGCCGCCTCGTCCACGACGTACATCCGGCGCGGGTCGGAGGGAAGGACGAGCAGGGCGAGCGCCGCGCCCGCCAGGACGGGTGTCAGGGCGATCAGACGGGTGCGCGGGGTCGCGGCGACCAGCAGGGCGAAGCCGGTCGCGGCCATGCCGAGCAGCCAGACCGTCTGCCCTACGTGCACGGCGGCGGAGAGGGTGACGAGCACATCGCGGACCTCTTCCACGGCCGGTGACAGCAGGGAGACCTGGTTCGGCTCCGTGGTCGTGACGCCCGTCGTCGTGGCCGTCTCCGTCCGGCCGAGCGAGGTGTGCATGAGAACCGTGAACACGAAGGCGCCCATGGCCAGTGCCGGAGGGGTGAGTACGGACGGCAGGGCTCGCCCGGCCCCCATGCCCAGCACCGCACCCGCGACCAGGGAGAGCGCCCCCACCAGCGAGATCGGCAGCCAACCGAGGTGCGTGTAACCGGCGTTGGCGACCACCTGGACCGCGCCCATCAGGACGAGGAGTGAGAAGGCCGAGGCCAGCGTGATCGCCGTGGCGCCCGCCAGCGTGGCAGCGCGGTGGCGCGCCGGCCGCGGCGTGCTCGTCAGCAGCTCGGCCATCCTGGAGCGGTGGTCGCGCAGCCCTTGCAGCGCGCCGAGCCCCACGGCGATCGGCCACAGGTAGAACAACAGGCCGCGGGTCCACAGCGCCAGAGTCGTCCACTGAGCCGTCCACGCCGTGCTGCCCCTCCACCACGCGGCGTCGACCAGGTACAGGAACGCCAGCGCGCTCGCCAGGACCACGACACCGGCCCACGGGGCGACGGAACGCCGCAGCTCGATGCGCAGGACACGGAGGCTCACCAGGAACCTCCGGTCCGCTCGGGGCCGACCAGCAGCGCGGAGTAACCGCGTTCCAGCGGGCTGTCGCCCACGTGACCGGGGCCGCCCGCCGCGGCGAGCTCGTCCGGGGTGCCCTGGAAGACCAACCGGCCCTCGGCGAAGAGCACCACGTCGGAGCAGGCGGCCGCGACGTCCTCCACCAGGTGGGTCGAGACGACCACGCAGGTGTCCGTACCCAACTCCTGCAACAGCTGGCGGAATCGCAGCCGTTGCGCCGGATCCAGTCCCGCCGTCGGCTCGTCAAGCAGCAGGATCGCGGGGTCGTTGACGATGGCCTGGGCGATGCCGACCCTCCGCACCATGCCGCCCGACAGGGCTTTCATCCTCTCGTCGGCCCGGTCCGCCAGACCCACGCGCTCCACGGCGCGTTGCACCGCCGCGGGGATATCCGCCTCGGGCACCTCCTTCAGCCAGGCCATGTACTCGACGAACTCGCGCACCGTGAAGCGCTTGTAGTAGCCGAACTCCTGCGGCAGGTAGCCGATCCGGCGGCGCAGCGCACGGTGTCCGCCCATGCCGCCCGCGGATTCGCCGAGCAGTTCCAGGGTGCCTGCGGTGGGACGCAGCACGGTGGCCAGCGTCCGGATGAGGGTGGTCTTGCCCGCCCCGTTGGGACCGAGGAGGCCGTGCACGCCGGTGCCGAGCGACAGGTCGAGGCCGTCGACGGCCATTCGTTTCCTGCCGACCCTGACCTTCAGCCCGGTCGCCCGGATCTCCCAGGCGTAGGCCGTCGGCGCTATGTCGGCAGCGCTCACCGCGGACGTCATGTGGTGTTCCTTTCCGGCGTTCATCGATGGGCTCCCAGTACGGCGTACGCGCCTCGTCGGGCGGAGACGACGCCGATCCCGAGCGCGAGGACCACTCCCCACAGGGGCAGAGCGTCCGACTGGAGTGCGAGGGCGGTACGGCTGGTGGCGAGGGTCGGCGCCACGACCACCGCGGCCCACACGAGCGCCAGCACGACGGCGGCGCGGGTCACGCCGAGGACACCGCCGAGTGCCAACGTCGCCGAGGTGAAGGCCAGGCAGGGCAGCAGCCACTGAGCCACCATCACGCCCGACGCCCAGCCGCCCACCAGCAGCGCGGGGACAACCACGCCGAGTACGGACGCGGTGCGCCGCAGCACCAGATGGAGACCGGCCCTGGGCGCGGAGGCCGTCAGTTCGTACGCCGGGTCCAGACCTCGCGACCAGGAAGCCGCGACGCCGAGTACGGGCAGGACCGGGGCGAGCAGCAGCACCAGGGACACGTTTCCGGTTCCGGTGCCGGCCAGGTCGAGGAGCAGCGCGAGCAGCGTCACGCCCACGACCATGGCCAGCCACGGCACCATCGTGGGCGTCATCCACCGCGACAGCCGCGCCGGCCATCGCCGTCCGCCCGGCATCCTGGCGACGAGGGCCAGTTGGGGTTCGAGTCCGGACCACACGGTGTCGACCAGCGCCGCCACGGCGGGCACCCCGACGTCGACCGCGGCCGACAGCCGGTCACGGCACACCCGGCAGGCCTCCAGGTGGGCTTCCAGGGCCCACACCTCGTCGGCGGCGATGTCCGTGTCGCCGCGCGCGTAACCGTCGATGATCCGCTTCGAGGCGTGTTCCACCCTCACGTCAGTGCCTCCCGCATCGCGATCCGGGCCCGGCGTGCACGGGTCTTGACCGTGCCCTCGGGCAGCCCGAGCAGGACCGCGGTCTCCCGGACGGACAACCCGTCGAGCACCATGGCCTGCAGTACCTGTCTGAGTTCCGGTGCGAGTCGCCGCAGCGCGTCCCCGACATCACCGCCTATGGCCGCCGCGAGCACCTCCTCCTCGGCGGCGGGCGCCGCGCCGGGCACAGCGGCGGCCGGCGGCTCCGCGTGGTGGGCCCTGCGCCGGAACGCGTCGACCAGACGTCGAGCCGCGATCGTCCACAGCCAGCCGGTGGCCGTACCTCCGACGCCGGCCCCGGCGAACGCACCCGCCGCGCGCCACACCGCCAGGTAGGTCTCCTGCATGACCTCCGCGACGATCTGCTCGTCGACACAGCGCCGGCGCAACCGAACCGCCAGCCACGGCGACGTACGCCGGTACAACTCCTCGAACGCGGCACGATCGCCCTTTGCCACCAGGCGGACGAGACGCTCCTCGTCGAGCTCGTGCAGCGGTGCCCTTGCTGATCTCACACCCGCTAGACGCCGGAGTCGGGCTGCGGGTTTTCCCCCTGACGTGATCCCCGCCACATGTGGGCGCTCATGAGCCCTGTTTGATCAAGCGTCACCTGAAGGACCGTCAGGCCCGGGGCGACCGGCGCCTGATCAACGGACACAGGCTCGTGAGGCTGCGGCCGACGGATCTACGAGGATTCGCGCACCACGAGTTCGGTGCGGAGGACGACGTGCTGGCGCGGTTCCTCGGGCCGGCTGATCTCTTCGAGGAGGATGCGGGCGATCGTCTGGCCGATCTCTTCGACGGGCTGACGCACGCTGGTGAGGGGCGGGTTGCTGTGCCGGGCGATGATGGAGTCGTCGAATCCGACCACGGCCACGTCATCGGGGACGGTGCGCCCCTGTCTGCGCAACTCCGCGAGCGCGCCCACCGCCATGACGTCCGAGGCGACGAACACGGCGTCGAGCGCGGGGAGTTGTTCAAGGAGTGTACGCATCGCGGCTTCACCGCCCTCCTCGGTGAAGTCCGCCGACACCACGAGCTCGTCGGTGGCCCGGTGGCCCGCCTTCTCCAGGGCCTCGCGCCACCCCTGGAGCCGGCTGCGTGCCACGTCCATGTCGAGGGGTCCGCTGATCGTGGCGATGGTCCGCCGTCCCCGTGCGAGCAGGTGGTCGACGGCTGTCGCGGCGCCGCCGGCGTTGTCGGAGTGCACATGGCTGAGCGACTCGTCGGGGGAGCGGCGCCCGGCGAGCACCGTGGGCAGCCCCATGTCCTCAAGGAGTCCGGGCAGCGGGTCGTGCTCGTGCACCGAGACCAGCAGCACTCCGTCGACACGCCGCTCCGCCACCGACTCGGTGAGCTGGTCCCGCTCGGCCTGGTCGCGTACGAGGACCAGTTGGAGCTGTGTCCGGGTCCTGGCGAGAGCGGTGCTGACGCCGCGGATGACCGCCGAGAAGTAGGGCTCGGAGCCCAGCCTGCTCTCCGACTCGGGAATCACCAGGGCCACGGAGTTCGTGCGGCTCGTCACGAGCCCCCGGGCCACCGAGTTCGGAACGTAGTTCAGCTCGGCGATGGCGGCGAGCACGGCGGCCTTCGCCTTGTCGCTGACGAGCTCCGAGCCGTTGATGACTCGTGAAACCGTGGTACGTCCGACACCGGCACGCGCGGCCACGGTTTTGATGGTCGGGCGTTGCCTGCCCCCCATGTCGCCTCCTCGCTCGCGCGGCGCCCGCGCGGCTTCCACCAGCGCATTGTGCCAGACCCGCGATGAGCGCCCGAAGGGTCCGGGCGCGGGAGTACGACATCTCCCCGCAACGAAGTCGATTCAACTTCTTGACAGGAGCCTTTGGTGGCGGCCACGCTTCGGGCACTCCGAGTGGGCACGTTCCCATCGTCGTTTGGGAACGTACCCACCAGGACAAATCGGGCCCGTGGAGCGGACCACGGGGCTCGTACTCCGGTGCGTCAGCGCCGCCGCTAGGAGGACTGAATGGGCAAGGCCCGAAGGAAGTTGTGTACACGAGCCGTGGCCGCCGTGTCGGCGTTGTCGGCTCTCGGTCTGGTCGTGGGCTGCGGAGGAAGTGGCAGCGGGGGGACCGGTGGCGGGAAGAAGGACGGCAAGGTCACCATCACCATGGGGCTGTTCGGCGTCATGGGCTTCAAGGAGACCGGCCTGCTCGACAAGTACATGAAGGAGCACCCGGACGTCGTCATCAAGGCGGACGTCGCGGGCGACGAGCAGACGTACTACACGGCCCTGCAGACCCACCTGGCCGCCGGCAGCGGGCTGAAGGACATTCAGGGCATAGAGATCGGCCGGGCCAAGGAACTGTCCGACACCCAGAAGGACAAGTTCGTGGATCTGGCCGGAGCGGCGGGAACGGACCACTTCCTGCCGTGGAAGCAGAGCCAGGTCACCACCGCGGACAAGAAGGTCATTGGCCTGGGGACCGACATCGGCCCGATGGCGGTCTGCTACCGCAAGGACATGTTCGAGCAGGCCGGCCTTCCCACCGAACGCGATGAGGTCGCCGCGCTGTGGGAAGGCGACTGGTCGAAGTACGTAGACGTGGGCAAGGAGTTCAAGCAGAACTCCAAGGACGACAAGCTCGCCTTCATGGACAGCTCCAGCGGGCTGTTCAACGCCATGATCTACGGCGACTCCCAGCAGTTCTACGACAAGAAGGGCGAGCTGATCTACGCGACCAACCCGGTCGTGAAGGACGCGTGGAAGCTGGCCTCTGAGGCGGCCACGTCCGATCTGACCGCCAAGCTCCGCCAGTTCCAGCCCGGTTGGGACCCCGGCCTCGCCAACAGCACCTTCGCCACCACGGTCTGCCCGGCGTGGATGCTCGCGCACATCAGCGAGAAGGCGGGACCGGCGAACAAGGGGAAGTGGGACGTCGCCAAGGCGCCCAAGGGCGCCAACTGGGGCGGCTCGTTCCTCGGAGTGATGGAGAAGAGCCCCGTCAAGAAGGAGGCGCAGGACCTCGTCGCCTGGCTCACCGCCCCCGAGCAGCAGGCCTACCTGTTCAAGGAGATCGGCAACTTCCCGTCGTCGCAGGCCGCGTTGGAGATGCCCGAAGTGGTCGGCGCGAAGTCGGACTACTTCAGCGGTGCGCCCATCGGCGCGATCTTCGGAGCCGCGGCCAAGGAGATCCCCGACGAGCAGGTGCTCGGCCGCAAGGACGGCACCATCAAGGACATCTTCTCGCAGGGGCTGACCTTGATCGAGGCGCAGAACAAGAGCCCGAACGACGCCTGGGAGACCACGGACAAGCGCATCGAGAAGGCCGCCGGCTGACCTCGTAGAACCGGTCCGTCGCCCACCTCCGCAGCCGCCCGGCGGCCCGCACGGCCCGTGCGGGCCACCGGGCCCCCGGCCCGCCCTCAGCTCACCCTCCAGGAAGGACGCCTTCCGGTGGCCATCTCCACCTCGACACCCCCACCCGGTGCGCCCGGCACCGCCCCGTCGGACGGGCCCGGCACCGCCGCGGAGCGTCAGCGCCGCAGTACGCTGCTGCACCGTCTCGACGTGCGCGGCGCCCCGTACGCCTTCATCGCCCCCTTCTTCGTCGTCTTCGCCGCCTTCAGCTTCTACCCGCTCCTCTACACCTCGTGGATCTCGCTGCACCGCGTCGAACTGTCGACCCTGAACCTCATGGAGTGGGTCGGCTTCGACAACTACACGGCCCTGTGGGAAGACGACCGCTTCTGGAACGCGCTGCTCAACACCTTCACCATCGGTGTCCTGTCCACCGTGCCGCAGCTGTTGATGGCGCTCGGGCTGGCGCACCTGCTCAACTACCGGCTGCGCGGCTCGACGTTCTTCCGCGTCGCCGCCCTCACCCCGTACGCCACGTCGGTGGGCGCCGCCGCCCTCGTGTTCACGATGCTCTTCGAACGCGACTTCGGCATGATCAACTGGATGCTGAGCCTGGTCGGCATCGACAACATCGACTTCGAGAACAACAAATGGGCCGCGCAGACGGCCATCTCCACGATCGTCATCTGGCGCTGGACCGGCTACAACGCCCTGCTCTACCTCGCGGCGATGCAGGCGATCCCGCGCGACCGCTACGAAGCCGCGGCCATCGACGGCGCCTCGCGGTGGCAGCAGTTCCTGAAGGTCACCGTCCCCGGCATCCGCTCGACCATCGTGTTCACCATCGTCCTGTCCACGATCGGCGCCACCCAGCTCTTCGGCGAGCCCCTGATCTTCGGCCAGGGCCCGAACGGCATCACCGGGGGAGCGGACAACCAGTACCAGACGCTGGGACTGCTGCTGTACGAGGAGGGCTGGAAGAACTACCAGATGGGCCGGGCCGCCACGGTCGCCTGGGCGATGTTCCTGCTGCTCATCGTCCTGTTCGTCGTCCAACGACTCGTCACGCGCTTCCTCGCGCGGAAGGCCTGACCGGGAGATCTCCATGACCACAGACAGCATCCCGGTCCAGACGCCGGACGCACGCGCCGGGACCCCGCGAAAGGCACGGAAGGACACCCCCTCGGGCGGCCGGAGCCGGCAACTGTTCCGGCACCCGGGTGCCGGACGCCAGCACCACGCGGGCCCCGTCGCCTACATCCTCCTGGGAATAGCGGCCCTGTTCTCGCTCTTCCCCCTCTACTGGACGATGGTGGCGGCCTCGACCGACAACACCCGCGTCACCCAGACGCCTCCGCCGTTCCTGCCAGGACCCCATCTGCTGGAGAACCTCGGCAAGGCATGGCAGGACGCCGCGCTCGGCAAGGCCATGCTCAACAGCCTGATCGTGGCCGGTGTGATCGCCCTGTCGACGGTGCTGTTCGCCACCCTCGCCGGATTCGCCTTCGCGAAACTCCGCTTCAAGGGCCGCAACATCCTGCTCATGCTCGTGATCGGCACGATGCTGGTGCCGCCCCAGCTCGGCGTCGTACCCCTGTTCATGATGATGACGGAGCTGGGCTGGGGCCAGCGGCTGCCCGCCGTCATCTTCCCCACGCTCGTCAGCGCCGTCGGCGTGTTCTTCATGCGGCAGTACCTCAGCGAGGCCCTGCCCGACGAACTCGTCGAGGCCGGACGGGTGGACGGTGCGCACTCCCTGCGCATCTTCTGGAGCATCGTGCTGCCGATCGCCCGGCCGCCCATGGCCGTTCTGTTCATGATCACCTTCGTGCACGCCTGGAACGACTTCTTCTGGCCGTTCATCGTGCTCGACATGTCCAATCCGACGGTGCCTGTCGCGCTCACCCAGCTGAGCGCGGGATATGTGCGCGACCAGTCGCTGATCATGGCGGGCGCCCTGCTGGGGACGCTGCCCCTGCTCGCCATGTTCATCGTCTTCGGCCGTCAGATCGTCGGCGGAATCATGCAGGGCGCGGTCAAGGGGTGAGCGCTCCGCCGCCCCCTCACTGTCGCGGTCCGCCGATGTCCGCCACTCCACTTTCCCTCTCCCGCCCCGCAGTTCATCTGGAAGGACTCCCGTGACCACCGTTACCCGACGTGTCGCGCCCGCCCCGGGAAACGCCGACGCCATCCGATTCCCCCAGGGATTCACCTGGGGCACGGCGACCGCCGCGTACCAGATCGAGGGTGCCGCCTCCGTCGACGGACGCACCCCTTCCATCTGGGACACCTACTCGCACACGCCCGGCAGGGTGCGCAACGGCGACACCGGTGACGTGGCCACCGACCACTACCACCGCTGGCGCGAGGACGTCGCGATCATGGCCGACCTCGGTGTGAGCGCCTACCGGTTCTCCCTGTCGTGGTCGCGGGTGCAGCCGACCGGCCGGGGCCCCGCCGTGGAGAAGGGACTCGACTTCTACCGCGCCCTGACCGACGCGCTGTTGGAGAAGGGCATCGAACCGGTCGTCACGCTCTACCACTGGGACCTGCCGCAGGAACTGGAGGACGCGGGCGGCTGGCCGGAACGCGTCACCACCGACCGGTTCGCCGACTACGCAACGCTGGCGGCCCGTGCGCTCGGGGACCGGGTGACGACCTGGACCACCCTCAACGAGCCCTGGTGCAGTGCCTTTCTCGGCTACGGATCAGGTGTCCACGCTCCCGGCCGCACCGATCCGGTGGCGGCCCTGCGCGCGGCGCACCACCTAAACCTCGCGCACGGCAAGGCCGTTCAGGCGCTGCGCGCCGAACTGCCCTCGCGCGCGCGGACGTCCATCACGCTCAACATCCACCACGTCCGGGCGCTGACCGAGGCCGCCGAGGACCTGGACGCGGCCCGCCGGATCGACGCGCTGGCCAACCGTGTGTTCACCGGCCCGCTGCTGGAGGGCGCGTACCCGCGGGATCTCCTTGAGGACACGGCGGGTCTGACCGACTGGTCGTTCGTACGGGACGGCGACGTCGCCACGATCAACCAGCCGCTGGACTTCCTGGGCGTCAACTACTACACGCCCACCCTGGTCTCCGCGGCCACCGGCGAGGCGGGCCACGGTTCCGACGGTCACGGGATGAGCGATCACAGTCCCTGGCCGGGTGCCGACCAGGTCGCCTTCCACCGTCCGGCGGGCAGCACCACCGCGATGGGATGGGCGGTCGATCCCAGCGGGCTGTACGACCTGCTGCTGCGGCTCAAGGCGGACTTCCCCGCGACGCCGCTGATGATCACCGAGAACGGCGCCGCGTTCGACGACTACGTCAACCCGGACGGCGAGGTGGCCGACCCCGACCGCATCGCCTATCTGCACGGCCACCTGTCGGCCGTGCAGCGGGCGATCGCCGCGGGCGTCGACGTACGCGGCTACTTCCTGTGGTCCCTGCTGGACAACTTCGAGTGGGGCTACGGGTACAGCAAGCGCTTCGGTGCCGTCTACGTCGACTACCCGACCGGGAAGCGCATCCCCAAGGCCAGTGCACGCTGGTACGCCGACGTGGCCCGCACGGGCACGCTGACGGACCGGGACGGCGAGAGCCGATGACTTCCGTGTGATGCCGGAGCAGGGCCGGGCACCGGTGGCTTGAACGCCGGTCGCACTCACAGGGGCCCAGGGCGTGCCGGCGGCTGGAGAAGCCGTGGCGCGCTCTGGGCCCTTTTTCGCTGGGGTCCTGTGTGCTTTCCGGCCAGTTCTCGCGAGGTGCGGCCTTCGGGACCGCCGTCGTCAGTGGTCGCCGCCTTGGTGGACGTTCAGGCTTTCCAGAAGCGCGATGTCGTGATGGTCGACGTCCCTGAGCGTGTATCCGCTGCGGAAGTCGAGTTGCTTGGAGACCGACAGGCACGGGACGGTCCGGCCCTGGAGCGTACCGACGGTGAAGGCCCCCTCGGGATACAGGAAGCAGCCGCCGTCGAGGTCGGCCTGCCGCCCGACTCCCTCGGCGTCGAAGACGACCGGATGCAGATCCACCCAGCGCCGTCCGGGAGCCGCGAGTTCCACCCGCGTAGGACGCTGGTCCGTCTCCACCCGGTATCCGAACGCTTCCAGCGCGTCGACCGTCGCGGTCTCGCTCGTGGCGTCCAACGCGAGGTCCACGTCACGGTGTTGACGTGTCTGACGCCCCACCAGAACGTCGACTCCCCACCCGCCGGCGACCCAGTACGAAGCGTCGGCGGACTCCAGGATGTCCAGCAGGTCGAAGAGATCAGCGATGTTCATCGAGCCAACCCAACCAGTAAGCCGAACCGTTAGCAAGATGCCTACGAATCCATGCAAAAAGTGAACATATGCGCGACGTGCTGGTGTGGTCCATGGGTCGGAAATCGGCCCGATCGGCAGCTCCCGATGATGGCCGTCTTGAATTTCCTAAGTTCTGTCATTAGTTTGCTCTTCCAGTCAGCTCATCCGACCTAACAAGGTGGATAACTTGCTGTACTTGGACTCAGCCACCGCCGAGCACTGCACCGACTGGTTACCGACCGGGCTCATCCATGGCGTGACCACCAACTCGACTCTCCTGGCTAAGGCCGGCGCCACCTCGGTGTCCTCGACCGTCAAACGCATCCTTGCCGGTGGATCCGCCGAAGTGCATGCGCAGGTCCTGTCCGAAGCGGACGCGGAGGCCTACCAGCAGGCGATGGCGTTGGCCAGCCTCGATCCGCGAGTCCGGGTGAAGATCCCCTTCGTGACCTCGGCGGGACGGTGCCGGGCGGGACTCATTCGTCGTGTGCGTGACGCCGGGGTCAAGGTGAACGTCACCGTCTGCACCTCGCGCGCCGAGTTGTACGCGGCCCTGATGCTGCAACCCGAGTATCTGAGCCTGCTCTGGTGCCGCACGCGCGACGCGGGGGAGGACCCCGCCCAGGCGGTTCGTGCGGTGGCCACCCGTCGCGCGCTGGCCGGCACCGGTACGCGCCTGGTCGTCGGAAGCGTCCGCGAGCCCGCCGACGTCACCGCGGCGCTCGATACCCCCTGCGACATCGTGACGGTGCCCCCGGCCGTCCTGGAGCGGTGGATCGACCATCCGCGCAGCGTGGAGATGGCCCGACAGTTCGCCGCGGATGCCGAGGGGCTCGTCGCATGAGTCGCATGACCGGAGGCCCGGCGCAGGTGCCGTTCGCGGCCCCCCTGATCGGTGAAGAGGAGATATCCGCCGTCACCGAGGTACTGCGCGGCGGATGGATCGGCACAGGCTCCGTCGCGCGGGACACCGAGAGCCGTTTCAGCCGCTACCTCGGCGTCGAGCACTCGCTGCTGCTCAACTCCGGTACGGCGGCGCTGCATCTCGCGCTGCTGGCGCTCGGGGCCGGTCCGGGCGACGAGGTCATCGTGCCCACGACGACCTTCACGGCATCCGCCGCCACGGTCGTGCACGCGGGCGCCACTCCCGTGCTGGTCGACGTCGAGCCGCACCGGCTCACCATCGACGTGGAACAGGTACGACAGCACCTCACCGGGCGCACGCGCGCGGTGATGGCCGTTCACTTCGCCGGCCGCATGGCCGACATGCGGGCGCTTCGGCACCTCTGCGACGAACACGGCCTGGCTCTCATCGAGGACTCGGCCCACGCTCTGCCCGCCGAACGTGACGGGGTGACGCCGGGTCGGCTCGCCGACGCCACGGCGTTCTCGTTCTTCGTGACGAAGCCACTGACCAGCGCCGAAGGCGGCCTTCTGGTCTGCCATCGCGCCGACTTGGCGGCAAGAGCCCGCACGCTGAGCGCCCACGGCATCGACCGCGACGCGTTCGCGCGGCATCACTCGGGACGGTCGCCGCACTACGACGTCGTAGCGGCCGGCATGAAATACAACATGCCGGACGTGGCCGCGGCCCTGCTGCGCTGCCAGTTGGACCGCTGCGACGCGCTGCACGAACGCCGACGTGCGATCGGGGAGCGCTACGCGAAGGGACTCGCCTCCCTGCCCGGCCTGCTGCTGCCGCTCGCCGACACCGCACTGGACAGCTCGTCGTGGTACCTCTACGCCGTCCAGGTACCCGAGGGCATCGACCGCGACGACGTGGCGGACCGGCTCAGCCGCCGCGGCATCGGAACCAGCGTCCACTTCAGACCGCTGCACCAGTTCAGCTACTACCGTGCCGAACTGCCTTCCGCCGCGAAGGACTTCCCCGTTGCCGACGCCGCCTACCGGAGACTTCTGTCGCTCCCGATCTTCCCGGCGATGACGAACGAGGAAGTGGACTCCGTCATCGCGGCCCTGACGGACGAACTTCGGCGCAGTGCCGGTGCGCGATGACCCAACTGGTCGTTCTCTGCGGCGGGCTGGGAACCCGGATGGCCGCGGTCAGCGAGGGCGTGCAGAAGTGCATGGTGCCCGTCGCCGGCCGTCCCTTCCTGAGCCATGTACTGGACCGGGCCGTACGGCCGCCTGTCGACCGGGTTCTGCTCCTCGCGGGGCACGACGCCCGCTCCGTACGGGAGTTGGCCGACGCCTGGCAGCCGCCCCACCAGGGAGAGTCGCTCTCCACCCCAATTCCCGGAAGCGGAACACCTCTTCACGTGGAAACCCTCGTGGAAGCCGCGCCCGCAGGTCCCGTCGGTGCGCTGCGCGAGGCGTCGTCCCGGCTCGACGATGAGTTCCTCCTCGTTCTCGGCGACGTCCTGCCGCCCGACAGAGGGGACTTGTGGCAGGCCCTCAGCGGCACCCTGCGTCGACAGCGGGCACAGGCCGTCATGTCGGTCGCCCCCGAGAACCGCTCGCACGACCCCGGCAACATCAGCGTCGACGGTCCGTGGATCGACCGTTATGACAAGGGAACCGCCGCGCCGTACATCGACCGCGGGGTCCGGTTCCTTCGCCGCGACGCGCTGGAGTCCCAATCCGGCGACAGCGACGGTCCGTTCTTCGGGGCCCTCGCCGCACAGCGCCGGCTCGCCCACTGGATCTGCGACGAGCCGATCATCGAGATCGGCACCCCGGATCGCTGGCGGCACGCCTGCGCCACCCTGGCCGACCTTCCCAGCGGGCCCCGCTCCACGCCCTCCCGAGCCGAGAGGAAGCGCCGATGACGACGGTTCGCAGCTCCGCTCCGATGCGCATCAGCATCGCCGGCGGGGGCACCGACCTACCCGAGTACTACCGGCACGGCCCCACCACCGTCGTAGCGGCCGCCCTGCCGCTGCGTGTGCACGTCAGCGTCGCCGACCGGCCGGCCCACGCACTGGCCGGGCTGAACGCGGCGGGCACCCCGTGGCACTACCTCCTGCCGCCCGACGACAGTGCGCGGCACCCGTATCCCGCGGCCGCGGCAGTTGTCCTCGGGCTGAAAAGGCTGCCCAGCATCGCCGTAGGCTCCGTGGTGCCTCCCGGTTCGGGTCTCGGCGGTTCCGGCGCCTACTCCGTCGCCCTCGTCGACGCGCTCGCCCGCTGGAGCGGTCGGGCCCTGCCGCCGCACCGGACCGCTTCCCTCGCGTTCCGGCTCGAACGCGAAGTGCTCGGCCGCACGATCGGACAGCAGGACGCCTGGGCAGCCGCGCTGGGCGGCGCGCAGCGCCTCCGCTTCGAACCCGACGGGTCCGTCACCGCCACCCCCAGTCCCGCCCTGTGCTCCGCGCTGGCCCGGCTCATCGACAACGGCCTGCTGCTCTACCGCGTCCCCGGCACCCGAGACGCCTCCCGCGTCCTGTCCCGGGCCCCAGAAGTCACCCCGGTACACCACCGTCGGGCGACAGCCGCCGCCGCGCGCACCGAGGAAGCCTTCCTGAGCGGTGACATCGCCGTGGTCGGCGCGGCCCTGCGGGCGCACTGGGCCCGGAAGATCGCCGCCAATCCGGCCGCCGACCACCCCATGTGCCGACGGATCGGGCAGGCCCGCGACACCGACGGAATAGCCGGGTTCAAACTGATCGGCGCCGGAGGCGGGGGACACGTGCTCATCGCGGCCGACCCCGCTCGCGTAGACCGTGCCCGAGCCTTCCTGGACGGACTCGGCCTCACCCACGTCCCGTTGCGGATCTCCCAACAGGGCCTGGACAGCACCTGGTCGACGGCGGAGCCCGGCCGATGCGAGGGGGACACATGCGCGTCGGCGTGATCGGTGCCGGGTTGCAGTGCGGGCGGCGTATCTCGGCGCTGGCCGCGGACGACGAGCTGGTCGGCATCGCCGCACCCGAACTCGACGGGACATGGACCCGTGGCCACTCGGTCAGGACCCGCGTATTCGACCACTGGGACCAACTCCTCGCGCAGCCCGAGCTGGACGCGGTCATCGTCGCGACGCCACCCGACTCGCACCTTGAGGCGACCGTCGCGGCTCTCACCGCAGGCAAGCACGTCCTGTGCGAAAAGCCGCTCGCCCGCGGCAGCGAGGAGGCGGCCCGGATGGAGGCCGCGGCACGCGACCACGGAAGGGTCCTGCACTGCGGGTTCAACCACCGCTTCCACCCCGCCGTCCGTGCGCTGGCCCGGATCGTGGCCGATGCCGCCTACGGCAGACCCCTCTCGGCCCTGGGCGTGTACGGCTACGGCATCCGCGAGGGCTACTCCGACGAATGGCGCGCCGACCCGGGCATCGTGTCGGGCGGTCAGCTGATGGAACAGGGCATCCACCTGGTCGACCTGATCGACGGCCTGTTGTGGCCGGTCGACGACGTGATCGCTCACACCCAACACTCGTTCGGCCTGCCGACCGGGATCGAGGACGACGCCCACGTCATGCTGCGATCGGCCGCGGGCCAGGTCGGCATGGTCCGCAGCAGCCTGAGCCAGTGGCACAACCGCTTCCTGTTCGAAGTCACCTTCGAGCAGGCGACCGTACGGATCGACGGACTGACCGGTTCCTACGGCGAGCAGACCCTGACGGTCGAGCGCCGTGACGACGGGCCGTTCGGCGCGCACGTCACACGGTTCCGTGGCGCCGACCGGTCCTGGGCCGCGGAATGGGCCCACTTCCGGGAGCTGAGTGCCCAGAAACCCACGCCGCCCCCCGATTCGGCCGGCCGACGTGCCCTCGCCGTCGTCGAGGCCGCCTACCGCTCCACCCACGCCGGTCGCTGGACCCCCGTCACGAAGGAGACACCATGAGCCTGTCCAGCATCACAGCCCTCCGCGACGCGGCCGCCACCGTCACGGCCGGCCTGGACACGGACGCGCTCACCGCGGCCGTAGGGGTGCTCGCCGGCTGCCGGGCCACTCGCGGGGTCGTCCTGACCGCCGGGATCGGCGGATCCAGCTCCACCGCCTCCCACTTCGCCGCCGACCTGACCAAGTTCACCCGCACCCCCCACGAGCCGCACCTGCGCGCCGTCGCCCTGCTGGACAACATCGCCTGCCACACGGCGTGGACCAATGACGACGACCCCGGCCTGGCCCTGGCCCACCTGGCCGAACCATGGCTGCCCAGCCACCCGGGCGCCCGCGACGCCGTCGTGCTCTTCTCCGTGCACGGCGGCGCCCGCGACGGCTCCGTCTCACGCGGTCTGGTGGAACTGGCCGCCTTCGCCCGCAAACAAGGCGCCGCGGTGATCGCCGTGACCGGCTTCGACGGGGGAGCCACCGCCGATCTGGCCGATGTGCACATCAACGTCCCGCTGGACCGCGAGCCGCTCGCCACGCCCGGTATCGAGTCCGTCCACCTTCTCGTCGCGCACGCCCTCTGCCTCGCCCTCACCGATGGAGCAAAGCGATGACCCGACCTCGCACCCTGGTGACCGGCGGCGCCGGTTTCATCGGAAGCCATGTCGTCGACCACCTGGTCGCCGCGGACGGCCCACCCGTCGCGGTGGTCGACAACTTCTCCAACACGACGCGTAGTTGGGTCGAGGCGCACGAGCGTGACGGCACCGTCGTCGTCCACGAACTGGACGTCCTGGAAACCGACCGGCTGACCGAGGTGATGTCGGACGGCGTGGACCAGGTCATCCACCTGGCCGCCAGCGTCGACATGCGCGTCGGTCTTGAGGACAACTGGGTCGACATTCAGCAGTCGGTCCTCGGAACCCGCTCCGTCCTCGAGGCCATGCGGCGGGCCGACGTGAGGCAGATCGTCTTCTCCTCTTCCTCGACCGTCTACGGCGAGCTCGCGCAGCGCCCCACCGCCGAGCATCACGGCCCCATGCTGCCCATCTCCGTCTACGGCGCGGCCAAGCTCGGCGCCGAAGCGCTGATCTCCTCCTACTGCCACCTCTACGGATTCCGGGCGGGCATCTTCCGCTTCGGCAACGTGGTCGGCGGACGCATGAACCACGGAGTCATCTACGACTTCCTCAACAAGCTGCGCGAGGACCCCAGTCGGCTCCACATCCTGGGCGACGGGCATCAGCGCAAGAATTACTTCCTCGCCGAGGACTGCGCCCGCGGCATCGTGGAGCTGGCCGCCGCTGCGAAGACCGACATCCTAGTCGCCAACCTGGGCTCCACCGAGACCGTCACCGTCGCCAGGATCGCCGCGATCGTGCTGGAGGAACTCGGCCTGGACGCGGAGATCGAGTACGGCGGCGGCAAGCGCGGCTGGCCCGGCGACGTCCCGGTGGTGGAGTTCGACCTGTCCAAGGCCCACTCCATGGGCTGGCACAGCTCGCGGGAGTCCGAGGAAGCCATCCGTGAGGCGGTACGCCGCCAGATAGGTGAAGCCGGGCATGCCTGACGTCCTCCTGGTCGGCGACTGGCACCTCGCGTCGGTGACCGCCGCCGGGCTGACACGGCTCGGCTACACGGTCCACGTACGGCCCGACGCCGTCGAAACGCCGGGCCGGGCAGGCTTCGGCGCGCTTGAAACGCCGGGCGTTGCAGGCTTTGACGCCGTCGAGATGCCGGGCCGGGCAGGCTTTGACGCCGTCGAGATGCCGGGCCAGGTACCCTTCGACGTCGTCGAGACGCCGGGCCAGACACCCTTCGACGACGCCCTCGATTCGCCGGACCGGGCAGCCTTCGACGCCCTCGCTCGTGGGCACCGCTGCGGCGACGAACCCGAGGTCGCCGGAATCCTCGCCGCCGCGCGGGAGAACGGCACCCTGCGACCGGTGCTCGACGAGACGCAGGCCGCCGAGGTCCTGCGGCACGCCGACATGAGCCTCGTCGTCCACGACACCGGAACCGCCGCCGACGGCACCGTCACCGACCCCCGGCCGGTCGCCGCACTGCGCCAACTGCTGGGAGACCACCGGCGCCGCGGACCGGTGGTCGTCGCGAGCCAGCTCCGCGCGGGCACCTGTGACGCCGCCCTCGCCGACGCCGGCCTGCAGGCCGACAGTCCCGACCTGATCCACATTCCCGAGAACCTGCGCCTGGGCCGAGCGGTCTCCGACTTCCTCCAGCCCGCTCGGACCGTCGTGGGCTGCAACTCCCCCCATCTGCCCCAAGCCGTGCGCGACTTGCTGGACCGTCTCGGTTCCCGCGACGAACTGCACATGCGGCTCGTCGAGGCGGAGCTGGTCAAACACGGCACCAACGCCTACCTCGCCCTGTGCATCACCCTCGCCAACGACCTGGGGACCGTCGCCGGTCATCTCGGCGCCGATCCGGTGACGGTCCTGGACGGCGTCCGCGCCGACGAACGGGTCGCCGCCGGAGCCCCGCTGCGGCCCGGAGAACCGTACGCGGGCGCAACCCTGCACCGTGACGTGCGCGCCCTCGTGGAACACGGTGAACCCATCGGCCGCGACGGCCTCTTCCGTGCGGTGGCCCATGCCAACGCTGTCCACGCGCTGGCTCCGCTGGCAGCCCTGGACAAGCACCTCGAAGGCGTGGCCGAGCGCACGGTCTGCCTGCTCGGCCTCACCTACAAGCCCGGGGTGTCCACGCTCCGCGACTCCGCGGCCCTGCGGCTGGCCGACGAACTGCACGCACAGGGTGCCAGGGTCACCGCCTACGATCCGATCGCCGAAACCGCCGACCTCCCGGACATGCAGCGCCGCACCACCTTCACCGAGGCGGCGGCCGACGCCGACTGCGTGGTGCTGACCGTGGAGCATCCGGCCTTCACCGACCCGGCATTCTTCGAGAGCGCCACCCCGCGACACGCACTGCTCCTGCGGCTGACCGGAGCGGAGCGCCGCAGCCGCGTACCGACCCCGCACGGGTGGAGGTCGGTGGACCTGTGGAACAGCTGACCACCGCCGCACGGAACCGGGGATGGTGCGTGTTCTTCGACCGGGACGGCACGCTCAACACCCATGTCCTACGCAGGGGACGGCGCACTTCCCCGCGGCACGCAGAGGAATGGACCGCCCTGCCCGGCATTCAGGAGTGCTTCACCCAACTGCGCGCGGCCGGCGCCCTGATCGCCCTCTTCACGAACCAGCCCGACCTGTCCCGCGGACTGCTCGACCCCTCCGCACTCGACCGGATGCACCGTCGACTCGGTCGGCTCGACGGCGTCTACGTGTGTTCGCACAGCGCGCGGCACCGCTGTCACTGCCGCAAGCCCTCCAGCGCTCTGCTGCGCCAGGCAGCCGTCGACCTGTCGGTGGACCTCGCGGCCAGTTACCTCGTCGGGGACCGTCCCACCGACGCGCAAGCCGGTCTGAACGCCGGATGCACCGCGGTCCTGCTCACTCCACGCACCCCGCCGCGGGCCAGCACGGTGACCGGAGTGCACTACGCCTCCGATCTCCTGGAAGCCGCCCACACCGTGCTGCGCCACCGCCGCTCCCGAACCGCCCGGCACACAAACGGAACCCCTTCACCCAAGGAGTCAGCCCGATGAAGCTCGGCACCATTCTCGACATGTCCGAGTTCGGCGACCTGCACGGCGGCGACGTCGTGGCCGAAGCGCTGGACCGTAAGTGGATCGAGAACTTCGCGGAAGGCCAGTACGTCTACCGCGCCCCCTGGGTCCGCCTGCTGCGGCGCCTGCAGAGCGAGATACTCGACCGTGCCTACGCCAACGACTTCGAGGAGTGGCTGTTCCCGCGCCTGATCCCGCGTCAGGCGCTGGACGACTTCCGGCTGAGCCAGTACGCCCCCGAACTCCTCGTCCCGGCAGGCCCGGACGGCGACCAGGTCCTCGACCCGGTCCAGTGCATCAGCCTCTACCACCTCATGCGCGGCCGGCAACTGTCGCTGGACGAGCTGCCGTTGCGCATCGTGGAGACCCTAGGCGGCTGGACCTGGCGCAACGAGTACTCCGCGGACCTGGACGGCCCCATCAAGGCGCGCGAGTTCCTCCGTGTCGAGCATGTCTTCTTCGGCACCCGTGAGCAGGTCCGCGCGACCCGCGGCCAGGTGCGCCAGACCCTGACCGACCTCCTCTCCGGATGGGGGCTGAGCTGGCAGGTCGTCGCCGCCGAGGGCTGCATGGAAATACCGTCCCTCGTCGAGGCGCAGGACGACGCGGAGACCGCCGACGAGGTGCCCGTGCAGGACATCGAGGTCCCGCTCAGCAGCAACCGCCCCGACCGGGCCCGCCCTGGCTGGGCCGACCACTTCGACGAGCGGTTCGACCTCCGGGAGATCTCCGGCTGCTCCGCCGAGGGCACCCACCAGACCGAGAGCTTCCACATCACCGCGGAAGGCCAGGAGTTGTGGAGCGGCTGCTGCGGCATCGGCCTCAACCGGCTCGTCGTGGCCTACCTCTACCAGCACGGGTTCGACGCCGCACTCAAGGAGCTCGATGCCTGACCACCGGCTGGCGGTCCTGCTCCTGACCAACGAGGGCTTCCGACAGGTCGACGGCGGCGTGGCCCGCTACATCCACAACATCCTCGACTCCCGGGACGACGTCGCCGCGATCGCCGACGAACGAGGGGTCGAGGTGGAGTGGCACGTCGCCGAACGTGCCAACTGCGCCGGCCTGGACGAGAAGCGCTTCGCCCAGGCCCTGGACCGATACGTCCACCACGGCACCGTGCGCTATCACCCGATGGCGGACCCGCGCGCCCACAGCTGGGAGATGGACCACTTCGAGCACTGCATGGCCCTCGGCTCGGCGGCCGGGCAGGTCGCTCTCACGGTGGGGCGCGGGGCGGACTCCCTCCTCGTCATCTCCGGGATGAGCATGTTCGCCATGGCCGCACGCTTCGTCGTCCGGGCCGCCGACCAGTTCGGCATCGCGGCAAGCCATGTGCACATGACCCACAACCCCGTCCTACGTCCCGACGGCGACGCCGAGTTGCCCGAGACCTACGCCGACTCGGTGATGGGACACCTGGCCCGGTCGGACCCGCGCGTGTCCATCGGCTGGGAGTCCCACTGGATGCGCCACCAGTACCAGCAGGTCTACGGAATCCCGGACGACAAGACCCTCTACGCCCGCGCCGGCGTACCCACCGACGACGCCAAGTTCCGGCCGGGCCCACCGGATCCCGCGCTCCTGCGCGAACTCGGCATCCCCACGGACCGTGACCTGGTGGTCAGTTGGGGCCGGGGGGTGGCGGAGAAGGGCTTCCACAAGCTGGTCGACGCCGCTCGCCTGACCGGGGACCGACTGGTCCCGGTGATCCTCAACCCACGCCCGTACACCGACCTGGAGGAGCACGTCCGGCACACCGGATCACCTGCCGTGCTCCTCCACGGCCAGGACGACCGAGTCCTCACCGCCCTCTGCCAGTGGCCCAGAACCCTGTCCGCGGCCTTCCTGTCCGAGCGGGAAGCCGCCTCCGTCACCCCCGTGGAGGCCGCGCTGATGAACAACGGGAAGGGCCTGGTCGTCGCCGTACTGCCCACCGGCGTCTACCCCGAACTCGTCGAACCCGGTGTCAGCGGACTGGTGGCGGCCGGGCGGGAAACCGCTGACGCCACCGCGATGCTCACG
Source organism: Streptomyces sp. NPDC088747 (assembly GCF_044751025.1). Classification (NCBI taxonomy): domain Bacteria; kingdom Bacillati; phylum Actinomycetota; class Actinomycetes; order Kitasatosporales; family Streptomycetaceae; genus Streptomyces; species Streptomyces sp. NPDC088747. Next base: position 184,319 of record NZ_JBIVKZ010000016.1, read on the forward strand.
GCCGTGACCGAGCTGACTCTCAAGGAGAGGGTGGACCTCAGTCAGGCGGCCCTGGCACGAGCCCGCCAGGAACACGACTTCCGTACGAACTGGCGGCGCTCCTTCCAGGCGATGCTCGACCGGCACCTGACGGTGATCGGCGCTCCGCTCCGCAGCGAAGCGCCGGTATGAGAACCGGGACGCGGACGTGCCTCCTCGCCGGCCCGACACCGATGGCACGCGGGCCGCGAGGGTCGGACCGCCTGGCCGGTACCCCCCGGTACACCGACCGGCCGAAAGCACCTCTGTTCCGTGCCGAACCCGCACGAGACGGGGTCGGCACAGGCCCGCCGCCCACAGCCACGAAGACAGTGAGAGGAACCACGACACATGCCGGCCCAGGAACCGCTCGTCCACGCCGACGCACTGGTGAAGCGCTATGGGGACTTCACCGCGCTGGACGGCGTTGAGTTCGAGGTCCGGCAGGGCCAGGTCTTCGGCCTGCTCGGACCGAACGGGGCCGGAAAGTCCTCCACAATGCGCATGATCAGCTGTATCTCCAAGCCGACGGAGGGCACGCTGCGCATATTCGGCATGGACGCGATCGCCGACGGACCCGCGATACGCGCGAGGATCGGAGTCTGTCCCCAACAGGACACACTCGACCCCGAACTGAGCCTCCTGCAGAACCTCACCGTCTTCGCGCGCTACTACCGGATCCCGCGTGCGACAGCCGCCGCACGAGCCGCCGAACTGCTGGCGTTCGTCCGTCTGGAGGACCGGGCCGGCCATCGCGTCGATTCGCTGTCCGGCGGCATGAAGCGGCGTCTGAGCATCGCCCGGGCCATGATCAACGACCCGGAACTGATCCTCCTGGACGAGCCCACCACAGGACTCGACCCCCAGGCCCGCCATCTCCTCTGGGAGCGCCTCGACCAGCTTCGCCGACGGGGCATCACCCAGATACTCACCACGCACTACATGGACGAGGCCGAGCAGCTCTGCGACTGGCTCGTCGTCGTGGACAGTGGGCGGATCGTCGCGACCGGCACACCCAGCGGGCTGATCGCTCAGTACTGCACCAAGGAGGTCGTCGAAGTGCGCCTTCGTCGGGCCGACGCACCCATCGACGAACTGAACCGACTGGGACTGCGCGTCGAGATGCTGCCCGACCGAGCGCTGATCTACGCCGACGACGGTGAGGCCGCGGCCTCCGCCATCCACCGGCACGGCATCGAGGTCCGCAGTGTCCTGGTCCGCCGGGGCGGACTCGAGGACGTCTTCCTGCACCTCACCGGCCGAACCCTGGTGGACTGACCGTGGCCCTCATCGATTCCCGGGCTGTCGCCGTCACCGCGCACCTGTTCACCAGCTACCGCCGCACCTGGCTCGACTCGGTGTTCAACTCCTTTCTGCTGCCACTGTGCCTGCTCACCGGCATCGGCTGGTCGGTGGGCCGGTACGTCGGTGACGAGCCCCAACCCGGCGTCTCCTACTTCGCCTTCGTCGGTGCCGGACTTCTGGCCACCTCAGTCGTCCAGATCGGCGCCGCGGAGTCCGCCTGGGCGGTCTTCGGCGGCTTCGAGTGGAGCCGTATCTACCACGCCATGCGGCTCACACCGGCCAGACCTGCGGACATCCTGACGGGGCATCTGGCCGCGGTCGTCGGGCGGGCGACCCTCGGTGGACTCAGCTTCCTGATCGTCATCGAGCTGTTCGGCGTCGGACATCGGTGGACCGCCCTGGCGGTCGTCCCGCTGCTGCCACTGTTCGCCGTCTCGATCGCCGCTCCGGTCATGGCGTTCAGCGCCACCGTGCGCAGCGCCGGGATGTTCGACGTCCTGTTCCGTATCGGCATCGTCCCCATGGCCATGTTCAGCGGCATCTACTTCCCGCTCGACGTCCTGCCCGCGCTGCCCCACGCCGTGGTCCTGGTCCTGCCCCTGGCGCACGCCGCCGACCTGTCCCGCATGCTGCTGCTCGGTTCCGGCAGCGCAGAGGACGCGGTCGTCGACCTGCTCTGTCTGACCGCCTGGGCCGTCGCCGGACTCGCTCTCGCCCGCCGCGCCTTCTCTCGACGCCTCTCGGACTAGGAGGGTCTGTGCCTGTATCCACGGCCGCGGTACTCAGCCGAGCGGAGACCGTCCGACCCGCCCATGTCTGGGCGGTGTTCCTGCGCAACGTCGAGGCGGCCCGCCACGCGTCATACCTGTGGGTCCTGCTGTCCGGCCTCTTCGAACCCGTCTTCTTTCTCGGCGCGATCGGCGTCGGCGTCGGCACCCTGGTCGGCGATCTGAACGTCTACGGCCAGCCGGTCAGCTACGCCACGTTCGTGGCCCCGGCGATGCTCGCGTCCTCCCTCATGAACGGTGCCGTGTCGGAGTCGACGTTCACCTTCTTCACCAGGCTCAGGATGACGAGGCTGCACGACGCCACGGCCTGTACTCCTGTCTCCTCGCTCGCGATCGTCTGCGGCGAGATGCTGTGGAACGTCGCCACGAGCGCCGTGCACGCAGTGTCGTTCCTGGCCTTCATGTGCGCACTGGACCTGGTCCAACCCACCCGACTCCCGGCGCTGTTCGTCGCCGCCCTCCTGGTGAGTGCCGCGTTCTCCGCGATGGGTCTCGCCCTGTCCACGTTCCTGCGGGGCACGCACGACTTCGATCGCGTCAACCTCGTGACCTTCAGCATGTTCGTCTTCTCCGGCACGTTCACGCCGACCGACGGCTACCCCGCGGCACTCGGGTTCCTCGCCCAGTGCACGCCTCTGGCCCAGGCCGTCGACCTGGTCCGGGGCCTGTCGCTCGACACGATCGGCTGGGCCACGGCACTCCCCGTCGTCTACCTGCTCGTCCTGATGGCAGGCGGACTGCTCCTTGCCGGCCACCGAGTGGAGAGGATCCTGCGCGCATGACCGCGACCTCCGCCCAAACCGCGGGAGTGAAGAAGGGCCCGGCCCAGTACCGGGCCGTGGACGCCCGCACCAACGGCACCCTCGTCGAGGACTCCGGACCAGATGCCCGCCTGGTCGACGAATCGGTGGCCCGAGCAGTGGTACGGCTCTCCGGTCCGGACGAGTACGTCGAATTCCACCTGGTGGCTCCCGCCGACGCGCTGACCCTGCGCTTCTCGCTGCCCGACGCCCCCACGGGCGGCGGCCGCACCGAACGGCTGCTCCTGCACATCGACGGGGAGGAATCCCATCGGCTGACCCTGAGCTCCCGCCACTCCTGGTACTACGGCGCATATCCGTTCACCAACGACCCGGCAGCCGGTCGCGCACACCACCTCTACGACGACGTACACGTACTCCTCGGCCGGACCTGCCCGCCGGGCACACGCGTCACTCTGCGGCCGGCGGCGGAGGCGGAGGCGGAGGTGCCGGTCACCGTCGACATCGCCTGCTTCGAGGAGACCGGCGGACCGGCATCCCCGCCGCGGGGCGCCCTGTCGGTGCTTGACTTCGGGGCGGATCCGACGGGTTCGGTCGACTCGACCTCGGCCGTCCGGGCCGCTGTCGAGGCGGCCACCGGGACCGAGCGCGCCGTCTGGCTACCCCGCGGTGTCTACACGGTGACCGACCACATCGTTCTGGACCGTGTCACGATCCGCGGCGCCGGCCCCTGGTACACCGAACTGCGGGGCGCCGGTGTCGGCCTGTACGGGCACCCGGCGCCTCGCCCCAGTACCGGCGTGCACGTGTCCGGACTCGCGATCTTCGGTGACGTCACCGAGCGCGACGACTCGGCACAACACAACGGAATCGGGGGCGCGTTGGGCGGAGGCTCCACCATCGAGGATGTGTGGATCGCCCACACCAAGTGCGGCATGTGGTTGGACGGTCCCTTCGAGGACCTGATCATCCGGAACGTCCGGATCATGAACACCACTGCCGACGGCATCAATCTGCACCGCGGGGTCTCGGAAGTCGCCATCACCGGCTGCCACATACGCAACACCGGTGACGACGCCATCGCCCTGTGGTCCGACGGGCTGGCCACCCACCACAACACGGTGCACGCGAACACCGTCGTGCTGCCAATGCTGGCCAATCACATCGCCGTCTACGGCGGTCACGACAACCGGATCACGGGAAACCTGCTGGCCGACTCCGTCGCGGAGGGGGGCGGGATCCACATCGCCAACCGCTACGGCGCTGTCCCCGTCGCGGGAACAACCCTCGTCGAGGGAAACTCCCTGATCCGAACAGGCTCCTACCATCCTCAATACCGCGCGGGAGTGGGCGCCTTGTGGCTGCTGGCGGACGACGCACCCATGACGGGTGACGTGACCGTCCGCGGGAACATCCTGACCAACAGCGCTTACGCGGCCGTGCAGTTGAGCGGTGACCGGATCGACGGCGTGGCCGTGGACGGGATGACCATCGAGGGCGCGGGCACCTGCGCGGTCCAACTGGAGGTGACCGGATCCGCCCGCTTCACCAACGTCACAGCCGTCGGGCTGGGCGTGACCGGGCTGCACCGCGCCGCTCCGGGATTCGACCTCCTCCGCGGCGCGGGCAACGAGGGCTGGGACGAGGAGCTGCCCGAACTCCCGCCCGACGGCGCCCTCTACGCGTCGGTCACCCGTCTCGACTTCGGAGCAGTTACGCCGCTCACCGCGAGCGCCCCCCAACGCCTGGAACTCCACAATCCCGGCCCCCGGCAGCTCCTCGTCCAACAGGTCGAACTCACCGGAGACTTCACCGCCGCTCCGCCCACCCCGCCCACCCCGGCCACGATCGCGCCCGGAGCAACTGCCGTCCTCAGCCTGGGATTCACCCCCTCTCGTACCGGCCGGTGCACCGGGGTACTCACCGTGCACTCGAACGCACCGCGCAGTCCGCTCCACGTCGACCTGACCGGTGTCGGTTTCGACCCGGCCGGGGACAGAGCTCTCGGGCGAGGAGTCAAGGCGAGTACGGCGATGGGTGGTTTCCCGCCCGAGTCCACCGTCGACGGCACCGAGAGGACGTGGTGGCAGAGTGACGGCATGGGGTTTCCGCAGTGGCTCCAGGTGGACCTCGGCGAGCCTGTGCCTCTCGCGCGCATCGTCCTGAGAACGCCGCGGAGTTGGGACGAACGAACCGAGACCCTGGCAGTCCACACCGGTCTCGCGGAGACCGATCTCGCCCCCGCCACCCCCGCCATACCCTGCCGATTCGCTCCGGAGCGGCGCAACACCGTCGTCCTGCCGCTCACTCGCACGGCCCGGTTCGTCCGCCTACAGGTCACCGACAACACCGCCTGGGCGGGGGCGGCCCTCTCCGCCTTCGAGGTGTACGCGGCGGATAGTGGGTGAACGAGGTGACGGTCACGGCCGGGTTTGCCGTCTCGTTCGCCCGTGATGATGTCGATCGCGTCGGCCGCGATCACGCTGAGGGCGTCTTCCACGCGGGAAGCCGTGCTGAGCCGCCATTGCCGTTTCCCCTCGGGCGTGAGAATCGCAGCGGCCCGCCCCTGAGCGCTGCGGTCGTTGATGACTCGGACAGCGGATGCGGGGAGAGCGTCCCGGAGTGCCGCCGCTGTTGCGGCAGCGTGAATCGACTCCCGCAGTTCCCGGGCGAAGTCGAGTTGGGCAGTGCTGCACGACCTGCCGCGCTCATCAGCACGCGGTTGGCGCCCTCACTCGTGCGCCTAAGATTCCGGGTCGGCGCAGAAGCCCGGCGCGGACCAACTGATCGGCGGCACCAGCTTCGTCGGCCAGGACAACTACCAACAGGCCTTGCAGGAGGACCAGTTCTGGGTATCCCTCGTGCGGGTCTTTGATGACGCCACCCTGTACTGGCTGACGCGGATCGGCGGATCGGCCGCCCGCATCTACTACGAAAGCCACAACTCACTCGACCCCGAACTCCGGGTCGACGTTCCGTCGGCGATCAGTATGTATCCCCGCGACATCGAGAAGTGTCCGCGCCCGTGGGCGCAGGAGCGGTACCGACGGATCGTCCGATGGAAGTCGCCGGAGAACGGGGGGCATTTCCCGTCGCTGGAGGTCCCCGAGTATTTCGTCAAGGATCTGCGAGAGGGCCTCGCGGCTGTGCTGGGCGCACATCGGTGAACGGGGCTCGGCGGCCCGGCACTTGATCGCCGCCTTTGACCGCCGCCTGATCCGGCTCGCGGCCTTGCCCGGCGGTTGCAGAGCCGTTCCGCTGCCTGCCGGGCCGGGTGGGTCGAGAGGTCCCGGTCCGTCGGCGGCCACCAGATCCCCGACTCAGCCCGACCTGACCCGCCCCGGCCAGGCCTGGCCTCATGTCGCCGAACGCCGTCCGCCGAACAGGCCTGTCGCCGAGCCGGACCCTGTCGGGCGCGGCCCGGCTCGCGACCGGACTCGCGCGCCGCGTCCGGTCGCCGCGGTCCATGGTCGACGGGGGTCAGTCCTTGAGGGCCGAGCGGGACAGGCGGATCGCCGAGAGGAGGAAGAAGATTCCTCCGAGGGTGGCGTAGCCGGCGAGGGCGGTCAGTGAGGGGTCGTCCTGTGAGGCGCTCTGGATGAAGGACGCGCCGGCCAGTACCGAGATGCCGCCGCTGGCGATCATGGCCCACTGGCCGCCCATCGGTCGGCGTGCGACGCCTACCAGGAGCTGGATGAGGCCGGAGACGACCGCCCAGGCGCCCCAGACGCGCAGTACGTCGGCGGTGCCCGAGGTGCCGGCGACCGCGAGACCGACGGCGGCGAGCGCGCTGACGGCCATGTTCGCGTACAGGCCCTTGACCGGCCCCGCGGTGCGCGCCGACCTGGCGTCGAGGACGGCCGCGACCACGTCGAATGCGGGGTAGAGGAACAGCAGCAGTTTGGCGCCGGTGGTGAGGTCGGAGCCGTTCACCAGCAGGAGCGCCGCCCAGGCGATGGCGAAGGCGAAGCGGATGACGTACAGCCGCCGCAGGGCGGGCTTGGTGCCGACGCGCTCGGCGGATGCGACGGATGACATGGGTTCTCCAGTGAGTAAGGGGATGGCTGTGGGACGGGTCCGGCCGCTCGGGCAGGGGCGGGCTGCCCCCGTTCGGGCAGACGGGAGGTTCTGAGTAGAGAGAACGGTCTCTCTGTTTGCAGAGCCTGACACATCGCATCCGCGGAAACAAGAGAGACCGTTCTACCCGCTACGATGGGCGGTATGACACAGACGGATGCCGGCACGGGCAGGAAGGTCTCCGAGGCGCGGGAGCGGCTCTTGAGGACCGCGGGGCAGCTCTTCTACACGGAGGGCATCCACACGGTGGGCGTCGACCGATTGGTCGCCGAGTCGAAGGTCACCAACGCGACCTTCTACCGCCACTTCCCCAGCAAAGAGGACCTCGCCGTCGCCTATCTCGGAAGCGTCGACCTGGCGATCCGCGCCCAGATCGGCGCCCTGACGGCCACCGACGTGCCGACCGCCGCCATCCTGCGGGGCATCGGTGCCTCCCTGGTCGAGCAGATCCGCTCGCCCGGCTACCGCGGATGCGCCTTCCTCAACGCGGCAGCGGAGTTCCCCGCTCCCGACCACCCGGTCCACCGGGTCGTCGTGCAGCACCGCGAGTGGTTCCTGCAGACGATCACCGGACTGTTCGCGCAGATCGCGGACGAGTCCGCCGACCACGCCGGGCGGCACTTCGTCATGCTCCGCGACGGCGCGATGAGCGCCGGCTACCTCGGCGATCCCGTCCTGGCCGGCGAGACCCTGCTTCGTGGCATCGACGGCCTGCTGCGGGTCCACACCGCCCGCGGACTCGACGAGGGTGTCACCCCCGCACCTGACCAGGCACCCTCCACGTCCATGACGGTCTCCGACATCGACTGCTCGCCGCCGAGCGCGTAGGGGTCGGGACGCGACCGGCCGCGTACACGCCGAGTGGGCCGTCGAGCGGCCGGCTGCGCGAGCTGATCAGCGATGGTCCGGTCCCGAGTCGGGCTCTGACGGGAGTGAGGTCGCGTTGAACACGTTGTCGGGGTCGAATCGCCGCTTGGCGTCCAGCAGGCGGCGGATGTTCGGGCCGTACGAGTGGGTGATCTGGTCCGAGTCGTCGGGGCCGAGCAGGTTGGGGTAGCCGCCCGGGCACGCATCCGGGGCGAGCGTGGTGTGGAGATCGTCGGCCCACGCTCGGTGCGCGGGAGCTGCCTGGTCGTCGGCTTCCCAGACGGCGATGATCTCCGTCATGAGGTGCGGGGTCCGGTTTCCGAACGCGGTGTCCGTGGCCCGGACCCGGGCGGCGGCACCGTGCAGGCTGTGCAGGGCGATGGCCGACGTCGGTGTGGGGAGAACCTCGCCCGAGGCGAGCAGGGCGGAACGCACCCCCGCGGCGAGGCCGGGCAGGGTGCGGGTGCGGATGCGCACGTGGCGCCCGAAAGGAAACAGGGCGTCGGTGCCCGCGAGTACGTCGGACATGCGGGCCGGTCCGACCTGCGCGACGAGCGGCTGTCCGAGAGCACTGAGGCGGGCCAGCGCCTTCTCGCCCTCCGCGCGGTCCTTGTCGCTGCCGCCGCTCCAGGTGGGGGCGAGGAACAGCGCGGGATTGCCGTCCGGCGCGGTGACCACACCTGTTTGCACGGTGAGTTCGTCCGGTTCGCCGAGTAGGACGTCCTCCAGCGCGGCGAGCACCGACGGCGCTTGCGACCACGGGTACATGATCATGCCGGAGAGCAGTGCGGGTACGCGGTGCAGCCGGATCTCCATGCCGGTGACCACACCGAAGTTGCCGCCCCCGCCGCGCACCGCCCAGAACAGCTCCGGCTCGTCGTCGGCGCTCGCGGTCACGGTGGAGCCGTCGGCCAGCACGAGGGTGGCGGACAGGATGTTGTCCGCGGCGAGGCCGAACCTGCCGCTGAGCGGCCCGTAACCACCACCCAGGGACAGTCCCGCCAGTCCCACGGCGCCCGAGGTGCCGGTGACCGCGGTCAGCCCGTGCTCTTCCGCGGCGGCGACCAGGTCCGCTGTCGTGGCCCCGCCACCCACCCGTGCCACCAGGGACCCCTGATCCACGCTCACGTGCCGCATCCGGGACAGATCGACTGTGACACCTCGGTCGGACAAGGCCCGTCCCGCCCAGTCGTGGCCGCCGCCGCGCACGGTAAGGGGCAGCCCGAGACCGACCGCGGTGCGTACCGCGGCCGCTACGTCGGCGTTCTGCTCGGCGCGCACGAGCACCCCGGGCCGGTGAACCACCGCACCGTTCCACAGGGCGCACGCCACGTCGTACGCGGGGCCTGAAGTCACCACGCGGTCCGGGGAGATGACGGCCCGAAGCTCACCGATGGCGCGGGTGATCCGGTCGTCGGTCGGCGCGGTCATGGTTTCCTCCGTCTGTCGTTGCCTGGATGGGGAGGGTTACGGACTTACGGACGTACGGATTAACGGACATACGGACGGGGCGGGTGGGACCGCGGCGGAACTCCGGCCGAAAAAGGTGGGGCAGGGGGAGTGTGCCAGGTGATTCCTGGCGGGAAGGCCCTGGGATGCCGGGCCTTCCCGCCAGGTGCGAGCCGTGGTCGGTTGTCAGGCGCCGGGCGCGCCCGGGGAGGCGCTGCCCTCGTAATCGCCGAGGCCGCCGACAAGCTTTGCCAGCTCGGGGTCCTGCTCGTAGCGGCGCTGATGCAGAGCGGCGATCTTCTCGCCCATGTCGGGGTCCGGGTCGTCGGTGACGTCGTACGACACGAACTTGTCGACCAGGGGCAGCCCGAGTTCGTCGGTGCGCCGGTGGGCGGGGTGGATGAGGTACTCCCAGTAGCCGTCGAGGTCCTCGATCACGTACGTGCCGGCCCACTCGTACTCACCGCCGAAGTCGCGGCCGACGAGGTGGGACTTGACGGACGGGATGACCTCACCCTGGCGGCGCAGGCTCTCCAGGGCCTCTTCGAGCTTCTCGGGCGCGACGCCGGGCTTGAGGCTCAGACGGACGCAGTGGTGGATCATCGGGGTACTTCCTCTCGTGAGTTCTGTTTCCTTGGTGGGGGAGTTGGGCCGGCGGTGGCGAGTGCGACTACCGCGATGAGCGCGGCACCGACCGTCAGCGCGATTCCGGTCCAGGTGAAGGCATCGGCGAGGCTGGTGGTTCGGACAAGGGGCTGTACGGCCAGCGGCGAGAGGAACTGCCCGAGGAAGATCCCCGTGACGAGGCCGCTGAGCACCCGGCCGCGCTGGGCGGGGCGGGCGAGTTCGCTGAGTCGCAGGTTGAGGTTGGGTACGACGAGGCCGACGCCGACGCCGCCGACGAGCATCCCGGCCAGGACCTGCTCGACGGTGTCGGCCGTGCCGACCAGTAGCCAGCCCGCGCCCAGCAACCCGACGCCGAGCGTGGTGATCGACGTGGTGCTCCACCGTCGGCGCAGAGCCGGGAAGGCCAGCGCGCCGGCCGTGCCGGACAGCGTGCTGCCGGCTATCACCGCACCGACGACGGTGGGTCCGCTGCCGAAGTCGCCCAACAGGAAAGGCAGTTGGGTGGGCGCCATGTAGAACACCAGTGTCGCGGCAAGGGCTACCACGTACACGCCGGCGATACGGCGCATGCCGCCCGGCTGGGATGGCCTGGGTTGATCGAGTGCGGTGCCGTGTTCGAGGCGCGGCTCGTCGCGCAGGGCGACGACGGCGAACACCGCGACAGCGGCCGACACGGCGTAGAGCCAGAACGGTGCCCGCCAGTCGACCGTGGCCAACAGGCCGCCCAGGGGCAGGAAGACGACGCCGCCCAGACTCGCGAACGCCTGTTGCAGCCCCAGGAAGGACGCGCGCCGCGGCCCGTCGAACCAGTCGGTGAGGGTGGCGCTCACCGCCGTCATGATCCCGCCCACCGCGACGCCGAGCAGCGCCCTCGTTCCCAGCAGCGTGTACAGGTCACCGGCGAAGAAGCCGCCCGTGCCGCTGAAGGCGTACAGCACGAGGCTGGACACCAGCAGCGTACGGCGTCCGAGGCGGTCGGCGACCAGGCCTGACGCGGGGGCGCTGAGCGCGATGGCCAGCGAGGTGATGGTCAGCACGAACCGGACGAGGAGATCTGCGCCCGGACTGCCGGCGAACTCCTCCCTCATTGCGGGCAGTCCGGGCGCGATGATCGCCGCCGCCATGAGGGTCAGCGTCGAGGCGGCCAGGATCACTCCGCGTGCCAGGCGCGAGGGCGATCGCGGCGAGCGGGCCGAGGGTGGCGTGGTGGCGGTCAAGGCCGCGCTCCTTTCGAGGTCGGGAAGGGCACGGTCCGGGCGTACGGGGGAGCGCCGAGCTCACGAAAGCCCGTACGGCCGCCGCCATCGCGCGGTCCGGGCGTGCGGGGGAGCGCCGCTCAGGAGCGAGTGCTGGAGGTCGCGCCGACTGCCTCATCGAGGCGGGCGTCGGCGTTCTTGTCGTCGACGGCACGCAGGGCGACGTGGCCGTCGGGCCGAACGAGGAGCGCGCCGGTGTCGCTGATCTCGCACAGGACGAGCCAGTCGCGGTCGCAGACGAGGTCGCGGCCCACCGTGAGGACGTCGATCCCCGCGTCCGAGTGGCGGTCCGTCGCTGCCTGCCAGGCCGCGCCGTGCTCGCCGGTCAGGAGCAGAAACCGGCCCGGTCGGATCAGCCGGTGCGTGTGCGTTCGTCCTTCACGGGACTCGAACCACGCGTGCGGAGCGCGTGCACCGGGTCGGGCGCTGGGTACGTGGTCTATTCCGAGGGGATCGCGTTCCGGAGCGGGTGTCCCGTCAGCGACGAGGGCGCCGTTCTCGTAGCGGTAGCCGAGCTCGATGTCGTGGTGCTGCCACTCGGTGCGCAGCGTGTGCAGCAGTTCGCGCAGCCGGGCGCGCCGTGAGGTGCCGTCCGCGCCCTGGGCCAGTACCGCCTGGAAGGTGGCGAGATTCTGCGGGGCTGGAGCGCCGCCGACGAGGCCCCAGGCGGCCTGAGTGGTCGTCAGGTGGTTGAGCGCGCTCAGCATCGCGCATTCGATGTTGCGGGCGGCGACGGGGCGGCGTTCCTGTTCGTAGCTGTCCAGAAGGCCGTCGGCGGCCCGCCCCTTGAGCACGGCGGCCAGTTTCCACGCGAGGTTGTGGGCGTCGCCGATGCCGGTGTTGAGACCAAGGCCACCGGTCGGGGGGAAGCGGTGGGCGGCGTCCCCCACGACGAACACCCTCCCGGCGCGGTACTGGTCGGCCAGCACGCTTTCGATCGTCCAGCCGCCCGAGGCGAGCACCTTCACCGGCAGGTCGGGAACTCCGAGAACGTCACGGATCGTCTCGACCGCGGCTGCGTCGGTCAGGCCCTGCTCCGGTGACGCGTCGATCGGGCCGATGAGGTTGAGTACCCACTCCTCGCACCGCCGGTCCCAGTGGGTGGGGCCCATGGCCACCAGGGCGACTTCCAGCATCGTCCCGTCGGGGGTGGCGCGGTTGACCAGGCGGATCCAGGCGTCGTCGTCCTCGCGCAGCATCTGTGAGAGGTCGGCCGCGAAGTGGATCGTGGTCGCCTGTCCCAGCGGCGGTAACCCGGACATCGAGAGGCCGACCGCATCGCCCGCGGTGCGGCCTCCGTCGGCGGCGATCACATACCGAGCGCGGACCTCACTGGACGCGCCGTCGGCCGAGCGGAGGGTGGCACTTACGGCATGCTCGGCGCCGCTCAGCGAGACGACCTCCTGTTCGAAACGGACATGGCCCGGGTTCCTCCTCTCGGCAGCCCGGCGTAATCGCGGCTCAAGGTGTTTCTGCGGCAGGTTCCCGCTCCTGTAGGCGCTCGCGTCGGCGTAGGCCTGTGCGAGGGTGCCGCTGCCGAAGGCGTCCAGGCGCATCACCAGCTCACCGTCGGGGGCGAGGCTCGTGAACCAGGCGATGCCGCCGACGCGCCCGGCCCCGGACTCGTAGACCTCCTCGGCCATGTGGACCGAGTCGAGGATCTCCATGCTGCGCGAGTTGAGGTAGTGCGCCTTGGGCAGCCGCGAGGTGCCGTCGCGGCGCTCCGCGACGATGTGGTCGACGCCCAGGTCGGACAGCAACAGGGAAGTGGTCAGTCCGACGGGTCCGCCGCCGATGATGAGAACGTCCGTTTCGTCGTGTCGTCGGGTATCAGAGGACATGGTCGGGTGTTCTCCAATGGGATCGTCGCGGTTGTCGTCCGGGCTTGCCGTCCGTGGTTGTCGTCCGGGCTGTCACGCGGGCTGGCTGTCGTCCGGGCTGTCATCCGGTGGGCGTCGCACGGAGAACCGGGGCCCGCCGTCGGACCGTCTGGCGGAGCGCGGAGCGGGGAGCGGCGGGGGGTGGCGGGGTCTCGCATCCTCGGACGCTCCGATCCCCGGATGCCGCGCTCGCCTGATCGCTCGATGGCGGCGCGGACCGCTGCGACGAGGTCTCTTGGGTATCGGCATCGATGTCGCGACGCAGGGCCGTGCGCCGTGCCGTCCACGGCGGCGTCACGTCCGAAGACGGGTGCTGCCGCCGCTCTCTGCCGCCGGTCGCCCCTACCGCGCCTACCTGAACCGGCTCAGCCCTTGGTCACCGACGAGCCGCTCCGGCGTCGGGCCTGATGGACTTGCGGATCTGGTGGTCGATCACGGTCGCGCTCCCTCCGCGAAGCTTGTGCAACTCTTTGTTGCGTTAACGACGCTAGCAGCCCCTTCCGCTAATTGCAACGTTCTGGTGCGTTTGCTAGGCTCGTTTCATGCCGCAAGATCCATCCGACGAGGTCAAGCTCCTGCGCTCCGACTCGGCGACCGCCCGCCCCGGGGGCCGTACCGCCCGTACGGGGCAGGCCGTGATGGACGCGACCATCGCCGAGCTCAGTGAAGTGGGGTACGCGGCTCTGCGGATCGAGTCAGTCGCCGAGCGCGCCGGCGTCAACAAGACCACGATCTACCGGCGTTGGGGGGACAAAGCGGGTCTGGTCGCCACCGCGTTCATCGAGCGTCAGGGGGAGGCGTCGCCGCCCGTGGACACCGGCGACCTTCGCGAAGACCTCCTCTCCTTCCTGCGGGAAGTGCGACGGGCCTTCGACAGTCCGTGGATCACCGCCCTCATCCGGGAGACCGGACCCCGCTCACCCGGCGACGGTGGCATCCACGAGGTTCTGGACAAGATCTGGCCCGCCCGCTTCGCCCTGTCCCGCGGGATCTTCGCGAAGGGCATCGCGCGCGGCGATCTCCCCCCGGAGGCAGACCCGGACTTCCTGGTCGAAGCCGCCGCCGGTCCTCTGTACTTCCGTTGGCTCTTCCTCGGCCGCGAACTGACCGACGACTTCCTGACGCGCACCGCCGATCTGGTCCTGCGGGGAGCCGCCGGCCCTCAGGTGGCTACTGAGCCGTCCGGGGCCGACGGCGCTTAGCGTCACTGCTTCAGCGGGCGTACGGGCGATTGGCGGCGGGAATGCGAAAGTGCCCTCTGGCCCGGGGTGGGGGGCCCTCTGGCTACTCGACGCGATCGTGATCGATGAACGCGGTCAACGCGTCCACGGTCGCGTCGGGCTGCTCGTCCGGGATGAAGTGTCCGGCCTGGGGGATGAAGGCGCCGGTCGCGTTCTTCGCCCACGGGCTCAAGGAGGCGGCCATGTCGGGGATCGACCCGTGGGAGCTGGAGATTCCCAGGACCGGGACGGTCAAGGGGCCTCGTTGGAGAGCGTCATGGTTCTTCCGTGCTGACTCCGCGGCTTCGCGGTAGTAGGCGAGCGACGCTGAAAGACCCCCCTCGGCAGCGATGGCGGTGGCGTAATGGTCGATCTCGGCGCCGTCGAAGGTGTTCGGGGACAGCGCTTTGACGTTCAGGAACCAGTCGACGTAGTCACGCTCGCGGCCGGTGAGCAGGGTCTCGGGCAGTTCGGCCACTAGGTGGAAGGCGAAGTGCCAGGTCTTCCAGGCCCGGTCGGGATCCGTCGGGATGGAATCCGGGAGGGTGATTCCGGGAATGCCGGCGTCGAGCAGAGCGACACCGTGCAGGTGCTCTTCGTACTTCAGGGCCAGTGAGAAGGCGACCCAGGCTCCGATGTCGTGGGCGACGAGCCAGCACCTCGGCACGTCGAGCGCGGTCAGCGCGGCCTGGACCCGTGAAGCGACGGTGTGCGTGTCGTAGCCCTCTTGAGGGCGCTCGGAGTGGCCCTGCCCCGGTAGGTCGATCGCGATCACGCGGAATCGCTCGGCAAGGCCGGGCATCACTTTTCGCCACGCCCACCAGGTCTGCGGGAATCCGGCGAGCAGGACGACGGTTGGACCGCCCGGCCGGCCACCTTCCACGGCGTGAAGCCGGATTCCTTCCGCGTCGACCCAGCGGTGTGTGAAACCCGCGAGGTCGTGCAGCGGCAACCCGGGGACCGGGTTCTGGTCGCGGGAGCGGTTCGGGGCCATGGCGTCGTCGGTCATGGCTTGAGCCTACGGCATCTTGAACCATTCAGTTCAAGATAGGATGGGCAGGGTCACAGCGACTGGTCCGAGAACGAGGTGCGTGCGTGATGGCTGGGAAGAAGCAGTTCGACGTGGACATCGCGCTCGACGCGGCGATGGTCCAGTTCTGGAGGGCCGGACACGCCGACACGTCTCTCGACGACCTCTCCAGGACGACCGGATTGAACCGCAGTTCCATCTACTCCTCGTTCGGCGACAAGGACTCGCTCTTCCTACGCTGCCTGGACCGCTACGCCGCGCGGTACGGAAACCTGTACGACCAGGCGCTTTCAGGTGCGTCTGAGGAACCGCTCCAGGCGGTGCGGGCGTTCTTCGAGGTCACTCTGCGACGCATCGCCGACCCTGACGTACCCGATGGATGCCTGATCGCCCAGACCGCGATGGCGGCACCGGTGCTCAGCCCCGCCATCGCCGCACGCGCGAAAGAGGCTCTGGGCTTTCAGCATGCGCGGCTGCGGACCGCCCTGAACGCCGCGCGGTTGGCCGAAGATGATGCCGACGACTTCGCGGTTCACCTGACGGCGGTCAACCAGTCGCTGGCCGTGATGAGCAGGACCAGAGCCAGCCAGGAGCAGCTCCGCACGGTCATCGACATCAGTGTGAACGCGCTCTCGCACGCCCTGCCTGCCCGGAGTTAGCCTCGCCGTTTCGCCTGGGTACGGCGGCTGTGGGGCAAGGACAGAACATGACCCGGCCCGCGCTCGTCGGCCGGCTCGGACTCCTCCGGACGACAGGCTCAGTGGGTGAGGAGCATGCGGCGGGCGAGTCGGGTGATCTCGCGGGTGGCGGGTGACAGTACGGAACCTTGCCGTCGGACCACGGCGATGGTGTCGTACAGCGGTTCGGCGAAGCCGACGGTGTGCAGGTTCTCCGGGAAGTTGCGGCTGCGGGCGACCGCGCGGGAGACGATCGTGTCGCCCGCGCCTCTCGCCACGACGTGCAGGGCGGCCTCGACGTGTTCGACCTCGATGACCGCGGAGAGGGTGACGCCCGCGACCTGGGCGCGTTCGGCGAGTTGACGCCGGGTCGGGTCCCGCCAGCCGTAGTGGGCGTCGTAGAGGATCAGCTTCGCTGCCGCGAGGTCGGCCATCGTGACCGGCCGCGTGGTGCGGTCCGGGTCCGCGGAGGCGTACACGACCTCGTCCCGCATCAGCGGGGTCACGTCGAGGCCTTCGGCGTCGATGGGAAGGACTACGAGACCGGCTTCGAGGTCGCCCGAGGTGACGGCCTCGGCGACCTCCACGGAGTTGAGGCCGACGATCCGCAGGCGTACCCGTGGGTGGCGGGCGTGGAAGGTGTCCAGCAACTCGGACAGGAAGTAGTAGTCCGCGTTGCGCAGCAGACCGAAGGTGGCCACGCCGCCGTCGAGCGATGTCAGCGAGCGCAACGCGCGGTCGGCGCCTTCGGCCGCTTCGGTCGCCTGCTCGGCATAGCGCAGGAGCTCCTGGCCCGCTGCCGTCAGGATCAGCCGCCGTGGACCTCGGGTGAAGAGCGGTACCCGGTAGTGGTCCTCCATGCGTTTGATCAGCTCCGAGACGGAGGGCTGGGTCGTTCGCAGCTCCGCCGCGGCGGCGGAGAAGGTGCCCAGCCGCGCGGCGGCGAGGAAGGCACGCAACTGGTTGAGGGTTATCGCCGGCGCGGACGAGGAGGGCATGCCCGTCATACTGCCATAGGGCTGCCCTATGGACCGTCGAGGACAAATCGGGGTTGTCCCAGGACAAAGCCTGCATCAGGCTCATCCCATGAAATTGAGTTCTCGCTTCACGACCGCCTTCGCCGACCGGATCACCCTGCTCAAGGCCCCTGGCGTGGATGCTCCGCCGGCCCAGCGCGACCCCGAGGTGATGGAGACCGTCAGCCGCATGCTGTCGGACATCGAGCGCCACGGTCTGGACGCGATCCGCCGCTACGCGAGCACGCTGGACGGTCAGCCGGACGGTGCGGTCGAACTGTCCGCCGCGCAGGTGGCCGGCAGTGGTGACCAGCTGCCGAAGGCACTGCGGGAAGCGATCGAGCTCGGCGCCGAGCGCACCCAGCGCTTCGCCGCGCTCCAGCGCGCGCACCTGACGGACTTCGAGGAGGAGACGGCGCCCGGACTGGTGGTCGGGCAGCGTTACGTGCCGGTCGGCGCGGT
Organism: Streptomyces sp. NPDC088747; assembly: GCF_044751025.1. Classification (NCBI taxonomy): domain Bacteria; kingdom Bacillati; phylum Actinomycetota; class Actinomycetes; order Kitasatosporales; family Streptomycetaceae; genus Streptomyces; species Streptomyces sp. NPDC088747. The sequence continues at coordinate 201,752 of NZ_JBIVKZ010000016.1, forward strand.
CGGGGCCTATCTGCCGGCGGGGCGGTTCCCGCTGACGGCCAGTGCCTTCATGACGGTGGGGGTGGCCAAGGCCGCGGGCGTCCCGACGGTGCTCGGGTGCACGCCTCCGCAGCCGGACGGCCGCGCCAACGACGCGGTCACCTACGCCGCCCACCTGTCCGGGATCGATCACCTCTTCGTCATCGGCGGAGTCCAGGCCCTGGCCGCCATGGCCTTCGGTCTGCTGGACCGGCCGCCCGTCGACATGATCGTCGGCGCGGGGAACGCCTACGTGGCCGAGGCCAAGCGCCAACTGTTCGGCACCGTCGCCATCGACCTGCTCGCCGGCCCCTCCGAGGTCGCCGTCATCGCGGACGAGACGGCCGACGCCGAGGCCGTCGCGGCGGACCTCCTGGGCCAGGCCGAGCACGGCCCCACGTCCCCGGCCGCCCTGGTCACCACCTCCGAGAGGCTCGGAAGGGACGTCATCGCCGCGGTCGAACGACAGCTTCCGACCCTGTCCACGCAGGACATCTGCGGGCCCGCCTGGAGGGACTTCGGCTCGGTGATCCTCGTGGGCAGCCACGAGGACGCGGTCGCCGTCATGGACGAACTCGCCCCGGAACACCTGGAGGTGCAGACGGCCCAGGACGACTGGTACCACGACAGGCTGCGCAACTACGGCTCGCTGTTCCTCGGCCACTGGAGCACGGTCGCCTACTCGGACAAGGGCATGGCCGGCACGAACCACACCCTGCCGACCGCCGGCGGCGCCAAGCACAGCGCCGGACTGTCCGTCTCCCGTTACCTGAAGCCGCTCACCTACCAGCGCATCACGCGCGAGGCCACACCGCTGCTCGCCGAGGCCGTGGAGGTCATCTCCGCCAGCGAGGGCATGGCGGCCCACGAGGCCACGGCCACCATCCGCCTGCGTACTTATGCGGGTTGATCCCACGTACACGGGCTGATCCCACGTACACGGGCTGATCTCACGTACACGGGCTGATCCCACGTATGCGGGCTGATCCCACCAACCAAGGACCGGTGCACCGGATGAAAACCGTACGTCGTGAAGGAGCAGGCCTGCCCCGGTTCGTACCGGGCGCAGCCGCTGCCGTCGCGCTGGCAGCTCTCCTCGCCTGCGCCGGATGCAGTCCGCCCGGAGCGGGCAGGTCCGCCGGTGCCCAGAGCCAGATCGCCGTCACCGGGCCGGTGACCGTCGCCCAGGTCGCCGCCCTCGGTGACGTCACCCTGCGGATGTGGGCGGACCAGGCCGAGAAGCCACTGATGAAGTCGGTGATCCCGGCGTTCGAGAAAACCTACCCGAACGTCACCGTCGACATCACCTACAAGAGCTTCGACGACCTGATCGCCACCGTCGTCAACGCCGCCTCCGGCAGTACCCCGCCCGACCTGTTCGAGGGCAACATCGGCTACGCGGTCGACGGGGCGCTGGTCAAGGCCAAGCTGGTGCGCCCGCTCGACGACGTGGCCGCGGCGTACAACTGGATCACGGGCACCGGCGCGAGCACCCTGGCACCGGCCCGCTGGAACAGCGACGGCACCGCGTTCGGCAGCGGCAACCTCTACGGCATGTCCCCGATCAGCGAGGTCCAGGGCATCTACTACAACAAGGCACTCCTCAAGTCCCTGGGGCTGGAGCCGCCCAGCTCCCTGAGCGACCTGGAGAAGGACCTGCCGGTCGTCGAGAAGGCCGGCAAGCAGCCGATCATGCTGGGCAACAGCGACCAGTACGCCGCCACCCACATCTTCTCCGACCTGGCCGTGACCGAGCAGAAGCCGGCCGATGTCCGCGACTGGATCGGCGGCAAGTCCGGCACGACCTTCGTCAACGACGGCAACGAGAAGGCGGCCGCGACGATGGCCGACTGGGCGAAGAAGGGCTACTTCGGCTCCGGCTACGACGGGCTCAGCAACGAGGACGCCATCACCCGGTTCGCCAAGGGCTCGGGCGCCTTCTTCGTCGGCGGCTCCTGGAACGGCGCCACGCTGGACCCGGCGAAGTTCGGCTTCGGCGCGCTCACCACCGGCGGCGCCGGAGCCACCGCCTCCCCGTGGCACATCTCGGCCTCCTCGAAGGTCACCCCCGCCGCGGTCGCCTTCCTCGCGGCCCTGCACACGCCCGAGACCGGTCAGGAGATCCTCGACACCGGCCGGCTGCCCGTCGTCACCGACGGAGTGAAGGGGGCCAACACCCTGCAGTCCCAGACCCTGGACGCGCTCAAACACACGATCGCCGCCGGCACCCAGATCGGCTACTACGACTGGACCGCCACCGACATGCTCACCGTGATGGGCGGCAAACTCCAGGAGGTCATGGCCGGCCGCACGAGCGGCGCGGACTTCACGAAGGCGGTCCAGAACTCCTGGCAGAAGGCGAGGCAGTCACCATGAGCACCGCCGCCCCCACGAGGCACCGCGGCACCCCGCCCACCATGGCCCGCCCCGACGGAAACCGGTCGAGGCGCCGCCTCCCCCTCGTCTCCTACCTCTCCTCCCTGTCCTGGTCGTCGCTGCTGTACGTGGCACCGGCCCTGACCTTCTTCGCCGTCTTCGTCCTGTACCCCATCGGCGTGTCCGTCTGGTACTCGTTCTACGCGTACGACGGCCTGACCGTGGGCACCTGGGTCGGCTGGGGCAACTACACGGCCGTCTTCACCGACCACCAACTGCGCGCCGCACTGCTGCACTCGCTGCTCCTGCTGATCTTCTACGCCGCGCTGCCGGTCTGCGCCGGACTGCTGCTGGCCGGGGCCATGTCCCGGATCCGGGTCTACGGCCTGACGGTGTTCCGGGCGGTGCTGTTCCTGCCGCAGATCCTCTCCAGCGTGGTCGTCGCCGTCGCCTGGCGGAACCTGCTCGCCGAGGACGGCCCGGTCAACGCCGTACTACGAGCCCTGGGCCTGGGCCGGTTCACCACCAGCTGGCTGGGCGACTTCGACACGGCCCTGCCCTCGATCGGACTGATCGGCACCTGGGTGGAGTACGGCCTGTGCATGGTGCTCTTCCTCAGCGGCATCGTCGCCATCGACCGGTCGACCTACGAGGCGGCCCGCTTGGACGGCGCCGGGCCCGTACGGGAGTTCTTCTCCATCACCCTGCCCGCCCTGCGTCCGCAGATCTCGATCGCGCTGATCCTCACGGTCACCTTCGCGCTGCGCAACTTCGACCTCATCTGGAACACCACGCGCGGCGGTCCCGGCACCTCCACGACCGTCCCGAGTCTCTACGTCTACCAGGACGCGTTCCAGAACCGCATGCTCGGCCGGGCCTCCGCGCTGGCCATCGTGCTCACCGTAGTGATCCTCGTCGTCGTCCTGGTCGTGCAGCTGACGCTGCGGGAGCGCGACGGCGGACCGCGCCGGTCCGCCCGGCCCGGCACGAAGGGACAGTCATGAGGATCGCTCGCGGCGAGAGCATCGCCACGCACGCGCTGCTGGTCGTCGCCGCCGTCATCGCCGCCTTCCCCCTGGTGTCGATCGTCGTCTCCTCGCTGCACGGTGTGACCGGCTCCTCCGGAGGTCTGTCGTTCGCCAGTTACTCCACGGCGTGGACCAATGGCCGCTTCGGGTCCGCCCTGCTGTCGAGCGCGCTGGTGTCCGTCACCGTCGTCGTGGTCACGGTGCTCCTCGCCTGCCTGGCGGGTTTCGCGCTCGCCACCATGCGGGTGCCGGGCGGCCGGCTCATCCTGGGCCTGCTGCTCCTGGGGCTGGTGCTGCCCTACGAGGTGACGGTGCTGCCCCTGTACGAACTCCTCGCGGGATGGCATCTCGTCGACACCTACTGGGCCCTGATCCTGCCGCAGATCGCCCTGTCGGTGCCCCTAGGTGTGCTGTGGATGCGGTCGTTCTTCGCGTCGGTCCCCACCGAACTGCTGGAGGCGGCGCGCATCGACGGCACCAGCCGGCTGCAGACCCTGCGCCTGGTCGTGCTGCCCGTCGCCGGGCCCGCCATCGCCACCCTGAGCACGGTGCTGTTCCTCTTCACCTGGAACGAGTTCCTGCTGGCACTCATCCTCGTGCCGGACAACGCGACGGTGCAGACCGTCCCGCTCGCGCTGTCCTTCTTCTCGGGGGCTGCGCGTTCAAGCGACCCCGCCGTCACCGCGGCGGCCGCCGTCCTGGTCGCCCTTCCGGTACTGCTGGCGTACGCGCTGCTCCAGCGGCGCCTGATCGGCGGCCTGACCGAAGGAGCCGTGAAGTGACCGCGTCCAGCCCGGCCGGACCGACCGGCGTCACCCGCGTGGTGTGCGAGCAACTGGTCCCACGGGTCGGTGACCCGGCGTACAACAAGGCCCTGGCCGAAGACGCTGTCCGGCGCGCCCTGGCCGACCGGGCCGACGTCGTCGTCCTGCCCGAACTGACCACCTCCGGCTACGTGTTCACCTCCCCGGAAGAGGCACGGCACACCGCGATCGCCGCCGCCGACCCCTTCTTCGGCGACCTCGCCGCCCTGCTGTCCGGCACCCACACCGTCGTCACGCTCGGCTTCTGCGAGGACGGGGGCGACACGCTCTACAACAGCGCCGCCGTCGTCGACGCGAGCGGAGTGCGGGCCGTATACCGCAAGACGCACCTGTGGGACCGGGAGACCCTCTTCTTCACCCCCGGCGACCAGGCACCCCCCGTGGTCGACACCGCGCACGGCCGTATCGGCGTACTCCTCTGCTACGACCTGGAGTTCCCCGAGATGCCCCGGCGGCTGGCGCTGGCAGGTGCCGACCTGATCGCGGTGCCGACCAACTGGCCCCTCACCGACGTCCCGGCCGGCGAGCGCCCCGCGGAGATCATCCAGGCCCAGGCCGCCGCGCGCGCCAACGGCGTCTACATCGCCTGCGCGGACCGCGGCGGCACCGAGCGCGGCCAGGAGTGGACGCAGGGCACGGCGGTCGTCAACCAGTACGGCTGGCTGACGGCGGCCGTCACCGGCCCGGAGCAACGGATCGTGGCCGACCTCTTCCTCCACCTCGCCCGGGACAAGGCCCTCTCCCCGCACAACGACCTGCTCGGCGACCGCCGAACCGACATCTACACCCAGGAAAGCCCGCTGCTATGACGACAGCCGACTCCACGCACGCGCCCACCGAGACCGGCCGTCCCGCTGACGCCGACTGGTGGCGCACAGCCGTCATCTACCAGATCTACCCCCGCTCCTTCACCGACGCGGACGGCGACGGCACCGGGGACCTCCCCGGCATCACCGCGCGCCTCGACCACCTGGCGGACCTCGGTGTCGACGCTCTGTGGCTCTCGCCGTTCTACCCCTCACCCCAGCGTGACGGCGGCTACGACGTGGCCGACTACCGCGCGGTCGACCCGATGTACGGCACCCTCGCCGACTTCGACGCGCTGCTGGCCCGCGCCCATGAGCTGGACATTCGCGTCATCGTCGACCTCGTACCCAACCACTGCTCCGATCAGCACGTCGCCTTCCGCGCCGCGCTGACGGCCGCGCCCGGCAGCGAGGAACGGGCCCTGTTCCACTTCCGGGACGGCCGCGGACCGGACGGCTCCCTGCCGCCCAACGACTGGACGTCCATGTTCGAGGGCCCGGCCTGGACCAGGGTCACCGAGGCGGACGGCAGCCCGGGGCAGTGGTACCTGCACCTGTTCGACCCCGGCCAGCCCGACTGGAACTGGGACAACCCCGCCGTACGCGAGGACTTCGAGACGACACTTCGCTTCTGGCTCGACCGCGGTGCCGACGGCTTCCGCGTCGACGTGTGCGACGCCCTCGTCAAGGCTCCCGGCCTGCCGGACTGGCCCCGTCCCACCCACGGCGTGATCGAGCCCGTCGACGGTGTCATGCCGCCCATGTGGGACCAGGAGGGCATCCACGAGATCTTCCGGACCTGGCGCCGGCTGCTGGACACCTACGACGGCAGGCGCATCCTGTGCGCGGAGGCCTGGCTGCCGCCCGAGCGCGCCGCCCGGATCATCCGCCCCGACGAGATGCACCAGGCCTTCAACTTCCGCTTCCTGGAGACCCCGTGGCAGGCGGACGGCCTGCGCGCCGTCATCGACGGGTCCCTGGCGGCCAACGACACGGTCGGCGCGCCCACCACGTGGGTGCTGTCCAACCACGACGTGATGCGTCACGCCAGCCGCTTCGGCTACGACGGCCCGGTCGAGCTGGAACACGGCGTGGGAGCCGACGACCCGCAGCCCGACCGTCCGCTGGGACTGCGCCGGGCACGAGCGGCGACCGCCCTCATGCTCGCGCTGCCCGGGTCCGCCTACCTCTACCAGGGCGAGGAACTGGGCCTGCCCGAGGCGACGGAACTTCCGGACACGGCCCGCCAGGACCCGGTGTGGGAGCGTTCCGGGCACCGCATCCGGGGGCGGGACGGCTGCCGGGTGCCTCTGCCGTGGACAGAGGACGGCCCCGCCTTCGGCTTCGGAACGAACCCGGACACCTGGCTGCCCCAGCCCTCCGACTACGGCTCCTACGCCGCAGCCGCGCAGCGCGACCACCCCGGCTCCACGCTCCAGCTCTACCGCCGCCTGCTCGAACTGCGCCGCCACCATCGGCTGGGAACAGGAAACCTCCGCTGGGTGCAGTCCCGCCACCAGGTACTGCACTTCGCCAACGGCCCTGTCGAGGTCATGACCAACCTCGGCCCCGCACCGGTTCCCCTGCCCCCTGCCGCACACGTCCTGACAGCCTCCGTACCGGTGACGGACCACGTTCCCGCGGACGCCACGGTCTGGTTCACCAGAACGTAGGCGGTGCCGCACCTCTCGTAAGGCCACCAACGCTGGGCAGCTCCCCCGCCGTGCGAGCACCTACGATCCACTCCATGCGCAGTGTGTTCGCGTTCCCCGCAGGTGAGCGGGCAGAGACCGTCGCGTCGCTCGATCGACATCTGCCCGCGCAGCGCGATCCCTGGACTGTGGAGGGCAACCTCTACATCGAGATCGACGATGAGCAGACTGGCTACCTCTTCTCCGACTGGGATTCCGACGACGTGGCGGCCCTCGAAGCGGCCGTCGGGCATCGCCCCACCTGGGCAGTGCAGATTGACATCTCCGGACGAATCGACGGCACCAGAGAAGTCCACCGACTGGTGGAGCTGTTGCTTGAGAACGGCGGCGTGGCGACCGACGACTATTCCGCCCACCCCTGGACCTTGCAGGAGATCAAGTCTGGAGCACTGAACGGGGGCCTCGGCTTCTTCGATTTTCGGGCGCACCGCGAACTCCACCACGAACTCCCCGAATGAGAGAGCTCCCCTGACTCGGCCACCGCGCGACCGGCGGATGCGGAGAGGCGAGGCCTGCGGATCTGGAACTACTCCGACGGCTTGTACGTTCGTGTGCACAGGCTCGAATGCGGGGGAGGGGAACTCTGTTGGCAAGCCCGCTGATCGAGACCAAGCTCTACCGACCCCGGATTCGGCACGGTGTGGTGGCGCGTCCACGCCTGGGTGAGTTCCTGGAGCGAGGGTCGACATCGAGGATGACGCTCGTGTCGGCCCCGGCAGGCTTCGGCAAGACCACGGTGGTGGCCGAGTGGCTTCAGGGCGCGGACGCCGGTCGGCGGCGCACGGCGTGGCTGTCTCTCGACGTGCGCGACCGGCACCCCGCGTCGTTCTGGACCTACGTGGTCACCGCCCTGCATCGGGCCGTGCCCGGCGTGGACGCCGGGGTCCTGCCGTTGCTGCAGTCGGCCCAGGTCCCGATCGAGACCGTCCTGACCACCGTGCTCAACGAACTCGGCGCCCTGACGGACCCGCTCGATCTGATCCTCGACGACTACCACCTCGCCGACACCCCGGACATTCAGCCGGCCATGACGTTCCTGCTCGAACACCTCCCGCCGCAGGTGCACTTGGTGATCTGCACCCGCGCCGACCCGGCGCTGCCGCTCGCACGCCTCCGGGCCCGCGGCGAGTTGGTCGAACTGCGCGCCGCCGACCTCCGCTTCACTCCCGTCGAGGTAGCGGCCTACCTCGACGAAACCGTCGGACTGAACCTTGCCCCGGCGGACATCGAAGCCCTGGAGCAGCGCACCGAGGGCTGGATCGCCGCACTCCAGTTGGCGGCGCTCTCACTCCAAGGGCGCCCGGACGTCTCGGACTTCATCGCCGGATTCGCCGGAGACGACCGGTACGTCCTCGACTACCTCGTCGACGAGGTCCTGGCCCGCCAAAGCGACGACGTGCGTGACTTCCTGCTCCGGACGTCCGTCCTGAGCCGCCTCCACGGCCCGCTGTGCGACGCCGTCACCGGACGCCGGGACGGCAGAGCCATGCTCGAAGTCCTCGACCGGGCCAACCTGTTCGTCGTCCGGCTCGACGACAAGCGCCGCTGGTACCGCTATCACCATCTCTTCGCGGACGTCCTTCGCACGCACCTGGCCGACGAACACCCCGGCGAGGTCGCGAGCCTGCACCGCAGGGCCGGCCAGTGGTACGCCGACGCGGGGGAGCCGGCACCGGCGGTCGGTCATGCGCTCGAAGCCGGAGACGTCGACCGCGCAGCCGACCTCGTCGAGCAAGCGATCCCGGTCGTGCAACGCGACAGACAGGAAGCCACCATCTGCGGCTGGATCAAGGACCTTCCGGACGACATCGTGCGCGTCCGCCCCGTGCTCGCCCTGGGCCTGGTCGGCGCTCTCATGACCCGCGGCGAGTTCGAGGGAGTCGAGGACCGTCTCCGGGAGATCGAGCGGCTCCTCGCCGACGGTGAGGACGAGGGAACGGCGGCCGAGCTGGTGGTGGTCGACCGGGGCGCGTTGGCCCGGCTGCCCGGCGCCGTCGAGATGTACCGCTCCGCCCTCGCACTGGCGGGAGGTGACGTCTCCGCGACCGTGACCCACGCGGCCCGAGCCGTCGACCGCGCCGCCGCGGACGATCACCTGGTCCGGGCCGCGGCATCGGCCCTGTCAGGGCTCGCCAGTTGGGGCAGCGGCGATCTGGACGCCGCTCACACGGCCTACTCCGCCGCCGTCGAAGGCCTGCGACGGGCAGGGTACGTCGCGGACGTCCTGGGATGCTCGATCACGCTGGCCGACATCCGCATCACCCAGGGCCGCCTGGTCGACGCACAGCGCACCTACGAGCGCGCACTGCGCCTGGCCTCCGAGGAACCTGGCACCCTGCGAGGCACAGCGGACATGTACGTCGGGCTGAGCCAGGTCGCCTGGGAACGCGGAGACGACGCGGCCGCGACCGGACATCTGCGGCGAGCGCGGGAACTCGGTGAGCTTGCCGGGCTCCCGCAGCACCCCTACCGATGGAGGGTCGCGATGGCCCGGATCCTGGACGCCGAGGGCGACCAAGCCGGCGCACTGGACCTGATCGAGGAAGCGGAGCGCGTCTTCACCACCGACCTCTCCCCGAACGTACGACCCGTCCAGGCCACCCGCGTACGCCTGCTGGTCGCCCACGGCAACCTGGGCGAGGCCCTCGACTGGGCTCGCCGACAGGGGCTGACCACCGACGACGAGCTGTCCTACGTACGGGAGTACGAGCACATCACCCTGGCTCGTGTCCTGCTCGCCGTGCACGCGGCCGACCGCTCCGCATCCGCGCTCGACGCCGTCGCCCCGTTCCTCCAACGGCTCCTCGTGGCCGCCGAGAACGGTGGACGCACGAGCAGCGCCATCGAGATCCTCGTACTGCGGGCACTTGCCCACCACGCCGGCGGAGACGCCTCCACCGCCCTCACTGCCATGGAGCGGCCCCTGACGCTGGCCGAACCCCACGGCCACGTGCGCGTCTTCGCGGATGACGGGCTGCCGGTCGCCGCGCTCCTCGACACCCTCGTGAGACAACGGCCCGACTGGGCGTATCCGCGCCGTCTCCTGGACGCGGCCACGAAGACCGGCAGCTCCACCGACGAGGAGACGGCAGGGGGATCCGCGGCCGAACGGCACGCGCTCGTCGAGCCGTTGAGCGACCGCGAGCTGGAAGTACTCAGGCTGCTGGCCGGCGACCTCGACGGCCCGGACATCGCCCGGCGACTCCATGTGTCCGTGAACACCCTGCGTACGCACACCAGACACATCTACACCAAGCTCGGAGTCAACAACCGGCGGGCCGCGGTGCGGGTGGCCGGACACCTCAACCTCATCTCCCGCGCGCCCGGCCGATGAGCCGAGGGCTCTGAAGAGCCCGGCCGCACAATCACCACCCCGGTCATCAGATGTGGTGATGCCCGCTCATCACCCTGCTTGCGACCTTGCAGTCGGACTTCCGGCCACGCAAGGCACAAGGAGCGTCATGACCACCCCGACCAGCGGCTCCCAGGACCGTCGTCCCAGCTGGTACGAGATCCGGCTTCAGGGCTGCCTCGGCCCCCGGTGGGCGACCTGGTTCGACGGCATGACCCTCACCGTCGGCGCTGATGGGACAACCCTCCTACGGGGTCCCGTCGTCGACCAGGCGGCACTCCACGGCCTGCTGCAGAGGCTGCGCGACGTCGGCCTTCCCCTGCTCTCGGTCGCCCGGTTGGAGAGCGGTCCACAGGAGAACGAACCGCGGACGCCACAACCCCGCAAACCCGAGAACCCAGAACACGGAGCCTGACATGACCACCATGCGTACGTCCTCACCCAGGCAGACACAGACCGACTGGACGAGGAACCATGCCCGCGCGGCAGGAGCGTTCCACCTGCTCACCTTCCTGGCCTCCATCCCCGCACTGCTGCTGATCGCCCCTGTCCTGGACCACCCCGACTACATAGTCGGCGCCGGGTCCGACACCCGAGTGCTGTGGGGATGTCTCCTCGACATGGTGAGCGCCCTGGCCTGCATCGGTACGGCCGTCGCGGTCCTCCCCGTCGTCAAACGCACGAACGAGGCGCTGGCCCTGGGCTTCCTGACCTCGCGCCTGGTCGAGGCCGGGATCATCCTGACCGGTGTGGTGAGCCTCCTGTCCGTGGTCACGCTGCGCCAGGACCTCTCCGGCGCGACCGGCACCACCGGCGAGGACGCCGCGACGCTGCGCACCGTCGGAGAGGCGCTCGTGGCCGTCCGCGACTGGACGTTCCTGCTCGGCCCCGGCTTCATGGCCGGCATCAACGCGCTGCTGCTCGGCACCCTGCTGTACCGGTCACGGCTGGTACCACGCCTCATCCCCGCGATGGGCCTCATCGGGGCGCCGCTGCTCCTGGCATCCGGCATCGCGACCTTCTTCGGCCACAACGACCAGCTCTCCGCGTGGTCGCTCCTCGCGACCCTGCCCATCGCCGCCTGGGAACTCTCGGCCGGCACCTACATGCTCGTCAAGGGCTTCAAGTCCTCAGCCGTCGAAGCCGGTTGAGCTCGACCAGCTTCTCGCGGAAGCCGTCCCACGTCATCGGCGCGCTCTTCGGGAACGCCCCGAAGAGGTCGGGGCTGGTCCAGGGCGGCGATCAGGCTGGGACGCGTCGCCTTCTACCGGGCGGGAGCAGGCCTGGAAATGCCCTCCTGCACCCGCCCCGAGGGGAGATGTGAAGCCCCCGGCCCTCCGAGGCGCCCGGCCCCGAGGTCCGAGTGTCATCTCCCGACGGCATCCTGACCACGGAGTAGGGCGTTTCTGCACTGCAGGACGACGGGGCATAATGATGACGAGGTCAGGAAGCGGCCCACAACATTCTCTTCATTTTTGTGGGGTTTTCGTGTCGCTTCTGACTTATCGCGTGGGCAGATGCCTGGTCGTTGAACTGGACGAAGTCATCGACCCGGACATCGAGGACACTGTCGAGGGTGTTCTGGAGAGCCTGGTGCGTAGCGAGGTCGCGCCGGTGGTAGTGGTGGATCTCCGCACTGCGCTGCTCACGTCCACGGCGCTCCAGATGTTGTCACGAGTCCGGCGAACCGCTCAGATCCAGGGCTCCGCTCTGTGCGTCGTGGCGCGGCATCCGCTCGCACGCCATGTCCTGCGTACCGCCGGCCTGACCCGCACACTCCGGGTGGCCACCACGATAAGCGGGGCCATGGCTCTCGCTCGCGGGTGTCCGCCCGCGCACCAGCCCGCCACCCACCCGCCTGTCGTGGCCGGTCGGCCGGCGCCGGTTCGTCGAGCGATCGGACGCCTCCTCTTCCGCTGAGCGCCGCTGTAGCACGCACCGCACCACCTCCTTCACTTTTTGCCCTGTGCGGGTTACCCGGCGCGCCGCCGCCGACGGCACCTCCCAGCAGCCCCGGGGAGGCCTTCTGCGTTGCCCGGTTCCCGCCCCACCCAGAACGAGATGACGATGACCGACAGGCCACTTCCCGCTGCGCCGGACGTGACCGCACTTCTGCTGGACACCGACACGCTGGACGGATTCCTGCAAGCGCTCGCCCACCGCGCGCTCGCTCTGACGCCCACCGCGGACGGCTGTGGAGTAACCCTGGAGCGGCAGGGCCGCCCCGTGACGGTATCCAGCGTCGGCGCCAGCGCGACCAAACTCGACGAGGCTCAGTACGGCCAGGACGACGGCCCGTGCCTCCAGGCGATGCGCACCGGCCTGGTGATCGATGTCCCCGACACCCTGAGCGAGAGCCGCTGGGGCGCCTATCCGGCCTACGCCGCCGCCTGCGGTGCCCGCTCCTCGCTGTCCCTGCCGATCGCTCCCTACAGCGATACCGCGGGAGCCCTTAATCTGTACGCCCCTGTTCCGAACGCCTTCGTCGACGCCGACCTGACCTCGCTGCGGCTGCTGGCGGCTCAGGCCACCGGCGCGATCGAGTTGGCCCAACGGATCGCGGATGTACAGGCGTTCGCCGCCGATCTCCAGGCGGCCATGAAGTCCCGTACCGTCATCGACCAGGCCATGGGCGTCATCATGGGCCAACAGCGCTGCACCCCCGAGCGGGCCTTCGAGGTCCTGCGAACCGCCTCCCAACACCGCAATGTCAAACTCCGCGACCTGTGCGCCGAACTGATCGCCAGCATCACCGGGCACCTTCCGGCCGAAGACGAACTGCACCCCCGGCGGTGATCGTGGGACCTGTCCGCGCCTCGGCGGACCGCGAGCGAAGCGGCGGGGGCGGCCAGGTCCCGTAGCTCTCGGCCACACGCCGCCGCTTGCTCGCTCGCGGGTTCCGGCGCTGCGGGATGCCACCGGGAACGATGGGTACTCGAAGCGAGCACATTTCAGGCGACCTGGCCGTGAAGCGCGCTTCCGGCCACCAGTCCGTTCATCAAGGAGACGTGATCGTGGACGCAGACATGTGGGACTACCAGTCGGCGGTCGGTTACACGCAGGACGCCACCTTGACCGGCTACAAGGTCGAGGCGACCGACGGAAGTATCGGCAAGGTCGACAAGCATTCCGGCGACGTCGGAGCCTCTCACCTCGTGGTCGACATCGGGGTGTGGATCTTCGGCAAGCACGTGCTGATCCCCGCCGGCATCGTCACCGGCATCGACACAGCGGCGGAGATGATCTACGTCGACCGGACGAAGGAGCAGATCAAGAACGCTCCCGAGTTCGACAAGGACAAGCACACCGGTGACGCGGGCTATCACGAGCAGCTCGGTAGCTACTACGGGAGCCACCGCGCCTGAGCCCCGAGTTGAAGGGCGCGGGGGGCGGGCTTAAGCAGAGCCGGGTGGGCTGAAGCAGAGCCCGGTGGGCTTAAGCAGAGCCGGGGTGGGCTGGAGCGGCGCCTCCTGCCCACCCGCTGTGCGCAGTTGGACCGCGCGTCTCCTCGGCCGCTGATCGGTCAGGCACTGGTGGGCGGTCCCGGCCGCTGCTGGTTGTAGCGCTGCGCGGCCCGGTCGTTGAGGCTGCTGCCGGCCCGGCGCAGGACCTCCTTCCAGCGGGGCTGGGCGGGAGCGCCGAGGGAGTGCCCTTGCTTCATCGGGGTGTTGGTGTCCGGGTCCGTCTCCGGGGCTGTGGGCAGCGCCCGCCCCACCAGACCGCTGACCCGCGTGACCAGGCCCGGCGCGACACCATGGGCGAGCGACGCGGCGTGCGCGGCGGGTGTGAGCACCACGCGGGTACGACGGCGCTCCACCGCCCGGACGATCTTCTCAGCCGCCCGTTCGGCATCCATGGACACCAGGGGTGTCCCGGCCAGCGCGGAGAACCAGGCGAACTCCGCCTCCGCCCGGCCGCCGAACTCGGCCTGCAGATGGGATCCGGTCCGCATCAGGCCGGGATGCACGGTGGTCACGCTCACGGCGCTGCCCGCCGTCTCCTCCTGGAGACCCTCACCCAGCGCCCTGACGGCGGCCTTGGCGCAGGAGTAGGGGACGAGGTGGGGAACGGCCAGCAGCGCACCGACGGAGCCGATCAGCCCGAGCCGGCCGCCCGCCGGACTGCGCCGCAGCACGGGAAGAGCGGCGAGCGAGGTGTGCAGGGTGCCCTCGAAGATGGTCGCCATCGCGTCCCGGAACGCCGGCGTACCGCCGGCCTCGGCCGGCGCCACCTGGATCACGCCGGCGTTGGCGATCACCACGTCGAGGCCGCCGACCTCCTCCGCGGTGTCGGCCACCGCGGAAGCCACCGCCGCCTCGTCCCGGACGTCGCACACCACGGTGCGTACGTCCTGCCCGGTGCGCGCGTGGATCCAGGCCGCGCCCCGGTCGAGTTCGTCGGCGTCACGGGCCAGCAGAGTCACCCGGCACCCGCGAGCCGCCAGACGGGCACCGGTCAGCAGTCCCAGACCCCTCGAACCGCCGGTCACGAGAGCGCGGAGCCCCTCGGACAGGGAGTGGTCGGTCAACAACATGTCGTCACCTCTTCGCCGGGAGCACATATGACGCGGATGCGTCCGACTCGAGTACCCCCGGCCCGCCCACTTCACGTCCCGCGTCTGCGCCGTCCACCGCAGGCCTCGCCGTCATGCGACCCCGGCGCCTACTCAGCGGCTTGCACCGATGACTGTGCGAAGTTATCTGGATATGTGCATAAAAGGGTGCTTGCGGTGTTTCTGGGTGGTTCGGTCGGTTACTCGATCAGAGATCCCCCTACAGGAGCAGGAGGCGCAGATGATCACCCGAGAGCAGATCCCCGCGGTGCTGGACCACCCGGTCTACGACGCGGACGGCAGCAAGGTCGGCGACGCCAAGAACGTCTTCTACGACGACGCTACCGGTCAGCCCGAGTGGGTCACCGTCAAGACGGGCCTGTTCGGCACCAACGAATCGTTCGTCCCCATGCGTGAGGCGCGTATGGTCGAGGACCACCTCGAGGTTTCGGTCTCCAAGGACCGCATCAAGGACGCTCCCAACGTCGACATCGACGGCGGCGGGCACCTGTCCGAGGCAGAGGAGCACCGCCTGTACGAGCACTACGGCATCCGTTGGGACGAGGCCTGGCAGCAGGCCAACGACCCGGCCCGCGGTGGGTGGGCCAGCACAGGCCCCGAGTCGGTCGGCGAGGCAACGGCCGTGGGGACGGGCGAAGGCACGATGCGCGCCGGCGGTACCGGCGACGACGCGATGACGCGCTCCGAGGAAGAAATGCACGTCGGGGTGGAACGCGAGGAGACCGGCCGTGCGCGGCTGCGGAAGTACGTGGTCACCGAGGAACAGCAGCAGACCGTTCCGGTACGTCACGAAGAGGTCCGCATAGTGCGCGAGCCCGTCACCGACGCCAACATCGATGACGCGCTGTCCGGCCCCGAGATCTCGGAAGCGGAACACGAGGTCACCCTGCACGCGGAGCGGCCCGTCGTGGAGACCCGGACCGAACCCGTCGAGCGCGTCCGCCTGAGCACGGAAGAAGTCACGGAGGAGGAAACCGTCACCGGAACCGTGCGCAAGGAGCGCATCGAAACCGACCTCCCCGACGACGAAGAGGACGGGCGGATTTGAACCTCCTCCGCTACGTCCGGATCAGCCGTCGACGCGCGTGGCGGGAAACGCGCTGACGGAGCCACACCGGGGCACCCCGGGTAGCGGGCCACCGCTGCCCGGGGTCAGGTGCGGGAGAGGACGACGCCTCACCGGAGTCGGGCCATCAGCCCTTGACGGGGCCGCCGTTGATGGCGACGCGCTGGCCGTAGCGGGCGTAGGGGTAGTAGTCGTACGTTGCGTGGTGCTGGACGCACCGGTTGTCCCAGAAGACGAGTGTGCCCGGGGTCCAGCGGACGCGGCAGTGCAGGACCGGCCTGCGGGCGATGATGTCGAAGAGCATGTCCAGCAGGGCCCGGCTCTCGTCGGCGGAGAGCTGCGGGATGCGGCTGCTGTAGGCCTTGTTGACGTACAGCAGTTGGCGGTCGGTCTCGGGGTGCCGGGCGATGAGCGGGTGTTCGCTCTTGGGGATGACGTAGTCCGCGGGCGGTGTGTACCCGGCCAGTGCCTGCGCGCCGTCGTGTATCGCGGTCAGCGGGTCCAGAAGGGCGCGCATGGCCGGTGAGAGCATGTCGTAGGCGAGGTGCATGTTGGCGAAGAGGGTGTCGCCGCCGCACCCCGGCTCCGGTGTCTCGGTGATGTAGAGCATCGACCCCAGTGACGGCTCGGCGTCGGCGGTGCCGTCCGCGTGCCAGCCGTTGCCCGCCACGTTCGCCGCGGCCGACGTCGTGCGGATCTCCAGGATGTACGGATCGCCCTCGGGCGCCGGGTCGACGGGGCGCAGTTCGCCGAACGCGGCGGCGAAGTCCTTGTGTTGCTCGGGGAGGATCGTCTGATCGCGGAAGACGAGGACGTGGTAGTCGCGGAAGGCGGCCCGGATCTCCTCCAGTTGCTCCGCCGGGATCTCCCGCGACAGGTCGACGCCCGAGACCTCCGCTCCCAGAACGGGGGTGATCCGTTCGACAGTGAGAGTGCGGTAGGGGTACGGGGGACGCGTAGTGATCGCTTCCAGTGCTGCGAGTTCGTATGGCTCCATGTCATCCTCCAGAGGTGGGGTGGGGTGGGGTGGGGTTTTACAGGTCAGCGGGTCCGCGAGTACCGCTGCCAGGGGACGCCAGCGTCGCCCTGATGGTCTTGGCCACCGTGTCCACGTGGGGTGCCGCGACGATGCCGTAGTGGTCCGTGGGCAGACACCTGCGTACGGCGGACGGGGGCAGACAGGTGTTCCACTGCCGGTCCTGCTCCTGAGAGTCGGCGGGAGCGGGCATGCCCTCCGTGGAGTGTTCGGCCAGCCACAGATACGTGGGGACGGAGGCGAGCGGCCGTACGCGATGTTCCCCGAGGCTGCGCAGGTTCGCGCGGCAGCAGCGGGCCAGCCTCTCGGTATAGGCCTGTGCGTGCTCAGTCGCCAACGAGGAGGCGCCGATGCCCAGTTCGGCGGCGAACACCTTCTCCAGGTGAGCCTCGTCGTAGGCGGCGACCAGCGCTTCCGCCTGGGGTGGTGGCGGATCCAGCAGGTAGAGCGCGGCCGGCGGTCCGCCTGCCGACTCGGCGAGGCCTGCCATCTCCATCGCCACCCGGGCGCCGTAGGACCAGCCGGCCAGGTGGAGTCGGTGGTCCGGCCCGCCGAAGTGGGCGCGCAGTTCCGCGTCGTAGTGACGGGCCCGCTCGGCCAGTGACCATGCGGGCATCTCGGTGTCGCGGAGTCCAGGGTCGGCGATGAGGCACACCGTCGGTGCGGGTCCGAGCGCTGCCACCAGGGAACGGTAGGCCTGGATGTCTCCGCCCACAGGGTGCACCAGACACAGGACCGCCGGACCGGTTCCCACCTGCCAGATGTCCAGGACGACCGGGGAAGTGCTTTCGGCCGCTTCGCCGGACTCGGCGGAGGTGAGCGCCGCCTCGATGTGTTTCAGGATCTCCGCGAGGCTGACGCGGTGGCTGAAGGAGCCCAGGTCGAACTCGACGCCGTAGTCGTCCTCGATCTGGTCGATCAGGCTGATCAGGGTCAACGAGTCGGCGCCCAGGTCGTAGAGAGAGTCCTCGGGGTCCAGTTCGTCCACGCCCAGCAGATCCTGGATCACCCTGGCCATGGCGTCCGCCCTCCCTCCGGTGTCGCCGACGCCGGGGGCCTCTTCCTCGCCGTCCATCGGATGCACCGCTCCAGCGGACGAGGACCGAGCCGCGGTCTCGGCGGGAGCGTAGAAGGCCCGGGAGACGTCGATGTCGGTCGTGGACACGAGGAGTTGAGGCAGTTGCAGGGCGAGGGCGTGGGCGAAGACCGCCTTGCCCTCCTCGACGGTCAGGCCGACCGCGAGGTGCGCCTGATGCCGGCTGTCCGCGTTCGGGACGCGGGTCGCCATTCCGGTCTCGCTCCAGATGTCCCAGTTGACGCCGATCCGGACGGTCGTCTCCGTCTCCGAGGCCCGGTGGTGGGCGAAGCCGTCGAGGAGGCTCGCGCCGGCCGCGTAGTCGCTCTGGCCGACACCACCGAGCAGGGCGGACATCGAGGAGCAGTAGACCGCGATCTCGGGACGGAGGGCTGCGATGAGGTGCTCGACGACGAGTGCACCCCTGTCGCGGACCGCTGAGGCGTCGCGCATCGCGGTGGCGTCACGTCGTACGAGCAGCCCGCCGTGTCCGAGACCGGCCGCGTGGATGACGCCGTCCAGCCGCGACGTGTGGCCCGCGACGGCCGCCGCCACCTCGTGAACGGGCATGGTCGCGAGATCCGCCGGGACGAGCCCGACGCGGTCGGCCCATCCGTTCAACTCCTCGGGCAGCCGCGGGTTCCTCGACAGCAACAGGACGCGACCGCGGGTGTGTTCGAGCAGCCAGGCGGCGATGGCGCGCCCTATGCCGCCCGTGCCGCCGAGCACCAAGTGCACGGTGTCCACTCCGGCCGGTACGAGGGACTGCGTACCCTGCGCCTCCGGATCCAGCACCGGCATCGGATCCGGCACCGGTATGGTGCCCTGCCGCCACCAGTAGCCCTGCCGCAGCGCGAGTTGGCGCGGTAGGGCTGGCCCGTCGCGGCGCTCGGCCGCACGTGTACCGGCGACGACCGAGGCCACGTAACCGGCCCAGCGGGTGAGGTCGCTGTCGGGGAGGTCGAGCCAGTGGCCGGTCAGAGCGGACTCCTGATGGGCGACCTCCACCGGCCCGGCGAGGAGCGCCAGTTCGGGTCTGTCCACCGATCCCGTCACAGGCCTGGCGCCGTACGACAGCCACCACACCCGTGGGGAGACGCTTCGCCCGGTCAGCGCCTGGGCCAGGGCGGCCGTGCTGTCCACGCAGGTGCGACGGGCGTGTTCCAGGCTGCCGGGACCGACCGGCCCTGTCACGTCGAGGGGCAGGGCGTGCACCCACTCCATGTGGGCGCGGGCCGGGACGCCGTCCTCAGAAACCGGAGCGCTGTCGTCAGCGGCCGGGACGCCGTCCTCGGACAGTGCGTCGAGCAGGCGGCGCAGAGACACCGGATCGGCGGGGTCCGCGTCGTAGGCGTCCGGTCCTCGGCGGGCGAAGGCGTCGGCCGGGTGCACTCGTATCACTCGCGACGCCACCGCTTCGAAGGGCGCGAGGGCCGTCGACGGGGTGTCCTCGGAGGTCACGACGACCACGGTGGACGAGCGGCCGGCCGGCACGGTGGTGTCCACGACGGCGGCGCGGCGCAGCCGGACCCAGTGCGGCTGGTGCAGCCAATTCTCCCGGGGCAGCCGCTGGGGCGTGGCGGCCGGGGCTTCGTGCGGTTCCGCGGTCAGTCGGTCGAAGTCGTACTCCGCGAGGGAGAAGGACGGGGGAGGGAAGTCCCAGGGCGCCGGAGCGGAGCCCGCCCCCCAGTCGACAGAGCGTCCGGCGGTCCAGTCCTCGGCGAGTTCGCGGGCCGTGCGACCGGCCGCTGGGACCGCCGTGGCGTCCGGGTCCACGCTGCCGACCGGCACCGCTCCCGCGGCCACCGCGCGCAGCCGGCGCACGGCCGAGGCGGCGTCCGTCACGGTCGCCGCGGTCCGCAGGCGGCGGGCGACCCGACCGGTCTGAAGATGGCGGAGCGCGAACTCGTGTTGCTCCGGGTGCAGTTGGAGGTAGTCGGCGATCCGGGCGGCGTCGGTGGCGAGGGCTTCCGCGCTGGAGGCCGACAGCACCAGGCACTTGGGTACCTCGCCGGTCGCCACCGGTCCGGGCGCGGTGTCCTGCTCCACGATGACGTGGGCGTTGGTGCCGCCGATCCCGAAACTGCTGACGGCGGCCACCCGTTCGCGCCCGTCGGGCCAGGGCGTCGCCTCGGTCGGGACATGGAAGGGAGTGGGATCGGGGCCGATCTCCCGGTTGAAGGCGGAGAAGTTGAGGTTCGGCGGGAGTGTCCCGTGGTGCACCGCGAGGGCCGCGCGTACGAGGCCCACTACGCCGGCGGCCGCGCCCATGTGTCCGAGCTGGCTCTTGACGGAGCTCAGAGCGCAGCGGCCGGACTCACTCACGTCGAACGCCTGCCGTAGCGCCGCGACTTCGATCGGGTCGCCCAGCCGGGTGCCGGTGCCGTGCGCTTCCACATAGCCGAGGTCGGCGCCCGTGCGCCCGGCACGGGACAGGGCGGTCCGGATCACCTCCCGTTGTCCGGCCAGGGACGGCGCCGTGTAACTCATCTTCGCCGCACCGTCGTTGTTGATCGCGGAGCCGGTGATGAGTGCGTAGACGGTGTCGCCGTCGTGCCGCGCCTGCCGCAGCGTCTTGAGGACCACGACGCCGACACCGCTCGCGCCGACCGTGCCGGTGGCATCGGCGCTGAAGGGTCGGCAGTCCCCGTCCGCGGAGAAGATGTGATTCGGGCGGTAGCGGTAGCCGCCGGTCAGCCCGGGGTCGATGAGTACACCCCCGGCGAGCATCGCGTCGGCTTCGCCCTGCCTGAGCAGACCGCCGGCGAGATGCACGGCGACCAGAGAGCTGGAGCAGGCCGTCTGGGCGCTGAAGGCGGGGCCCGTCAGCCCGAGGTGGTACGCCACCTTCGTGGCCAGGAAGTCCTTCTCGTGGTGCAGGGCGAGCTGGAAACCGTCCGGCAGCCGGCCGGGGTCCGCCTCGCGCAACAGCGACTGGAAGTAGGTGTTCTCCCCGGCACCGGCCACCAGGCCCACCCGGGTGGCCGAGGTGTCCGCCACCCCGGCGTGCGCCAAGGCCTGCACGCCCGCCATCAGCAGGTGACGCTGCTGGGGGTCCATCAGACGTGCCTCTTGAGGACTGATGCCGAAGTGGCCCGGGTCGAAGTCGAGCATGCCGTCGAGTGTGCTGTGCGCGCCGACGACTCCTTCCGGCGCGTCGAAGCGGCGGATCCCGGTGCCGCCGGATACCACCAGCTCCCAGAAGGCGGCGAGGTCAGGGGCGCCGGGCACCCGTACCGCCATGCCGACGACCGCGATCGGCTCGCCGGGTTCGGGGGCCCCGTCGTCCCTCGCGGTCGACGGGGTGAGGGGCCGTGAGGCGGTGGCGGGTTGTGGGGCGGTGAGGGGCCGCGGGGCGGTGAGGTGGCGGGCCAGGGATCGTACGGTGACGTGCTCGAACAGTTCCGCGATGTTGAAGCGCAGACCGAGTGCGGTGGTGCAGCGCAGGTGGAAACGCATCAGCGCGAGACTGGAGGCCCCCGCCTCGAAGAAGGTCTGGTCCGGTGCGATCGGCGACCCGGTGACCTCCTCGAAGGCGGCGGTGAGGCGCTCCTCCTCGGCCGACAGGCCCAACCGGGTGATCGCGGACCGACGTATCTCCTTGCCCGGTGCCCGGACGACCGCCTGCCGGTCCAGCTTTCCGCTGGGGGTGCGGGGGAGCTTCTCCAGCCTGTGGAAGCTGTCCACCCGCACGTAGGAGGGCAGAAGGGCGGACAGATGCGCGGTCAGGTCGTCGGCGGACGGCGCTTCGCCACGTACTTCCAGGCTCGCCGTCAGCCGGTCGCCCGCACGCGTGACGACCGCGTTGACCACCGCGGGGTGGCGCAGCAGGGCCGCCTCGACCGAGCCGAGTTCGAGCCGGTGCCCGCTCAGTTTGATCTGCTGGTCGTCGCGGCCCGCGTAGTGCAGCAGGCCCGCACGGTCGAAGAACGCCCGGTCACCGGTGCGGTAGAACAGGCCCGCGCCGGGGAGTTCGACGAAACGGGTGTCGGCGAGTGCCGGTTCGTCGAGGTAGCAGCGGGTGGTCATCGTGCCGCCGATCAGCAGCTCGCCGGTGCACCAGGCCGGGACCGGGTCGCCCTGGGCGTCCACCACACGCAGATCGGCGCCGGCCACCGGGCGTCCGATGGCGGGCCGTTCGGGCCATCGCCCAGGATCTCCCTCCAGGCACAGGGCGCTGACCACATGGGTCTCGGTCGGCCCGTAGTGGTTGAACAGGCGTGCGCCGGGGAGTCCGGCGAACCAGCGCCGGATGCTGTCGGTGCACACCAACTGCTCACCCGCGGTGACCACTTCACGCAGCCGTGCGGGATACCTGTCCAGGCGGACGGCGTACTCGGCGAGCAACTGCAGGGCCACGTACGGCATGAAGATCCGCTCGGTCCCCGCGGAGTCCAGCCGGTCCAGGAGCGCGGGCGCGTCCTGCCGCCACTCGGGACGGATGAGCTGGAGGCTGCCACCCGTGCACAGCGTCCCGAAGATCTCCTGGAAGGACACGTCGAACGCCAGCATGGAGAACTGCTGGGTGGCAGCGGGGGAGTGCAGGCCGCCAGGACCCGACTGCCACCTGATCAGGTCGCACAGCGTGCGGTCGTGGATCTGCACGCCCTTGGGGACACCGGTGGTGCCGGAGGTGAACAGTGTGTACAGGGGGCGGGCGCCATCGTGTGTCGGCACGTCGACCGAGCGCCCGTCATGCGTACGCCCGCTATGCGTCTGGCCGTTATACGTACGTCCGTCATGCGTCTGCCCGTCATGCGTCTGCCCGTCGTACGACGCACTCGCGCCGGCATCCTCCAGCGGCGCTGGGTCCGCCGGTGTGACCGGTGCGACCGGTGCGACCGGTGTCACGAGGTGGCGCACCACACCGTCCGGGAGCAGTGTGTCCAGCGTCGGCGAGCCGTCCCGCGTGGTGAGGACGCACATCGGGTCGATCTGTTCCAGGACGCGGCGCAGCACGTCGGCCGGGTAGGACGGGTCGAGGGGAACGGCGGTGACGTTCAGTCTGGCCAGTGCCAGCAGCGCCACCACGTGTTCGGCGGAGGGGTCCAGGTACAGGGCCGCCCGGCAGGGGCTGCTGTCCGCCGGAATCGGGTAGCGGTCGGTCAGTTCCGCGGCGAGTGCCGCGGCGCGGGCGTCGAGGGCGGCGTAGGTCAGCGTGTCGCCGTCCGCCGTGACGACGGCGGGTGCGTCCGGCGTACGGGCGACCTGTCGGCCGAAGCCTTCGGCGACCGTGGCGAAGCCGGGTTCGGGGGCCGGTCCGCGCCCGCGTTCCGGAAGGGACAGCCGGTACGGCACGACGAGTTCACGGGCGGTGGAGCGGCCACCGGCGGCGAGCGCGTCCACGCCCCGCCGGAACAGCTCCGCCATTGCACCGATGTCCTCGCCGGTGAACCGGTTCTCGGCGTACTCCCACAGCACGTCGAGTCCGTCCGCGTGCTCGACCACGGAGACCGTCATCGGGCACTTGGCCTCCGGTGCCGCCCACCACAGAGGTCGCTGAGCGCAGCCGGGCAGCCGCAGTGCGCCGAAGTCGGTGTTCTCCAGGACGAAGAGGAAGTCGAACGGCGTGCTGTCGACCACGCCGTCCCAGCCGGTCAGTACGTCGGTGAGCGCCACGTCCTGGCGTCCCAGCACCTGTTCCGTGTCGGACTTGGTCCGGGCGAGATGTGAACGAAGGTCCTCACCGGGCATGACTGTCACCGGCAGCAGGACGGTGTTCGCCATCATGCCCGCGGTGTTCTCGAACTCCCGCACCGGGCGGTTGGCCACCGGGGCGGCGATCCGCGGGCGGACCAGACCGGTCACGCCGTACAGGCACCAGGAGAAGACACTCAGCAGCACCTGGAAACGGGTCAGCCCGAACTCGACGCTCAGCTGGTCGACTTGGGCCCGCCGTACGACGTCGAGCGACGTGTGCAGCAGCTGCGCCCGCGGTGCCGGACCCGTGTCCTGGGTGGACAGCGGCTCCTGCGGCTCCTCCAAACCCCGGTAGAAAGCGAGTAGTTCATCGCGCTGCGTCTGGTAGGCCGCGTCGGCGAATCGGTCGCTCTGCCAGACCGCGAAGTCCAGTGGGGTCGGGGCGGTTGAAGCGGTTGAAGCGGTCGGAGCGGGGGCCTCGCGGTGACCGCTCTCGGCGTAGGCGGCCGACAGGTCGTGCAGCAGGATGCTCAACGACCAGCCGTCCACAGCGATGTGGTGCAGGTGCAGCAGGAACGTGCCGCCGTCGTCGCGCGGCAGCCAGCAGGCTCGGAGCATGCGGGGGACGGCGAGATCGAAGGGTTCGGCGAAGAAGGTGTCGGCGAAGGCGTGCGCTTCCTCCTGGTCCCAGGCCTGCTGGGGGCCCGGCTCGTGCCAGGGGTCGTACGGCTCGCCGATGGTCTGCTCCAGGCCGTCCAGCCCGAGGCCGAAGCTCGTCCGCAGCGCCACGTGGCGTGTCACCAGGTTGCGCAGCGCCTGCCGCAGGGCGGAGGTGTCGACGGGCCCGTCCACGTGGAAGGCCTGAGCGACGGAGTAGGCCCGAGAGTCCGGGGAGCCGCGCTGTACCAGCCACAGCCGCTGTTGTTCGCTGGTGGCGGGCGCCGAGCGGGCACCGGAGACCACCGGTGCCGGCAGGGAGTGCTCCTCGTCGGGACGGCCCGTGGTGAGGGACCGGGCGACGGCGGCCAGGTCGCCGTGCAGAACGGACGCCCGGCTCAGCGAGCGGCCCCATCGCTGTCGTACGGCGAAGCAGAACCGAAGCGCCTTCAGCGAGTCCCCGCCGCTGGCGATCCACCTGTCACGCAGCCCGAGACCGGTGGTGCCGAGTATCTCCTCGGCCAGTTCGACGACTTGGCGCTCGGTCTCCGTCACGGCCGGTACTACGCCGGACTCGGAGGCGGCGGGCCGCCAGGGCCGACCGGCCTGCCGCAGCAAGGCGGCCTGGTCGACCTTGCCGTTGGCATTGAGCGGCAGTTCGGCCACGACGTGGATCTGGTGGGGGCGCATGTAGGCGGGCAGGTGGCTCGCCAGGTGGCTGTCGAACTCCTCGTAGGACAGCTCATGACGCAGGACGACGAACGCCAGCAGTTCGTTGGGTCCCGCGTCACTCGCGCGGCGCGTGCACACATACGCCCACCGGACCGCCGGGTGGGTGAGAACGCGCCGCTCTACTTCGCCCGGCTCGATCCTGAAGCCACGGACCTTCACCTGGCGGTCGGTTCGGCCGACGTATTCCACCAGGCCCTCGTTGTCGGCCCGTACGAGGTCACCGGTGCGGTAGTACGGCTCCTCACCACCGTCGAGCCACGGCAGCCGCACGAAACACCGCTCGGTCTCCTCGGGCAAGTTGCGGTATCCGACGGCGAGTCCGGCTCCGCTCAACAGGAGTTCGCCGACCTCACCGGGCGCGGCGACCCGCTCCGAGCCCGGTACGACCAGTACCGCACCGCTCTGCGGCAGGGGCCGTCCGATCGGCACCACATCCCCGTCGAAGTCCCGCGGGATCGGATGGCACAGGGCGAAGGTGGTGGACTCCGTCGGCCCGTAGATGTTGAACAGGCGGGTGCCGCTGTCGGCGTTGTCCCGGTACCAGCGGCGCATCACCTGGGGGTTGAGCGGCTCACCGCCCACCAGAACCTCGCCGGCCGCGGCGAAGCAGTCCGGCACTGCCGTGACCATCGCGTTGAAGAGGGCCGTGGTGATGAAGACGGTGTCCACCCGTTCGTGCCGCAGTGCGGCGGCGAACCGTTCGGGAGACTGTACGTCCCCGTCGCTCAGGATCACGCAGCAGCCACCGGTCAGCAGGGGTACCCAGACCTCGAAACTCAGCGCGTCGAAGGCAGGATTGGCCAGGCAGGCATAGCGCAGACCGGGTTCGACGCGGATGTAACCGGGTTGCGCCAGCCGCCTGACTCCGGCGTCACGGACCTCGACTCCCTTGGGCTGCCCTGTCGTTCCGGAGGTGTAGAACAGGAAGGACACCTCGCCGGGGACGGACGGTGTCTCCACGGCGGCAGCGATAGCGGCAGGAGCAGGAGCAGGAGCAGGAGCAGAGGCAGGGGCGGCGGCATCCGGAAGTCCGGGCAGAAGGGCGTCCGCGGCGAGAGCCTTCACATCCTGCGGGACCCCGGCTGCGCTCTCGCTCGTCTCGTACACCAGGGCCACCGCGGCGGAGTCCCGGAGGATGAAGTGACGTCGTTCGGCGGGGCTTTGCGTGTCGAGGGGCACGACCTGCGCCCCCAGCCGCAGAATGCCCAGCATCACGCAGACCAGCCGCCACGACCGCGGCATCGCCACCGCCACGGCCTGTCCCGCGGTGACACCGCGGGCCCTCAACTCCCGGGCGACGGTTGCGGCTGCCACGTTCAACGTCGCGTAATCGAGGCTGACTTCACCGTCGACGACCGCTTCGACGTGCGGTGTGCGAAGAGCTCGGCGGTGAATCTCAACGGCTGTACCGGCGGGGGCGCTCAAGTCCTCGGCCACGTCGACGGGCGACGTTTCGACGCGCGGTTTCATCGTGCCTCCGACGTGCCTGAAGGTGTTGTGCGCTCCGCCTCGCCCTGGCGGGGAGCGGATGTCAGCCGGTGCAGTTCGGCGGTGAGGACGGCGGCGACGCGGGGCAACTCGTCACTCTCCAACATGTCCCAGTGGCCGCAGGCAACAGGCTCGACCACGAACTCACCGCTCACGCGGCGGCGCCAGAACGCGCGTAGACGATCGGCACCCGCGCCGTCCTCGTCCTCGTCCTCCACGGCCGTGGCCTGCATAAGCACGGTACGGGCGGGCGATTGAGGCACGGCGTAGTCACGCCCCGTCTCGCGATGGTGGTTGTAGACGTTCAGGTACCGGGCCACCTGGTCGTCGTCGATGCCCGGATACATGCCGTTGAAGCGCACCAGCTTCTCCCGGAACTCCTCCATGCCCACCGGCGCGATCGCGGCGCGCTGCTCGTCGTCCTGGGCTCCGTGGGTGTCGAGGAGGACGACGCTCACCTTCTCGTGTCCGGCGGCTACCAGGCGGCGGCC
This sequence comes from Streptomyces sp. NPDC088747, assembly GCF_044751025.1. Lineage (NCBI taxonomy): Bacteria > Bacillati > Actinomycetota > Actinomycetes > Kitasatosporales > Streptomycetaceae > Streptomyces > Streptomyces sp. NPDC088747. The sequence goes on from NZ_JBIVKZ010000016.1 coordinate 228,626, forward strand.
CATCTCGTACGCGATCAGACCGCCGTACGAGAGCCCGCACAGCACCAGTGCCTCGTCGGCGCCGGGGTCGACGAGCCGCAGGTACTCCTCGGCCATCGCCTCGACGCTGGGCAGGGTGGACTCGCCGGGGTTGATCCCGGGTGCCTGAAGTCCCACCACGCCTATGTCGTCGGCCAGTTCGGCGGACAGCGGCAGGTAGCAGAACGCGGTGCCGCCCGCGGGGTGGACACACACCACGCGCTGCCGGTGGTCGCCCGCACGGAACTCGACCAGGCTGCTGGGTTCCGCGGACTGCGCCGCGTCGCCGCCGGCCCCGCGCACCCGCTCGGCGAGCGCCTCGATGGTGGGGTGCAGCATGACGTCCCGGACAGCCAAGTCGACGCCGAGTTCCTTCTGGACGGCGGACGCCATCTTGATCGCCGATATCGAAGTGCCGCCCAGCTCGAAGAAGTTGTCACCGATTCCGATGTCCGGATGCAGGAGCACCCCGCGCCAGACCCGGTACAGCGCCATCTCCACACGGTCACGGGGCGCGGCCGCGTTGACCCGCCCGGCGCGGGCGCCCGCCGCCACCCGCAGCACCTCTATCCGGTCCACCTTGCCGCTGTGGTTCAACGGCAGTCGCGGGAACTCGGCCACCACGGAGGGGATCATGTAGTCCGGCAGCCTGTCCTTGAGGGCCGTACGCCACTCGTACGGCATTCGCGTCGCCCCGGCGTCGACTCCCACGCCCGCGACCAGGTGCGGGCCACCGGGTGTGTCGCGGTCGGCCAGGACGACGGCCTCCCGCACCCCGGGGACCGCCAGAAGCGCCGCCTCGACCTCGCCGGGTTCGATACGGAAGCCGCGCAGCTTGAGCTGTTCGTCGCGGCGGCCGACGTACTCGGCGTTGCCGTCCGGCAGCCAGCGCGCCAAGTCACCGGTGCGGTAAAGGCGTTCACCGGGGACGAACGGGTCGGGCACGAAGAGTTCGTCGGTGAGGTCGGGCCGGTTCAGATATCCGCGGGCCAGACTCGCACCACCGAGGTAGACCTCGCCGGGAACTCCGACGGGTACCGGGCGCATCCGGTCGTCGAGGAGATACAGGCGGGTGCCGCGCAGTGGCCGCCCGATGGGACACGGCCGGTCGTACGGCTGCGGGTCGGTGTAGGCGGTGGCGTAGAGCGTGGCTTCGGTCGGACCGTAGCCGAAGCAGATGCGCAGGCCGGGCAGCAGCTCACGCATTCGGTGCAGGGTGCTCTCGGGCAGGGATTCCACTCCGGTGAGAAGCTGCCGCATGCTCGACCCGGCCAGGCGGGTGGCCGGATCCTCACCGATCCACAGGACGTAGGACGGGGGAAGGAACGCCTGGGTGACCTTGCGTTCGCGCATCCAGTCCAGCAACGCCCCAGGATCTCCGCGGAGTTCGTCGGGAACCAGGTGCAGGACGGCGCCGGTGGTCAGCGGGACGAGGAGTTCGTGCACCGACGCGTCGAAGCCGATGCTCGACCAGGCCGAGGACGCCTCGCCGGGAGCGTCTCCCATGAGGTCTTGCCAGTGGTCGAAGAGATTGATGACGCTGCCGTGCGTCACCGCCACGCCCTTGGGCCGGCCGGTCGACCCCGAGGTGTAGATGACGTAGGCGAGTCGAGCCCGGTCCGTGTCGATGGAGGGCGCCACATCGTGCGACCCCTCCGCCTCCACCTTCGTCAGCTGCTCCCACGACTGTCCGTCGCCGTCCGGAGTGTCGCTCCGGTCGGTCAGCACGAGGACCGGTGCGGCGTCGCTCACCATGGCGGCGAGCCGCTCGGGGGGTTGGCCGGGGTCGAGGGGCAGGTAGGCGGCTCCCGACTTGAGGATCCCGAGCACACCGATGACGAGTTCGGCCGTACGTCCCGCGTGCAGGCCCACCACGAGATCGGGGCCGGCGCCGCGGGCGATCAGTGCATGGGCGAGCCGGTTGGCCCGGCGGTCGAGTGTCGCGTAGTCCAGCTCCGCGTCGTCGGCCACCACCGCACACTGCTCGGGTCGTTCGCGGACCTGCTCCGCGAAGCGCTCCAGCACGCTTGCCGATGCCGGGCCGGCCACGGGGGGCCCGGAGCTGAAGGTGGCGAGGAGTGTCCGCTGCTCGTCCTCGTCGAGCAGCGTCAGGTCGGCGATCTCGGCATCCGGCCGCTCGGTCATCAGACGCAGCACGCGAAGGAATTGAGCTATGCACCGCTCGATCGTCGCCCGGTCGAAGAGCGCGACCGCGTAGTCGATCTCCCCGGTGAGTTGCAGGCCCTCGTCGGCCAGGGCCAGGACCACGTCGAACTTCGCGGGCACGTGGGCGGCATCCTCAAGCAACTCGACCTCCAGGCCTGGGAGGTCGAATTCCTTCCGCATGGAGGGGACCCAGGCGAACATGGTCTGGAACAAGGCTGTGTAGGCGGGGCTCCGCGGCGGGTTGACCAGCTCGACGACTCGCTCGAAGGGGAGGTCGACGTGCTTGAGGGCGTCACGGATCCGCTGGTTCACCCGCTTCAGGGCGTCTTTGACGGTGGGCGAGCCGGAGAGGTCCGCGCGCAGGGCGAGGGTGTTGACGAAGAAGCCGATCAGGCCCTCGACGTCGCCGCGTCGGCGGTTCGAGGTGGGGGCGCCGACCACGATGTCGTCCTGCCCGGAGAGCAGCGACAACAGGACGGACCAGCCGGTCAGGACGGTGGCGTAGAGGGAGACATCGTTGTCAGCTGCCAGTGTGCGCAGGGCTCGCGTCAGGTCCTCGTCGACGGTCACGGGCAACCGGGCGCCGCGGAAGTCCTGTTCGGGCGGGCGGGGCCGATCGGCGGGCAGGGAGATCACGGCCGGGGTGTCGGCCAGCGCGGTGGTCCAGTAGGCGGAGTGCGGGGCGGGTTCGTCTCCCGACATCCACTCCCATTGCCGACGCGTGTAATCGCTGTACTGCGAGGTCAGTTCGGGCAGCGAAGCGTCCTGCCCCCGCTGAAGCGCGGAGTACACCAGCCCCAGCTCTTTCAGCAGCAGGGAGCGGGACCAGCCGTCGAAAACTATGTGATGCACCGTCAGGATCAGTACGTGGTGGTGTGGTTCGAGCGCTATCAGACAACCGCGTGCCATGGGCTCCTCGCCCAGGCGGAACGGGGTGCCCTCCACCGCCAACCGTATTCGCGCGAGCCGTTCGATCCCGTCCGGCAGTGCCGTCAGATCCTCGAAGGTCACGGGGAACCCCGTGTCCGGCGGATCGACGACCTGAAGAGCCGAACCCTCGGAGGGGACCAGCCTGGTGCGCAGGGCCTCGTGCCGGGCCGCGAGCAGACGCAGCGCCTCGATGAGCAGATCCCGGTCCAAGTCTCCCCGGATATCGAAGGGCATCGGCTCGTTGTAGGCGGCGCTGGCGTCTCCGTCCATGCGCGCCATGACCCACAGACGTTCCTGCGCCAGCGACAAAGGCGCGAATTCTGCCTTCTCGTCGGGGCGACTACTGACTGCGATTCGGGGTAAAGACACGGATTACCCTTCACGACAAGGGGGCGACGCGGCGGACATGAGTCCCAACGTCCCCGGAGTATCAGTGGTTCACGCGATCTGACACGAGCGTGCCCGGCATGGTCTCTATGGTCTCTTTCGCGCGGCTTCAGCTCGACGTCCGGCTGAGCGGCGGCCCGTTCCGGATCTCGAACCGAACATTCACGGACTCGGCGGTGGCTCGCGCAAGCTTCTGTAAATTGCCATCTGTCTGCCAAGACTCCATAAAGTCGCACGAGGTGTATGCGGAGTGGGCGCTGCGGAGCTTTTGTTTGCTCGGTCGCCGGCGCGGTGGCTCAATTCCATTGATGCTAGATGTGCTCCGATTGGCGAGTGGTCAACCGTGACCCGTGTCACACCCGGCCATGGGGCATTCTCGGAGGAGCGCCGATAGAAGACGGCACAAACACCGTTTGCACTCAGCGTGCGACATCACGGGGTTTGTCTGGGGATAGCAGGCCACAATGGGGCACCGGTTCAACTCGATCGGGCCGTGCTCTACTGGTCAGAAATGGCGTATCCGGAGACAGAAGGCCAACGCAAAGTCATGACCACGGAATCGTCTTCGGCGAACCAGGTGTGGTCCACCCCCTGGCCCCAGACGACGTAGTCGCCCTGCCGCTCCAGCACCACGCTGCGGCCGGGGAACTCCATGCGGAATCGCCCTGATATGAGAACCAGCAGAGCTGTCCGCACCTCGCCTTCCACCCACCGCGCGCGTTTCTCACCGCGTGGATGGACACCCCATTTGACCTCGACGGCGTCGCTGTGGCGGGGGTCGCCCTGCTCCTGGAAGTGTCCGAGCAGCCATCCCCGGTTCCCTGCCGCGTCGCTGCTCGCATTGCCCACGTACACGCCGTCGTTCATGAGCCCGAACGGTAGCAACCGAAGGCCTGGTCCCTGCCGCAGGGCGATCGACCGTGGGATCGTGGCCCCAACAGGCCGAAGTTCCGGGCGGGTTCGCCCCGCCCGGAGCCCTTTCGCCCGGATCGGGCCGTGGACCGCGAACTTGCCCGCTTTACCGCGACTCGTCGACCAGCCGGCGCGCGGCAACCTCCGCACCGTCGGTGCGGAGCCTGTTTCCAAGGGACTTCGCGTGCGCCCGGGTCTCGGGCGCCAGAGCGGTCTTGAGCGCGATGCCCAGAGATTCGACGGTCGTGGTCGGGGCATCAAGGGCCGCACCGAGGTCCAACGCCGCGACCCGGCCGGCCCAGTACGGGTTGTCCGACAACTGGAGAGGTATCACCACCTGCGGCACGCCCGCCCGGGCCGCCGTCAGCGTCGTACCCGCGCCGCCGTGGTGGACCACCGCGGCCACCTTGCCGAACAGGCTCTGGTGGCTGACCTCGCCGATGGCGAAGCAGTCGTCCGCGTCGTCGAGGAGATCCAGTTCGGCCCAGCCACGGGACACGAGCACGCGGTGCCCCTGTGCGCGGATCGCCGCGACGGCCATGCCGCCGATACCTTCGGCGGGGGACATGCTGCCGAACCCCACGTAGACCGGCGGCGAGCCCGCGTCCAGGAACCTCGCCAAGTCCGGCGGTAGGGGTCGCTCGTCGGCGAGGGTCCACGCGCCCGGCTGTACGACGTCGAGGCCGGGGGTTTCCGGCCACGCCCCCAGGACCGGGTCCGCCGCCAGCCACGGACGGTCGGTGAGGATGTGATCGCGTACGTTTTCCACCGGCGGCAGGCCGAGAGCCGCCCGGTGACTGTTGAGTGCCTCGCCGAACTGCGCGGTGACGTTCCGGGCGTCCAACTCCCACAGTGTCGGATTGCCGGCGGCCTCAGGCTCCGGCCAGCCCGGCCGCGGAGGTGGCGCGTGATGCGGCGACGGAAGGTGGACCGCCGCATAGCTCACGTACACGTAGGAGATTCCGGCGGCCTCGGCCACGGATCGCGCGGCGACCTGCCCCAGCCCTGCCGCCACCACCACATCGCATCCGTCGAACGCCGCGGGGAAGGCGTCGAACTGCGTCTCGACCAACTCGTTCCTGTAGCGCGCCAGATCCGTCGCCGATGGCAGGGTCTTCCCGCGCATCAACTCCCTGACAGGCAGCCCGACCGGCACCAGCTCCACTCCGATGCCTGCCAGCCGCTTGGCGAACTCCTCGTCCGGCGGGGCGCACATCGTCACCGCGGCGCCAAGTGCCCGTAGCCGCACCGCGAGTGCCACCAGCGGTTCGACGTCGCCACGCGTCCCGTATGTAGACAACAACACCCGCATTCAGCGTCCTCTTTCGTCGGAGTTCCATGCGATTGATGTCGATTCCGCCCAGGCGCCCGGGTCTAAGGGCTGTCCCGTAATCCCCGGCGGGCGCACGACGACAGCTACGGCACCTCGCCGCGTTGTCGGATCGCCCGAATACGCCCAGTATGAGGACGACCCTCCGCCTTGCGATGCACCGCATCTGACGCCGCGCGCTGATCCACCGGGGATTACGGGACAGCCCTTAGGCCCGCAGTGGCGATATGGCGGCCATCGGAACCGATCGGCAGCAGGACTGTTCGCGCGTCGGCCAGAGTAGGCGATGGACGGCTCGCTGTATCGAGCTCGGTCCTATTGGTCAACCGGGCTATTTCGCAGCAGAGTTGTGCCTTCGGGAGGTAAAGGGAACAGTCATCTCCGTGGCCGCTGTGTGCATCGGCATGGCAGGGAGGCAGAGGTTCAACATCGGCCGGCCGTGGGCAGTCTGTGCTCGGCGAGGTGTGCTGGTTCCCCCATCGTCCACACAATCGGAGTACCACTCGATGCAGATTTCGTCCGCACCCGTACCCGATGTTTCCGTCATCCTTCCCTGCGCTGGATACGGATCCCGTTTCGGGGCGCCCTACCCGAAGGAGTTGCACTGTCTTGCTCCTGGGGTCACCGTGCTGGACCGCAGCCTGGAAGGCGTGGTCGAACTCGCCAAGAGCGGACTCAACGTCCGTCTCGTCGTCGTGTTCGGCACGCACAAGCTGGACACGGTGAGCTATCTCGCTCGCTATGCCGACACCTTCCAGATGGTCTTCGTCTACCAGGACGAGTCGTGCGGGCCCGGTCTCGACGGCGCGATCCGGTCCGCCCTGCCGATGACACAGGGGTCGGTGGCCCTGGTGCTGCCGGACATCGTTGTCACGGGCCCGGATACGCCCGGCAAGCTCCTCGAAGCGTTACGGCAGGTGGAGGTGGCGGGCTGGAGCGTAGTGGCCGCGGAGGAACGGGACCATGACGTTCTGCGGCAGATGGGCGCGTTGGCGGTGACCGAGACGGGAGGCGTCCTGACCGTCGGGACGGCAACCGACAAACCCGTGGATCCTTCGGGGTTCAACGCGTTCTGGGGCATGGTGGCTGTCACCGAGGCCGAGGCGCACCGACTGCCCGACGTCGTGGGCGTCGGAACGACCAACCCGTTGGCCGGTGCCGTCGCTCTCATGGTGGAGACGATCGTCAACTACAACACCCCCGCCGGCTGACTTCGCGCGGCGACCCGTTCGTGCGCGGTTGGCGCTTCGCCCGCGCGAGGCCCTGAGTGTCTTTTCCGTGAAAAGGTTCCCGCTGGAGGGATCTTTTTCATGTTCCCAAATCTGGCCGACTCCCTTTGAGTGACAAATAGGGCAAAATAGTAAACGGCCATGGCAAATAAACATCAAACATCTCCTAAATGCCCACATCGCCGAGAAAGTTGACAGTGTCCAGTTCGGCTTGAGAAGGTGGAGTGGATAAACATTGCTGTCAAATTGCTTAATTGATCGCTCCGGATGTGGGGCGCGAGCGTTGACCGGGGTGTGGAGATGTCTGGATCGCATGGTGGCCGTCGCGAACTGATGGCCGGACAGCTTGGCGTATGGCATGCGCAGCAACTGAATCCGGACAACCCGATCTATAACATGGGTGAATACATAGAGATTCACGGAAAGGTCAATCTGGGCCTCTTAGAGACGGCAGTGCGAAAAGCCGTCCAGGAGGTCGACTTTTTCCACTTACGCTTCGAGGGAACCGCAGGCGAAGTCCCGCAGCAGTATTTCGACCCGCGGAGCAATTGGCCGTTCCATGTGATCGATGTGAGCGGTGACGAAGATCCCCGGTCCAGTGCGGAAAGCTGGATGCGCGCGGACATGCGACATCCTGTGGATCTCCGGGACGGCGAACTCTTCGCCCACGCCGCCCTCAAGGTGGACGAAGACCGCTTCTTCTGGTATCAGCGAATACATCACATCATCGCAGACGGGCTGGCAGGACCCCTGATTGCCGCCCGGGTGGCCGCGGTCTACACGGCTCTCCTGGCAGGCGAATCCGTCTCCGACAACGCACTTCCCTCCAGCTCCGCACTGATGGACGCCGATGCCGATTACCGGGCGTCCGCAGAATTCGAACTGGACCGGGAGTACTGGACAGGGCGCCTTTCCGACCGCCCCCAGACGGTCAGCCTGAGCGGCCGAGAGCCTTCCACCACTCCCCATGAACTGACGCGTCACACACTCCACATCCCTCCCGACGCCGCTGCCGAACTCAGAAGCTCCGCACGCCGACTGGGAACAAGCCTCTCAGGTCTTGCCATATCCGCGAGCGCCGCCTATCTGCACCGCGCGACGGGGCAGGAGGACATCATTCTCGGAGTCCCCGTGATGGGCAGAGCAACTGCCCTGCGGGACGTCCCGGGAATGACGGCTAATATCATTCCGCTGCGTCTCACGGTGCAGCCGAAGACCACGGCGAGAGAACTCGTGAAGCAGGTTTCTCGTGGAGTAAGAGATGCGTTGCGCCATCAGCGATACCGCTACGAAGACATCATCAGAGATCTGAAGCTCGTAGGGCGCAGCGGACTTTATCCGCTACTGGTGAATATCGTTTCCTTCGACTACGCACTGACATTTGGTGACGCCCCCAGCAGCGCGCACGGGCTCGGTGGCATCAACTTCAACGACCTGTCGATCTCCCTGTACGACAGGTCGTCCGACGGACGGATATCCGTCGTCGTGGATGCCAACCCGGATCTCTACGACCGGACGGCAGTGCATGAGCATGCTGCGAAATTCCTCGACGTGATGAACTGGATGGCGCGTTCCACGGCCGAGGCACGCCTGCACCAGATCACGCTGATGACCCGCTCCGAGCAGCGTCAGGTCCTCAAGGACTGGAATGACACCGGCCGGGTGGTGCCTGCGGCGACGTTGTCGGAGTTGTTCCAGGCTCAGGCTGTGCGTACTCCGGACGCGGTTGCGGTGGTTTTCGAGGGTGTTGAGGTGAGCTATGGGGATCTCAACGAGCGTGCCAACTGTCTGGCCCGGCTGCTGATCGGGCGGGGTGTGGGACCGGAGTCGCGGGTCGCGGTGATGATGCACCGGTCCGTGGACCTGGTGGTCGCGCTCGTCGCGGTGGTCAAGGCGGGCGGTGCGTATGTGCCGGTTGACCCGGACTACCCGGCCGAGCGGATCACCTTCCTCCTTACCGATGCCCGTCCTCTTCTGGTACTGACGAGCACGGAGTTGGCCTCCCGCCGTACCGACAGCCATCCGCCGTACGTGGCTGTCGATGATCCTCGTACCGTCGCGGCGCTTGGGGACTTCGACGGCACGGACCCCACGGACCCAACGGACGCCGAGCGCTGTGCCAGGTTGCTGCCCGCGCACCCGGCATACGTCATCTACACCTCAGGCTCCACCGGACGGCCGAAGGGCGTGGCCGTACCCCACGAGGGTGTCGTCAACTGGCTCACCTGGATGCAGGGCACCTACAACTTGACCGCCTCGGAACGGGTGTTGCAAAAGACTCCCTTCGGATTCGATGTGTCGGTACGGGAGTTCTTCTGGCCGTTGCTCCAAGGTGCGACGTTGGTGGTCGCCAAGCCCTCGGGTCACCGTGACCCCGGGTATCTGGCCGAGTTGATCCAACGCGAGCGCGTCACGATCGCGCACTTCGTCCCCTCCCTGTTGCAGGTCTTCCTCCGTGAACCGGCCGCCCGCGCCTGTACCGACCTGCGTGCTGTGTTCTGCAGCGGCGAGGCGCTCTCCAGTGATGTCGCCGGCCAGTTCCGGAACGTACTGAACATTCCGCTTCACAATCTCTACGGCCCCACCGAGGCGTCGGTCGAAGTCACCGCGTGGACCTGTGACGGCGACACCAGCAGGAGCAGCGTCCCCATCGGTGGACCGGTCTGGAACACCCAGGTCTACGTGCTGGACGCGGCGTTGCGGCCGGTGCCGGTGGGTGTCGCGGGCGAGTTGTACCTGGCCGGCGTGCAGTTGGCCCGGGGCTATCTGGACCGGCCGGGGCTGACCGCGCAGCGGTTCGTCGCGAACCCGTTCACCCCGGGGGAGCGGATGTACCGCACCGGCGACCTGGTCCGGTGGAACGCCGAGGGGCAGCTGGAGTATCTGGGCCGTACGGATGACCAGGTGAAAGTCCGTGGGTTCCGGATCGAGTTGGGGGAGATCGAAGCAGCGCTGAGCGCGCACCCGGACGTGGCGCAGTCGGCGATGGTGGTCCGTGAGGATCGCCCCGGGGACAAGCGACTGGTCGGGTATCTCGTCCCCGCCGGTGGCGACACTCCGCAGACGGACAGTGCCGCGCTGCGCGCCCATCTCGGCGCGAGGCTGCCGGAGTACATGGTGCCGTCCGCGCTGGTGGTGCTGGATGCTCTGCCGCTGACGGTGAACGGCAAGCTGGATCGCAAGGCTCTGCCCGCTCCGGACTACCGGCCGACCGACGGTGGGCGGGAGCCGGTCACAGTGCAGGAGGAGCTCCTCTGCACGGTGTTCGCCGAGATCCTGGACCTGCCCACGGTCGGCGTGCACGACAACTTCTTCGAATTGGGCGGCCATTCACTGCTGGCGACCCGGCTGGTGAGCCGCATGCGGTCGGTCTTCGGGGCCGAGGTGGCGATCCGGACGTTGTTCGAGGCGCCGACTCCGGCTGCCCTCGCGGGCCGGTTGACGTCGTTGGGTGTGAGGCGGCAACCGCTGGTGCGGGTGGAGCGGCCGGAACGGGTCCCGTTGTCGTTCGCACAGCAACGACTCTGGTTCCTGCGTGAGTTGGAGGGACCGTCGGCCACCTACAACATCCCCCTCGCCCTGCGACTGACCAGGCCACTGGATGTCGATGCTCTGAAGGCCGCCCTGCGTGACGTGGTCGGCCGGCACGAGGTCCTGCGCACGGTGTTCGCGACGGTGGATGGTCAGCCCCACCAGCAGATCCTGCCGACCGAGGACACCCCGGTCCCCATCGTGGTCGAACGGCCGGCCGACCTCGTAGCCGCGATGACCGAGATGACCGGTCACCACTTCGACCTCGCCAAGGAAATCCCGTTGCGGGCCCGGCTGTTCGAAACCGGTCCTGACGAGCACGTCCTGATGGTCATGGTTCACCACATCGCGGGTGACGGGTGGTCCCTGGCCCCGCTGGCGCGGGATCTGTCGGCCGCGTACGCGGCGAGATCCACCGGCCAGTCCCTGGAGCGGCTGCCGTTGCCGGTGCAGTACGCCGACTACAGCCTGTGGCAACGCCAGTTGCTCGGCGACGAGACCGACCCCGACAGTCTCCTGACCGGGCAACTGGCCTATTGGCGCCAGGCACTGGCCGACCTGCCGGAGGAGCTGGCGTTGCCGTTCGACCGGTCGCGCCCCCCGGTCGTCTCCCACCGGGGCGGCAGTGTCGAACTGACCATAGACGCGCAGGTGCACCAGGCATTGGTCGATCTGGCCCGGGTGCAGGGCGTCACGGTGTTCATGGTGGTGCAGGCGGCGTTGGCCGTCCTCTTGAACCGACTTGGGGCCGGAGACGACATCCCGGTCGGCACCTCGATCGCCGGCCGCACCGACGAGGCGCTCGACGATCTGGTGGGCTTCTTCGTCAACACCCTCGTCCTGCGCTCGGACCTGTCCGGCGATCCCACCTTCCTGCAACTGCTCGCCAGGACACGGGAAATGGACCTCGGTGCCTTCACGCACCAGGATGTGCCGTTCGAGCGGTTGGTGGAGGATCTGGCTCCGGCTCGGTCGATGGCCCGTCATCCGCTGTTCCAGGTCATGCTCACCCTGCAGAACACCACCAAAGCGCGTCTCGACCTGCCCGGCCTGGACGTCGAGATACTGCCTGCGGGCGTCCTTCCCGCCAAGTTCGACCTGGACTTCCAGATCGCCGAGCAGCTCGCCGAGGACGGCACCCCGGCGGGGCTGACCGGACGGATCACCTACGCCACCGATCTGTTCGATCCCGCGAGCGTCGAGGCGATCGTACGGCGCTTCCTCATGGTCCTGGAGAGGGTGACAGCGGATCCGTCCGTACCGCTCAGCCGCGTCGATGTCCTCGATGCCGCTGAGCGGGAGCGGATCCTGTCCGGGTGGAACGACAGCACCCAAGAGGTTCCGCCTACCACGCTCGCCGAGCTGTTCGAGGCCCAGGTCACCCGCACCCCCGACGCCACTGCGGTGGTCTCCGACGGCACCGAGATGACTTACGCGGAGCTGAACGCACGAGCCAACCGGTTGGCCCGCGTCCTGGTGGGCAAGGGGGCCAGGCCCGAAGAACGTGTGGCGGTGCTGATGGATCGCTCCGCCGACCTCGTCGTCGCACTCCTCGCAGTGGTCAAGACCGGAGCCGCGTACGTTCCGATCGACCCGGCTTACCCCGCCGACCGAATCGCTTACACGCTCACCGACGCCCAGGTCACGTTGCTGGTCACACACACCGCAATGACAGGCGCAGGGGATGACGGCGTGACACGCGTCGTGACGGATGCCCCGGAGACCACGGCGGCCTTGTCCGCCATGGCCGGGGAGAACCTCACGGACCACGAGCGAGGAGCGGCACTCCTGCCCGCCCACCCCGCCTACGTGATCTACACCTCCGGCTCCACGGGGCGCCCCAAGGGCGTAGTGGTGAGCCACTCAGCGGTCACCAACTACCTCATCTGGGCCGGCAGCGCGTACCCCGGGCTGAGTGGTCGGACCGTGCTGCACTCGTCGGCCGCGTTCGACCTGACCGTCACACCGTTGTACGGCACGCTCATCTCGGGCGGTGCCCTGCTTGTCGCTGATATCCAGGAGGGCTTTCCGGCTGAACTGGCGCCCACCTTCGTAAAGGTGACGCCCAGTCACCTGGGCATCCTCTCCGAGGAGCCCGCCGGATCCTTCACGCAGGGAGACCTCGTCGTCGGCGGCGAGAGCCTTGCGGGCGAGCAGCTCACACGCTGGCGGGCCGCGCATCCCGACGTCCTGATCACGAACGAGTACGGTCCGACCGAGGCGGCCGTCGGATGCGTCACCTTCACCGTCCGTCCCGGAGACCCGATTTCGCTGGGGGGCGTACCCATCGGGCGTCCAGCTCCGAACACGAAGGTCTTCGTGCTGGACGCGGCGCTGCGGCCGGTACCGCCCGGGGTGGCGGGCGAGCTGTACGTCGCCGGCGCGCAGTTGGCCCGTGGCTACCACGCGCGGCCGGGGCTGACCGCGGAGCGATTCGTGGCGAATCCGTTCGCGCCGGGGGAGCGGATGTACCGCACCGGAGATCTGGCACGGTGGAACGCTGAGGGACACCTCGAATACCTGGGCCGTACCGATGATCAGGTGAAGGTTCGTGGGTTCCGGGTTGAGTTGGGTGAGGTGGACGCCGCGTTGCTCGCTCACGTGGGCGTCGGCCAGGCGGTGGTGTTGGTGCGTGAGGACCGCCCCGGTGACAGGCGTCTGGTCGGCTATGTCGTGGCGGCGAGTGGTTCGGTTGGTGTGGACGTCGCTGTGGTGCGCGGGTATGTGCAGGGTGTGTTGCCGGAGTACATGGTGCCGTCCGCGTTGGTGGTGCTGGATGTTCTGCCGCTGACGGTGAACGGCAAGGTGGACCGCAAGGCTCTGCCCGCTCCGGAGTACCAGCCGATCGACGGCGGCCGGGGACCGTCAACGGTGCGGGAAGAACTCCTGTGCACCGTGTTCGCCGAGGTCCTGGGTCTGCCCACGGTCGGCGTGCACGACAATTTCTTCGAGCTGGGCGGCCATTCACTTCTGGCGACCCGGTTGGTGAGCCGTATCCGGTCGGTCTTCGAGGCGGAGGTGGCGATCCGGACGTTGTTCGAGGCGCCGACCCCGGCTGCCCTCGCGGGCCGGTTGGCCTCCTCCGGCGTGAGGCGGCAACCGCTGGTGCGGGTGGAGCGGCCGGAACGGGTGCCGCTGTCGTTCGCGCAGCAACGGCTCTGGTTCTTGGGCGAGTTGGAGGGGCCGTCGGCGACCTACAACATTCCTGTGGCTCTGCGGCTGGTCGGTGACCTGGATGTCGAGGCGTTGCGGTTGGCGCTGGGCGACGTGGTGGACCGGCACGAGGTGCTACGGACGGTCTTTCCGGCTGACGAGGGCAGGCCGCGTCAGCAGATCCTTGTCCCGCCTTCGTCTATCGATCTGCCGGTGATCGAGTTGGGCCGGGACAGCCTGACGGAGGCGGTTGCAGGGCTGGCAAATCATGCCTTCGACCTGAGAACCGAGCTGCCTTTGCGGGCGTGGTTGTTGCGGGTGGGGTCGGGCGAGTGTGTGTTGGTGCTGGTGGTGCATCACATTGCCGGTGATGGGTGGTCGATGGGTCCGCTGGCGCGGGATGTGTCGGCCGCTTACAGGGCTCGTGCTGCCGGACGGGCGCCTGGTTGGGTGCCGTTGGCGGTGCAGTACGCGGACTACAGCTTGTGGCAGCGGGAGTTGCTCGGCGG